>DZAX01000048.1 GCA_022729705.1 Helicobacter cetorum | reverse complement strand
GGTTTCCGATGGTAAGCGAATCCCATTTTATCAGATTCATCATCTCAGCGTCCGCTTCATACTTGAACATGGTATTGCCGATGCAAAAGTGCAAAAGAGTGCCTGACACCCCCTGCTATCGTCGGTACATTGGTAATCTTAAACCGCAAGCCCCTGCTTGATGATGGTTTGGCTGGTATGCCTACAAAAAATAGAGATACGCTATTTTGTCTTGTATAAAATCGTAGTTGATATACAGCCTCAAATAGCCTGTCGCCGTTTTCCCAATTTATTCAACTCAAACTGATATAGGTATATAATACTCTAATAACAAAATGTCATTTCATAGGGATAGCCCATGCACACTATACATCTCGAAATACAAGATAGCCTATATGAGCAACTGGTTCAAAGCGGTATAAATATCCAAGAAAAACTGCGTGAACTCTTGGGTGAGATGGTCGATAACGGTCATTCTTCTATCAGTGTTGAAGAGGCAAAAAAACGGGTCGGCGATGCAATAGAAAAATATAGAAATGGCACTGTGCAGTGTGTATCGCATGATGAGATGTGGCGGCAAATCGATCAAGAGTGCAAGGCAAAAATTGCACATCGCCTATAATCCCAATTTTAAAGAAAATTTCGGGTTTATTTGAGACTATATCGCCAAAGATAGTATCAAGAAAGCCAATCAATTTAAATCAGGGCTCAGACAACACATTCAAAGTCTTGAAAATTTTCCATACAAATATCGACAATCGTACTATTATGACCATATCGATATCTGAGATTTGATCTTCAAAGGGGTACACAATCCCTTATCTCATTGATAGCGAAGCCAATATTATCATCATATTAGATATTTTTAAATGGAGCGAGCGATGAGTTTTTTGCAACACTCATTAAAAATGCGTGGAAAAACGGGAATACAAAAAACGAGGCTAAAAAGTAGCCTGCCCCCTTTTATTTAATTGCTTCCTTGATAGTCATATGATTCTCCGCATTTTATTTCCCATTTCAATAAACTTCTTTACGATGTGCTACTCTGATAATATGAATCACAAGTTGGTCATTTATTTTTTCATAAATCACCCGATAATCTCGAAGTCTAAATCGATAAAATCCACTCCACTCACCTTGAAGTTTTTTAATCTTTGAGCGTTTCATCATTTCAATTTCATAAACACTGTCGTATTTTTCGATAAAAAGGGCAAGCGATTGAACCAAAAATACTTTTGTTTGAGAATCAAGCTTGTCCAGTTCTTTTTTGGCGGCAGGATGAAATTCTAGGCAATAGTGAGACATTAAAGCCCTAATTCGGCTTTAATAGAATCAAAAGCAATAGACTGCACTGCACCACTACGAATCTCATCTGAACGCTTGCGTGCTAATTTAAGATCCAACGTATCAAAATATTGTCCCAAAGCTTGCGCAACAATATGGCTCTTTTTTTCGTTGAGCTCTTGGGAAAACTCAGAAAGCTCCGCCAATAAAAAATCAGGCAAGGTAAACGTCGCTTTTAATGCTTGCATTATTAACTCCTTGTTTATATTCCATATTATACATATAAAATAGATAATATTACCTCTATTGGAGATTAATCTCTCTCTTAAAATACCCAATATAAAACTTCCCACTGTTTTAAACTGCATCCATATCCACATACTCTTCGATAAAATCATCAAAAGGGATAGCTGCATCACAGGCGCTTCGATGGATTTTCATCGCCTCACTAAAGGGCTCATCATCACTCAATCCACCGATCAAATACGGGTCAAGCGTTAAATGTTAATAGACTTTTTTGCTTTCTTCGGAAGGAGGTTTATTAACATTTAACGCTTGACCCGTATTTGAAGAAAAAAATAAGAAAAGTTTCAAAAGAGTGCCTGGCACCCACTTTTTCGGTTTGCTCCAAATCTGTTTGCCGTCGCACCACTCCTGATTAAATTTAACTCTGTTGGCATAAGTCATAACCCATCGCCCGTTCTTCTCGCCGTCTTTTCATTCCCCGTCGTATTTGGTTCCATCGTCGTAAGTCATAACTCCTCGCCCATTTCGCTTGCTATTTTTCCACTCTCCGTCATATTTATCCTCATTCGCATAACCCTTAGTCTCACATCCGCTATACGTATTCATCCTTACGCCCATACCTTTTAAGATTGTATAAAGTAGTGCTAGACCTTTTTCTTTAACCTCCTCGCACATCCCTGTTTTCCGTTCGCTCTCTATTGTGCTATATACTAAAACTTTTATATCTGCCATTAGTATTTTTAAAAACTCATCTTTTGTTTTGGGTATCACGTTGATAAGCTTGAGCTTAACCGAAAGCATTCGCTTGTTGAACTCCCTTGCTTCTTTTAAATGAAGCTCGTAAAGGTCAAAAACATCCCTAAATCTCCCATGAAGAGCACCTAGAACCGAAGTCTTATCTTCAACTTCACAAAATCTCTTGATTTTATCCTCGCCAAAATACTCTTTTTTATCGTGCGACGAGTAGGCTGTAATGGAGAATTTACGTTTGAAGTTTTTTGCTAGGCTCTCTTTTACTCTCTCTACTATTTGTTTTAGCTCGCTTTGCGGTTTTTTATCGGCTTTGTTGATTACAAAAAGGACGTTTACGGACTCTTTTATCTTCAGCTCGTTTAAAAAATCTATGTCTGTTTTTCTGATAGTTCCATTATCGCTGTCTATAAGCCAGATAAGAGCGCCTATGTCTTCTAGGTACTCTTTTGCTATTTTTTTGTCTGTTTGGTTATAGCCGTCTTGCTTTGAATATCCAGGGGTGTCCAAAAAGGCGATGTTTTGGTATGGCATATCTTTGGAGTAGACTACGATATTTTTGATGATAGAAGACAAGCCGAAACTGTAAATAGTATTAAACTCATGTGATATAGCCAAAAAGCCCTCCTCGTCTATCCAAGCTTTATCTCCATATTGATTAAAAGTGTATATTGCGTTTTTATCGCTCGTTACAACGTATGTCGGTATAGCGGTGGTAGGAATAATATCTACTGGTAATATGTCTTCTTTGCTATTTAGTATAGAGTTCAAAAACGAAGACTTACCCGCCGAAAAGCCACCGCCGATACCGATTACAGATTTGTTTGCTAGCTCTACAAACCTAATAGCTTCATATAGCTCCTCTTTGATGGTCAATGCTCTATCATACAACTCCGCTTGATTTTTGATGGCTATCTCATTGGACATTTTTGCAAAATCATTCATAACAAAATCGTCAAACTCTTGATACAGCTTCTCTATTTCGCTCTCTTTGTCGGAATTTGCAAAAAATTGAGATAAAAATCTCATTCCAAGTATCGGGTTTTTCAGATATTTATTCTCCGAAGAGTTATTCAAAATGCCGCTCTTTTGTACAAATAGCTCAAAAAGTTCGTTTTTTCTATCGCTTGAGAGCTTTGAGGTCTCTTGCGCTATGTTTGAAAAGAAGCCATCTTGCTCCTCTTTGCTCATATCAAAGCTAAAGTTGGATTCTATATTTTGCGCGCTCTTGTTATCCAAGCTCTCTGTTTCGCCATATAAACCCACGCTATTCTCCTATTTCGCTTTTTAGCTCTTTTATCAAGGTTGTGTATTTTTCTTTATGGCTCTCTATTTCGTTTTTTTTGCTCTCTTTTTCTTGTTTTGCGATTTTTAGAGAGTTTTGTATATCTTGGGTTTTTTCGTCAAATTTTTGTTTTAACTCGGCAAAAAAATTATCTTTTATCTCATCCAAGCTGTTTTGGATACTCGGTGCTATTTGCGCCGGTATCGATGGTATTACCACGTTTTGCAAGTGTTGCCTGATTTGATTTTGTCTATCTAGCTCCTCTCTTGCCGCTTTTTCTTGTTTTGACTCTCCAAAATTTGAGAGTACGATACCGACTACAGCCGACACTACGGCAACTATAGGATTTATTTTTGTGAGTACCGTCGTTATCACTCCGCCAAAAGTTATTGGTAGCAGAGGAATAACCATTTTTGCTACAGAGAGACCTTTGTGAGCCACATCGACGGCGCCCACTACGCTCTCAAGCATATTGTCGGTTTTTATTTCGATGTTTCTGATAGTCTCCGTAAAAATTGTCTCCGAATAGTTTTTGATTTTTGAGGCGACTAGAGGTCTTATCAAATCGTTTATTTTTGTATTTAAGCTCTCGTTTGAGGTATTGATCGCTTCGATTAACGTATTGATATTTAGCCGCAAAACATTTTCAACATCTCTTAGCGTATCCGCCAGTAATGTTTGAGAGAATTTGTTTTCTACTTTTTGTCTTTCGCTGTCAAACTCTTTACTAATCTCCCTTGTTTTGCCTAAGAGGTCGGATATTTTGTCGTCTATAGTGCTTATGTCCAAGCTTATAGCGTCTCTTCTTGTTCTTAAGTCAAATATCATAGATTTTATCGTCTCTTTTGATTTATCGTCAAATAGCTTTTGTATAAACTCATCAATATCTATACCATCGATAATCTCCTGAAATTCGTCTATCTGGTCGTCTATCGCTGATGCGAGTGCTATGCGGGGATTTTCTGTTATCGGCGTTAGTTGTTGTTTGATATGCTCTTTTATCTCCGTTATCTCGTCTGGCGATTTCTTATCTGTCTTATTTAAAACGGTAAAAAAACCTAGTCTATGATCTTTTATCTCTTTCAAAAACTCCAAAGTGCTATTGCGGACGGTGCCATCTTCGATATTCAAAACCAACACAAAACTAACCTCTTTTGCCATATAGCCAAGTATAGAGCGATTGTGCCTTTGTAGGTTTGAGTCAAGCCCCGGCATATCTACGAGTATGACGTTATGTTTTTGGAGTTGCGGCGAATTTATATACACCTTGAGATAGTCGGTCGCGCTTTGGTCTATCTTTGTAAAGTCGAGGCTATTTACCGTTTGTATCGGCGTTTGTTCGTCAAATTTGTACGCCTCTATTTTCTCGCAAGAGCCAAAATATAGCTCTGTCGCCACCGCCGTCTCAGGTATGATATTTGTAGGCAACAACTCGTTAATCCCAAAATATGAGTTGATTAGCGAGCTTTTGCCGGCGTTAAAGCCGCCTACTAGCGGCAGATATACGCAAAAGCCGTTGATTGCGTCCTCTACCCCCGATAACTTTTGGATAAAGCTCTGTTGCATCTCTATGTCGCTATTGTTTATATAAGAACGGACATTTTGGATTTGCGATAATAGTCTCTCTTTGTTGCTCATTATTTGACCTCCCCAAAGTTGTTTTGAAAGCTTGTAACGTCTGCAATAGTTTTTTCGTATCGCTTTTTAGCGTCTTCTATGTTTTTTAGATCCTCTAGTATTGCCGATACCTCTTTTTGGGACTGCTCTTTGATGGAGTCTATAAAGCTATCTCCTTTTGCTTGCAAGGTCGCTTTAATCACATATAACGTGTTTTCAAGCTCTGATCGTATATCTTCGCAGATTTTGTATATTACCTCCCGAACTTTGCCTTTTAACTTCTCTATCCCGCTATCTTGAATTTCGATACTTGAAAAACTATTCGCTATAGCGTCTCTGTACTCTTTGTCTCTTAATTGCAAAGGTTTGATTTGAATAGCTCTTAGGGCGTTTTTTGTAGGATTTATGATTAGATTTTTATCAAAATTTACATCTTCTAGGTCAAAACCTTTCAGTGCCGCCATTATTAGCTCTTTTTCTGCCGCCTGCACATCTACTATTTCGCTCCATGCTTCGGCTATTTCATTATTTATTAGCCTAACAAACATAGAGGCGTTTTCGGCGGCGTCGATTACGTTTGCTACGTTGTAGTTGATTGTTTTGTAGCGGGTTTCGTATATATTCTTTTTATCTCCCCACGAAAAAGGATTATACCAGCTAGACGCACTCTCTGTTCCGATTTTTACCCGATAACTCTCTTCTCTGCTTTTTGCCTCAACCCTTACCCCAAGATACGCAAAACTTCTATCATTTATCAGATTGATAAGTCTGTTAATATCTTCCTCTATGCCAAAACTTAGTTCTGTAAAAACTTGTTTTACTTTGGCGCTGGCTTGACCCAATCCGTTTTTGATTAATTGTGCTCTTTGTTCTAGCTGTTTTGAGTCTACGCTATCTAGCTGTTTTATTTTTGTTTTTACGGCTTTCGATAGGGCGTCCAATTTGTTAGAAAACTGATCGCTTTGACCGGCTATTAAATCCTCTAATTTTCCGGCTAATATCTCGTTTTTTTCCGCTTTTATGTTCGCTAGATCTTCATTCCTGATATTATCGATATTTGCCAAATCAAACAGCGTCTCTTCGTTAAGCTCAATTTTATATCTTTTCTCAAGGTTATCAAGCGCCACTTTCTCCATTTCGTCGAGATTGGCGCGACCTTTTTTGGCGATGTTGTAGCATACGCCGGATATAAATTTCACTTTTTTATCTTTTATTTTTTCCATTATAGGTTTGTTTGGATTTGAATCGATGACGACTTTTAGCGCATTAGTCGCTTGATTTGATAGTTTTTGATAAATATCTTTGATCGCTTTTTTTATATCGCCGTTATATTTTTTAAACTCATCCACAAGCGCGGAATCAAATTTGCTCCCCAGCAAAATAATATTTGTAATCCCCTCGGCGGGTAAAGTGTTTACCAAAAACTCCGTATCCTCTTGACCCATAAATTGCGACGATGTAGATAGCAAAAACACGGTATCGCATTTTGATAAAAAATCCCTTGTAGTCATACCTCTTGAAACGATAGGGTCGTTCACTCCAGGGGTGTCTATAAGCTCTATATCCTTTAGCGTCGGTATGTCTAGGCATAAAGTTGTGTTTCTTGTGATAGGGGTGTATTTGCCGTTTGCGCCTACATACTCGTTTAGCTTGCCTACCAAATCGGATATTGACGATATATTGCCGTCTATCTTTTTTGTTGAGCCTATCAACCCCTCATAGCTACCGTTTTGTTTTTTTGCAAGTTGCAAAAGCTCATAAGCGCTGAATACGGCTTCGCCCGCCGCTTTTCTCGCTTCTCCAAACAGCTCTTGATTTTGAGCAAGCTCTTCTATTTTTGTATTTTGCGAAAAAACGCTCTTTTGTTTATTAAACATAGTTAGCTTTTTGTTGTGTTCGTCTATTTTGTGTTGTTTTTGTTTTGCTACTTCAAATACGACTCTCTCAAACTCTTTGGCGTTTCTCTCTATAATTTGCCAATCCGCTTTTGAGTAAAACTCAACCTCGGCGGACAAAGTCTGAGCGTATTTGATTACCGTCAGTGCCGCCGTCATAGGCGTAGACGCTTTGGGTAATATATCTTTACCGTCAAACAGCAAAGCGTTGATAAACGACGATTTACCCGCTTTTACCTGCCCTACAACCCCTATTCGCAACACCCCGTCCTTGCTTACCGCATTATCTATTTTTTCGGTTAACTTTTCAGATAGATTTAACAAATCATTTTTTTCAGGGATATTTTCCAACTCTTTTGTGTTTACCAGAAACTTATATAGCTTTGCGTTTAACTCTTCGATAGCCTCTTCTTTCATTTTCCATCCTTTTTTTGTTTTAAATGCGCCCATCTCAATGAATACAGTTACTACACCATGCCATCTTTACGCATTTTTGCTAAATTACTCATCTTTCGCATCTAATTAAATAGCGTTATATTCGACAGCGTAGGCATTTTATGAGTATTTGCCATATCTACTATTGACAGATTTTTTCTCTCTTTTTAAAGCCTTTAAATAGGGATTTTAAAAAAGTTAGTATCTAGTGTCAAGCGGTATCGAATATATTTCTATAATGCCCTACTTAACTGCGACTTCACAAGGCATACCGCTTAAAATTAGGTGCGAAAGATGAGTTTTATCTGCTAAAGATTTGAGTTTTTCGATAGCCCCCCTCCCGCGACTCTATCACTTGTGCGGGAGAGGAAAGGGTTATTTGTAGCTTTTGATTGGGTGGTCGCTTGAT
>DZAX01000009.1 GCA_022729705.1 Helicobacter cetorum | reverse complement strand
GTGTTTATTAAGCAACTTTGGTTCCTTTGTTGTTTTGGGGTGGTGAATGGTTACAATATTTTAAAAATACTTTGCAAAGTCGTATTAAAAAAGTCCTAAAGATGGTTGATAAAGAAAAAGCACACATGCTAGTTGATTATCTTGGCTCAATACTTAATGAAACAAATAACGATAATTTGATAGAAGGTTTGGAGTGGAATAGTTCATTTAAATACTTTTTTAAAAAAGGTGTTCAACCAATGAGACAAGTCAATGATGATGAAATCATGGAAACTAACTTGTATAAAAATGCTACTAACTACGAGTTTCCAGATAATGCTATAACTAAACTGATAGATTTCTTGTATTTGCAAATAGTCCATGATATTTATAACGATAAAGCTCAAAATGAACATGTGGCACCAGCAATTAATAAGCTAAAAAGCAAGCAAAAAGACATTGAAAAAGTATTCAATGCAAGTGCGGAAAAGTCGGAAATATTTCCAAAAACAAGTAATTTTGTAATTGTAAACTTGAATGATGTTAATACTGAAATGAAAAAAACAATTCCAATGCTAATTGTTAAAAGACTATACGAAGAACAGAAAGAAAAATATAAAAAATCAAATACGAGCTATCTCAACATTATAGTAGATGAGGCGCATAATATTTTGTCCTATGAGTCAAGCCGAGAAAGCGAAACTTGGAAAGATTACCGACTTGAAACATTTGAGGAAATAATCAAGGAAGGTAGAAAATTCGGAGTATTTTTGACAATAGCCAGCCAAAGACCGTCGGATATTTCATCAACTATAATCTCTCAGCTCCACAACTATTTCCTACATAGATTGATAAACAACAAGGACATTGAAGCCGTAGAGAAAACAATCTCATACTTAGACAAAGTTTCTTTTGAGGCGTTGCCTATTTTGCCAACAGGAAGTTGCATATTTGCGGGGCTTGCCGCTCAAGTGCCTGTGATGATAGATATTGGAAAAATAGCAGAAGAGTGCAGACCAAAAAGCGACACTATTAAATTAACTAAAAACTGGAGTTAAGGATGGCAAATACGTTTCCACAAACAACCATTAAAACGAGGATTGGGTATTGAGAATAACCTCTTCAAAAAAAGCGGGAATAGAAAATGGACAAAAAGGGACAGGCTACTTTTTCATACATAACCACCTTTGCGCAGATGTATTAAAGTGCAGCAAAACATCTTTATTAAAAAGTAGCCCGTCCCCTTTTAATAGACCTCTCCTAAAACCTATGTCAATTTCATTGACATCTACCACAACGATGCAAACGCCACTAAAAACGAATAGGTTTTAGGAGAGCTCTAATATAAAATTTTGGTAAATCTCCTTTTTTGAGCTATTTTACACTGCATTGTGCGAAGAGGAAAGATAGTAAAATAGAGACCTCCAAGCAAAGATAACGCTCTTGCCTAATACTATTTCAAATCCATATTTTTTTGTTTTTACGCTTGTTTTATCGTGGTTCTCATCAAAACCGTAGAAAAACGCTCAGGCGCAAAACTATTTGAGTTTGTGCCACCCGTCGTTATTATCTACTTTTCGATGATGGCGATAGGCAACGCAATGGTTTTTGACCCCGCTCTCATCAAGAGTTTCGGAACCCTCAAATCCTACATCTTGCCCGCAATATATTTTTGATGCTAGCCGGTAGCGACATAAAAAGCGTCTAGCGCGTCAAAACAAAGCTTCTCGTCTCCTTCTTTGTCACCTCGCTCTCTATCATGGCGGCTTTTGTGATAATGTGGGTGGTAATGGGCGGAACTTTTTGCGGGATTGGGGTGGTTTATGTTTTGGGGGTGATGCAATAGCGTCTATGCGAGCAAAAGCCCGTATAGACGACAAAAACATAGAGGTTTTTACACACACAAAATGCGTAAGGGCGGTAATTAATCTTCAAAAAATCATTACGCTTCCACATCAAGCGCATTAGCACCCAACTCTTCAATCCTTTTATTGATAAGCTCCAAAGCCTTGTCTAGCGTTTTGTAAGATATATCGGCTAGTCTGCCGCCCCATACCGCTTCGGCGTCTTTCATGCCTTTTGCGGCTCCGTCCCTTCCCGCTTTTAGCATAGCCAAATCTTTTCCGCCGCCGTTTATGACGAAGTCGGCTATTCTTTGTGCCGTCTTGCTAACGCCAAAAAATCCGTCTTCATTTACAAGTGCTTTTGCCTCGTCGCTTGAGAGTTCCTCTATAGGCTTGCCCTCGTATCCTAGCTTCAAAAGATCCAAATCTTTCATTAACTTTTTGACCTCTTCTGTGTCAAAGATAGAGCCTTGGGTTGTGTAGGACTCTTTGGCGTAAGAGGCTATTTTCATGTTAAACTCAAGTAGATAAGCCCCTGAGATAGTTTTGCCGGACACCTCGCCTTTTTTTATATCTTCTTTTAGTTTTTCAGACAGTCCGCCGCCTTTTCCGTCACCCTCTAGCTCAAACGAGCCTTTGGTGTTTAATGTGTAAGATTGATATGTTGTAGACTCTTTGATTTGCATGGTAGACTCCTTTTTTATAGACTACCTGCTAAATCGTCATATAGACCAAAAAATCTAATGCATTATTTTTGTAGTTTTCGCAATTTTGTTTAGAGCCTAATTTGCAAGCTTTTTTTGAAATGTTTAAATGCCAGGTCATATTTTTTGTTCCGATTGTCGATTATTTCATTTTGATTGCTTTATATGAGACTCTGATAAAATCCGCTAAAAAAATTCAACTCAAAAAAAGCCATAATGCCATATAAAAATCTAAACAAAGAACAACTACTAGCCGTCAACGCCCCGTTTGGAAACACGCTTGTCATCGCCTCCGCCGGCACCGGAAAGACATCCACCATCGTGGCGCGTATCTACTATCTGCTAGAGCGCAGCGTAAAACCGGAAAATATTTTACTTTTGACCTTTACCAACAAAGCCGCCTCGGAGATGGTAAAGAGGTTAACAAAGTTTTTTGATAAAAAAGAGGTGGAGAAGATTCAGGCGGGCACCTTTCACGCCGTCAGCTACAAGTGGCTAAAAGCTTTATATCCAAATATGACGCTAAAGCAGCCCGGTGAACTAAAAACGCTTTTTAATGCGATACATGAGCGGTATATGAACACGGTAAAGTTTTATGACAATAAGCCTTATTCCGCTGGGTATCTGTATGATTTTTACGAATCTTTTAACGCCTCTTGCACTCCTCGTCTCAAAGATTGGCTGGAGGTGAGCGCCGCCGCGCAACTTGAGCATGAAAATATCTATATAAAGATTTTTGAGGAGTTTGAGAGGCAAAAAGAGGAGTGTGGATTTTTGGGGTTTAGCGACTTACTGATTAAAGCCTCAAAGGCTTGCGACGAGGGGAAAATCAGCGGTTTTTTCGAGGTGTTGGTGGACGAGTATCAAGACACAAATAATCTGCAAAATAGACTGGTGGAGTCTGTAAAACCAAAATCTCTTTTTTGCGTGGGCGATTATGACCAGAGTATCTACGGCTTTAACGGTGCCAATATCTCCATTATAGCGGGCTTTGGCGATACAAAAGAGAATGCAAACGTATTTACGCTTACAAAAAACTACCGCTCCACGGTAAAAATACTTCAAATTGCAGATAAGGCGATACGTCACAACGATAGGATTTATCCAAAAACTCTTGAGGTTGTACGCCTTGAAGAGGCGCATTCGCCTAGACTTCTTATATTTGACGAGGTGTTTGACCAGTACAAAAAAATATCGGACTTAATTAAAGAGTCAAGGACGACGCTTGATGAGATAACCGTGCTTTTTCGCAACAACTCATCGGCGGACGGCATAGAGGCTTCTCTCCGAGAGCACGGCATTAAGTGCAAAAGAAAGGGTGGCGTAGGGTTTTTTGAGGCAAAAGAGGTTAAGGCGTTGCTTGATCTTTTGACGATGTCTGTTAATTCAAAAGATATTTTGGCTTTTATCAATGTATTTGAGTACGCAAGCGGGGTTGGCGGAGCTACCGCAAAAGAGCTTTGCGACGCATTGACGCTTCTTGGCGGCGGCTCTATTACGCAAGGGTTGTTTCATCCAAATATGGAGATTAAAAATCCGTTTGAGAGAAGAAAGCATGAAGTTGGGTTATTTGATGATTTTTTTGAGCTTGGGAGCATTAGCCGTTTTAGAGAGCTTGGGCTAGAGGAGGGGGTGTTGGCAAATCCGGTGCTTAAACACCCAAAGCTAAACAAAGAAGCCGCTATATTTTTTGGCGAATTTTACTCTTTGATGCACCGTTTGGCAAAAATTAAAAATCCAAAAAACGCCGTAGACGTCATCAAAACAAGCGCGCTTTATACTGAAATCAAAAATACTTTAGCAAGACGAAGAGCGACGGCAAAAGATAAGACGATAGATGAAAAAGAGTTTGAAAAGGCTGTTGAGCGTATTGATAGAAAAAACTTTTTACTGGCAAATCTAGCCTCGCATTATGATGATAAGGCGGGATTTTTGAACGCAATGATACTTGGGGCTGGCGAAATGACCGAGGGTGAGGGGGTCAATCTTTTGAGTGTGCACGCTTCAAAAGGGCTTGAATTTAAAGAGGTGTTTATTATCGATTTGATGGACGGGCGTTTTCCAAATCGTAAGCTAATTGCCAAAGGCTCCAGCATTGAAGAAGAGAGGCGGCTTTTTTATGTGGCTGTGACACGCGCCAAAGACAAACTTACGCTATCGTATGCAAAATATGACCGTATCAAAAAAGCGAGCTATGAGCCTTCGCAGTTTTTAAAAGAGGGGGGAATGCTAGGATAGGTATAGCGCCTTGATATAAAAATACGTGGTGAAACTGGACACTTAGTAGTATCCGATATGGGCGATATTGAAGAGATAAGCGCCAAAAACGCTAGAAGTGTAGAAGAGGCAGTGCATGCGGCTGAACATCTGCATGTATTGACGGAGGAGTTAAACGTGGCTCTGTGTAGCTTTAAGACTTAATATAAAGGAACAAGGCTCGAATAGCGCTTACTTAAGCAAAGTTGTGCAAATTCTATTGAAAATTTGAACTAAACTTACAGCAACAGTTCATCGGCTTAATTTACGCTTACAGCAAGCTTGTCGCGCCATAATTAATGCTTTGGTAAAAAAAAGGGGAGGGGTCAACGCCATTGACTTAAGAAAATCGTCATTCCCGCCTACGCGGGAATGACGGAATTTGGCGCTGATATGCTTAAGTCAATGGTGGTGGGGGGCTTGGCGTATACGAATAAAAAGCTTAAGTAAATGTCATTCTAGACCGCCCCTTTTTTTATATCCTATTTTTTTAGAGGTCTTTTTAGTATTTCGTAAATAATCTCGCCAAAAGGTTGCGTATCCATAAAATCAGCTTTTATTTTTACGCTATTGTCGGCAGGCAAAATAGCCAAAATTTTTCCCGGTATTTTGTCGTCTTCTCTTTGGAAAAACATCTCTTTAAATTTTGTATGGTTTATGCGAATATTGCCAAATGATGGATCTGCTAAATACACGTAATTCTCGTCAATTTTTTTTAATGCGCTAAAGTGTTCTTGTTTGCGTATTTTTACAAAGACGATTACAGGTATTTTTAGTTTTTTAAGCTCTTCAAATCCAAGAGCCATGCCAATAGCTTTAAAATTTTTCACTTTTACAAATTCTGACAAATCGTAAAAAGAAAGACCGTTGCCTTGTCCTTCTAAAGCGTTTAAGTCTTGATTTACGCCTTTTGCTTTTAATGCGTCGCTTAATATGTCTTCTTCGGTGATATTCATATCATAATAATGCGATAGTATGGTAGACAGTGCGGCGCTACCGCATGAATAGTCAAAATTTTGTCTGACTAAATTTTGATTTCTAACCTCAATCCAGGAAACAATCGGCTTCTTAATGGTAAATTCATTTTGCCTGATGGTTACGTCTGCGCACACAAAGACCGCAAAGCTCAAAAACAAAAAATATCTCATTAAAATTTGTATGTAAAATTAAAACCAACAGAGCCTTGAGAGTGAGATGGCGCATTTGTATGCTCTACGTCAATACTAAAAATAGACTTTGGGCTCATTTCGTACGAGGTGCCAAACAAAAAACCAAGTTGGCTTTGATCGCTTGATAGAACAACCCCGTTAAGACTATCTTTTTGCTTGTACTGATACCTTAAACCCCAATTGATGCTAGTATAAGGATTTACCGCAAAATATATTTGCGGATTTACTGTAATCGTATTGCCAATATCTAGCGTCCGTCCATTGTTTGCGTGGGACGCGTTATAACCGTATGTACCTTTAATAAAAAACACAATTGGATCGACTGTATAAAATGACGCCATAAAAAACGTTCCGCTTTTTAGTGATGTATCGTATTTTAAAAGTTCGTCTCTTTCTAAAATATCAAGCGTGCCGCCGACTAGCAGTGACGGTGTTTTATCCTCTGCTTTTACTTGATAGGAGGCTCCTAGACCAAAAGAATTAAAGCCGTTTTTTGCTTTAGAATCAGAGACCCCAAAGCCAATAGTTCTCTCTATGGACGAATAAAAATTTGCAAATGTGAACAACTCTAGATTTTTTGTGGCGCCGTATCGTAGATTTAAACCATAATTTAACCTATCCGTCTGACTTTCACTAGCCCCCAAATATGTTGGGATAGTCAGAAAATCACCGCTTGCTGTCTGATACTCTACCAGTCCCGCTTGTCCGCTATTTTTCTGGATATTTATATATGTCAAGCCAATATCCGCTTGTACCTTTTTTTCTTCTGTTAAAACTTCGTCAATTTTAACAGATTTTGCCGATAGAAATATCGGTATCAAAGCAAGCATAAAAATTTTTTTCAAGAAACTTTCCTTATATCGTTAAACCAAATATTCCAGCAAGTGCCGAAAGAACCATACCAGCTGCCGTAGCGCCAACGGTTGCAATGCCTATAGCGCTCATCGTCTGCCAAAATGACAATAAAAAACCGTTACGAATCGCCTGAAAGAATATTGAAAAAGAAAACAACCCTAAAATAACAACTGGAATTAGACCAAAATACATAGCGATGGGGAACAATAAATCTACAAGAGATGAGGTTACGATTAATGCAAAAAGGTTACCCTTTCCATCCCAAAATCCTTGTCTCGCTAGCCACCAAAATAATATTCTATAGGCGGTATAGATAGAAATTGACGTAATTAGCGTCATTACGATAAGAGCCGGTATTGAAGCGCCTGTTGCAAGCATGTTTATATTTGACGCAATACAAAGCGCAACAAATATGCTCCAAACCAGCCAAGTAGACGCCAAATCATATCTGCTAATAGGAACTGGTTTTAGTGAAAGCTGAAATAAAATAATACTTAGCATGAATATTCCTTATAATTATTTCATTTTGTCAAAACTTTTTATCTCTAAAATGTATATAGTCCAATTGAATAATCATGATAATATATAGCATAAGCAGATATGGATCGTCAAAACCATAGCCGCTCATGAAACTCAAAATGGCAATACCAAAAGTAATTATTACAATTAGGCTTGCCATATATTGAATATATTTTTTTTTAATCATGGAATTATCAATACTATAAGCGATTTTGTTTTTTATTACTATGAATAAAAGCACAATTGTAAACCCAGTACTAAAATATTGTAAAAAGTATATTTGGTTCATTATGTTTAATGTTTTGTATAGAATGTCGTGTATGTCGACATTCTATATTTTTTACCAAGCTTGATCTGACGCCCAACCGAAGCCTAGCGTATAGCCTAGTTTAGCGCTATATGGAACAGCCCTATAAAACTGGTATGCTCTATATCCGTAGATTGCCATATTAAAAAAAGGTACCCATTCTCCTTCAGTACTCTTCATTTCTTCCTGACTAAGTATTGCAACTTGTTCAACTTTTGCGTTGCCAAACAGCACCGACATTTCTGATTTATTAAGCGACAAATTAGAGACATCGTTTTGAGAAGGAGAGGCGAAAGAGGCGGTAGCAACAAATGTGCAACTTACAATGGCTAATAAGGCTTTTTTCATAGAAATCCCCTAATGTTTTGTTGTCAAATAAAATTATTTAACACAAGAAATATTATCTCTCTCTCTCTCTCTTAATATTTGCTTATATTAACAAACAATATCACATTAACTTTTACAAATTTTATACATAACAAAAATAAAAGACCAAAAAAGTTGCTTTTTATACCTATAAACACAATAATTAAGAAGAAGTCAAAAAACTAAACTGTGCTATTTGCTAAGGCAGTTCTATCTTTAGTCTTCAAAGTAAATATGAGAAAAGTTTTACTTAACACGAAATCACAAATGCTTAACTTAAATATAATATCAAAAGCTACCGTTTGCTTTTGCGGGTAAAGTCATAAATATGCAATATAATATATATGAATATAAAAGTAATAATTGAAAATAAAAATATTGATATTATTTCACTAATAGCTATGATTTTTTCTGATTTAATATTTTCATACAAAAGAGCCGCCGTATATAGGCTAAAGAAAGCGATACCAATCAAACCAGACGCAACCAGTCTTGTAACTTTTTGCGCCTGATATTTACCGCCGATATATCCGCCTATGGCTTCTACTATTGCAGTGATTAGCTCAAACATTATATAAAATTTCTTGGTAGTTCAAACTTTATTGTCTCCAGCCCAAATTAACTCCAAAATTCGCCAAAAAGCTATTAGCTCTCCAAACGTTTGCACCAAGCGAAAGTCCTCCGCCTGCCAATGCTCCAGCGGCGCCGAACGTGCCGCCAATTAAAGCGCCGGTTGCGACGTTACCTGCAAACTTTGCCGTATTCCAATTGTAATTTCCTGCATAAACAGCATATCCATACCCGATACCGCCAAGAGCTCCACCGAGTGCAATATTAACCCATTCTCCTTTGGTACTCTTCAATTAGGTTTTTTGGTAGCACATTATATGAGCTTGCAATCTCATTTATTGTCTTGTCGCTTTTTAAAACTTCAAGTACTAGCCTGGTCTTAAATTCTGTTGCGTAGACAGTTCGCTTTTTACTCATCTGCAAATCCTTTTTATTCGTAGCGTATGTTAGCTATTTTAGGAATATAGGTTTATATTTTTTTGTATTGATTTCTTTGGGGATTATAGTCCTTTGCAAACCACCGAAGCTACCCACGTAAATACAGGAGAGTCTTAGGTTTTTTTAAACCACTTTATGTCTTTTGTTTATTTGGACTGAGTTTATAAACGCGACTGTAATAGGTAGTATCGCAATCGTCGTAATAACAACTGAAGGCAGATGAACGAAAATCTGAATAATCATACTAACCGCAAGCATTCCAATAGACCACATAGCCCCATGCTCTAGGTATTTGTACTCCTGCACGGTTTGTCTATCGACCAAAAGAAGCGTTAGCGATCTTACCGCAAAGGCTCCAACGCCGAGACCAATCATCATGATGATAATATTTTGGGTAACTGCAAAGGCTCCAAGGACTCCGTCGAAAGAAAAAGAGGCGTCGATAAGCTCAAGATATAAAAAAGATGCAAAGCCGCCTTTTATAGCGTTTGCTTGAGCCTCTTTTTTGACGCCTTCAATCTCATTTTCAGCTTCGTCTTTGCCCTCAAGCATGCCTCTGATTAGCTCGATAATAACAAATAGCGTCACCCCATAGACCATCCCGAGAATAATCTCTGATTTGTCTATCGTAAGCACTCGCTCGCCTGCAAGTACTTCGCTCGGCGCAAAGTAGCCAATAACAGACATAATAATCATAACGGAAGCTATTTTTATCTCGCCAAGAGACGCCCACTTAGCGGCTCTTTTTTCAATAAAGGCTATCCAGTGCACCTCTCTCTCTTCATCAAAAAGAAAGGTCAAAAACACCATCAAAAGAAATGTCCCGCCAAAACTCATCAGAATATGATGTGAGTTTTGGATAATAGTCTCATACGCGGACGGGTTGTTGACCGAGAGCGTAAACGCTTCTATAAAACCAAGGTCAGTTGTCGTATATACGATAAGTACCGGAAACAGAAGCCTCATGCCAAACACGGCGATAAGCATACCCCATGTGATAAACATCTTTCGCCAAAAAACAGTCATATTTACTAGTATTAGCGCATTTATTACGGCGTTATCAAACGATAGAGACAACTCCAAAACGGAGAGGATGTTTGCTTGATAAACACCCATCCACCCCGCATATAAATAGATGGCTATAGAGCCTAATATAGCGGCTACAAATACTGAGTAGAAGTAACTAATCGCCGATTTTTGTTCCATTATTTATTTAACTCCGCTTCTATTGCGGCTACATTTTGCCAGGTTGATATGATACTGTCTGGATTTAGAGATATAGACGTTATTCCCTCTCTAACTAGCAGCTCTGCAACCTCCGGATAGTCTGACGGCGCTTGTCCGCAGATACCGACATATTTGCCGGCTTCTTTGCAAGAGCCGATAGCCATTTTGAACATTTTTGTTACCGCAGGGTGTCTTTCATCAAATACGTGCGCGACAAGTTCGCTATCTCTATCCACGCCCAAAGTAAGTTGTGTAAGGTCGTTTGAGCCTATAGAAAAGCCGTCAAAGACTTTTAGGTATTCGTCCGCCAAGATTACGTTTGACGGAAGCTCGCACATTACATATATTTCAAGTCCGTTTTCGCCTTGAACAAGCCCTTGCTCTTTCATGATGTCAAGCACTTTTTTGCCCTCTTCAGGCGTTCTTACAAATGGAACCATTAGCTTCATATTTGTTAGACCCATTTCGTCTCTAACATATTTCAGAGCTTGACACTCCCATTCAAACGCTTCTTTGTACTGCTCAGAGTAGTATCTGCTAGCGCCTCTGTAACCTAGCATTGGGTTTTCTTCGTGCGGCTCATACTCAGAACCGCCCGGCATCTCTTTGTATTCGTTTGATTTGAAGTCTGATGTTCTTACTATTACAGGCTTTGGATAGAAAGCGGCGGCTATCATGCCTACACCCTCAGTAATTTTTTTGATAAAGAAGTCTTTTGGAGAGTCGTATCCCGCCATTGTTTTTTTGATCTCTTCGATGTCGGCTATATCGATTTTGCCGCCCTCCATATCTCTAAGAGCCAACGGGTGTGCATGAGTATGCTGAATAATCATCTCCATTCTCGCAAGACCTACGCCGTCGTTTGGAATATGGCTAAACGAAAACGCTTTTTGAGGGTCGCCGATGTTCATATAGATTTTTGTATTTAGTTTTGGTAGGTTGCCAAGCTCTAGCGTCTCAATCTCATACTCCAAAGCGCCGTCATATACAAATCCTGTCTCGCCCTCGGCGCAACTTACGGTTATTATTTGTCCGTCTTCAACCATATCGGTAGAGCCTATCGCTCCAACAAGAGCCGGAACGCCTATCTCTCTTGCGACGATAGCGGCGTGGCAAGTTCTTCCGCCTCTATTTGTGACGATAGCCGCCGCTTTTTTCATAACAGGCTCCCAATCTGGGTTTGTGTTGTCTGTTACTAGTATTTCGCCCTCTTGAAACTCGTTCATTCTATTGAGGTCTTCAAGTATTCTTACCCTGCCGACGCCTATTTTTGCGCCTACCGGAGTACCTTTACATAGAAGTTTTTTATCCTCTTCTTTTGCTTTTAGGATGTATGTCTCAAGCACGTTTGCGCCATATTTTGCTTTTTGGCTTTGAACAGTCTCTGGTCTTGCTTGAACGATAAAAATATCGCCGCTAATACCGTCTTTTGCCCACTCCATATCCATGGGTCTATATTCGCCAGCCTCTTCGCAGTAGTGCTCTTCAATGATTACGGCGTATCTAGCAAGCTCCAACACCTCTTCATCTGTTAGAGAAAAAGCGTTAAACTCTTCAGGCGTTGTTGGGATATTGTGCGTTAGGTGTTTATGGCTGCTTCCGGGGGCGGAATAAACCATTTTTACGTCTTTATGTCCAAGTTTTCTTTTTAGGATTGGTTTTTTACCTTCCATTGATAAAGTTGGTTTAAATACATAAAACTCATCAGGCGATACGGTGCCGCCTACGACGTTTTCGCCAAGCCCCCAAGCCGATGTTACAAACGCCGCTTCCTTAAAGCCCGTCTCCGTATCTATTGAGAACATAACGCCGCTTGCGCCTTTGTCGCTTCTTACCATTTTTTGAACGCCTACCGATAAAGCTACTTTGAAGTGGTCAAACCCTCTTGAAGCTCTATAGCTTATCGCCCTATCTGTAAACAAAGAGGCAAAGCAAGATTTTACATGGTGGATTAGGCTTGTTTCGCCTTGAACGTTTAGGTATGTGTCTTGTTGTCCCGCAAAAGAGGCGTCCGGCAAGTCTTCAGCCGTCGCCGAACTTCTTACGGCTACGTCCGCCTCTTCCATTCCATACTCTTTTGAAAGGGTATGATACGCTTCGATAATTTCGGCTCTAAGCTCTTTTGGAATAGGCGTTCCAAATATCATATCTCTAATTTTTTGAGCTCTAACTCTAAGTACGTCTATATCTGTAGTGTCTACGTCTCTTAAAAGGTCTTCGATTGGAGTTCTTAGGTTTTCGCTGTCAAGAAGAGCCCAATAGGCGTCGCTTGTTATAGAAAAACCGTTTGGAACTCTGATGCCTTTTGGCACAAGTAGTTGGTACATTTCGCCAAGACTTGCATTTTTACCGCCAACTAGGCTTACGTCGCTATTTCTAAGTTCTCCGAAAAATTTAATCCATTTCATAATGAATGCCCCCTGTTTGTAGAAAATGAAACCATTTGATAGTTTGAAGTTATCTTAGCACCTGTTTGCTTTGTTTTTAGCTTAAATTGAAGCGAATACCCATCCTCTTTTAGCCGCATTTCAGTATTATTTCATAAACTTTTTTCTACTTTAAAAGGACTTAAACTTGGAAAATCTGGAGTCTATACTCAAATCTCACAAATTAACCGCCGAAGATTACGAGCATATCAAAAAAATATTAGGCAGAGAGCCTAACTTGGTTGAAATCGGCATATTTTCAGCAATGTGGTCGGAACATTGTAGTTATAAATCTTCAAGGGTTTATCTAAAAGGCTTTCCAACGGAGGCTCCTTGGGTTATTCAGGGGCCCGGCGAAAATGCCGGCGTTATTGATATTGGCGACGGCGATGCGGCTGTTTTTAAGATGGAGAGCCACAACCACCCAAGCTTTATAGAGCCGTTTCAAGGCGCAGCCACGGGTGTAGGCGGAATTTTGCGCGACGTGTTTACGATGGGGGCGAGACCTGTCGCCAATATGAACTCTCTAAGGTTTGGAAATATCTCTGATAATGGCGAAGAGGGCAAACTTCATAGACATTTACTTAGGGGTGTTGTAGAGGGAATTAGTAGCTACGGCAACTGCATGGGCGTGCCTATGCTTGCGGGAGAAACGACGTTTGACGAGTGTTATGCTGGTAATAACCTTGTAAATGCGTTTACGCTTGGGCTTGTGAAATCAGATGAAATATTTTATGGAAAAGCGCAAGGCGTCGGCAACTCCGTCATATATGTCGGCTCAAAAACGGGTAGAGACGGGCTAGGCGGGGCGGTTATGAGCTCTGATAGTTTTGGCGCTGACGCAAAAACCAAAAGACCAACTGTGCAAGTAGGTGACCCGTTTACCGAAAAACTACTTCTTGAAGCGTGCCTTGAGGCGTTCAAAACAGGCGCGATTATCGGTATACAAGATATGGGCGCCGCAGGGCTTACGAGTTCGTCATTTGAGATGGCAAGTCGCGCGGGTAGCGGTATGGTTATGTGGATGGATAAGGTGCCGATGCGTGAAGAGGGCATGACGCCGTATGAACTTATGCTGAGCGAATCACAAGAGAGAATGCTTATTTGTGTCTACAAAGGCAGAGAAAAAGAGCTTGAAGTGATATTTGAGAAATGGGATCTTGACTTTGCGGTAATCGGCGAGGTGACTGATACCGGAAATATGGTTCTTACATGGAATGAAGAGGTTGTGTGCGAAGTGCCGGTGGCTCCTATCACGGATGAAGCCCCTTGCCTCGCAAGACCAACGTCGGAGCCAAAATATTTGGCTGAGATAGCAAATATAGGCGTAGAGGCTTGCAAAAAAGTTAGCGCGCAAGAAGCGCTGGAGACATTGATGGCGCACCAAGAGGTGGCGGATAAGAGCTTTATCTACAATCAATACGACTCAACGGTACAAACAAACTCAATGACAAAAGTAGGCAGAAGCGACGCCGGAGTTATAAGAGTCAAAAACTCAAATAAGGCGATTGCAATAAGCGTAGACTGCAACCCAAGACAAGTGTATATCAATCCAAGACTCGGCGCATCCGCCGCTGTTATGGAGGCGGGACGAAACGTGGCGACATCCGGCGCTAGACCTCTTGCCATTACGGATTGTCTAAACTTTGGCAACCCTGAAAATCCTGAAGTTATGTGGCAATTTCGCGAGGCTTGCGAGGGTATCAAAGAGGCTTGCCGTGCGCTTCATACGCCTGTTGTAAGCGGAAACGTATCGCTATACAACGAAACCAACAAAGTAAGCGTATTTCCGACGCCGTCTATCGGCATGGTAGGGCTTCTTGACGACGCAAATAAGCTCTTAACAAATGAGTTTAAAAAAGCAGGTAACAGCGTGTTTATTATCGGCGACACAATGAGTGAATTTGGCGGTTCGCTTTATATGAAAGTATTTATTAATAAAGTTGCCGGAAAGCATCCGGAGGTTAATCTCTCAAGAGAGCTAATACTTTGGGATATGGTGATTGAAGCAAACAAAAAAGGGCTGTTGGAGAGCGCAAAAGACCTTTCAATCGGCGGGCTTGCCGTGGCATTAGCCAAAATGTGTGCGCTTGGCTCCCTTGGATTTCTTGGTAAAGGCGGCTTTGCAAACGAGCTTGATAATTTCTCGGAGAGCTTAAGCCGTATAGTGGTTGAGGTGTCCAAAGAAAAAGAAGAGGAGTTTATGAGATTTGCCCCCTCATATGCGCTCAAAGTGATGAAAATTGGCGAAGTGTGCGAAAAAGATATGAAGCTTGACTCTATAAATTTATCAAGCGAAAAACTTAAAGAGCTTTATTTTGAAAGCTTCAAAAAAATAGTAGAACAGGATTTATAATTATGAGAGCTTTAATTTCTGTATCGAATAAAGACGGGATAGTAGAGTTTGCGGCAGCTCTATCGGAGCTTGGATGTAAGATAGTAAGTACGGGTGGAACGATAAAGACTCTTGTTGAGAACGGTGTAAAAGCAAAAGATATAAGCAAATTTACCGGTTTTCCAGAGATGTTTGACGGTAGGGTAAAGACTCTTAATCCAATGGTTCACGGGGCAATACTATATAAGAGAAAAAACAAAGAGCATAGGCAAACTGTCAAAGATTTTAGTATCAAAAAAATAGATTTAGTGTGCGTCAATCTATATCCGTTTAGAGAGACTATTGAGAGAACCGAAGATTTTGGCGAAATTATTGAAAATATCGACATCGGCGGTCCGGCTATGGTGCGAAGCGCCGCTAAAAACTTTGAAGATGTGCTTATAGTTACAGACCCCTCGGATTATGAAAGAGTACTTCAGGCGATAAAAGACGGCAAAGATGATTATGAGTTTAGACGCGATTTGATGATAAAAGCGTATGAACATACGGCGGCGTATGACTCTATGATAGCAAACTATATGAACAAGCGATTCAAAGGCGGTTTTGGGGATAAAATATTTATTAGCGCCAAAAAAGCCTTTGATACAAGATACGGCGAAAATCCGCATCAAAAAGGGGCGTTATACGAGTTTGACGGTTTTTGGTCAAAAAATCTTAGAGTTTTAAAAGGCGAAGCGTCGTTTAATAATCTAACGGATATTAACGGAGCTGTAAAACTAGCCGCAAACTTTGGAGATAGACCGGCGGTGTCTATCATCAAACACGCAAATCCATGCGGTTTTGCTCTTAAAGAGACGCTTTTACAAAGCTACACGGAGGCTCTCAAATGCGACCCTATCTCCGCTTACGGCGGCGTTGTGGCGGTCAATGGCGTGGTTGATGAAGAGCTTGCTAGAAAAATAAACGAAACATATATAGAAGTTCTTATCGCCCCAAAAATTACAGATGAGGCGATAAAAGTTTTTGAGGCAAAAAAAAGAATTAAACTTTTTGAGCTTGATGGCGGAAATGGATATTTACCAAAAATCAAAGATACAAACGACTTTAGGCATATTATGGGCGGTTTAGTTGTGCAAGATGAAGACGAGGTCAAAGACGAAGAGCTTAAAAACGCAAAGCTAATGACCACAAGAGATGCTGACGATAGAGAGCTAAACGACATGGAGATAGCATACAAAATAGCCGCTTTGACAAAATCAAACTGCGTTGTATATGTAAAAGACAACGCAATGATCGCTATAGGCATGGGTATGACAAGTCGCGTGGATGCCGCAAAAGCCGCTATTAGAAAAGCTGAAGATTTGAGGCTTGATTTAAGAGGGGCGGTGCTTGCCTCAGAGGCGTTTTTTCCTTTTAGAGACTCTATCGACGCCGCCGCCGCCGTAGGCGTTAGCGCTATAATAGAACCGGGCGGCAGTATGAGAGACGACGAGGTTGTAGCGGCTGCAAATGAGCACAATATGGCTATGTATTTCACGGGAGTTAGACACTTTTTACATTAAAAACCTTTTGGCGCGTAATATCAGTAAAAACAAAGGCGATAAAATATGTTTTCACAACTAAGTATAAAAACAAAAATGATCATGGTGATGGCTCTTATAGTTTTTGTCGGCGGAGCCTCTGTGGTGTCGAGTATTATAGAGCTTTCGCTTGCTAAGAGCAGTTTTGAAAAAACAAAACAACTTGTATCACTCTCTGAAGATATAGCTCTTGTGGTTCACGAAACCCAAAAAGAGAGAGGAATGAGCGCAGGCTTTTTGGGTTCCAAAGGCGAGAAGTTTGGAGAGAAGCTAGCAGAGCAGAGAAAAAAGAGCGACGAGCAGTTTAATCGTTTGTCAAAAACTATAAAAACAGTAGAGTTTAGCGACTTTGACCCTTTTTTGAAAGAGAAAGTGGACTCGCTTTTTAAGATGAAAGAGCAATTGGGTGATATACGTCAAAAAGTGAGTTCTCTTGGTGTGGAAGTGCAAGATGTTTTGACGTACTATGGCGCTATGCATACTATCATGCTGGATATAGTTCCGCTCACCGCCTCTGCAAGCCCCGACTCTGCTAGCGCAAACACGCTTGGCGCATACGCAAACTTTTTAAAAGCAAAAGAGAGGAGTGGCATAGAAAGAGCCATGCTCTCAAACGCTTTTGCCAAAAAAGCTTTTTCGGAGGGAGTGGAGGAGAAATTTTTGACGCTTTTGGGCGAACAAAATAGCTATGTGGACTCATTTTTTGCAACAGCCAACAAAGAGGCGCAAAAAATCTATATGGATAAAGCGTCGGCTCCTATTTTTGCCGAAGTTGACGCCATGAGACAAAAAGCTAAAAGCGGAGATTTTGGCGTTGAGCCAACCGTATGGTTTGATGCGATGACAAAAAAGATAGAGATTTTAAAAGAGATAGACGACGCCGTCTCAAAAAATATCTTCTCTGTGCTAAACGCTAACGAACAAAGCGTGTTAACAAGATTGTGGGTTTGGCTGATTATAAATGTCGCTCTTATTTTGCTTGGCACAGTTATAATTATACTTATCAATAAAACTATTATTGATTCGGTAAACAGCGTAAAAAAACAGATACAATATATTATCGACTCTGGAGATCTCTCTCGCTCCATCGCATGCTTTAGCAAGGGCGAGATGTCTGAGATTGTATATGCCGTTAACGCTATGTTGGCGTCTCTTAAAGAAGTGTTTGCACGCGTAATGGACAATTCAAGAAAATCAGAAGAGTTTAGTCTAAGACTTAAAGATAGCGCCGATATGCTCTCGGTATCGGTCAGTTCTCAGCACGAGGCTGTGGATATAATCAATATATCGGTTAAGAATATGGGCTTAGGTCTTGACGAAACTGAGAGAAAAGTGATACAAACAACAGAAGACGTAGCCAACGTGCAAGTGTTGCTAGACTCTTTTGTCGCCAAGCTTAACGATGTTGTAGGGCGTATTCTTAGGAGCCAAAACAAACAAGAAAATCTTAATGAGAGTATGGAACATCTGATTAGACAATCTGAGGATATAAAAAATATTTTAGCTATTATCCACGACATAGCCGAACAGACAAATCTCCTTGCGCTCAATGCGGCTATTGAAGCGGCGAGGGCGGGAGAGCATGGTAGGGGATTTGCCGTTGTCGCGGATGAGGTGCGAAAACTAGCGGAGAGAACGCAAAAAAGTCTAAGTGAGATTAATGCGACAATAACAGTTATAAATCAAAATATTCATGACGTCAGCGATTCGATAGGAGAGAGCGCCAAAGAGATGACCGCAATATCAGGCGAAGCGTCAAATCTTAAAGATAAAGCTTTTGAGGCTAGAAACTCTATGGATACAACGCTTGATTTGTCAAAACTTGCCGCTCATGATGTTACGATAGTTGCAAAAAATGCAAAAGAGCTAATTGCGGGAGCCGAAAATATATTAGAAATGGCAAACGCCAACAGAGCTGCGGCTTTAAGCGTAGACCAAGTGGCGGTTACGATGTCTAATCAAGCGCACGACTTAAAAAATTCGCTTGATAGGTTTGTAATATAATTAATTCTCACATTTTGGGCAAAGCCCAAAATGAGGTCTTCGGCAGACCGCCCTCGCGGCTTGCCGCTCTTAAAATTTCATATTTAATCAGATAGTTCAATTTAACCATTTCTTAGTTACAATTTAGCCTAAAATTGACTTTTTTAAGGTTGCTTTATGAACAACAAAATACAAGGTAAAGCGTTTGTTTTCGGCGATAATATTGATACTGACCTTATCATCGCCGCAAGATACCTCAATACCTCAAATCCTATAGAACTTGCCAAGCATGCGATGGAAGACGCTGATCCTGAGTTTGTGAATAAAATCTCAAATGGCGACATTATTGTTGCTGGAGAAAACTTTGGGTGCGGCTCGTCAAGAGAGCATGCGCCTGTAGCCATCAAATATGCGGGAATCTCCGCTGTTATCGCTAAAACATTTGCTAGAATTTTTTATCGAAACGCTTTTAATACGGGGCTTGTGATACTTGAGGTAAAAGAAGCCGACAAGATAGAAGAGGGCGATATGCTAAGCGTTGATTTGGTTGGTGGAACTGTAAATAATATTACAAAAAATGAAACTTACAACTTTACGCCAATCCCTCCTTTTATGACCGAGCTTTTAAACGCAGGCGGTTTGATGGAGTATGCAAAAGAAGAGATTAAAAAGGCTAACGCATGAAAAACTATAAAATAGCTCTTATAAAAGGCGACGGTATAGGGCCTGAGATAGTAGACGAGGCTGTAAAAGTATTGAATGTCGTAAGTAAAAAATGCGGATTTTTGTTGGAGTTTGACGAGTATCTTATGGGCGGATGCGCCGTGGACGAGTGCGGAACTCCTCTGCCGGACGCTACGCTGGAGGGCGCAAAAAATAGCGACGCCGTTTTGTTTGGCGCAATAGGCGGGTATAAGTGGGATTCATTGCCTAGAGAGCTAAAACCTGAAACGGGGCTTTTAAAAATAAGAAAAGAGCTTGGCACATTCGCAAATTTAAGACCAGCCGCCGTATACGACGAGCTTCTTGAGGCTAGTCCGTTAAAACCAGAGATTGCGCAAGGCGTTGACCTGCTAATAGTGAGAGAGCTAACGGGCGGCATATATTTTGGCGAACCTAGAGGTAGAGACGAGACGATGGGTTACAATACAATGGTGTATACAAAACCGGAAGTGCAGAGAATAGCGAAAGTCGCTTTTGAATCCGCTCGAAAAAGAAAGGGTAAAGTGACAAGCGTAGATAAAGCAAACGTTCTTGAAGTGTCGCAACTTTGGAGAGAGACGGTAACAGAAGTTGCAAAAGAGTACCCAGATGTGACGCTTGAACATCTGTATGTTGATAACGCCGCAATGCAGCTTGTCACAAATCCAAAACAGTTTGACGTTATAGTAACCGGCAATATATTTGGGGATATACTATCAGATGAAGCGAGCGTGCTTACGGGGTCTATAGGGCTTTTGGCAAGCGCTTCAATAGGCGAGAAATACGCTATATACGAGCCTATCCACGGCTCAGCTCCAGACATTGCAGGGCAAGACATTGCAAACCCAATTGCTACGATACTAAGCGCAGCTATGATGCTTAGATACTCTCTTGGCGAAATAGAGGCGGCGGATAAAATAGAAGACGCCGTCAAATCAGCGCTAAAAGACGGTGTTCGTACAAAAGATACAGCTAGATTTGGTGCGGTAAAAACGCTTGGGTGTAAAGATATGGGAACAGAGATAGCAGGTAGGATATAATGGCTAGTCTAAAAACTTTAACATTAGCGTCAATTTATGAGTTTCAAGGGCACAAGCAAGATGCCATTGAGATATACAAAGATGTGTTAAAAAAAAATCCGGACAATAAAGAGGCTATAGCCGCCGTCAGAAGGCTTAGCGGTATTCACAAAAAATATAGCGGTGTTAACTCTCAGATGAGAGATTTTTTTATCTCTATGAAAACAGAGATAGAGCATAAAGAATTTGAAAGGTGGCTAGGAAAACTATGGAACTAAAAGATGCCATACTCTCTACTCTTGCGGAGATAGAAGATATTTATATCGAAGAGGGCAGAGAGCAAAGAGAAGTAAAAGAAACAAAAGAGATTAAAGAAGAGCCAAAAGAAATCAAAGAGATTAAAGAGACACCGCAAAAAAACGAGCAAAATGCGGCGATTCTTGAGGGTATAAAAATTGATGAGAATGATGAGAGTATATTTTATACCAATGAAAATATGGATAGATTTCTCTTAAACCTTAGAGAGAGGGTTCTTGTTTTATTTGAGGGGCTATTGACTTTACAGCAAGCACAGAGTAGCGACGCTGTGCAGGTTGAGAAAAAACTTGACTTGACAATCAACTTTTTAGAGTATCTGCTGGCTACAATAGAAGAAAAACTGGATAAATCGCAGGAGTAAATGGATATTTTATCCTTTTTGGACGAAGAGTCTAAAGGAGCGTACGAGCTTGTAGCGTCGGCATTTGAGCCCTCTGGCGCAGAGCTGTATTTTGCCGGCGGCTGTGTAAGGGATGTTATTATCGGCGCCACTCCAAAAGATTTTGATATTGAGGTGTACGGCGTATCCAAAGAGTTCTTTGAGGGTGTTTTGGAGTCTGTCGGAGCCGTTGGCGTTGGTAAAAGTTTTTTTGTATATAGATACGCAAATCTTGACATATCGCTTCCTAGGGGTGAGACCAAAATCGGCGTTGGGCATACCGGATTTGAGGCTTTTGTCGTTCAAGACAAAGCTTTTGCTTGCTCTAGGCGCGACTTTACCATAAACGCTATGCTTATAAATGCAAAAACAGGCGAGCTTATCGACTTTTATGGCGGGCTTAGTGATTTGAATGCGAAAATACTACGAATGGTTAGCGGGGATAGCTTTGGGGATGATAGCTTAAGGGTTCTTCGCGCCGTGCAGTTTGCGGCTAGATTTGGTTTTAAGATAGAGCCTGTTACATTGGAGGTGTGTAGGCAAACGCCGCTTTGTGATATTTCGAAGTCGAGAATTTTTGCAGAGTTTGAAAAACTTTTTGGTGGCGCTTATCCTATAAACGGGGCTTACTATTTTTTTAGGCTTGGCGTCTCAAAAAAGCTTTTTGGTTTTGAGAGTGATTTTAAAACTTTTTTAAAGCTCTCTAAGGCTCTTAAAAAATCATACTGTTTTTTTGGCGGCGGAGTTGAAAACCTTTTTTTGTACGAGTTATTTTCTGTTTATAGACTAAATAAGCGTGAGTTTTTGGATAGAATCGGCGCACCAAAACGGAGCTACAGGGCTTTTGAGCTTCAAAAAAGAGCTCCAAAAAGAGTAAGCGAAAGATTTTTGATAGGGCTATCGCTAAAACTTCCAATCTCAAAATGGCTTGGCTTGCGCTCAAAAGAGATTTGCGAAACAGCCGTTAACCTCTCTGTTTGGGAGAGTGAATATAAACCCGAAATTACTCATCAAAAACTCATCTCTATGGGCTACAAAAATAAGGAAATATCTAAAAACTACTCTTTATTGCTTTCGCATGAGATAAGAGAAAAATTCAAAGGCTAGTGATGGAAAAGACTGTTTTGATAGATTGCGAAGACAGCTCAGGATTAATATATAAAATAAGTAAGATTTTTTTTGAAAATGGTTTTAATATCGAAAAAAACGACGAATTTGTCGAAAAAGACAGAAATCGATTTTTTATGCGCACGGAGATTAACGGCGAAGCTGATTTTGAGTTTGTCGAAAAGCTTTTAAAAAGGGATTTGCCGAAAGATGCAAATCTAAAAATAGTAGACAAAGGGCACAAAAAAAGAGTTCTACTATTTGCTACAAAAGAGTCGCATTGCCTTGGTGATATATTGATTAGGTATTATAGCGGCGAGCTTGATGCGACACTTCTTGGCGTAATCGCCAATCACGACACGCTAAAGCCGCTTGTAGAGAAGTTTAACCTTCCTTTTTATCTAATCTCGGCCGATGGACTAACAAGAGAAGAGCATGAACAAAAGGTTATTGAATTAACGCTTAGCTTAAAACCGGATTTATTGGTTTTGGCAAAATACATGAGGGTTTTAACGCCGGAGTTTGTTTCGTTGTTTGAGGGTAAAATAATCAATATTCACCATTCATTTTTGCCGGCGTTTATAGGAGCCAACCCATATAGGCAGGCGTATGAGAGAGGCGTCAAAATTATAGGGGCAACGGCGCATTTTGTAAACAACAACCTTGATGAGGGACCAATAATCGCACAAGACGTGGTGAAAGTCGATCACTCATACGGATGGGAAGAGATGAGAAATCTAGGGCGAGATGTTGAAAAAATAGTTTTGGCAAAAGCCATAGGTCTTGCTTTAGAGGATAGAATATTTGTTTATAGCAATAAAACCGTTATCTTTTGATGTTATACGCCAATACGAGCGAAGCCCGTATTGGCGGCAGGGACATAGATGTCCCTTGCAACCCCCTAAAGCTACCCGCTTATGCGGGAGAGCTGGGGATAAAGCAGTTATCTTTATAATTAATGCCGCTTAGGCTAAAATTAAGGCAAAATTAAATTAAATTTTAGGAAGTTAAGTTATATGAATACCGCTGATTTTATATGGATGGATGGAGAGTTTGTAGCGTGGGATGACGCAAAAATACATGTTTTGTCGCATTCGCTACACTATGGCAACGCAGCTATCGAAGGAACAAAAGCATACAAAACAGATAGAGGCTACGCTATATTTAAGTTAAGAGAGCATACACAAAGATTATTAAACTCTTCAAAGATGACGCTGATGAAAGTTCCGTTTTCGCTAGAAGAGCTAGAAGCGGCGCAAATAGAGTTAATCAAAAAAAATAGTTTTAAAGATAGTAGCGTCTATCTTAGACCGCTTGTATATCTAGGATACGGCATAATGGGCGTTTATCACGCAAAAGCTCCTGTAAAGGTTGCGATAGCTGCTTGGGAGTGGGGCGCCTATCTTGGAGAAGACGGATTAAAAAATGGCATTAGGCTCAAAATATCTTCGTTTACAAGAAGCTCTAATCGCTCAACAATGGGTAAAGCAAAAGCTAGCGCTAACTATCTAAACTCTCAAATGGCTAAATACGAAGCTGTAGAGTGTGGGTATGACGAAGCGCTACTCCTTGATGATGAGGGATATGTGGCTGAGGCTACTGGGGCTTGCTTTTTTATTGTAAGAGGCGGCAGGCTAATATCTCCGCCAAACGACAACTCATTAGAATCTATAACTCAAGCCACAATCATAGAGCTTGCTGAAAAGATGGGTATTGAGGTTGTTAGAAGAAGGATAAGTAGAGAGGAGATATATATCGCCGATGAAGCTTTCCTTACCGGTACAGCGGCGGAACTTACGCCAATTAGAGAGGTTGATGCTAGAATTATAGGTATAGGCAGAATGGGCGTTATGACTGAAAAATTGCAAAGCAAATATTTTGACGTAGTTAATGGAAGAGATCCGGACTATGAAGAGTGTTTGACTTATATTTGATGTTATCCGTTTCAAAGGAGCGAAGCTCCTCTGAAACGGCAAGGACACGAGCGTCCTTTGCAAACCCCTGAAGCTACTCGCATAAATGCGAGAAATATTAAAATTATGCGCTTTTATAAAAAAGTGTGTAATGTAGGTCATCAATATAACAAAGGAAAAAATATGGCAGTCGATATGAACGACTATTTTAATAAAAAAAACGGTGGCTCCAATAAGCCAAGTGGTGAGTTTGTTCCGCCAAAAATGCCGGAGTTTTTTACAAACGGCGGTAATAAAATGATAGTTTTATATGGGGTTATCGCCCTTGTATTGCTCCTTGTGCTATTTCGTCCGTTTGTTATTATTAACTCAGGTGAAGCCGGTATTATGGTGACTCTTGGAAAGTATGAAAAACAGCCTTTATATCCCGGATTTCACTTATTTATGCCGCTTGTGCAAAAAGTGATAGTTGTGGACACAAAAGTGAGAGTTATTCACTATAACAAACAAGAAGAGGGCAGTACAGTAGAAGCAAAAGGGGTTCAAAGATTGGCTCCTATCCAAGTCCTTGACTCAAGAGGTCTTCCTGTGGAGGTTGAGCTTACTATACAATATGCGCTTTTACCAGAAAAAGCGTCTGATGCGATAGCCGCACTTGGTCTAAACTGGGAAGAAAAAACAATCAATCCTAATGCAAGGGATATAGTACGTTCTGTTATTGGTAATTTCAAAGCCGAAGAGCTCCCTATAAAAAGAGACGCTATAGCGGTTTTGATAACTCAGGGTATGCAAAAAGCGGTTGAAAAGATAAAAAATCAACCGATAAATCTAAGCTCTATACAGCTAAGAGGTATTGTATTACCAGAGAAAGTAAAAGAGCAGATAGAGAAAGTTCAAATAGCAAATCAAGAGGCTGAACGAACCAAATATGAAGTTGAAAGAGCAAAGCAAGAAGCTCAAAAAGCGGCTGAAATAGCCAAAGGTAATTCGGAAGCTAGGATTATTGAGGCAAAAGGGCAGGCGGAGGCGAATGACCTAATAGGTAAATCGCTAACGACAAATCTTGTTAAGATGAAGCAGATAGAAGCTCAAGCAAGATTTAACGACGCTCTAAGAGAAAATAAAGACGCAAAAATATTCCTAACTCCAAACGGAGCTATGCCTACCGTCTGGATGGATATGAAAGAGCAAAAACAGAGTGTGGCGGCGACAAAATGAGTGAAAAATTAAATCTTGACTTTTCAAAAGGGTTGCTTCCGGCAATCGCTCAAGACACAAGCAGTAAAGATGTGTTGATGGTCGGCTTTGTAGACGAAGAAGCTGTTAAGATGACCATAGCCACAGGATATGCTCATTACTTTTCGAGAAGTAAAAATCGCATTTGGAAAAAAGGCGAAGAGAGCGGACATCTACAAAAAATTGTAGATATTTTGGTGGATTGCGACAACGATACGCTTCTTTATATGGTCGAACAGAGCGGTGTAGCTTGTCATACAGGCGCAAAAAGCTGTTTTTTTAGCAGTCTGCTTAGCGGAGAAGAGATACTCGATGGAAAAATAGATACCAGCGAGATTTATAGCGTCGTAGATACCCTTTTTCATGAGATAGAGCGCAAAAAATTTGGCGATCCAGAGACTTCGTATACGGCAAAGTTATTCAGCAAGGGCGAAAACACAATCTGCAAAAAGATAGCCGAAGAGGCTGCAGAGCTCTGTTTTGCCATAAAAGATAAAAACAAAGAAGATATAGTATATGAAGCCGCCGACGTCGTATATCACACTTTGGTCGGGTTAAGCTTTGGCGGTGTAAATCCGGATTTGGTTAAAAGAGAGTTGAGGGGAAGGTTTGGCGTAAGCGGTTTGGAAGAAAAAAACAGTAGGGGAAAATAATGGAAGTGCCATTTGAGATTAGAGAGTTTTTTCATAATTTTTTAATTTATCACTATTTATTTTTTGGTTTTTTATTTTTATTCTCTATTCTCCTGCTTGTGCTTGGGGTGGTTTTTAGAAAAAAATCAAAACTCTCATTTTTGTTTTACTTCAGTTCATTTTTATCGTTATTTTTTGCGCCGTTTGTCGGCTCCTTTTATCTTGAGGAGTATCTTAGGGGTGTAACGTTGCAGAATATGAAGGTTTCAAGGCTGGTTTATACCGAAGCGATTGTAGTGAGCGCAAAGTTACACAACAAGGGTAGGGTGCCGCTAAACACAACTCATCTGCTTTTTAGTGTTGTTAAAAAAGACAACAACTCCATTAGAGAGTTTGTCAATGTTTTGCGTCCGGTAAAAACAGAGAAAATAACCATGCAAGAGATTGTAGCCCCAGGCGAATCAATAGATGTAAGAGCTGTATTGGATATTTCCAAAATTAAAGAACCAAATAGATATGCAATATACTATAAACTAAAATCTTTTTAGATTTTAGTTTATTTTTTCAAAAAAGCCTTGACAAATAGTTTTTTTTTGCGTATAATTTCGGCTCCTTTTTAGTCAAGGTAAAAACAAAAAATGCCGGTGTAGCTCAGTTGGCTAGAGCAGCTGTTTTGTAAACAGCAGGTCGGGGGTTCGAGTCCCTTCACCGGCTCCACTTCGTTTCATTCAGAAAAAAAAAGTAAAACAAAAACAGATACATTGTAGATTGGTGGAATTCCCGAGCGGCCAAAGGGGACAGACTGTAAATCTGTTGGTTATGCCTTCGAAGGTTCGAATCCTTCTTCCACCACCATGCGGGAATAGTTCAATGGCTAGAGCATCAGCCTTCCAAGCTGAAAGTTGCGGGTTCGAGTCCCGTTTCCCGCTCCATCTGATTTCTATCGCTTTTCTTAGTTTTTTAGTTCGTTTATCATATAATGCCCATATAGCTCAGTGGCAGAGCACTTCCTTGGTAAGGAAGAGGTCGACGGTTCAATCCCGTTTATGGGCTCCATACAAAAGACCTAATGCTAATGCCAAGAGCTTAAAATAAAAATTCATCCAAGGAAAAGAGATGGCTAAAGAGAAGTTTTCTCGTACGAAACCACACGTAAATATCGGAACAATCGGACACGTTGACCATGGTAAAACTACGCTAACTGCTGCGATTACTGCGGTTCTTGCAAATAGAGGTCTTGCTGAAAAAAAAGGTTATGATCAAATCGATAACGCTCCTGAAGAAAAAGCAAGAGGTATTACTATTAATACTTCTCACGTTGAGTATGAGACTACTACTAGACACTATGCTCACGTTGACTGCCCAGGGCACGCCGACTACGTTAAAAACATGATTACCGGAGCCGCTCAAATGGACGGCGCAATCCTTGTTATTGCCGCTACAGATGGTCCTATGGCGCAAACAAGAGAGCATATCCTTCTTGCAAGACAAGTTGGCGTTCCATACATCGTTGTTTTCCTAAATAAAGAAGATATGCTTGACGCTGCCGATAGAGCTGAAATGCTTGAACTGGTAGATATGGAAGTAAGAGAGCTTCTAACTACTTATGATTTTCCGGGCGACGATACGCCAATTTGTACCGGTTCCGCCGTACAAGCTCTTAGCGCCGCAATGGCTGGGAATACAGATGAGTGGACTGAAAAAATTGAAGCCCTTATGACTGCTGTAGATACTTACATCCCAACTCCCGAGAGAGATAAAGATAAGCCTTTCTTGATGCCTGTTGAAGACGTTTTCTCTATCTCTGGTAGAGGTACTGTTGTTACTGGTAGAATTGAAAGAGGTACAATTAAGCTTGCTGAAGAGATTGAAATAGTAGGACTTAGAGACGTTCAAAAAACTACTGTTACGGGTATCGAAATGTTCCACAAAGAGATGGATCTTGGCGAAGCCGGCGATAACTGCGGTCTTCTTCTAAGAGGTATCAAAAAAGAAGATGTTGAGAGAGGTATGGTTCTTTGTAAGCCAAAATCTATTCTTCCTCATACTGAGTTTGAAGCGGAAATCTATGTTCTTTCTAAAAATGAGGGCGGTAGACATACTCCATTCTTTGCCGGATATAGACCACAGTTTTACATCAGAACAACTGACGTTACAGGCTCTATAACACTTCCAGAAGGTGTTGAGATGGTTATGCCTGGTGATAACGTGAAAGTTAACGCTAAACTAATCGCTCCAATCGCTATCGAAGAAGGTACTAGATTTGCGATTAGAGAAGGCGGCAAAACAGTTGGCGCCGGTGTTGTTGCGAAAATCATCGCTTAACAACAAATACGCTTCATAAAAAGGCGAGTTTTTAACTCGCCTTTATTTATTTCAAGAGAGTCAAAATGAGAGATATAGTACATCTAGCTTGTGAAAAATGCGGCAGAAGAAATTATCATACTACAAAAAATAAAAAGACGCAAACTGAAAAGCTAGCCCTTAAAAAGTTTTGTAAATTTGATAGAGTGCATACGATACATAAAGAGGCAAAACTTTAATTAGTTGCCTCCCCTTTTTTCTTATCTTACAGGGTAGTAGTTCCAACGGTAGAACAACGGTCTCCAAAACCGTATGCTGTAGGTTCGAATCCTACCTGCCCTGCCACCGTCATCCTTTTTAAGAGCTTTTTCGTAAGAGTTTAAAAATGCTGATAAAGATAGAGTGTGTAATATGGAAAAAATGATAAGTTATTTTAGGTTGTCAAGAGTTGAATTAGCGAAAGTTATTTTCCCAATAAAACAACAAGTAAAGACTGCATTTTATGCTGTTTTGATTGTTGTTACGGTTGTTGCGCTCTACTTGGCGCTAATAGATTGGATAATGTCTTTCTCTTTAAAACAAATAATAGGTTAGTTGAATGTCTCACAGATGGTATGCGATTCAGGCTTACTCCGGTAGCGAAGTTAGCGTTAAAAAAGCGATTGTGGCTTTGGTTCAAGAGCAAGGTATAGAAGATAGACTCGCCGATATAGTAGTGCCGATGGAAGACGTAATCGAACTAAAAAAAGGTAAGCAAAAAATAGTAGAGAGACCTTTGTATTCTGGGTATGTATTTGCAAAACTTGATTTGGATACAAATTTATGGCAAAAGATTCAAGCTCTCTCTCGCGTAGGAAAATTTATCGGCGAGGCTAAAAAACCTACGCCTCTATCGGATAAAGATATTGAGCTTATATTAGAAAAAGCTCATAATAAAAGTGCTCCAAAACCGAAAGTCAACTTTTCAACAGCAGAGGTTGTAAGAATTACCGACGGTCCATTCGCAAACTTTACCGGAATAGTAGAGGAGTATGATATGCCGCATGGAAAATTAAAGTTGAATGTTTCAATTTTTGGAAGAAGTACACCGGTTGAAATATTATGTACACAAGTTGAAAAAATAGTTTAATCTTAGGAAAGGATAATTTAAGATGGCAAAAAAAGTTACAGGATATGTTAAGCTACAAATTGCAGCCGCAAAGGCAAACCCGTCTCCGCCAATAGGACCCGCTCTTGGTTCTAGAGGTGTAAATATCATGGAGTTTTGTAAACAGTTTAACGAAAAAACAAAAGATCAAGCAGGCTGGAGACTTCCTGTTGTAATCACTGTTTATTCGGATAAAAGTTTTAGTTTTATAACAAAACAACCTCCAATGACAGAACTTATTAAGAAAACTGCAAAAATAGAAAAAGGAAGCAACAATCCTTTGAAAGACAAAGTAGGCAAACTTACTAAAGCGCAAGTTATGGAAATAGTCGAGAGAAAAATAGTTGACATGAATACTACCGATAAAGACGCCGCTGCTAGAATAGTCGAAGGCTCTGCTAGAAGTATGGGAATAGTCGTAGAATAAGGTTTTAGCCTTAGATATACAAAATTAGATGAAAATACCGCATTCATCTCTTTATATAAAAGCGGTAGCTTAAAAAATTAAAGCGAAAGGTAATAAAAGATGTCAAAAAAAACGCCGAAAAGAATTGCGGCTCTTCAACAAAAAATTGATACAGATAGAAACTATGCGCTGAGCGACGGTATGACCCTTGTTAGGGAACTAAAAAGCGCTAAGTTTGACGAAACAGTAGAGATGTGCGTACAACTAAATGTAGACCCTAGACACGCCGACCAAATGGTTAGAGGCGCCGTTGTTTTGCCTAAAGGAACTGGTAAAACTGTAAGAGTAGCCGTTTTTGCAAAAAACCAAAAAGCTGAAGAGGCTAAAGCCGCAGGCGCTGATGTAATCGGAGCTGAGGATCTAGCTGAAGAGATTAAAAACGGAAGATTGGACTTTGATATAGTCATAGCCACGCCTGACGCTATGGGTATAATCGGGAAAATTGGTAAGATTTTGGGGCCAAAAGGGTTGATGCCAAATCCTAAGACTGGAACTGTAACTATGGATGTTACAAAAGCGGTACACAACGCAAAAAGCGGACAAGTAAACTTTAGAGTTGACAAAAAAGGCAATATTCACGCAGGAATAGGCAAAGTAAGCTTTAGCGCTGAAGATTTGCTAGAAAACGCTAACGAGTTGGTAAAAACTTTGAATAGAGTAAAACCATCAGGAGCAAAAGGAAGATACATTAAAGGCGCATATCTTGCCCTTACACAATCTCCATCCGTCAAACTAGAGCCCTCAGAACTTTTAGATATTAGATAATCTAAGTCACCTTGCATGCTTTATGTATGTAAAAAACCATCTATATCTCCCGCGAATGCGGGTAGCTTTAGGGGGATGCAAGGGGCGATTAGCCCCTGCCATAAATACGGGCTTTACTCGTGTTTATGTATAATAATGGATAATATTTTATCTTAAGACTGATGATGACGGGTGGATTTTTCCATAATTCCTGTCTGAAGTCTTCGGTCTGGAAAGGAGTAGAAAAATATGACAAGAGAACAAAAAAGTAGCGTAATCGATGCTCTAAGTGCCGAGTTTGCAAGTAGCAAAGGGATTGCCGTAGCGGGATATAAAGCCGTTACAGTTAAAGAACTTGAAGCTATGAGAAATGAAGCTAGACCAAACGGTATGAAAGTTAAAGTTGTTAAAAATACTTTAGCGGCTATCGCTCTTACAAAAGCAAACGTAGAAGGTTTGGAGCTTAAAGACACGAATATAGTAGTCTGGGGTCCGGATCAACTTGAAGTTTGTAAGCTAATTGTAAAATTTAGCGATAGTTATAAAGACAGACTGGTTGTAAAATCAGCTTATCTTGACGGCAAGGCTGTTGATGCCGCCACTGTTATCGCTATGTCTAAACTTCCAAGCAAAAACGAACTTATCGGAATGCTATTGTCCGTATGGACGGCGCCTGCAAGAATGTTTGCGGTTGCGTTGGACGAAATCAGAAAACAAAAAGAGAGCGCTTAACAGCGTAAGCAAATATTGCGAACGCCTTATGGCGGCATAAGTTTAGCTAAGCGGTTTTGAAAAGTCGGCAAAGATACCGATAATTATCTGCCGCAAATGCGGCTAGCTTTAGCGCCACAGCGGCTAGCGTAGCCAATCGGGCTTTGCCCGTTTGGCGTTACTATAAAATGAAAGGATTTTGAAATGGCAATTACAAAAGAAGAAGTTATCGAATTTATAGCCGGTCTTACGGTTTTAGAGCTATCAGAATTAGTAAAAGAGTTTGAAGAGAAGTTTGGCGTATCGGCTCAGCCTGTAGTTATGGCTGGTGGTCCTGTTGCAGGCGCTGCCGTTGTTGAAGAAAAAACAGAGTTTGACGTTATTCTTGCAGTTACAGGTGACAAAAAAATCAATGTTATCAAGGTTCTAAGAGAGCTTACAGGTCTTGGGCTTGCAGAAGCTAAAAAAGCTTCCGAAGAGACTCCGTACACCGTAAAACTAGGCGCTTCTAAAGCTGAAGCGGACACTATCAAAGCCAAGCTTGAAGAAGTTGGCGCTAAAATCGAAATTAAATAATTTTGCGCCGCCTTCGGGCGGCTTTTTTTATGTTTGTAGTTTTCTAAAACTGTCTAAAATTTTCTCTAATCAAGAATTATCATCCAAACTTCATAAGAGGTACCGCATATGTTAAACAGCCTAAAATCAGGAAATAGACTCCGAGTTGACTTTTCAAAAACTCCACAGGTTCTGGGTATTCCAAATTTGCTTCAACTTCAACAAAAAAGCTATAGTAACTTCTTAATGGTCGATGAAGAAGATAGAAGCGCCGCTGGTATCGAAAGAGTATTTAAATCGATTTTTCCGATACACGATTCTCAAAATAGATTGACGCTAGAGTACATAGGTAGCGAATTTGGAAGACCCAAATATACCGTTAGAGAATCCATGGAGAGAGGGCTTACCTACTCAATTCCTCTAAAAATAAGAATCAGACTAATCGTTTGGGAAAAAGATGAGAAAACCGGTGAGAAAAAAGGTGTAAAAGATATAAAAGAGCAATCTATCTTTGTGCGCGAAATTCCTATGATGACCGAGAGAACCTCGTTTATTATCAACGGAGTTGAGAGGGTTGTTGTAAATCAACTCCATAGAAGTCCGGGTGTTATCTTTAAAGAAGAAGAGTCTATGACGGCTTCTAGCAAGCTAATCTATACGGCTCAAATTATACCTGATAGAGGTGCGTGGTTATACTTTGAGTATGACGCCAAAGATGTGCTTTATGTAAGAATAAACAAAAGAAGAAAAATTCCGGTTACTATTCTTTTTAGAGCGCTTGGATATTCAAAACAAGATATTATCAAGCTCTTTTATCCAATTCTTAAAATACAAATCAAAAATAATAAGTTTTTGATTCCGTTTGTGCCTGAAAATTACGCAGGTAGACTAGAGTACGACCTTATAGATGCGGACGGCAATCTGATAATGTCCGGCGATAAGAGACTCTCTGAGAGAAAGGCAAAAGAGTTAAAACAAAAAGGCTTGGAGTTTGTCGAGTATCCGCTTGAGATTCTTTTCTCTAGATATTTGGCTACGCCTATTATTGACTCCAATACGGGAGAGGTTTTATACGACGCCCTTGTGCAAGTTGATGAAAATAAGCTTAAAAAAATAATCGAACTTGGAATTACAGAGTTTGAAATTGCAGACGACCTTGCGACTGGTGTTGACAACTCTGTTATAAATTCGTTTTTATCAGATCAAGAGTCTTTGAAGCTTCTAAAACAAACAGAAGGTATAGAAGATGAAAACGACCTTGCGGCGACTAGAATTTATAAGGTAATGAGACCAGGCGAGCCTGTCACAAAAGATGCGGCTCACGATTTTGTACTAAAACTATTCTTCCACCCTGAAAGATATGACCTGACAAAAGTCGGTCGTATGAAGATGAATCATAAGCTTGGAATCAAAGCTCCTGAATATGTGACTGTTTTGACTCATGAAGACTTAATAAAAACTGTAAGATATTTGATAAAAGTCAAAAACGGTATCGGCTATATCGACGATAGAGATCACCTTGGAAATAGAAGAATTAGGGCGATAGGCGAACTTCTTGCAAACGAGTTACATCTAGGTCTTGTCAAAATGCAAAAAGCGATAAAAGATAAGATTTCCACGGTTCAAAACATGGAAGAGTTGATGCCGCACGACCTTATCAACTCAAAAATGATTACGACGACAATACTGGACTTTTTTACTGGCGGACAGCTATCGCAATTTATGGATCAAACCAATCCGCTTTCAGAGATTACTCACAAAAGAAGACTCTCGGCGCTTGGAGAGGGCGGTCTTGTTAAAGAGAGAGCCGGATTTGAGGTGCGTGACGTTCACCCGACGCACTACGGAAGAATATGTCCGATTGAGACTCCGGAGGGTCAAAATATCGGTCTTATCAATACGCTCTCTACTTACTCAAAAGTTAACGAGTACGGCTTTATAGAGGCGCCTTATAAAAAAGTTGTATCCGGCAAAGTGACAACAGACATTGTCTACCTAACCGCTACGCAAGAAGAGGGGCATGTAATCGCTCCGGCTAGCACAAAACTAGACGCAACTGATTCCATAGTAGAAGACTTTGTGGAAGCTAGAAAAGACGGCGAGATTATCTTGATTAAAAAAGATACGATAACGCTTATAGATGTCTCTCCAAAAGCTGTTATGGGCGTTGCGGCGGGTCTTATTCCGTTCCTTGAGCACGACGACGCCAACAGGGCTTTGATGGGTTCAAACATGCAGCGTCAAGGCGTGCCGCTTCTATGGAGCGAGGCGCCGATGGTTGGAACAGGCATGGAGGCGGTAATCGCAAGGGACGCTTGGGAGAGCGTGAAAATCGCAAGAGGCGGAATCGTTGAAAAAGTAGACGGTCAAAACGTGTACATCAGAGGCGAAGACGAAGACGGCGTATTTATAGACCACTACCCATTGCAAAAAAACTTACGAACCAACCAAAATACAAGCTTTAATCAAAAGCCTATAGTAAAGGTCGGTCAATGCGTTGACGCAAGCCAGATAGTCGCCGACGGTCCTAGTATGGACACGGGTGAGCTTGCTATCGGTAAAAATATTCTTATCGCGTTTATGCCGTGGTATGGCTACAACTTTGAGGATGCCGTTGTTGTAAGCGAAAGAATTATTAGAGAAGACGTGTTTACCTCTGTGCATATCTATGAAAAAGAGGTAGAGGCAAGAGAGCTAAAGCACGGCGTAGAAGAGATAACAAGAGATATTCCAACTGTAAAAGATGAGGATATAGTTCACCTAGATGAAAGCGGTATCGTAAAGATAGGTAGTTATGTCAAAGGCGGAATGGTTCTTGTCGGTAAAGTATCTCCAAAAGGCGAAGTAAAACCAACCCCCGAAGAGAGACTCCTAAGAGCGATATTTGGCGAAAAAGCGGGACACGTCGTCAATAAATCTCTTTATTGCCCACCATCAATGGAGGGTATTGTCGTAGACGTAAAAATATTTACGAAAAAAGGTTACGATAAAGACGCAAGAGCTCTTAAGCATTTTGAAGAAGAAAAAGGCAAGATGGAGCGCGAGTATCACGACAAGCTTAATATGATAGACAGAGAAGAGATGCTTAGAATAAACTCTCTTCTTTCTAAAAATCAATTAACTACCGACGTAAGCGTCTCTAATATTGAAGCAAAAAAAGGCGACTCAATATCGGCTGACGACTTAGAGCACATGAATAGATTTGCAATCAATACTCTTGTTAGAAGTTTTGACGCTAAAGTGCAGGCTGATTATGAGAAGATAAAAACTCATTTTAGAAAGCAAAAAGAGAGACTGAAAGCCGACTTTGACGAAAAAGTCTCAATACTAGAAAAAGACGACATACTCCCAAGTGGTGTTGTAAAGCTTGTAAAAGTGTATATCGCTACAAAAAGAAAGCTAAAAGTTGGCGATAAGATGTCAGGACGACACGGAAACAAAGGTATCGTTTCTATTATTGTACCTGAGGTTGATATGCCTTATATGAAAAACGGAAATCACATAGATATAGTTCTTAATCCTCTAGGGGTTCCATCAAGGATGAATATCGGGCAGATTCTTGAAGTTCACCTAGGGTTGGCGGGTAAAAAATTAGGTTATCAAATTGCCAATATTTTTGAGCAAAAGCAGGGTGAATGGTTGCAAGCTCTTAGAGAAAAAATGACCGTAATAGCCGATGTTGCAAAACTTGTTAACGCTAATAATTTTATGAACTCTCTAAGTGACCAGCAACTTTTGACATACGCTAGAGATTGGTCAAAAGGCGTTAAATTTTCAACTCCGGTTTTTGAGGGCGTAAACGATGATGAGCTTAAAAAACTATTTGAACTTGCCAATATCGACCCTGACGGCAAGATGGAACTTTATGACGGCAAAACCGGCGAAAAGATGAAAGAAAGAGTCAATGTTGGCTATATGTATATGCTAAAACTTCACCACTTGGTTGATGAAAAAGTTCACGCTAGAAGCACCGGACCTTACTCCCTTGTAACGCAACAGCCTGTCGGCGGTAAAGCGCTATTCGGCGGTCAAAGATTCGGAGAGATGGAGGTTTGGGCTCTTGAGGCGTACGGTGCGGCGCATGTATTAAAAGAGATGCTAACTACCAAATCGGATGATACCGAGGGTAGAGTAAAAGCGTACAAAGCGATAACAAACGGTGAGAATGTTCCTGAAACGGGAATTCCTGAAACTTTCTATGTTCTTGTAAATGAGCTAAAAGCTCTTGGACTTGATGTGAGAGTATTTGATGAAGATAAAACTAAATAAGCGAAAGAGGACTTAAGATGGCATTTACCGAACTAGATCTTAACTCTGGAAATAGACCGAGAGATTTTACAGCCTTACAGATGATGATTGCAAGCCCTGAGAAGATAATGTCTTGGAGCTATGGCGAGGTTAAAAAACCAGAAACTATTAACTATAGAACTCTTAAACCAGAGAGAGACGGGCTTTTCTGCGCCAAAATATTTGGTCCCGTAAGAGACTATGAGTGCGTTTGCGGCAAATATAAAAAGATGAGATATCAAGGCGTAACGTGCGAAAAGTGCGGCGTCGAAGTCACAAGCTCTAAGGTAAGACGCCAAAGGATGGGGCATATAGCCCTATGTACGCCTGTGGCGCATATTTGGTTTGTAAACTCTCTTCCGAGTCGTATAGGCACAATTCTTGGTATAAAGATGAAAGATCTTGAAAGAGTGCTTTATTACGAGGCGTATATCGTTTGCGAAGCGGGAAGCGCTCCTGTTAAGAGATATGATATATTGACCGAAGAAGAGTATAGACAGCTAGAGAGTCTTTATCAATATGATGGTTTCCATGCTGAAATGGGAGCTTCGGCGGTTAAAAAACTACTAAGCGAGCTTGACCTTGCGGATATGTTTGTAAACCTAAAAGAAGACATCAAAAATACAAACTCTGAGGCTAAGAAAAAAACGCTTGTAAAAACGCTAAAAATTGTTGAAGCGTTTTTGAACTCTGATAATAGACCTGAGTGGATGATTATGGACTATGTGCCAATTTTACCCCCTGACCTTAGACCTCTTGTGGCGCTTGACGGCGGTAAGTTCGCATCGTCTGACCTAAACGACCTATACAGAAGAGTTATAAATAGAAATACAAGATTAAAAAGACTTCTAGAACTTGACGCACCGCAAATCATTATTAGAAATGAAAAAAGGATGCTTCAGGAGGCTGTAGACGCTCTATTTGACAACGGAAGACGCGCAAACGCCGTTAAAGGCGCAAATAAACGACCTCTAAAATCACTATCAGAGATTATCAAGGGTAAGCAGGGTCGATTTAGACAAAACCTTCTTGGTAAAAGGGTTGACTTTTCTGGAAGAAGCGTTATCGTTGTTGGGCCCGACCTTAGAATGGATCAGTGCGGTTTGCCTAAAAAAATGGCGCTTGAGCTCTTTAAGCCGCATCTTCTCGCAAAACTTGAGGAGAAAGGTTACGCTACGACTCTAAAAGCTGCAAAGCGAATGATAGAGCAGCAAACAAACGAAGTTTGGGAGTCTTTGGCTGAAGTCGTTGATAACTATCCTATACTTCTAAACCGTGCGCCGTCGCTACATAAAATGTCTATTCAAGCGTTTCACCCCGTGCTTATAGAGGGTAAAGCAATAAGACTACACCCGCTTGTTTGTGCAGCGTTTAATGCGGACTTTGACGGCGACCAGATGGCTGTTCATATACCCTTAAGTCAAGAGGCGATTGCAGAGGCAAAAATCTTAATGCTTTCCTCGATGAATATTTTGCTTCCGGCTTCCGGTAAAGCCGTAACCGTTCCATCGCAGGACATGATTCTTGGTCTTTACTACATGACTAGAGAAAAAACCGGTTCAAAAGGCGCGCATAAGCTATTTGCAAACATCGACGAGCTAAGTCTTGCGCTTGATATGGACGCTGTTGATGTTCAGGCTCCTATTAAGATAAAAATTGACGGTAAAGTTTGCTCTACGACTACCGGAAGAGCGCTTATTAAGCAGATACTGCCAAGCTTTGTGACAGAGGATTTATGGAATAAGACTCTAAAGAAAAAAGATATTGGCACGCTCGTTGATACTGTATTTAAAAAAGGCGGATATAGAGAGAGTGCTAAATTTTTGGACAGTCTAAAAAATCTTGGTTTCAAACACTCTACAAAAGCGGGTATTTCCATCTCTATGGCGGATATGCTTGTGCCTGAGACAAAAGAGGGGCTCGTAGAAGAGGCGAAGACAAAAGTCAAAAATATTCAAGCTCAATTTGCGCAAGGTCTTCTAACGGAGCAAGAGCGATACAACAAAATTATCGACGCATGGACGGATACAAACTCAAAAGTTGCGGCTGAGATGATGGAGAAGATTTCACTTAAAGGTCAAAGCTTCAACTCAATCTTTATGATGGCGGACTCAGGAGCGAGGGGTTCTGCGGCACAAATTAGACAGCTTGCGGGTATGAGGGGTCTTATGGCAAAACCAGACGGTTCGATTATCGAAACGCCGATTACCTCAAACTTTAAAGAGGGTCTAAACGTGTTGGAGTACTTTATTTCAACACACGGCGCTAGAAAAGGTCTTGCGGATACAGCTCTTAAAACGGCGAATGCGGGTTATCTAACAAGAAAGTTAATCGACGTCTGCCAAAACGTAAGAATAACAATAGATGATTGCGGCACCCACGAGGGTGTCGAGGTTTCATCTATCACGGTCGGCGGCGAGCTAATCGAGGGGATAGAGGATAGGATAGTTGGTAGAGTCGTTGCCGAGGATATTATCGACCCTATTACAAACGAGATACTCTTTTCCGAGGGCACATTAATAGGCGAAGTAGAAGCTGTTAATATTGCGGAGATTGGCATTAAAACCGTCGTTATTAGAAGTCCTATCACTTGCAAGGCTGAAAAAGGTATTTGCGCGAAATGTTATGGTGAAAATCTAGCGGAGGCAAAAGCGGTGCGAACTGGCGAAGCGGTCGGAATTATAGCGGCGCAATCAATCGGTGAGCCTGGAACACAGCTAACGCTTAGAACATTTCACGTTGGCGGTACGGCGTCCAGAACGCAAGAAGAAAAAGAGATTGTAGTTCATAAAGAGGGTTTTGTAAGATACTACAACCTAAATACATACATCAATAAAGATGGTAAAAGGGTAGTCGCCAATAGAAGAAACGCCAGCGTTCTCTTGGTTGAACCAAAAATCAAAACGCCTATTGGTGGAACATTGAAGATTGAGACTATACATGATGAAACTGAGCTTATAATAGACAGCGGTTCTGAGTCCCATAAGTATATCGTAAGAAAAGCGGATATTGCAAAGCCAAATGAGCTTTCAGGCGTAGGCGGAAAAATAGAGGGTAAACTATATATGCCTTACGCTAACGGTTCAAAAGTTGAAGCTGGAGATAGCATAGTAGAGCTTATCAAAGAGGGTTGGAATGTACCAAACAGGATTCCATACGCCGCAGAGCTTATGGTTGAAGACGGAAAAGCGTGCCCTATGACGATAAAAGCCTCCGAAGAGGGTACTCTTAAGTATTACTTCTTAAAAGGCGATTATCTTGAGAGAAATCGTGATATACAAGAGGGATACCAAGTAGTCGAAAAAGGTCTTTTTGCGGTTATTGCCGACGAGGATGATAGACAAGCTATCAGGCACTATATCCCTAGGGGCTCTGCAATAAAAATAAAAGATAATGAAAAAGTAACATCGTCTACAATTATTTCTGAGCCAACCGAAAAAGAGCAGATAATAATAGCCGAGTGGGATCCATACTCAAATCCTATCATATCCGAGGGCGCAGGCGTAGCGCATCTTGAAGATATAGTTCCAGGCGTTACGGCATCCGAGCAGTTTGACGAGTTAACTGGTCAAAGTAGACTTGTTGTAAATGAGTACTATCCAAGCAGCTATAAACCAGCAATCGTCATCGCAGGAGCCGCCGGAGAACTAGTCAGGTACATGCTTGAGGCAAAAACGGATATTTTGGTTCAAGAGGGCGCTAAAGTGCAAGTGGCTGATATTTTGGCAAAAACACCAAAAGCGGTTGCAAAAGTAAAAGATATTACCGGCGGTCTTCCAAGGGTTTCTGAGCTATTTGAAGCAAGAAAGCCAAAAGATCCGTCTACGGTTACGGAAATGGATGGTATTGTCTCTATCAGAAAAGGCGTTAGAGGTAAAGAGAAAATTACGATTACTAATGAATTTGGCGACTTTGTAGAGTACCTTGTTGATGGAAATTCACAGATACTTGTTAACGAGGGAGAGTTTGTCCATACGGGCGAGAAATTGACTGAGGGTACGGTATCAAGCCACGATATATTTAGAATTATGGGTAAAAAAGCGCTTCAACAATATATCGTCGGTGAGGTTCAGCAGGTCTACCGAAGACAAGGCGTTACAATAAATGACAAACATATCGAAGTTGTTATTAATCAAATGCTTAAACAGGTAAAAATAGTAAAAAGCGGCGATACTAACTTTATTTCTGGCGATATGGTGAGTCTAGCTAGATTTGATGTTGAAAATATAAGAATAAAAAGACTTGGCGGCAAACCCGCCAGCGCTACCCCTGTGTTACTCGGTATTACAAGGGCGGCGATTAGCTCTGATAGTATTATCTCTGCCGCCTCATTCCAAGAGACTACAAAAGTGCTTACAGAGGCATGTATAGCCGGCAAAATGGATGATTTGGAAGACCTAAAAGAGAATATTGTTTTGGGTCGTATGATTCCTGCCGGTACCGGTATTTATGGGCCAGACAAGATACGTGTCAAAATAGAACATAAATAGATATTAGCTTATATGTCATATAAGTGACATGTAAGCGTCTTTTTTGTATAATCGCCAAAATTTTTTTCGCAAAGGAATTTCGTAAAGTGCCAACCATTAATCAGTTAGTTAGAAAAGAGAGAAAAAAGGTGACTGTTAAGTCAAAATCACCTGCTCTTGCAGAATGCCCACAAAGAAGAGGCGTTTGCACAAGAGTTTATACGACTACTCCTAAAAAGCCAAACTCGGCTCTTAGAAAAGTAGCAAAAGTAAGACTTACTACAGGGTTTGAAGTAATTAGCTACATCCCTGGCGAAGGTCACAATCTTCAAGAGCACTCTATCGTGCTTGTAAGAGGCGGAAGGGTAAAAGACTTACCTGGTGTTAAGTACCACATCGTAAGGGGAGCTCAAGATACCGCAGGCGTTGCAAAACGAACTGTATCTAGATCTAAATACGGCGCAAAACGACCAAAACCAGGTCAAGCTGCGGCTGCAACAGGCAAGAAAAAATAGTTTTAGTAAGAGCCATTAAAGTTTAGTAAGTTCATTAATTAGTTTATGCTTTGATTTAAATAATTATATTTTATTATCTGCCACTTTATGCGGCAAGCTTTAGCGGCTCAGCGCTAGCGTAGATAAGACGGGCTTTGCTCGTCTTATCGTATAATTTGAACAAAAAAGGAAAGAAATGAGAAGAAGACGAGCTCCGGTTAGGGTTGTTTTACCAGACCCAATCTATAACAGTATTGTTGTTACTAAGTTTATAAATAAGCTTATGTATGACGGCAAGAAGAGTGTAGCTCAAGCGATTTTTTACGAGGCATTACAGATTGTAGAGAAAAAAACCGGCGAAAAAGCGATTGAAATATTTGACAAGGCTATGGAAAACGTAAGACCTGCAGTTGAGGTAAAAAGTAGAAGAGTGGGCGGGGCGACTTATCAAGTGCCTGTAGAAGTTAACCCAAAAAGACAACAATCGTTGGCTTTGAGATGGTTAATAGACTACTCTAGAAAAAGAAATGAAAGAGGCATGGCTTATAGACTTGCCGGCGAATTTATGGATGCGGCCAACGAAAAAGGCTCTTCATATAAGAAAAAAGAGGATACCTACAAAATGGCGGAGGCTAACAAAGCATTCTCCCACTATAGATGGTAATTACTATTTTGAAGGCAAGGGTGTAATGCCCTTGCCTTTTTTTATTTATAAAATTTTAATTTAGTCTCAAATTTTGAGCTAAGCCCAAAATTAGGTCTTCAGCAGACTGCTCTCGCAACTAGTTGCTCTGATGATTTGATTTAAATATATGCTATACGACTTCGTAAAAATCCAACTTTTTAAGGAACTGAAAATGTCTAGAACAGTCCCATTGGACAAAATTAGAAATATCGGTATCGCTGCCCACATCGACGCCGGAAAAACAACAACAACAGAGAGAATCCTTTTTTATACAGGTATGTCTCATAAAATAGGCGAAGTGCACGACGGCGCCGCTACAATGGACTGGATGGAACAAGAAAAAGAGAGAGGTATTACGATTACCTCTGCTGCGACAACTTGTCAGTGGAAAGATTGTCAGATAAACATTATCGACACTCCGGGACACGTTGACTTTACAATTGAAGTTGAAAGGTCAATGAGGGTTCTTGACGGAGCGGTAGCTGTATTTTGCGCAGTTGGCGCGGTTCAACCTCAATCTGAAACAGTTTGGAGACAGGCAAATAGATACGGCGTTCCAAGAGTTATCTATGTAAACAAAATGGATAGAACAGGCGCTGACTTTTACAATGTTATCAACTCTGTAAAAGCAAGACTAAAAGCCAATCCAGTTCCTCTTCAAATACCAATTGGCGCTGAAGAAAACTTTCAGGGCATCGTTGACCTTGTAGAGATGAAAGCTTACACTTGGAGCGGCGAGATAGGCGCTAAGGCGACTGTTGGCGAGATTCCCGACGAGCTTAAAGAAAAAGCTAATGAATATAGAAGAGCAATGGTTGAAGCGGCTGCTGAGTCGGATGAAGAGCTTACGCTAAAATACCTAGATGGTGAAGAGCTAAGCGAAGAAGAGATAATCAAAGGCATAAAAGCTGGTTGTCTTGCCATGACTATTACTCCTATGCTTTGCGGTTCTTCGTTTAAAAACAAAGGCACTGAAAAGATGCTTGACGCGGTAATAACATACCTACCATCACCAACAGAAGTTGCACAAATCAAAGGAATTGATCCAAGAACCGAAGAAGAGGTAGAAGTTAACTCTACTGATGAGAAATTCTCAGCTCTAGCGTTTAAGATTATGACCGACCCGTTTGTTGGACAGCTTACTTTTGTTAGGGTTTACTCAGGTAAACTTGAGAGTGGTAGCTATGTTGCCAACTCAACAAAAGAAAAGAAAGAGAGAGTCGGAAGACTTCTTAAGATGCACGCAAACAAAAGAGAAGAAGTTAAAGCTCTTTATGCCGGAGACATCGGCGCCGTAGTTGGTCTAAAAGACACTCTAACGGGTGATACTCTTTGCGACGACGCACATCCGGTAATACTAGAGAGAATGACATTTCCAGAGCCTGTTATCTCTGTAGCGGTTGAGCCAAAAACAAAAGCGGATCAAGAAAAAATGGGTATGGCGCTTAAAAAACTAGCGGAAGAAGATCCAAGCTTTAGAGTAAGTTCTGACGAAGAGAGCGGTCAAACGATTATCTCCGGTATGGGCGAGCTTCACCTTGAGATTCTTGTAGATAGGATGAAAAGAGAGTTTAAAGTAGAGGCGAATGTTGGTAACCCACAAGTCGCATACAGAGAAACAATCAAAGGCGCAGTAAAAGCTGAGCACAAATATGCAAAACAATCAGGCGGTAAAGGTCAATACGGACACGTTGTGTTTGAAATCGAACCGCAAGAAGCAGGCAAGGGCTTTGAATTTGTCGACGCTATCAAAGGCGGCGTAATTCCAAGAGAGTTTATCCCAGCCGTTGAAAAAGGCGTTAGAGAGACTCTTACCGGCGGCGTTCTTGCAGGTTATCCTTTTGTGGACGTTAAAGTTACTCTTACATTTGGTTCATACCACGATGTTGACTCCTCTGAGCTTGCGTTTAAACTAGCGGCTTCTATGTGTTTTAAAGAGGGTGCTAGAAAAGCAGGGATTGCGCTTCTTGAGCCAATCATGAAAGTCGAGTGCGAGATGCCTGAGGAGTATATGGGCGATGTAATAGGCGACCTAAACAGAAGAAGAGGTCAAATTCAAGAGATGGACGATAGAAACGGTATTAAAGTTGTAACGGCTATGGTTCCGCTTTCCGAAATGTTTGGTTACTCAACAGATATTAGATCTATGACTCAAGGTAGAGGCGCTTACTCAATGGAGTTTGACCACTATGAAGAGGCTCCTAGAAACGTAACCGAAGAGATAATCAAAAAAAGAAATATGTCTTAAAAAAGAATTAATATCGAACCATCTGATTAATTCTCACATTTTGAGCAGACGGCTCTTGCGGCTAGCCGCTCTAAGAATTTCATGTTTAAGCAGATTTCTATTGTACGCCAATACGAGCAAAGCCCGTATTGGCGGCAGGGCTAATCACTGAAATGTCAACCCCTTTCCCTGCAAACGGATTTCATTTAAGCGCATAGCTTAACCTCTATTTCGTTTTTACTCAAGTTCTCTTTTTTTAAAGCATCACTTTCATACTCTGCAGGACTCATATTTTATTACTTACTGGGCTCCATGATGGAAACTCCCGTGTATTTATCTGTGTTTTTGGATAGGGTGTAATCCGTTTGCTGAGGGTGTGGTAGCCATTTCATTCAGGACTTGGATGCAAGGTCAAGGTGTATGTCTCTGTTACAAATAGGAGCAAAGCTCCTATTTGTGTGCAACATCTTAATTTGTGACTATTTTAGTGTAGCGATGTAAGCTGAAACAGCTTTTGAATCAGCGTCAGAAAGTTTTGCGGCGTTGCCTTTCATTGCGGCGCCCATTCCGTGCTTGTTTGTAGTTCCCGCTTTGTAGCCTGCAAGATCTTTTTCTACGTCAGCAGCTTTCATACCGGCTACTGGAGCTGATTTGCCTAGAGCTTTCATTTTGCCGTCAGCACCGTGGCAAGATTTACATTGTGCATTATAGATAGCGGCACCGTCTGCAGCCATAAGGGCACAGCCTGCGAATGCAAGAGTAAGAAGAACTTTTTTCATGGGAAAATCCTTTGTTTAAATTACAAGAGCAATTTTACAAACTCTTGTGTGAAATATGTGTGGAGAGTCATTATACTTTGTATAACTTTTAAAACCGCTTTTAATTTAGCCCCGCTTTGTTACACTAACACCGAAAGTAACACATAAAGGCTGATGAAATGCAAGAGTATTTATCAAGAGCAAAAGCGGCGTGCGCAGAGTTGTCTCAGACGTCAGGAAAAGTTAGAAACGAGGCTCTTTTGGAGATGGCGAGAGCTATAAAAACGGAGCGTTTGCATATTATAGACGCAAACAAAAAAGATATGGAATATGCTAAGACGATAGGGCTCTCAAGTGCCATGCTAGATAGACTGCTGCTAGATGAAAAGCGAGTTAACGCAATGGCTGCGTCAATAGAGACAATAGCGGCTCTTAGAGACCCGCTAGGAAGAACCATGGACGGCTGGACGCTTCCAAACGGGCTAAAAATACAAAAAGTTAGTATACCAATAGGAGTCGTAGCCGTAATATACGAATCCAGACCAAACGTTACATCCGATACGGCAGCTTTATGTTTTAAAAGCGGCAATGTGGCGGTTTTAAAAGGCGGTAAGGAGGCGATAAATTCAAACTTTGCAATCGCCGATATTTTGAGGGGTGCGCTTAATAAATTTGGGCTCTCAAAGGATATTATCTCCATGCTTCCCGATCCAAGCAGGGAGGGCGTAATGAAACTTGTCAAGATGGATAAGTTTGTAGATTTGATTATTCCAAGGGGTGGAGAATCACTTATACGCTCTGTCTGTGAAAACGCTACCGTCGCCGTTGTAAAGCATGATAAAGGCGTATGTCATATATATTTGGATGAAAGTGCTGATATGGAGTCTGCGTTAAAAATAGTTGTAAACGCAAAAGTTCAAAGACCCGGAGTGTGTAACTCTATGGAGACTCTGCTTGTGGACGCCGCTATCGCAAAAGCTGTTTTGCCGAGCATAAAAGTCGAATTTGATAAACACGCCACAAAATTAAAAGGGTGTGCGAATACGATTGATGTAATTGATATTGACTTTGCCGATGATGAAGATTTTTTTGTAGAGTACGGCGACAACATCTTGAATATCAAAGTAGTTGAGGGCGTAGAAGCCGCAACGGCGCATATAGCGTTATATGGCTCCGGTCATAGTGATTCGATAATTAGCGAAAACTATCAAAACGTTGAATATTTTCTAAATAGAGTCGATTCCGCTTGCGTCTACGCTAATGCGTCAACTAGATTTACGGATGGCGGAGAGTTTGGTTTTGGCGCCGAGGTTGGTATATCTACAAATAAGTTGCATTCAAGAGGGCCGATGGGTGTTAATGATTTGACGACTTACAAATATAAAATATATGGAAACGGTCAGATAAGGGAGTGAGCGAAGTAGTCTTAAAAATAGAAAATTTAAAATTTGGATACTCAAAAAGCAAACTTCTATTTGACGATTTTTGTTTGGAGCTAAAAAGAGGCGAAATAGTATCTGTAGTCGGAAAAAGCGGCAAAGGAAAAAGCACGCTTTTTGACCTTATCGCAGGGTTTAAAAAGCCGCTTGCAGGTCATATAGACGCAAAAAGTATATCTTTTATATTTCAAGATCCTTATAGCTCGTTTCATAGTAGCTACAGCATCAAAAATCAGATAATGGACGTTGCAAAACGTGAGCTCGATATAGATATGTTTGAAAATACACTACTCTTATCGCCCTCCCTTCTTGAAAAAAAACCATACGAGCTTAGTGGCGGACAGCTTCAAAGATGCTCTATCTTTAGGGCTCTTATGATGAAATCTGATTTGATATTAGCGGATGAACCGACTTCCGCTCTTGACAATATCGTGCAATTGGAGGTCATGAAAACGCTTATTGAGGCTTCTAAAAACGAGGGCGTTTTGATTATCACGCACGATATGGCTCTTGCAAACTGGTGTTCGGATAGGATAGTTAGGATTTAATATTTGATGTTAAAGCGCATCCCCCTAAAGCTTTGCGCATAAATGCGCAAGAAGAAGCTCCCCTGGTTATAGGTTAAATTCTTGCTGCGTCAAGCGCATTTTGCATTCTCGCTCTGGCTTCCGATAGCCACTCTTTACCGCTTGGTTCAAAAGTGTCTAAGTATATTATTTTTAGTACTCCGCCTTTTGAACCGCCGCCGCCCTCTTTGGGTGAAAACTTTGTATCCAAAAACTCCGCCGAATCTACTAAAACAATAGGTTGCACCTTTAGTTTTAGTTTGTCGGCGATGAGTTTAGCGCCCGATTTAAACTCTAGCAACTGGGCGTCTTTGCCTCTAGTGCCCTCTGGAAATATCACGAGAGGTCTGCCTTGCTCGCGAGCGTATTTTGCATCTTTGAGCAGTTTTACAACGCCTTGCTTGTTCTCTCTATCTATCGCTATCATTTTACATGATTTGAATAGATGTCCAAAAAGTGGTAGGCGAAACAACTCCTCTTTTGCCACCCAGCATAGATTTGGTGTTGTAATCGCCTCGATGATTACAATATCAAGCATACTTTGGTGGTTGATTATAAACATTCCGGCTTCACTATCTGCTTTTCCCTCGATTTGCGGCTTAACCATAAAAACTTTTAGCATAATTTTTGAGAGTAATGTTCTCGGTTTTTTATTTTTGTCGCCAGTCAAATAGAGTATAGGAATAAAAACAGCTATCAATAGCCCGCCAAGAAAAACTTTTAAGTAGAGCTTAATCGCCGACAATTGTATCTCCTTTGACCCAGCCTATTTTTCCATCCTGCAGTTTTATTTTTACATACCCTTCGCTTGTTTTTAGCTTTTCCACAGGAAGATTTGACGGAGCTTTAAAAAATGGCGTTGAGTTTTCTGTTGGCAACAGATACACTATGGTGTCCTTTTTTATTTTTACCTCTTCGTTTGGTATAAACAAAAATAGTACTCCGGCGATTATTGTGACGGCTATAAGGATTAAAAAAATCTTCTCTCTTTTGAAGTAATAGATCATATAGAGTATTGTGGCGATAATAGCGACGGTCAAAAATACAAAAAGAGCTTTGTCGGAGCTTTTTGGTTGCAAGTCTGTTTGAGTGCTTACCTTATCCTCTATTTTTGACAAATCAAGTGCGATTGAGATCGTCTCCATACTGTTTTTGCTCTTATTGAAATACTCAAAATCAATAGTTTTTTGCGTATTTGGGATAATAAGATAATAAAACATTTTGCCAATTTCGTAATTATTTTTTATACTGCTTACTCCCTGAATATTTACACCTTGTAGTTTAAACTCTTCTAAATTCGCATTTCTTGCCGATACGTCCAGCGCTAATATATTATTTGCGGCGTCGTATCCGTCTATTTTGTAGTTTGTGACGCCAAGTGCGGCGGCTATGACGCCACAATATTTGGCGCTTGGTTTTACGGAGGCGATGTTTGTAGCGAATCCTTCTAGCAATACGGACTCTCTATCAATATTTTGTATGGAAAAAGTAGTTGTTATGTCCGGAAGCCTAACTGCGGGCTCTATGACTTTAAAAAACAGCGAAAGAGTAGACGAACCGTCGTCCCCCGTTTTCCAACTGTATGTCGGATTAAGTAGTTTTATACCGACTTGATTAGCTAAAGCGCTTTTTAGATAGCCCGGCTCACTAGACGCCGTAAGAGCCTTTAAACGTATCTCAAAAATCTCATTTTTATAAAGTTGTAACGGCATTTTTTCGTAAGAGATAAAAAGAGCCTGCTCGGTTGTCTGTTCGGTATCACCGCCAAGCGTTTGATTATTGTCCGCCGCAAACAACAAAGAGCCAAAAATTAAAAACAAAAAAACAGATATAGTTTTTATATTCAATGTCATCTCCAGTAAAATATAAGTAGTTGATGTCTCCGCATCCCCTAAAGCCGCCGATTTTGTCGGAGAAATAGCGGGTTTAGTGCCTAATATTAAGGCGACAGTTTCTCTTTTGCTTTACTTGTAGGCATAAAAAACTCTTCATCGCGAAGTGCGTTTTGTTGATTTTTGAAAAGAATGACCGGATTTATATAATCGCCGTCTTTTTTTACGCCAAAATGCAAATGAGCTCCCGTTGCAAGTCCGGTATGCCCTACAAGTCCGACTACGTCACCTTGAGAAACGCATGTCTTAAGCACTAGAGAACTCTTTATTTTGCTAAGATGCCCGTATATGGTTTCATAACCGTTCTTATGCTGTATTTTAACATAATTTCCAAGTTCATGATTATAACCTATGTCGTTTATATAACCATCTAGGGAGGAAAAAACAAGGCTTCCTTCTTTTGCCGCCAAATCTACGCCTTTATGCGCTCTTGAGTATTGAAGTATGGGGTGAAATCTATTTTCAGAAAATAGACCGGACACTCTCTCAAACTTGACTGGCAAAATAGGATTTTCACTTGATAGCAAAACGCCATTTTTGTCGTAAAGTTTGCCATTGTACACAAAAGCAAGCATATAATCTTTTCCGCCGGAAACCATTAGCGCGCTAATTGACGAGGGGAGGGTAAGATTATAAAACGCCGTTGTTTTTGATAGTACAGATACGCTTTTAGCCTTGTTTGCGCTTTTTGCGTCAAAGTTATTTACTATGGCGGAAATATATTTTTTATGTTCCGGATTTGCCACTACATCTTTGTTAAAGTCTAGTTTGTATTCTTGAATATCGTATGCGTCAAAGTATTTTTCATCTGTCGGAATTAGCGTGATTTTTTGAAGACCCTGTTTTTTTGATACCGTAAGTCTTAAGTTTTTGTTTTTTGAGGTTAGGATGTAGCCGTCTAGTTTTTCGGTAGTTTTTTCAAAAACTAAAATATGAAGAGGAAAAATATCGCGCGTTTGCGTCGCTATTTTTTCAGCTAATTTTGCGCTTAGATTATGATACTTGACAAAGTCATATAGACGCTCTTTATTTACGGCGTTAAAAAGTTCTACTTGCGCCGCCATTGCGGCGCTTGCAAAAAGCGGCAAAAAGAACGCTCGTAGGCTCATTATATGGAGCCAAGAAAGCCTTTTAAGAGCTTTAGCCCGTCTTCGCTTTGTAGCGAACGCTCGCAAGCTCTTTCCGGATGCGGCATAAGACCAAACACTGTTTTTTCGGTGTTGCATATACCGGCTATAGACTCGGCACTACCGTTTAGGTTTATCTCGTCTCCATTTTCATCGGCGTATTTTAGAAGCACTTGGCCGCCCTCATACATTTTTTTTAGCGTCTCTTTGTCGACCGTATAGTTTCCCTCTGCATGCGCTACCGGCATATTGAGAAGTTCATCCTTTGCCGTGAGAGATAAAAATGAGTTGTCGTTTGAAACAACTTTTAGGTTTATAAATTTGCTTATAAAATGGAGATTTTCATTTCTCTTCATTGCGCCGGGCAACAATCCGGCTTCTAATAGTATTTGAAAACCGTTGCATATACCAAGTACTTTGCCGCCGTTTTCGACAAATTTTGCAACTTCTTGCATAATTGGAGAGAATCTAGCGATAGCTCCGCTTCTTAGATAATCGCCATAGCTAAATCCACCCGGAACTATTACGGCTTCGGTATCAGCAGGAAGGGCGCTCTCTTTATGCCAAACGATAGCGGCGTTATAGCCTAGTTTTTCTACCGCATATTTTGTGTCTTGTTCGCAATTTGTTCCAGGGAAAAAGAGTATGGCTATACTCATCTGTTAAGCTCAAAGGTGTAATTTTCGATTACGGTATTGGCAAGCAGAGTCTCGCACATTTTTTCAACCCCCGCTCTTGCCTCTTCCTCATTTGCGGCGTCTAGCTCCAAAATTATCTGTTTTGCCATCCTAACATCGCTTACGCCCAAAAAGCCCATCGTTTTAAGCGCATGATGCACAGCCTTTCCTTGCGGATCCAAAACACCGTCTTTTAGATAGATATTTACTATAGCTTTCAAAGTAATTTCCCTTGTAATTTATTAAGTATATAAAACCTTCACTCTCCCGCATTTATGCGGGTAGCTTTAGGGGGTTGCAAGGGACATTTATGTCCTTTGCCGCTAATACGGGCTTTGCCCGTATTAGCGTATCACATCAACTATTTAGTATTTTTTCTAAGACTTTTTCATATCCGGCGCGTACAGAGCCTAGATCTTGTCTGAATCTATCTTTATCTAATTTTTCCAGTGTCTCTTTGTCCCAAAACCTGCAACTATCAGGGCTTATCTCGTCCGCCAAAATAATTTCGCCATCGCTTGTTTTGCCAAACTCTAATTTGAAGTCAACAAGAATTAGACCTCTTTCATCGAAAAATGCAAATAGAATCTCGTTTACTTTTCTTGCTAAAACTTTAAGTGTTTCCAAATCCTCTTTATCATCTACAAGTTTCATCAAAAGCGCATGCTCGTCGTTAATGATAGGGTCGCCAAGGGAGTCGTCTTTGTAGTAAAACTCTACAAGAGTAAAATCTAGTTTTTTGCCGTCTTCAATGCCCAGTCTTTTGGTGAGACTTCCGGTGGCTATGTTTCTTGTTACGACTTCTATCGGAATAATATCCACTTTTTTAATAGCCATTTCGTTATCAGAGAGTACCTGTAGCATATGCGTCTTAACGCCGTTTTTTTCCAAAATATCAAAAAGCTCTTTCGATATTTTACAGTTTAGTGCGCCTTTTCCCTCTTCACTCCCTTTTTTAAGGGCGTTAAAAGCGGTTAAGTCGTCTTTAAACTCTGCAATAAAAACATTCTCATCATCTGTTTTGAAGATTTTTTTACCTTTACCTTCATATAAAAGTTCTGTTTTATTCATTCTTACTCCTTTGCTGAAATCTTATTTTTTTGTTATGATTAAAGCTTTTACAATACCAATCGCTGTTTGAAGTTGAAGATCTTTTGCTAGATTTTCGCTACTCAAAAGCTCCTCTTTTTTTGTTTTTACCGTTTTATCGACGGTTGTTGTTTTGTCGGTAACTTTCTCTTTTTCTAGTTTTTCTAATTCACTCTCAAGGTGTTGCTTTAAATCCGCCTCTTTGACGTTGAAGTTATCCTCCGCACTCTCTTTGACAACTCCGGCGACTACGGCGACATCAGGCGTGACGCCAACGGCTTGTATCGTTCTTCCGCTAGGTAGAAAGTATCTAGCGATTGTCAGTCTAATAGCGTCGCTTTTGTCTATAGGAAGCACTACTTGCACACTTCCCTTGCCAAAGCTTTTTTCGCCGACTACAACAGCTCTTTTATTGTCTTGCAAGCTTCCGCTTACGATTTCGCTGGCAGACGCACTACCGCCATTGATTAGCACGGTCATCGGAATGCCTTTGTATTCTGCTTTGCCGCTTGCGTTGTATACGATATTTTCATCGGCTACTCTGCCTTTTTGCGATACGATAATCCCTTTGTCGACAAACATATCCGTAAGTCCAACCGCTTGGTCAAGTAGTCCGCCGGGATTATTTCTAAGGTCTAGGACTATCCCTTTTGGCGTTTTGATTTTTTCAAGCTCTTTTTTGACGGAGTCTACCACTTTTTTATCAAACGATGTTACGCGGATATAAGCTATGTCGCCGTCAAGTCTTTTGCCGTATACAGATTGGATATTTATAATCTCTCTTATAATCGCAACCTTTAGCGGTTTGGCTTCCGACTTGCGCACTAGCGTAAGCTCTATTTTTGTTTTTGGCTTACCTCTCATAATATTGACCGCTTCGTCTATTGTCATATTGATGGTAGATTTTTCGTTGATTTTTAAGATGACGTCGCCGGATTGTATACCCGCTCTATGTGCTGGAGTACCCTCTATCGGGGCTATAACCGTTAACGCTCCATTTTTCATGCCTACGGTGATACCAAGACCGCCAAATTCACCCTCAGTTTCGACTTTTAAGTCTTTATACTGCTTTTCATCCAAGTAGCCGGAGTGCGCGTCTAGGTTTGTGAGAAGTCCTTGTAGTGATTTTTTTACAATATCTTCTAGGCTTAGCTCGTCTACATAATATTTTTGGATAGTCCCAACTACTTTTGTAAACTTGGCAAACGCCGCAAGTTTTGAGTCTTGCGATGTTTCGCTGTTTGGCTGCACTGCATTTAGCGATGTGTTGTATACCAATAAGCCTATAAAGGCGGCGCTAATCGCTCCAAGCGCTACAAATTTTTTATTCTTCACTTTTTGTTTGTTTCCTTGAGGTTTGAAAGTGTTAAAATCTGATGTAATAATACAATTTTTTCCCTTTTATGGCGATTCGTAAGGAGTAAATGAAATTTTTACGGCAGACTTGACAATGGTGCACTCAAAGTTGTAAAATTTTACATATAAAATAGATTGAGAGCATATGTCTCATTAAGAGCGACTAGTCGCGAGAGCCGTCTGCTGAAGACCTCATTTTGGGCTTTGCCTAAAATGTGAGAATTAATCAAATAAAAGGGAAAAACGCATGAATCCGCTCGAAAAACTAACCCATCAAATGACTCAAACTATCGAATCTGCTTTATCGCTAGCTCTTCACAATAAAAATCAAGAGATTGAGCCTCTGCATCTTGTCTGGGGGCTTATCGTAAATAGCGATTCCGAACTAAATAGGGCTCTCAATAGAGCCTCAGCCGATAAAGCGGCTTTGGAACTTGAGCTTAAAAGCGCTGTTGAGAAGTTTCCAAAGGTTTCAACGCTTGTAAAAGAAAATATCAAAATATCAAAACATCTATATAGAACTTTTGAAGCGGCAGAGGGGTTGTCTGTTAAAAACGGCGACATTTTTATCGCTGTGGATACTTGGATTATCGCCAATATTAACGAACCTTTTTTTAAAGAGAGTATTGGTAAATATATAGATTTGCCTGAACTCAAAAAAACTCTTGAAACGGCGAGGGCGGGGCGCAAGATAGACTCTCAAAGTGCCGATGAGAAACTGGAGTCTTTGGCAAAATACGGCATAGACCTTACACAAAGAGCCTCCGAGGGCAAGCTTGACCCTGTAATCGGTAGGGAGGAAGAGGTGAGCAGAACTATGCAAATCCTCATTAGAAAATCAAAAAATAATCCAATACTTTTAGGCGAGCCGGGAGTTGGAAAAACAGCGATAGTGGAGGGATTGGCTCAAAGGATAGTCGCAAAAGATGTGCCGCTAAGCCTTCAAAATAAAAGGCTTATAGCCCTTGATATGGGTTCTTTGATAGCTGGGGCAAAATATAGAGGCGAATTTGAAGATAGACTAAAGGCTGTTATTGAAGAGGTGCAAAAAGATAAAAACATTATACTTTTTATCGACGAGATACACACTATTATAGGAGCCGGAGCCGCCGAGGGTTCTATGGACGCGGCAAATCTTCTTAAGCCCGCTCTCGCAAGAGGCGAGCTGCGCACTATAGGGGCTACAACTCTTAAAGAATATAGAAAATATTTTGAAAAAGATGCCGCTATGCAGAGACGTTTTCAGCCGGTTACCGTGGGTGAACCAAGCCAGAGCGAAGCAATTTCTATAATGAGAGGTATCAAAGATAGCTTAGAGACCCATCACAATATTACGATACTAGACAGTGCGCTTATTTCGGCGGTTAAGCTCTCAAGTAGATATATAACGGATAGGTTTTTGCCGGATAAGGCGATAGACCTTATCGATGAGGCGGCGGCGGGGCTAAAAATGCAGATAGAGTCGGAGCCGGCGGAGCTTGACAGAGTAAAAAGAGAGATTTCGCGGTTAAATGTCGAAAGGGAGGCTCTTAAGTTTGAAAAACTAGAAAAAAATGACTTAAGACTAAAAGAGCTTCAAAAAGAGTTAGCAGACTTTGAGGAGCAAAAAAGAGCTTTAGAGTCTAAGTTTGAAGAGGAAAAAAGAGTATTTAGCGATATAGCAAAAACAAAAACAAAAATCGAAGACGCAAAAAGAGAGGCTGATGTCGCCAAAAGAGAGGCAAACTTTAACAAAGCGGCGGAGATAGAGTATGGGAGCGTTCCGGGACTGCAAAAAGAGCTTGAGAGTCTTGAGAGTAGACGGAAAACAATGGAGGCGCAGGGGGTGCTTTTAAAAAATAGCGTAGACGAGGAGTCTGTGGCGGCTATTATCTCCAAGTGGACAGGCATTCCGATAAATAAAATGCTTCAAACCGAAAAAGATAAAGTGCTTCACATAGAGGATACGCTGAAAAAAGAGGTAATCGGTCAAGATAACGCGCTAAAAGCGGTCGCTAGAGCGATTAAGCGAAATAAGGCCGGACTATCGGACACAAATAGACCAATAGGAAGCTTTTTGTTTTTAGGTCCTACGGGCGTAGGTAAGACAGAGACTGCAAAAAGTTTGGCTAGGTTTTTGTTTGACAGTGAAAAATCTATGATTCGTCTTGATATGAGCGAATACATGGAAAAACATGCGGCGTCCAGACTCATAGGGGCACCTCCCGGATATGTAGGGTATGAAGAGGGGGGACAGCTTACTGAGGCGGTTAGAAGAAAGCCTTATAGCGTAATTTTATTTGACGAAGTAGAAAAAGCGCACCCAGATGTATTTAATATGTTGTTGCAGGTTTTGGATGATGGAAGGCTTACGGACAATAAAGGCGTGACTATTGATTTTAAAAATACGATAATTATCTTGACTTCAAATATTGCATCGGCAAAAATAGCGACAATTAGCGATGAAAAAGAGCGTGAAGCGGCGGTGTGGGAGGAGCTTAAAAAACATTTTAGACCAGAGTTTTTGAATAGACTAGACGATGTGGTGGTATTTAATCCGCTAGGTTTCGCACAAATCTCAAAAATAGTAGAAAATATGCTCGGCGGCATAAGCGCAAAGCTAAAAGAGAGAGATATAACCATCGAACTCTCTGCAGAAGTAAAACAATTTGTCGCAAACGCCGGATTCGACCCAAGTTATGGCGCTAGACCGCTTAAGCGTGCGTTGTATGAGATAGTAGAGGATAGCTTGGCGGAACTCATACTTGAAGATAAGTTGCAAGACGGGGGTAAAGTATTGTTTGAGGTAGAAAATGGTGAAATCAGGGCTGTTATAAGCTAGGCGTAGCCGTACGAAGCTTTAAGTACATTTAAGTATAATTTGCACCTTAAATTTTAAAAAGGTTATTTACGTGATAAGAACATATCAACCAAGCAAGGTATCAAGAAAAAGAACACATGGTTTTAGAGCTAGAATGGCTACAAAAAACGGTAGAAAAGTAATAGCGAGAAGAAGAGCAAAGGGCAGAGCAAGGCTAGCCGTATAACTACTTTTAGCCACATAAAAGACTCGGAGCTTTTTAATAAAGTTTATAACAAGTCAAAAGCGTATCACTCGGATACCGTGATTGTTATGTATATGCCGTCATCCGAAAGAATGGTGGGGTATACCGTTTCAAAAAAAGTGGCGAAAGCCGTGACGCGCAATAAAATAAAAAGAAGATTGAGAGCAATCTTTAGGGCGGAGCAACTTTCTTTAAAAGATGGTTTTTATCTTCTTGTGGCAAAGCAGACATCCAGTGCCGCAAATTTTAAAAAGCTATATGAAGATTCAAGGCGTTCCCTCTCTCTCTTTTACGCTTAAACTGTCTTTATAAAGACAAATCAATTAAACGGTCAAGGTTAATTTATGCTCGAAAAACTCTCCCAAACACAAAGATTGGTGTTGGCGACGGCGATATCGGCTGTTTTTTTTCTAGCTTACGAATTTTTCGTAGCAAGCAAATATCGTCCTGAGCTTAACGCAACAAAAACACACACAACGCAAACACAAACGCTAACTCCTACACAAAAAATAGACGAAACAAATGTTTCTTTAAGCGCACAGTCACAGCCCGCATCAGGCGGATCAGGCACATCAATAGCTAAGGTAAAATTAAAAGAATCTGAACTTTTTGTAAGCTCGGATGGAACTATATCTCAGGTTATAATGGAGGGTGAAAAGTTTAAAAATGAGCAAGGCGCTCAAGTTAAATTGTTTGCCGAACTTAAAACAAAGCCGTTGTCTATTAAGTTTGCCGATAGAGGATTGGAGGAAGCCGCTACAAAAGCGGTATATGTAGCCTCCGCAACCTCTCTTGACGCAAGCGGTGAAGCAAAAGTATTGACCCTAACGCAACAATTGGCTGATTTTAATATAACAAAAACAATTACCTTTCGGCCAAGCGGCGCATATAACGTCAAAATAGCGGCAAGCAAAGATATTCCATTTTTTGTAACTACCGGATTTAGACCGGATGTGCTTGCGGATAGTTTTGCGTTTAAAGGTGCTCTATTTGTCGAAACGGACGACAGCGTAAAAACACTAGAAGACGGCGATATAAAAATTGATGAAACTTTCTCTTCGATAAGCGTCGTCGCAACCGTAGACAGATACTACACTTCCGCATTGTATAGCTCTAAAACTCCGTTAACGGTTATAGCCGTGGCCGACATTCATAAAAATCCAACCCCTTATATTGAGGCGAAAAAGGAGATAGAGCTTGACGGATATATCGGTCCAAAATATGTCGACACACTAAAGAGCCTAAATCCAAAATTAGTCAATGTTGTTGAATATGGTTTTGTTACTTTTATGGCAAAGCCTATGTTTATAGCCCTTGAATGGATAGAAAGTGGCGTTGGTAACTGGGGTTGGGCTATCGTCATCTTGACTATTTTGATTAGGCTTGTTTTGTTTCCTTTGACATACAAAGGTATGGTGTCTATGAGTAAGCTAAAAGATCTTGCGCCAAAACTTACAGAGATTAGAGAGAAGTATAAGGGCGACCCGCAAAAGCTAAATATGCACATGATGGATTTATACAAAAAACATGGAGCAAATCCGCTTGGCGGATGTTTGCCGTTAATTTTGCAAATCCCCGTTTTCTTTGCTATTTATAGGGTGCTATTGAATGCGATAGAGCTAAAAGGCGCTCCTTGGATACTCTGGATAAGCGACTTATCTTTGATGGACGAATACTATGTGTTGCCTCTGTTGATGGGGGCTACTATGTTTTTACAACAAAAAATTACGCCGACAAACTTTACAGACCCATTGCAAGAGAAAGTGTTTAAATATCTCCCATTGGTATTTACCGTATTTTTTATCTCGTTTCCGGCCGGTTTGACTCTGTACTGGTTTGTAAACAATCTATTGTCTATAACTCAGCAGTATACAGTTAATAAAATACTTGAAAGACAAAAAGAGCTAAAGCGTGAACATCATGGTTAAGGTTGAAGCTTGGAGTTTAGAGGAGGCGTATATGTTGGCCTCCGAGCGTCTTGGTTGCTCTATTACGGAGATTGAATACGAAGTTGCGCAAGCTCCGTCAAAAGGATTTTTGGGCATAGGACGAAAAAAAGCTGTTTTGGTTGCCGTAAAAAAGCATAGCGTCATAAAAGTTGAAGAAAAACGTCAAGAGCCAATAGAGAGTCATTCGCAAGAGTCGATGCCAAAACAACCTAAGCAAGAAAAGAAAATTGAGAGAAAAGATCCTGTCTATAAAGCGCAAGAACAAGTAAAAGAAAAACCTATAGAGGTCAAAGAGCCGACTACGGTTGCTTTAAGAGAGACTTACTTTGAAAAAACAGAGATTGAAGATAACTTTTTTAGAGAAACTAGAGATATAAAAGAGATTTGCGAAGAGATTGAGGTTGATGTAAACAATCTTTTTGCGTGTTCTTGTTTTGACCTGGAGCGAATCAGGGTAGAGCCTTTTGATAAAGAGACCGCTCTTGTAATGTTTAGCGGACAAGACAGCGCTCTTCTTATAGGCAAAGAAGGATATAGATATAAAGCCCTTAGTTATCTAATTTTTAACTGGATAAATTCTAAATATGATCTTTTAATTCGTCTTGAAATAGCGGAATTTTTAAAAAACCAAGAAGAGATGATTATAAACTATTTAGAGCCTTTAATATTGCAGATAAAGGAAACAAGAAGAGGTCATACGAAAGTATTGGACGGCGTATTAATCCAAATAGCGCTAAAAATTCTAAGAGAAGAGTTTACAGAGCTTTATGTTGGCGTCAAAACCAATAGTGATGGTAGCAAATATATCATAGTAAACGAGTTTTACACAAAACAAAATGTTAGATGAAACAATTTGCGCGATAGCCTCCGCTTCAAAAGAGGGGGCTATATCTATTGTTAGGCTGTGTGGTTCTCGTTCATACGAAAGCGCTCTCAATCTCACAAAAAAAACATCGCTTACCCCAAGATACTCCACTCTCTCGTATGTATATGACAAATCAGGCAATCCAATAGATTCTGTGTTGGTTATATACTTTAAAGCCCCAAATAGTTTTAACGGCGAAGATATAGTCGAGCTTCAATGTCACGGCGGTCTAATGTCGGCGTCTTTGATTTTAACTAGATGTCTTGAATGCGGCGCTAGATTGGCGGAACCGGGCGAATTTACAAAACTAGCCGTATTAAACTCTAAAATAACCATTGATCAAGCGGAGGCTATTAACGCCATTATCGGAGCTACTAGCGAAAAAAGTGCAAAATACCTAGCCAAACATCTCCAAGGCTCTCTTGCTAAAATGGTTAACGATATGCGAGCTTCTTTAATTGAGGCTTTAGCTTTTAGCGAGGTTTGTATAGATTATGCGGACGAAGATTTACCGCTTGACACTCTTGATAAGCTAAATACAAAAATAACAAAGATAGCGGACACGTTGGAGTATACCGTAAAAACAAGCGTAGCAAGAGAGGGGCTGTTTAACGGCTTTAAGGTAAGCATAATAGGTAAGCCAAACGTAGGCAAAAGCTCTCTATTGAATAAAATACTGAATTTTGAGAGAGCCATTGTTAGTCATATAGCGGGAACAACTAGAGATACTATTGAGGAGCAGATAAAAATAGGCGGGTTCTCCATACGTCTAGTCGACACAGCCGGTATTAGAAAAACGCAAGACGAGATAGAGCGTATCGGCATAGAGTATTCGGTAAAAGCTTTTAATGATTCTGATGTTGTTTTGGCTTTATTTGACTCATCGAGTAGTTTTGATGAAGAAGATAATGAAATTTTAGGGCTGATTGGCTCAAATAGTAATAAAAAAATTATTATAGTTTTAACAAAAACAGATTTAGGGGTTTTTGTAGATAAGGCGATTTTTTCTAATTTTCATGTAATTGAGTATAACAAGGAAGAGTTGCCGACAAAAATATATAAAGAACTAGAGAATATATTAAACGAGTCGTATGATTTTGAGGGTGATATACTAATTAATAAAAGACAGATAGAGAGTGCCAAACAGGCTTATACGGAAGTAAAAAAATCTATAGAATTTTTAAAAAGCCAAGAATTAGAGCTTTTTTCATACCACATAAAAGAAGCCGTCAAAAATATATCATCAATTACGCAACCATTTGACAATGAAGAGACGCTTGATTCGATGTTTAAAAATTTTTGCCTTGGAAAGTAAAACTTGACAGGTAGAAACAATAAAAGATTGCAATAAATAGGAAATATTCAAAATACAAGAGAGGAATTTTTGAGGATTTTTCATAAAATTCAATGAGAATTGAAGTAAGATTTTTTGTAAAATTGAGAAAAGGGAAGGTCGGGAGTCCTAAAAGAGGTTTTTATATTTAGATCCATTTTCATCAAATAGTATTATTTGATACGCCGTATGATAACTAAAGTCGCTCCAATTATCCAAGATTAGATACACCGATAATTTATCAGTTTCTGGCAATCTAAATCCTCTTGGTTTTTTATAAAATGTTAATCTCACGGCATACATCCTTTAAGCACCGCATTGTCCAATCTTTTCCATAATACTAACATCCAACAGGGGTGCATTGTTGGTCTGTTGAATTTAGATTCCATCTACTACTCACCCGCCAGCAAATTTGTGATTAGTTTTACCATTAGCTCTTTTTGCCCAGCGTCGCTTGCAGCTACGAGTAGAGCTAGGGAGACGAGGGCGTTATCGTTGATTTTTGGCTCACCATTTGGCTTGTAGGCGACACCATTTTTGTGCAAAAATAGTATAAACAAAAAAGAGCCTATGCGCTTGTTGCCGTCTGAAAACGGATGATCTTTGATGATGTAGTAGAGCAGATTTGCCGCCTTAGCCTCTATGCTAGGCAGTAGCTCAGCACCGCCGAAAGTCTGATATATGGAGAGTAAAGCCCCTTTGAACTCTCCCGCTTTTTCGTTGCCAAACAGCTCCGTAGCATCGCCTTTTGCCATGAGGTCTGATTTTAGTTCGCCTATGGCGCTTTTTGCCTCATCGTAGCCTAGGGCAAACTTTTGCCCCATAGCGCCGTCACACTCTTTGATGCAGTCCGAGTCGTATGCTTGCAATAACGCCCAAGTCTTCGCATATCTACCGATAATGTCAAAAAGCCCCTTTGCCTCGTCACTTCCAAGTTCTTTTGCCTCTATGCTTTTGCGCACTAGTTCTATCGTCGCCGTCAGTTCATGCAGACTCTTATCGTCTATCCTTTTTTGGTTTAGCGCATAGCCTTTTATAAGGTAGTCTTTTAAGACGTTAGTTGCCCACTTTCTAAAGCTCGTAGCTCTTTTGGAGTTTACACGATAACCAAGCGAGATTATCATATCGAGATTATAAACTTCAACGCTTCTAGCTATTGTACGTTTACCCTCTTTTTGAACTGTTTCCATTTTGGAAATAGTTGAACTATCTAGCTCACCGTCTTTTAAAATATTTTTGATGTGCTTGTTTATAGCGGGAACATTTACATCAAACAGAATTGACATCTGCTTTTGACTCAGCCATACCGTTTCATTTTCAAGATTTACATCTAATACCGCTTGTCCATGCTCGTCTGTATAAAAGACGATATTTTGGTTTACCATTTTTTTATGATTTCTCCTCAACTTTCGCACAATAGCCAGCTCAAAAAACACTTTTTTTGCTATTCAACCTAATAGTCAAATCTAGTTTTATACAAAGGACAACAAACATCGCAAGCCAGACATAACACAAAAGCTCAATCAATATTTACCATAAGCAAGACCACCAAAACCCCTACCCCATCGGATAAAGAACCTCTAGGTGAGCCTTATCCAGCCTACCCAAAATATCCGCTCCAAGCTTAATAGCGTCAGAATCCAAAATCTCCCTTAACTGCCCCGCTTTTGTCGCTCCAAAGATAGATGAGCCCAAAAATCCAAAAGAGAGCGTCCACGCCATCGCCATTGTCACCGGATTTAGTCCTGCTTCTTTTGCAATCTCTAGATATTTTGCGGTTAGTTCCAGCGAGCGAGCGCCCGCAAATCTATCTGCTTGCGCCTTCGTTCTAGCGTCGTCCATCGCCGCATATACGCCGTATCTTGCATCATTTGGCAAGCCGTTTTGGTATTTGCCGCTTAGGATTCCTCCGGCTAAGGGCGAATATGCCAGTAACGATACGCTCTCTTTTTGGCACACCGTAGATAGTTCGTCCAAAAATCTTCTATTCAAAAGTGAAAAGTTGTTTTGTATCGTCTCAAAGCGGGCTAAGCCGTTGTATTTTGAGCTCATAAGCGCTTTTGTAAGTCCGTATGCAGTGTCGTTTGATGTGCCGACATAGCGCACTTTTCCACTTTGAACCAATCTATCAAACGCCTCCATACTCTCCCCAATAGGCACTGTAGCGTCCGACCAGTGCATTTGATAGAGATCTATATAGTCGGTTTGAAGTCTCTTTAGGCTCCCCTCCACCGCTCTTTCGACGTGAAATCTATCTATTGCCGTAAGTCCGTGGCGTATAGGCGGCACAAACCAGCCGTTTGCAGCTCCAGTGACCTTTGTAGCCAGTATCAAAGCGTCTCTTGGGATAGATCTCTCCTTTAGCCACTCCCCCACGATAATTTCCGTATCTCCGGCGTACTTTGCGTGAGGCGGAACAGGGTATATCTCCGCCGTGTCAAAGAAGTTTATCCCAGCGTCCCACGCCGCATCCATAATCTTAAAAGACTCCTCTTTATCCGCCGAAAATCCAAAAGTCATTGTTCCAAGACAGAGTCTTGAAACCCTTAGTCCGCTTTTGCCTAGATAGTTGTAGTTCATGTCCGCCTTTCAAAGTCTTAAAGTTGCCAAATTGTAGCAAATAATCAATTGACGCTTTGTATGCGTTTAAATCAAGTTAATCAACTCTCTAAATTTCCCTTGCGAAATATGCGAACGATTGTAATATTTGTTTAGTGGCTTTGTGCTCTTACTTTCAGATACCTTTGTTGGACTTAAAGTTTACCAACCCCTTCAGCCGCCTTGTAGCCGCTTTTCACTCCAAGTTTTTTGCGGAGCTTTTATTGGCTCTATCGCCTCCGTTTTCTCCTTTTTTTGGCGTATACTATCCCGTCGTTTACAAAAGAGTTTTCAAGCTCTTTTTGCCTTCTCCTCACTCCAAACCCCGTTTTTTCATACAAGAAAACCCGTCCAAGCCATCTCTTTGCGGCAAAACAGATATTTGAATATATAGGGGTGTTTTACAGAGGTAAAAGAGAAGCTAAATCAGTTCTTGATATACTACAATACAAACAGAAGACACGGTGGACTAAAAAAAGAGCTTAGAGTTAGAACACCGTGTGAAGCGATTAAAAGTCGATTTGAAATAAAGCCTGAAATATTTAAGATTCCACCTGATGAGTTTTATGCTCCTCTTTTAAATGGGATGGTGTAATGTGGTGAAACTTGACAACTATTTGATTAATTCTCACATTTTGGGCAAAGCTCAAAATGAGGTCTTCGGCAGACAGCCCTCGCGGCTTGCCGCTCTTGGAATTTCATGCTTAAACAGAGGACTTCATTGAATTATTTGGGTATTGCTAGTTTTGAACTTTCGCAAAAGGGTGATATGGTATTTGTGACTCTTTTGGGCGAGTGGCGTATTTTGAGTTTGGCGAACGCCGCAAAAAAAGTTGAGTCAGCTCTTGCATCGGTCAGCGGTTTTACAGAGGCGCAGATCGATTTTTCAGCCCTTTCATACATCGATAGTTCCGCCATTTTGTTTTTTTTGAGACTAAAAAAAGAGAATCCAAAAATACGCTTAATCGGCTTTAGCCACCAAACCAAAGCTCTTTTTAGATTAGTGTCCGCACACACAAAAAGAGCCGTCGAAATACCGCAAAGCGTCGCACAAAAGAAGAGAATCAGTTTTTTTGAGGGGCTGGGGCGGTTGGTTCATGAAAAAACAGGCGATTTTTTTGCCTATTCCGAATTTTTGGGAAGCGTCATTGTGCTCTTTGGCGGGATTTTCAAAAAACACAACTTTCGCTTCTCCTCTATTGTTCGACAAATAGAGCTATCAAGCGTAAACGCCTTGCCTATCGTGGCTTTGACCGCTCTTTTGATAGGCGTTGTCGTAACATATCAAGGTTCGCTTCAGCTTAGTAAGTTTGGCGCGGCTATTTTTACTATTGATTTGGTCGGTATGTCTATCGCCAGAGAGCTTGCGCCGCTTCTTACGGCGATTGTCATAGCGGGGCGAAGCGGGGCAAGCTACACCTCTGAAATTGGGGTGATGAAGATAACAGAAGAGATTGACGCCATGAAGACGATGGGGTTTAGCCCATACTATTTTTTGGTGTTTCCGCGTATTTTGGCTCTTACTTTTACGCTTTGGTTTGTGATACTTTTTGCGGATGTAGTCGCCTTGATGGGGGCGTTTTTGATTTCAAAGCTTCAGCTTGGCATATCATATACCGAATTTATAGAGCGCCTACATACTACTTTGGAGCTAAAACATGTATTTGTCGGACTCTTTAAGGCGCCGTTTTTTGCGTTTTTGATAGCGTCCATAGGCGTGTTTCGCGGATTTCAGGTGGACAAGAGTAGCGAGAGTATAGGAGCCATGACGACGCATAGCGTGGTAAACTCAATCTTTGCGGTAGTGGCTTGCGACGCTATTATCGCCGTTATTTTCACAAGGATTGGAATATGAGTGCTATGGTCAAAGCGTCAAATATCATTACTAGCTTTGAAGATAGAGTTGTACATGACAATATCTCTTTTGAGGTTCAAAAAGGGGAGATATTTACGGTTATAGGCTCATCGGGAGCCGGAAAATCTACACTTCTAAAAGAGATGATTTTGCTGCATAAACCAAATAGCGGGAAGCTTGAGATACTTGGACGCAATGTATTGGAGTTTGGAGAAAAAGAGGCAAAATCTTTTTCCAAAAACTGGGGCGTGCTCTTTCAGTCATCCGCTCTTTTTTCCTCTCTTACGGTGTCGGAGAATATCGGCATTTTGCTAAAAGAGCACGCTGGTATTGGCGGAGCTTTTGCAAACGAACTTATAAGATACAAGCTCTCTTTGGTCGGGTTGCCGCAGTTTGCCGCTTCTTTGTATCCGGGCGAGCTGTCGGGAGGTATGAAAAAAAGAGCGGCGTTGGCGCGTGCGCTTGCTTTGGAGCCGTCCATTCTTTTTTTGGACGAGCCTACAAGCGGGCTTGACCCTATCTCGTCAAGGGCTTTCGACGAGCTGATTTTGTCTTTAAAAGAGGCTTTAAATCTTACTTTTGTTATTGTAAGTCACGATGTGCACTCAGTTTCAGATATTTCAACCAAAATAATGGCTCTGCACGATACAAAAACCGTTTTTTTGGGTTCCGTGCCGGAGGCAAAAGAGTGCGCACATCCTTTCTTAAAAAGTTTTTTTGACGTAAAATAGGGGTTTATTTGGAGAGTAGAGTTAATTATACGCTTGTCGGCGTTTTTACTATCGTCTTTTTGGCTATTTTTGCCGGTCTTGTTTTTTGGCTTGGAAAGTTCAATTTCAAAGATGATACCGATAACTACAGAGTCTACATTACAGAGTCCGTTTCGGGTCTAAGTGTCGAAGCCCCCGTAAAGTACAGGGGCATAGTCGTAGGAAGTGTTGCGGATATTCAAATCCATCCGCAAAACACGGAGCAGATAGAGGTGATACTAAAAATAAAAAAAGGGATTCCGATAAGAGCGACATCGACGGCGTCCTTGAAGCCGCAGGGTATTACGGGACTTAGTTTTGTAGATATTCAACCGGGAGACTCAAAATCGTCGGTTTTAAAGATGAGCCCAAAGGGCGAGCTTCCGATCATTGTGTATGAGCAATCTCTTTTTGGAAAGTTTGATTCCACTTTTACTGTGATGACCGATAATTTACAAAAGATTTTACAAAAAACAGATGCGGCGATGAGTGAAAAAAATATGGCGGAGCTGTCAAAAACACTGCAAAATATACAGGTTATAACCGCAAAGTTATCAACAAGATTAGACGAGATAGGCGAGCTAACTAAAGAATCAAAAGGGTTGCCAAGCGAGACAAAGGAGGCTATTCGTAAGCTCTCATCCGCACTAAACTCGGCAAACGAAACCACAAAAGAGATAGGCACCGCCGTAAAAAGAGGTGATTTTGACTATAAAAAAGAGGCGGCAAAAATGAGTGCGGATGTGACAAAAGTAACGGACGAGGCGACAAAACTACTGGAGAACATCAAAGAGCTATCCAAAGAGTCAAACGCACTGGTAAAAGATATACAAAAAAATCCAAGCTCTATAGTATTTGATTCAAAAGAGATTCCAAAAGGTCCGGGGGAGTGATGAAACGTATAATAATTTCTGCGACAGCGCTACTATTTTTTGTGGGATGTGCGCAAAAAAATGAGATAAAGTACTATCTCCTAAGTTCTAATAGCAAGGAGCAAGTTGAGGTCAAAAAAAGCGGCGTCGTCCTTGTGGAAAGCGTCTCATATCTATCGGGCGATAAAATCTGGTATCTAAAAGACGGCGTTTTTTTGCCGTATAAAAATTCATTTTTCGCCAAAACTCCAAAAGAGTTTGTAGCGGAATCTATGCAAGCACTAAATATTCGCAAAAAAGTTATGATAAAAATAGCCGACGCATATCAAATATATGACAGCGACAAAAGCTCTTTTTTACTATTCGCGACGGTAGAAATAGGCGATGGCGCCTCAAAAACGGTGCATAAAAACTTTAAAATAGTCATTCCTCGCCTTGGGGTGGGAGCAGGCGAAGCTGCAAAAGGTTTTGAAATGTGCGTCTTGGAGCTTTTGGTGCGCGTGAAATCTGATTTAGCGCATTAGCTAAGCCAGCCCATTTTCGACTTTTGTTCGTTCAAGAGTTGATATTTGCTCTACTAGTGCCACTCTTTGACCCTCTAAGACTCTTTGTTCTTGAACGCTTGACGCTTGTTGTAGTTTGGAGCTTATTTCTTGAAGTTCTCGTTTTAGTCGTTTTAGCGTCAAGTCAACTTCTGATTCTCCGGCACCATCATTTTGATTTGTTTGTGAATTAATTTGAGAAGTTTTTGGGGCGTTTGTATGTATCGTTTTTGGCGTGTCGTCGCCGTCTTTCTCTTTCTCTTCTCTTGCGACGAAATCTATGTGCGACATCCAGCCGACTCTGCCGTCTTCAAAAAGCGCAACACCGCTTTTCTTTATTTGGGCGTTTACGCCCTCATCCCCCATTAGCTTAAACGACGATTTGACGTTATCTAGGATTAAAGCCCCGACTCTCACATCTTTTAGCGATATAAGCTCGTCTTGCAACGCTGTTTTTATCCATATCTTTTTCGTCTATTACGCCGTCTTTTGTGGAGTCATACTCTGATAGCTCCCTAAAGCCGTCTCCGCTTTTTGCGCCAAAGAGTTCGCTTCCGTCGTTGATAGAGCCGTCGCCATTTTTGTCAAACGCTAAAAATCCGTTATTGCTATCCAGTAGTGATATATTATCTTTTTTGCCGTCGTTGTCTATGTCAAAACTAAATCTGTTTTTTTCGTCTACTTGCGCTATTTGGCTAGATAGATTAAGAACCAGCGGATCCGCCATTTTGATTTTTTTTGAGACGCTCTCAATACTTAGCGCTCGCTCGGCGCTTAGCATACTATCAGCGCTAAAACTAATCGTTTTATCGCTAGTTTTTACATTGCCAAAAGCGGATAAGGCTAGTCTCTCTTTTTCTGAAATATTGAGCGTCGCGCGAATCTCATCCTCTGTTTCAACGCTTTTTGAGCTAGCCGTATAAAAATAGTTATATTGGCTTGAAAGGTTTAGGCTATATGAATTTATGCGCATTTTTAGCTCCAAAATTTAGTATGAGGTTGTGCAAGAAATCTGTTGGTAAAATATCGACTAAGCTCTTATTTTATTGAACTATTGCGAGAAAATTATAAATTGGCTCAAAATTTGCTTTTGCTATGTAAATGCGGAGAAATAAAGCGTTTTATTTCCGATTTAAAAACAAATTCAGTGTAAGGTGTATATATGCTAAAAAAAACTTTGTTGGCAGTTTTCTGCCTTGGTTCTGTCTGTTTTGCCGATAATTTTATGATTGGCGGTTCTCTATCCGGTGCGCCTAAGGTTGAAAGACATGAGCCTTTTGGAGATCATGAAAAGTCCGATAGATTGCCCCAAAGAGCGGTTATCGAAGATATTAATCCATCAAGCGATTTGGGTCAGCTTGTAACCGTGATGCTCAAAAATGAGCAGAAAAAAACGGCTGAAGCGGCAAAAAAAGCTACGGTAAAAAAAGCTGTGAAGAAAAAAGTAGTAAAAAAGAAGCCCGCAGATCAAAACCAAACAGCGGCAAAAGACCTATATATGGAAATAAAAGCGGAGGATCCCTCAAAAATAAACGAGCAGGACAAAAAAGCGGCTGAGTATAATGAAAACAACTCAAGCTTAAAAAAGATTACAACGTCAAAAGTTACACACTAATACGGGCAAAGCCCGTCTTTAGTGGCAAGGACATAAATGTCCCTGCACCCCCTGAAGCTAACCCGCTTGTGCGGGAGATAAATATCTAGTTTGACTCTTTTAGAAGCTTCAAATCTCTTTTGCTATATGCCGCTACACTCACCAAAACCATTATCGCAAGCGCTGCATATATGAAATTTGGCACTGGTACAGGATCTCCTTGCGCATACGAGTGAAGCCCTGAAAGGTAAAAATTCACTCCGAAGTATGTCATAATGATAGATGAAAATGAGAACATCGACAATACCGATAGAGCGTATATTGAACCCAATTTTGGAATATACTTGAAGTGTGCGACTATCGTATAAACAAGGATTGAGACAAGCGCCCAAGTCTCCTTAGGATCCCAGCCCCAATATCTACCCCAACTCTCATTTGCCCATACGCCGCCAAGAAAGTTTCCGATGGTAAGCATAAATAGTCCCACAATAAGCGTCATCTCATTTATTACCGCAAGTTCTCTGATTTTTCTATCTATCAAAGGATTTGTCTCTTTTCTGATTATAAACATTATAAGACTCATAAAACCAATTAATGCTCCAAGTCCTAAAAATCCATAACTAGCCGTAATCATAGAGACGTGTATAGTAAGCCAATAAGATTTTAATACCGGAACTATATTTGTTATTTGCGGATCCATCCAGCTAAGATGGGCTACAAATAGAGCCACGCCAGCCAGTATCGATGTAAGGGCTAGTGTGATAGAAGATTTTTTGGCAAACAACATACCCGCTAAGACCGTAGCCCAAGCTATATAAGTCATTGATTCGTATCCATCGCTCCAGGGTGCATGTCCGGAGATATACCACCTTATGCCAAGGTTTGTCGTATGAAATACAAAAGAGAGAGCCAGAATTGCAAGAGAGGTATTTTTGACGATACGCACCACTTTTGAGTCTGCGGATAACGTCACAAACTCCGCCATAAGCAAGATGGCTCCCACAAGCAGATATACAGAGATAAGATTTTTAAAAATATTTAGCTTGTTATACAAAATCTCAATATCTATTTTTATTTGCGGAGGTATAACATTTTTACCGTCGCTCTCCTGCATAGCTTTTAGTTTTGCGACAGCCGAAAGAGCCGCCGCTTGTTTTGACGGATCCTTTGACGCAAGTGAAGCATTGGCAAAAAGAGTTCCCACAACGTCTCTTATATTCTGAGACTTATTTTCATCAAATCCCATAACAGCCGATGCAGGGTCTACCCATGTATTGTTTGGATCTTTTGGTTTTGGAAATATGCGCAATAGTTTACCGCTGTAGACCATATAGCAAATATTCAATTTTTCGTCTAGCTTGATTATCTCTTTGTCTAGCGTATTTCTTTCGGACGGCTTTTTGCGATTTGCTTCTTCAAGTAGCGCTCCCAACTTGTAAGCCTCTTCTTCTCCAGGCTGAAAAAAATCAGAAAATGAAGCTTTTTTATCACTCTCGGGTAATCCAAGAAGTTTTTTTGCCTCGGGATGGGTTATTTTGATGATTTTTATCATCTGCCAGCTTTTTGGCTCCACCACCATTGAGAATACGACTTCATTGGCGTTCATACCGTCAAACTCATTAGAGCCTGACACCTTATCCATTATATCGATAAAAAGAGTGTTTAGCGGTTTTATCCTGCCTTGCGTATCTTGAACCAGGAGATTTGAAAACTCTTTTGCGACATTTTTGTCTATTGATTTGATGTTTGCCAATAAAGTTTCCGCTGTAGGAGCGCCTGCATCCTGAGCGGCGTGAAGATTTGGCGTCAAAAATGCAAATAGCAATACGGCAATAGACACGACTTTTTGAATATCCAACATTCTACTTAGTTGTCTAAATCTTGAGTTTTTGCCGACAAGAAGCCATCCCATACCAAGCGTCATAAGCGCATAGCCTATGTATGTCGGTATTTTACCAGGGTCTTTTGAGACCGACAATACTGTTCCTTTTTCATCTGAATCATAAGATGATTGAAAAAATCTAAATCCGTTTGCGTCAAGCGTATGGTTCATATAAATCCTATAGTCATAACTTTTACCATCCTGCAATACGGTTGCGGCGCTCTCGTATGAAGAGGGACTCATAGACCCTGGGTAGCGAGTCAGAATAAAATCGTTTAGTTTGATAGAAAGCGGTAGTTTCATAACTTTTGAACCGTAAGAGACGCTAACATTTGCGTCTTTAAACACCGCAAAACTCTCTTCGCCCAAAGCTTGCGGCTGCCCCATTACCGTCACGCTTTTTGTCTCACTACCGTTTGTGACGTCGAAAATAAGAGCGTTCTCGATATTTTGACCTTTCATTTTTATGGCGCCGGCGGGCATTGGAGCTAATTTAACAGCTCCAGAAGTTGTAATATATCTTGGCGTAAAGCTGACTCCTTCTATGTTGTAGAGCTTTCCTTTTTCGAGTTCATATATTTCGTTTTTTGCGCAACTTCCATTTTCTTTTGTCTCCATAGACATATATTCTACCTCTTTATTTGAGATAAAGTACATTTTTGAGTCTTTGGCAAAAAGCTTAACGCTTGGAGACCCTTCCGGCAAAGGAGCATTATCTGCGGCTATTTCAAATAAAGTTCCCTTAAGCGACTCGGGTTTTGAGATTTCCAACAATCTTTGAGACGGAGTATCGCCGTCAATCGCCACAACAAGTGAAATCATCGGCTTGCCGTCTTTTACTTCTTCTATCTGTTTTAGCGCATTTGGAATTATCTCTTTTAGTTTTATGGAATAACTTCCTACGTTTGCGCTAAAGTTAGGCTCTGAAATTTTAGAGAGTAAACTCTTTTCTTCGATGCTTATATTGCCGTCTTTTGAAGAGGCGGTTGCTTTGATATATGTATCGCTTGAAATTATCTGATTTGTCGTCTCACCCTCTCTTATGTGCATGAGTCCCTCGTACCCAAAGTATCTAGTAAGTCCGGCTCCTATAAGTATAACGATAAAAGAGAAGTGGAGCAAAAAGCTGCCAAGCTTCTCTTTTGTATAAAGCTTTTGCTTTATGATATTTGTCGTAAGGCTAACGGCCAACATCAACATGATAACTTCAAACCACCTTGCGTTATACACAAGAGCCTTTGCAGTCTCTGTGCCGTAGTCGTTTTCAACAAACGTTGCCACCGCCGAAGAAATCGCAAAGAGAAGCAACAAGACAGATACCAGCGCCATAGACGATATAATGTTTAAAAGCTTAGTCATTAATGTTCCTAAATAAAATTTTTGAAATTGTACTCAAAAAGTATTATTTACCGCTAAGACGGATTTTGCTTGTCTTGGCAAATGATGGCGTTATAGTTTATAGCTTGAATAAAGATAAGATAAAAACAGTAGGGGGGAGGGAGGCGAGATTTAAAAACGAGGCGTTTTAGCCTCTCCAATAGCGAATTGGTCCCACGTCGATATGCACAAAACCTGATTTTGGATAGTAGCCTACGCCTCCAATTTTTAAAGATTCAGCGATTTGTTGAACTCGTTTTAGCGGCACGCCTTTTATGCTGATGTCTACGGCTTGTCCCCTAGTATGATAACTGTTGTGCGCCACGCCTCTATGACCTCGGTGCATTCTTTCGTTTGTTTCGGGCGATCTGTAGCCGCAGATGATATTTATCGGCTCTTCTACGCCGCAGAGGGTTTTGATTTGATAAAGCGCATCTATGAGGTTTATGTCCATATTCACTATTTTACCGGATCTTCTGTCGCCCATGATATTGTTGATTCCAGTTATAGCGTTTTCTATGTAAGAGCCGTTTTCAAAGTATACTGTTTCGAGTCGCTCTTGCGTGTTGACGTTGTAGAGTTCGAGGGTTTTTAGCTTGTCGTAGGGTGAAAAATCAAAAGCTTGTGTAGTCACCCCGCTCTCTATAGTTTTGGCTTGCGAGAAGAGGGAGGCTGGAGTCATCATAGCGGCGCCAAGGCACAACAGGGAAGAGTTTTTCAAAAACTCTCTTCTGCCCATAATCTCTATCTTTTTATCCATGTAAATCCTTTTTTAGGCTTCCTAAACTCAAATACTCTCTCGCCTTTGGCGTATAATTTCTTACGCATTTATGCACAAAGCTTTAGCGCATAGCATTAGTGTGCCGCTCGTCATGTCTGTAAATATCCTCATAAAAGTAGACAGAGCCGTCTTTGCCCGCCTCTACCGTCATGTATTGTATAATTATAGGCAACTTTTTTTTAAGCTCCAAAGTCTGGTCGGTAATTTTTTTCTTGATAATATCATTTTTTTCTGAAAGATAATCTAATAGCCTTTTAGGCTCTCCGACTCGTATACACCCAGAGCTTAAGGCTCTGTATTGATTTTGGAACAATCCTCTTTCGTTTGTGTCGTGCATATAGACTGAGTATTTGTTGTCAAAATTAAATTTTATTTCGCCAAGCGGGTTTTTTTTGCCCGCTTCCGCTTTAAATCTAAAAGGGGTATTCTCTTTTCCGACGTAGCTTTTCCAGTCGATAGTCGTCGCGTTAATTTCTGCGCCGTCAGCGTTAGCATACACTTTCATATTATGACTTTGCAGATACTCTAAAACATTTTTTTTACCTAAGATATCCTCTTTTACTATCGTGCTTGGCGCCGTCCATGATGGGTTTAGCGTAGCGTAAGAGAGTTTACTTGTCAAAATCGGCGTCGGTCTATCTTTTTTTCCGACTATCACTCTTATGTTCATCATTTCGTCGCCATTTTCAAACACTCTCATTTGAAAAGATGGGATATTAACGCTAATATACGCCCCTGTTTTAACGATTCCCATATCTAGCCATCTGAATCTCTCCAAATTTAGGATGATTTTGTTTACTTTGTCAGAGGATGAGAGGTTCATGGCGGCGATAGTTTTGTTTCCTATTACTCCATCGTTTGTTAGATTGTGCCTTATCTGAAACGCTTTTACGGCGTTTATCAGACTCTCTTCGTTGTAAATATTGTTTTTCTCATTTACAACCTCGTCCAAATCCCCCTCGGCGACCAACCTCTTTTTTATAAGCCCAATTCTGCCATCCGTCTGATTGATTTTTATTTTGCTTCCGGTAGGTATAGTATCCCAGCCGCCGTTTGTATGGAATGTTCTATATTTTTTTAAAGAGTCTATTAGTTTGCGATACTCCTCAAAGTCTGGGCTCAGAGATTGCAAAGATTTTCCCACTTCTTTTTTTTCCAGACTCTCTTGTAGGTATTTTGGAATATCAAGCGCGGCTTTTTTTGGTCTATCCCATTCAAACTTATCATCTTTTGCGTCTTTGGATATTTTGTACGCTTGAAACCGTCTCCAGTCTGTAAAACCATAGTAGAGATCTTTGGCTAGAGTCATGTATGCGTCCGTAAGGAGCACGTCTAGGTTGGCGTATGCGTCGCATCTATTTTCGCCGCCCGCTTCTATTTTATCCATATACTCAGGTATCTTTTTTTTGTGATATTTGTCAGGATAAAGTCCGTGGTCGTATGCGTCGTTAATCTGCGCCATTAGCTCCTCGTACAGCTTGCTTGGCTTAAGTTCTTGGTCAAACCAAACAAAAGTGCGCAAACCTTTTAGCTGCTCGCTATAAAAACGCCTAGCCTCCTGCGGACTCTCCAGCTTTAAAAAAATATGCGTCTTATCAAGCCATTTTGGCTGTGGGCACACAACATTGTCGCCCTCTTGTGTAACCGCAAAAAGAGAGGCGTTTAGAAATAGTATAAAAAATAATAATTTATGCGTCAATAATTGTCTTTTTTTACATCTGATTGTTAAGGCGGCGAGTGGATTTTAACAAAGAGCCGATTAAAAGCCTCTAATTGAAACCTCTGATTGATTCTCACATTTTAGGCAAAGCCCAAAATGAGGTCTTCAGCGTGAGGGCTCTCGCGACTAGTCGCTCTAAAAATTTCATATTTAATCAGAGGGTTCTATCAAAATTTACGTCTGCAAAGTTGACGTTATAGCTAGCTTTCTTTAATAGTCTTGCTTATAATAAATATCAATTGAGCTTTTACGTCCCGCTTGGCTTTCGACGTTTATATTTTTATTGATTTGATACTCAAATACGATGGAGCTCTCAATATCGTTTTTGTATGTTACGGTTAGTTCTTTTGTCACCCTTTTGCCGACTTCGATTTTTGTTGTTTTTGTGACTTTGCCATTTGCGTCTGTCTTTTCGGTCGGGCTTATCTCTATTTTGTCAAATTTTACGCCAAGCTCTTTTGTGAGGTCTCTTGATAGTACGCTAGAGAGGGCGGCTATAGCTTTTGAGGAGTATTTTGCGTCGTCTCCGGTCTTTGTAAAGGCGCTTCCGGGGTCTATGCCAAAGAGCAGATAGGAGATTATCTCTTTTTCGCTCATTGCCGGTTTTGAGCTAAAGTTGATTTTTGGGGCGGAGGCAAACTCTTTTGCATAGATATACACCTCTCTGTCTTTATCTGCATATTTTAGAGTAACGTCTAGGTATGGGTTGTTTGGCTCCGTTTGAGTGAGTACGATTTGACTTGGTTGTAGATAAAATCTTTTCCCCTCCAAATCATAACGACCGTTTGCCGTTGCGATAAGCCCAACCAGTACTGGTTTTTGCTCAAAATCTTTATAGTAAAGCAGATTTAAATCTATCGGGGCATACGCTTCTTTTGAGGAGTAAACAGCGGAGTTGGCGTTTATAATGTTTATTTGAAGCGCTACGTTGTTGATAAAGTTTTGCTCGTCAAACTGTAGTCTCTTTGGTTTTAGTATAATGATGTCTTTGTCTCTTGTGATAGTGGAGCTTTTTGGCTCAAAACCCACCTTTAGGTCTTTTAGATAGGCATCCCCTGATACGGTAAGTTTTTTGTCTTTATATACCCCGTTTAGTTGTGCGTCTAGCAAAAATGAGAGTTTATTACCATCTTGATAGCTAAAGTTTTTGATATTTGCTTTTGAGTTTAAAACGCCGTTTTGATACAAAAAGGAGGCTGTAAGCATATCGTTTATCGTAAAATTTCCGCTAATCTCTTCATCTTTTGAGATTTTGATTATGGACGGTTTTGTAAGGCGATACGGCTTGTCTTGATAGGTTGCGTTTAGTGCGCTTAGGGTGGCGATGCCGTTTTTGTGCTCGCCTTTGATATATACCTCTTTTAGGCTCTCCTCGCCCACTTTAAACGCTTTAGAAAAAGCTGAGGCGCTAAACTCCATATTTTTTGATTCGCCAAAGAGCGTCGCTTCCGCTCTAATATCACCGGATATATTTTGTTTTGGCGAGCTTGTAATTTTTGAATACTCCTCCGATATGACCTTGCCGTCGCCCAAAAATAGTAGTTTTAACTCTTTATTTAATACACCGTTTACGCTTAGTTTGGCTCCGCTTGTCTGCAAGGTTGCGTCAAGAACGCCTTTTGTAGTGGTCGCTTTTATATTTGCCGATACGCCTCCGATTGTGATTCTTGAGTCGGTGATAAAAAGAGAATCGGGTGTTTTTTTAAAGCCAATTTTATCGCTTATTACGCTTTTACCGAATATTTTTGTCTCTGAGAGTTTTATATCCGCCGCTATCTCATCTTTTTTGTGATCATAAACGCCCTTTAACTGCGTTGTTATCGTAGGTGAGCCGCTAATATTTGGCGGTTTTATATTTTTTAACGCAGCGTCAAAGTTATATGCGGCGTAACCGTTTGAATTAATATTCACGGTTCCTCCGAGAGCTTTTATCCCTACGTCTACGGCTTGCTCGCTTCCCGTATACGCCACCCTTAGTCCATCAAGTGCGGCTTTGTCTACATCCAAAGAGATATTGGTAAAATTTGACGCACTTCCGGCGTAAAATAGCTTATCTGAGCTAATGACTCTGCTATCGACATCGGCGTAAAAAAAATCGGTGCGTAGTCCGGCTTTCGTGGAAACATCTAGGAGTTTTTTTGTAAAATCATACTTTACAAGCGATTCTGACAAATCTATATCAAATTTTTTTTCTAGCAAAGTCGCAACGACTCTATTTTTTGTTTTTGCCTCCACTTTGTCAAAATCCCCGCTAAACTCTACGCCGAGGTTGTCAACGTTTTTGATTTTTAAGGATTGCGTAAAAACTCCAAGCGGAATATGTTTGAATTTTGAGATTTTACCTTTGCCAAAATATGATGTTTTTTCGCCGTCATACACCACACTAAACTCTGAGTTTGCAACCGCATATTTTGATTCCACTTCGCCGTTTGTATCGACCACAAAGCTCAAATCGTTGAGGTTTAGGCGTAGTTGACTTATTACGTTGTTAATTTTTGCGTCCACAATACTTTTGTAGATAACGTCGCTATTTTTGATGAGAGCCTTGGCGTATAGAGAGTCGCCGTCGCCTCGCAAGACAAAATCGCTCTCTTTTAGTGCGTTAAACTCAAAATCAGAGTCGTTTACTAATTTGTTGATATATGACGAACCGTTTGGTTTTACGCTACCTCTTAGCGAGTAGTTTGCGTCCAGAATATCGCCGTGAAATTTTGCGCTTGCTATATTGGAGGCGGCTTCGACTTTTAAATCCATATAGAAATTGTCAAAATTGTAGTAGATATAATCGGAGTTTAGTTTTAGATTTGAAAGTTTTATATCTTTGCGTTGAAACTCTGGGAGCGTTAGCGATAAATTCTCTATTTTGATAATGTTTAAAAACTCAGGTTTTGGAGTTTTGCTATCGCTTCTGATTAGTTTTTCCAACTCTTTTTCATTAATGCGCAAATTTTTTATGTCCAAATAAGAAAGAGAGATTTCGCCTTTTAAGAGCGGAGTTATTTCCAATCGACATCTAAGCTCGGAAGCACTCAAAAGCGTATCATACCGAATCCCTTTAAGCTCTATTCCGCTCAAAATACCACCGTTTGCCGATTCAATATAGACGCCGTATTTTGGGAGTAGATTTTTTAGAGCAAACTCTACGACAATACCACTTTGGAGTAGTGCGAGAGTAATCGCAGTTATCCACAAAAGCGGTATCATCAAAAAATAAAAGCTTTTGTAGCTAGCCTCAAAAATTTGTCTCAAAATACTTGCCCAAAACTGATGTGAAATACGGGACTCATATCTTTTTCACGAAGCGGAACGCCTATGTCGGCGCGCACCGGACCTATAATTGTGTCGTATCTTAGCCCGATTCCGATTGACGGCTTATATTCGCCGTTAAAAATGAGAGATTTTTCATTCAAAAGCGTCGAGTCAAAAAACAGCACGCTCCAAAGCGATTTTGTAGTTTTATATCTAGCCTCAAGCGAGTAGTCTATAAGCGTATTGCCGCCGATGTATGCTCCGCTTGCATCTTGTTCTCCAAGTCTTCTATATGAGTAGCCTCGGTTTGAAAAACTGCCGCCCGCAAAATATCTTTTAAAAATCGGAATATCATTTTTTTTGAAATCGTTAATAACGCCTATGTTGGCTTTTGCCGCAAATAAAAAGTTTTTTAAAATAGAAGCTTCGCCATAACTAAAAATCCTTCTAGCTTCCAAATTTGTCTTTAAATAGTTGAGGCTTGAGCCTAGCATATAGTCGGAAAACTCGACATTCCAGTCGATGTAGTATCCGTTTTTTGCGTCCAAAACAGAGTCTCTTCTATCGATCGCATACTCGTAAATAAGGGAGTTTATGACAAAACTATCGTTTTTTATCTGTTCGCTCTCGCTATCGGCTTCTACTCCGCCGACCTCTGTCTGCAATCCAAAGCTGTGCGTTGTAGTTTTATATGGGACTTTAAATTTAAAAATGTTTGAAGCGATTTTTTCAGAGTAGCCGGAGTAGCGCACATTCTCATATTTTAGCAAGTCTTCAAACTCAAAGCCAAAAAGCCTTGGTATGGTTATCTTAGTCCCCGCCGCCTGCCTTATACCGGACAACTCTGTCATCGCCTCAAGTCTATTTAGATTTCCAAGGAAGTTTCTATGCAACCATCCGCCTTTTAGCCGCACACCCTCGTCGGTGTCGTAGCCAAACCCCAGCTTAAAGCTTCTTTGTTTACCCAACGTCAAATTAACGTCTATCGGCGTATCGTCAATACTCTCATCTAATATAGGTTTTATAGATACGGAGTCGAAAACGCCGACGGCATACAGATTTTTATAGCTCTCGTCTATTTTTCGACTATCATATTTTTGTCCGCTTAGAAACGCTAATTTATCTTTAATATGAGAGGCGTCTATATTCTCCAATGCCGATATGTTTATGGCGCCAAAATTTGATTTGCGAACATTTGTGGTATTAAACTCCAGCCTAGCTTGATAGTTTTCCAGATCTATATACGCCTTTGCGTCAAATTTTGCCTTTACAAACGCATTTTCATTTAAATATTTTTTTATATTCTCTTTGCTTTTCACAAAAGCGTCCGCATCAAAACGCTCTCCTAGTTTTAAAACTATCATATTTTCAAGATTTAGCGTTGAGTTTATCAGTATGCTCTCAACCGTTGTTTGCTTGTTTTCTTTTATATCAAATACTACATAATCTCTGTTTGGCGACGTTTTTACCTCAGCTTTAAAAAATCCTTTTGAGCTATAAAACTCAACTATCTCTTCGCTTATATCTTTTATCTCTTCTTGCGAGAACTCTCTTGGTTTTTCCCAAAATTTATAAAAACTTCGCTCCTCTATGCCCATAGCCTCTTTAAGCGTGGAAGCCAAAAAGCTATTATTGCCCAAAAAACTAATATTTTTAAATGAGGCGTTATTGTCCGCATATAGCAGTATAGAAAAAATAAGTAGCAAAAATATGTGTTTCATTGACTCTCAAAAAGCTTTAAGTTGCCTTTATTTTAGCAAAAAAACTATAAGCCTTTACAGTTTTTTTAAAAAAAGTTGTAACCATTCACCACCCAACCCCAACAGGCATATAAGCCCTACCTCC
>DZAX01000047.1 GCA_022729705.1 Helicobacter cetorum | reverse complement strand
ACGCTACGGAGCGCGACGGAGGAATTGCTTGGATTTAGGTGCGAAAGATGAGTTAGAAAATCAAATGAACCCGATATTCAGACACAAGAAACGGCTTTAGCAACAAAAAGTTGTCCATTTTGCAAAAGCGAAATACACATAAAAGCTTCGCGATGCCCCAACTGCACATCACAGGTAAGTGGTTAGGAATTTCACCTTAGGGTACCTCTAAAAACTATATTTTTTCATAATGCGTTTAGTAGCAAAGCCAATAATTATAGGCTTTGTATAATTTTAAAAAGTGAAAAATGAGAGTTTTTAGAGGTACCCCTTACTAAAACTCTCCCGCGAATGCGGGTAGCTTTAGGGGGTGCAGGGACATTTATGTCCTTGCCGCCAAGACGGGCTTCGCTCGTATTGGCGTATAATATGAAATAACGGAACAATATTTGCAAGTCATTTAATAAAAGAAGTCAGGTTGCACCTACGATTTTCAGGCGCGATTGACTTACTATAAAAAAGGAGTACAAGATGTTTGAAAAGACGACAAAAGAGTTGCAAGATAAAAAAGAGGAGACAAAAGAGCCAAAGCCTAAGTCTATCTATGCGGATATAAATGCAGACGACGGCACAAGCTACGAAATGTCAAAAAGATACCAAAAAAAGGCGTAAAGCCTTTTTCCTAATTAAAAAATCACTCCCTAGCGTCAGCTAATGTAATAGCAAAAAGAGCTTCATGGCGACCAGTACTCTCAACTTTTTTCTTTGCCTCAAGCAACGTTGAGCCTGTCGTGACTATATCATCCACCAAAACCAAGCTTTCATATTTAGCACCGTTAAACTCAAAATTTCTCGGATTATTTTTGCGAAACTCTAAGCTTTGTCCAGCATATATGACGCTATTTTTTGCCCTAAGCACCATCCACTCAGGTTTAAAAACTTCGCTTTTAACTGCGTTTACAAAAATAGCCGTGTGGGAATAACCGTTTTTTGTGTTGTCGTCTATAGCGATTACGGATATTTTATCGTTAAACTCAAAACTTTCAGCAAAACGCTTAAAGCTATTTTTTGCAAGTTGAGACAAAATAAAACTTCCTGATATTTTATGTTTGTGGTGCATAAGAGGCGCTATTTCGGAGTATTTGTAGAAGCTAAAAACGGTGAAACCGTCTATATCACGCTTAAAAAAAGAGGGGGCAAGAGCCCCCTGTAGGCAACTTTGGCATATATGCCTAAAACTAAATGAGTCGCATACTATGCAACCAAACACTTATCTGCCTTTGTAGCCACCTCTATCGCCATCAGTCCTTGGAGCTCTAGGCGCGCCGCCATCTCTTGGAGGTCTGCTTTGAGCACCTCTATCATCTCTTCTGTATTCAGATCTTGGAGCTCTATCGCCCTCTGGTCTTGGAGCTCTATCTGAGTAGCCTCTATCACCATCCGCTCTAGGTGCGCTTCTATCGCCCCTGTAGCCGCCGCCGTCTCTTGAGCCGCCACTCCTATCATTTCTGTAGCCGCCGCTTCCGCCCCTGCTATTAAAGCTTCTTTTGTTGCCGCTTGAGCCTCTATCGTTGACTCTAGCCTCTAGCATTCTTTCAAGGTTTTTACCTTTGATACCGATATGTGAGGGACCCTCGGCTTTATGTTTAGAAACAATTTTTGATAGTAGTTTTAGGCAAAGAGTGGATATATCCATTTCGTCCGCCATTGACGCAAATAGCTCTGTCGCTTCGTCGCTAATTACTTGATGCTTAATTTTATCAACAAGTTTGACGATTTTTTTACTTTTTACATCTTCAAGAGTCGGAACTTCCATGTGATATATTTGCGCTTTTGTCACTTGTTTGATTCTATTTAGCTCTCTGAACTCCAAAGGTTTAACAAGCGTTACCGCTTTTCCGGCTTTTCCGGCTCTTCCAGTTCTTCCGATTCTGTGAACATAGCTCTCAGGGTCAAGCGGGATATGGTAGTTAAAGACATGGCTTACGTCGTTGATGTCAAGACCTCTCGCCGCAACGTCAGTCGCCACAAGGATAAGCACTTTTCCGGCTTTGAAGCTTTTTACAACCTCTTCTCTTTGTCTTTGCTCAAGGTCGCCGTGAAGTGCTTTTGCCGGATAGCCTCTTGCCACTAGCGTAGTCGATAGCTCGTCTGCGTCTTTTTTTGTTCTACAAAAGACGATAGCTCTGCTTGGGTCTTCAAAGTCGATAAGTCTAACGATAGCGTCAGATCTCTCCCAATCCTCTACAACATAGAAGAACTGCTCAATATTTTCACTTGTCACCTCTTTTGAAGCGATACTTACTGTTTTTGGCTCTTTTAGAATTTTTTCGGCTAGGTTTCTAATCTCTCTTGGCATAGTCGCTGAAAATAGAAGCGTTTGTCTGCTTTTCGGTAGAAATTTGAATATCTCTTCAATATCCTCCAAAAAGCCCATATCAAGCATCTCGTCCGCTTCGTCAAGAACGACATATTGAGGGTTAAAATCTCTTAGTCTCTCGTTTAGTAAGTGGTCAAGTAGTCTTCCCGGAGTAGCTACAACAACTTGAGCCCCTCTACCGATAAGGTCGACTTGTCTTGATATGCTTTGACCGCCGTATACGGCTACAGTTTTGATATTTGCAAATCTGCCTAATTTGTATAGCTCGTCACTAACTTGCATACAAAGCTCGCGTGTCGGTGTAATAATAAGAGCTTGTACGCCGCCCTCAGGGTCTATTTTGCTCATAATCGGCAGACCAAAAGCCGCCGTTTTGCCTGTACCAGTTTGCGCTTGCGCCACCATATCGTGACCCTCAAGCACTACCGGAATAGCTTGTATCTGTATAGGGCTAGCTTCGGTAAAACCAGCTTCTTTCACTCCTCTTAGTATATTTTCGCTCAGTTGTAGATTGTCAAAACTCATGTAAATTATGTCCTTTTTATTGCTTACGCTTTGACGAACAAAGTCCATCAAAGCTACGCTAGCCGCTTAGGCGCTAAGCCTGCCATCAAAGACGGCGGACTTTTGCGTTATGCAAGCTTATTCTTGCTACGCTAGCGTTCATTTCCCATTTACCCCATCAAAGGAGCGCCAATGTCAGAAATAGAGAAAAAAGAGGTCGCTAAACTAAAAAGCGATATTAAAGCGGATATAAAATCCGTTTTTGAAAATTATCTGTCGGTCTCAGGTTGGGATGTTCCCGAAAACGATGAAGATGTAAGCGCCAAACTCATATTGGACGCTATAAAAGAGGCTGTGAGCGAGCTCGAAAAAAGCCTCTAGTCTAGTTTTAGCACGGCAAGGAAGGCGTCTTGGCTTAGTTCTACTTTGCCTATCGCCTTCATCCGTTTTTTACCCTCTTTTTGTTTGTCAAGAAGCTTTCTTTTTCTACTTATATCTCCGCCATAACATTTGGCGGTAACATTTTTGCCCATAGACTTTACCGTCTCTCTGGCTATAACCCTATTTCCTATACTTGCCTGTATGGCAACCTCGAAAAGCTGTCTTGGAACCAGCTCTTTCATTTTTTTGACAAGCTCTCTTCCCTTGTATTCCGACTTTTGTCTCGGAACAATAAGAGAGAGCGCATCTACGGCTTCGCCCGCCACTCTAATATCCAGCTTTACGAGGTCGCCCATCTTGTAGTCATGCGGCTCATAGTCAAAGCTAGCGTAGCCCTTAGTGGCAGATTTTAGTTTATCGTAAAAATCAATAACAATTTCATTTAGCGGCACATCATAAACAAGAAGAACCCTATCTAATCCGATATAGTCCATCTTCTGCTGTGCGCCTCTTCTATCGTTCATTAAAGTGATTATATTTCCAACAAAATCGTTGGGGGCTATTATCGTGGCTTTTACATATGGCTCAAAAATAGCCTCTATGTGCTGAACATCCGGCAACTCTGAGGGGTTTTGCACCCGCACAGACTCGCCGCTTGTAAGCCTCACATCGTATACGACCGTAGGAGCGGTGGCGATAAGGTCAAGTCCAAACTCCCTCTCTAACCGCTCTTTTACAACTTCCATATGGAGCAGACCCAAAAAGCCTACCCTAAATCCAAATCCCAAAGCCGCTGATGTCTCAGGCTCAAAAGAGATGGACGCATCGTTTAGTTTTAGCTTGTCGAGAGCGTCCCTTAAATCTTCAAATTTATCTGTGTCAATCGGATAAAAACCCGCAAACACAAACGGTCTAGGCTCTCTAAACTCGCCTACAGCCTCGCTGCACGAGTTCCTAGGATCGGTCACCGTATCCCCGACTCTAAGCTCCTTCACATTTTTTAATCCGGTAACCAAAACACCTATCTCTCCCGGCTTTATGGAGTTTGTGCTTTCTGGATGTAAAGGATGGGGATAAGTAAGACTTTGAACTGTATATTCTTTGCCTGTACTCATCACTTTTATGGAGGCGCCTTTTTTTAGCTCTCCGTCAAATACCCTCACGATTACGAGGGCGCCCAAATAACTATCAAACCAACTATCATAGATAACAGCCTTAAGCGGCTTATTAATATCCCCTTTTGGCGCCGGAATGACGTCTATTAACGTATCTATTAGCTCTTTTACGCCGATTCCAGTTTTTGCCGAAATCATAACAGCGTTAGAACAATCAAGGCCGATACTTTTTTCTATCTCCTCCATAACCCTTTCAGGTTCCGCCGCAGGAAGATCTATTTTGTTGATAACAGGCAAAATTTCAAGGTTATGATCCATCGCCGTATACACATTTGCAAGCGTCTGCGCCTCAATACCTTGCGAAGCGTCAACAACAAGCAATGCGCCATCGGAAGAAGCGAGAGATTTTGAAACCTCGTATGAAAAATCTACATGCCCCGGAGTATCTATTAAGTTTAGAATATACTCTTGTCCGTTTTTGATATATTTTAGACGGACGCTTTGCGCTTTTATCGTAATTCCACGCTCTTTTTCGATGTCCATAGTATCTAGAAGCTGTGAGTGCATCTCTCTGGCGGTTATAGCGCCGCACTGCTCTATGATTCTATCTGCTAACGTCGATTTGCCGTGATCTATATGAGCTATTATGGAAAAATTTCGGATATTTTGCATTCAGTTCCTAGTTATTACCTATTGTTACACGTCAGTACAAGCAAGGCTCGTACTGACGGCAGGGACATAAATGTCCCTTGCACTATTTGACGCTATACGCCAACACTGGCAAAGCCAGTCTTGGCGGCAGGGACATAAATGTCCCTTGCAACCCCCTGAAGCTACCCGCCATAGGCGGGAGAGTGGAGGATAAAGCGCGCACTTAAACGAGCTTTGCTTATTTAGAATGGGTTACATCAATCTTTTAAAAGAGCTTCGTCAAGTTTTAGCTCTTCGTTGTCCATGACGCCTACGCCGCGCTCAAGTATTTTTGTGGCAATCTCTTTTGCTTCTTCTAAAGAGTGCATTGCGCAAGTGCCGCATTGATAGATGTTTAGCTCTGGAATATCACTCTCTGATTCTACCTTCAATATATCTTTCATCGCTTCCTGCCAAGCAAAGCCTACTCTTTTTTCATTCGGAGTACCGATAAGACTCATATAAAAACCCGTTCTGCAACCCATTGGGGAGACGTCTATTATCTCAACGTCAGAGCCGTTTAGATGCTCTCTAATGTATCCGGCAAAAAGATGCTCAAGCGTGTGTGTGCCGCACTCGCCCATCATTTCAATATTTGGGGCAAAAAACCTAAGATCAAAAACGCTAATCTTATCGCCGCCCTGCGTTGTTATCGTCTTTGCCAAACGTACAGCGGGAGCTTTCATCTTTGTATGATCTACTTTAAAACTATCTAATAATGGCATTACTCGTCATCCATTTCATAAAAATCATCCTCGTCATCGTCTTCATCATCGTCAAGGTCGTCAAACGATACATAGTCATCATCGTCCATATCGTCTTCGTCGTCGTCACTTTCAAAACCGCCTTCGCCTTCGTCGTCAATATCGCTTCCATATGTATTGTCTTCAAACTCGTCGTCGTACGCCATTGCCAGCTCTCCTTAGTTAGACTATAAAAAGACTGTTTACGCTTTCATTGTGGTAAACGCGTCTTATAACTTCGCCGAATATATTTGCTACGGGAAGCACCGTTATTTTTGGAGAGCTAACGTCATGCGGTATTGTATCAGTAATTACAAGCTCGTCTAACGCACCTCTTTCTATTCTCTCAAACGCCGGACCAGACAAAACGCCGTGCGTACAACAAGCCGTCACAGATGTGGCGCCTTTTGCTTTTAGCGCCGCCGCCGCTTGTATGATGGTGCCAGCTGTATCTATTATATCGTCAACCAAGATAACGTCTTTACCCTCTACGTCGCCGATGATATTCATAACTTCGCTTTTGTTTGCCTGCTCTCGTCTTTTGTCGACAATAACAAGATCAAAACCCATCTTTTCAGCCATATTTCTAGCTCTTGCAACGCCGCCGACATCCGGACTCGCCACTATGGGATTTTGCAAGTTTTTATTTTTGATATAGTCCACAAAAACGGTTGAACCGTAGAGATTATCGACGGGAATATCAAAAAAACCTTGTATTTGACCCGCATGCAAATCCATAGTAACCACTCTCGTAATTCCGGCGGACTCCAAAAGGTTTGCAACCAGTTTTGAAGTAATTGGAACCCTAGGAGCCGCTTTTCTATCCTGTCTTGCATACCCAAAATACGGTATTACTGCAGTAATTGACTTTGCCGAACTTCTTCTGATGGCGTCTGTCATAATAAGGAGCTCCATCAAATTGTCATTTGTCGGGGCGCATGTAGGCTGAATAATAAAAACGTCTCTGCCTCTTACGCTTTCGCTTATTTGGCAGTTTATTTCACCATCCGAAAACTTGGAAATATTGGACTGCGAAAGACCAACATCTAAATACTTTGAAATATTCTCTGCCAAGAGCGGGTGAGCGCTTCCTGAGAAAATTTTGTAACCTCTCATTTTGTACCTCAAGCTAAAATCGAGCGTAATTGTATCACAACTCTGCTTTGACGCTTATGTTGGCATAAGATAAGACTCAATACTAATCACTCGTTAGCATCGGCGCATATTTGTATATCCAAACTCCAAATATAAGGCACCAAAGATGTATGCTACCATCAAGAAAAACAGGCGAATATACACCGATAAGGCGAATAACGGTAAGCAAGACAAGAGAGGCGAATATAATAGCGCTAAGCTTATCCGCCGCAATCTTGCGTCCGGAATGTCCCATGGCGACTCTACTTCCAAACCCTATCGCCATAGTAATGATAAATCCGACTCCAAAAATATGTGCCTGTAATAAAGACGGAACAACGCCCATATGAAGTAAATCGGATATACCAACAGCGATACCCGACGCAAAACCAGCCAAGAACCACAACGCTCCAATTTGCAACACCCAAAGTACGGCGGGGGCTCTTCTGAAGATAAATCTATTATCATAAAACAAAACAAGAGTAGCACCGGTTCCAATAATATTGGCGCAAAGGGCTAAAACACTAAAATTAAAAGCTCCAAAAATAGAGATAGCGGATAAAGAGATTAAAATTATGGGAAGCAGACTCTTGTTTTTTTGGGGCTCCATGATTCCGAAATAAAGAATAAAAAAGTTTGGAACCATCTTTTGCGCCACTGCAAACACCACTCCAACGGCAAACGGGTAAAACGCTAAATTGGTTGCAAGAGAGGTCAAAGGCGGATAAAAAATAGACGCCGCAAATACCAAAGAGGAAAGAACTCCGGCGTTAAAGGCGAATAAAAACCAAAAAATCTCTCTTTTATCTGCAATAGTCGATTTTTTGTATGCGTTTGTGAACATTTTCATAGCAAGAGATTGCGCCGCAAATACCAAAAGAATTCCGACTAGCAGTATTGTGTTTGAGACAAAAAACCCTATTTGTGCAACAGCAACACCCGTAAGCAGTACCCAAAAAATTTGCATATACTCTTTTTGCAAAAAAGGCGTTACCAATAAAAAGCGATATAGAACAGTGGTGAGAAAGCCCAAAAATAAGGCTGTAGGCATAAGTATCGCCATGTTAAAAATATGAAATAACCTAATATCTATATCAAATACGCCTTTGATTGCAAGCCCTAAAGCGGCTATACTAAATAAGGCTATAGACATACCCAATAGAAAAAAAGGTTGATGCGGCTTTGTTAAGACCGCTTTGTACCGCCGCTTTAGCGGACTCTCATAATAATCCAAAACCATAAAGCTAACCTCTCTTTTTTAATAGACTTTATCATAAGTCACCTATTTGTTTGATGATTTATGTTAACTTTTTGTAACCATTCACCACCCCGCAACAACAAAGGAACCAAAGTTGCTTAATAAACGCTATTATGACAGAACAAGAAGCAAGAGATATTTACCATCAGGGTGAAGAAGCAGT
>DZAX01000025.1 GCA_022729705.1 Helicobacter cetorum | reverse complement strand
ATATCTTTTCAACCTTTGCACTTCTCCAGAATCTCTCAATACAAATATTGTCAGTTTTTACTTCTAATCTCTTTTACTCTGTAGTGAACATCAAATAAGCCAGTCAAGTTAGTGTCTCCGAGGTGTTTTTATTGGGTGTATTTTATCATTTTTGTGATGTGGTTTGGGACTGGATTAGAATGGATATTATTGGTTGTGCTGTGTTTTATGCTTCTTGGGGTTGGCTAAAGAGAAAATTGACTTTTTTCTTTGGGTTGGGATTTGGGAGTGGTTTTTAGAGGTACCCATATGTTAAAGGGAATAAGATTTTTTAGAATGTTGTCTTGGCAATTTGGGGGATTATATTAGAGGAGGTCTAATAAAAATTGGAGTATAAACAGATAAAAAGTGAGTCGTCCTGAGTTTAAAGGCGGCAACATCAAGAAAACGAAAGCGGATCCATATCCACCTCAAAGCTCTTATCATCCACGCCATAAACAGCTTTTAAAAGCTGTTTTGCAGATGCGTCTCGCATCAATATCTCAAATCTATACTTTTTGGCTATCATGCTAATACTCGCCTCTCCAAAGCCGACTATCTCGACTCCAAAACCCTCTAGTCTCTTTACGACTCTGTTCATATCACCCTCTGCGCGCTCTTTGTTTGTCGATGAAAATAGCAGTCTAGCCATTCTTGTATTCGGCGGATAGAGCGAGCCTCTTATCTTTAGCTCGTCTTTTAAAAACAGCTCATAATCAGCGATATAGCTTCTAAAAAAATCCCCGTTTAGCGTCTGCACGATAATCTTGGCATTTTCTTTGCGCCCCGCCCTGCCCGCTATCTGCACAAGTAGCGACAAAGCCCGCTCTCTAGCTCTGAAGTCGTTTTGGGCGAGTATGCTGTCAAGCCCCAATATGACGGCGAGTCCTACGGCGTGGTAGTCGTGTCCTTTTGAGAGCATTTGAGTGCCGACAAGAACCGATACGGAGCCGTCTTCAAACTCTTTTAGTGCGTTTTCTAGTTTGTTTTGCGTGGTTATCTCGTCTCTGTCGAATTTTTTTACGCTGATATTTGGGAGCGCTTCTTTTATCTTCTCCATCGCCTCTTGCGTTCCCATGCGAAATACGCCCATCTCACCGTGACCGCACTTTTTGCATTTGTAGTCTATCTTTTCAGCGTAACCGCAATAGTGGCATTTCATCACGCCGCCGTTGATGTGAAGGCTCATAGCCACAGAGCAAAACGGGCACTCCACGCTTTTGCCGCAACTTTTGCAAACCGTGTATTTGAAGTTGGCGCGGGTGGGCAAAAAGAGTATCGCTTGTTCGCCCTCTTTGACGACTTTTTGTATGTTTGAGATTACAAAGCCGTCTATTTCGCTCTCTTTTGCTTCAAATATAAACTCTTTTGTTCCCTCAAAAAACGTCTTCTTAAGTCTATAAGTTGGAAAGTTTTTGTAGCTTGAAAGAGACGGTGTGGCGGAGCCTAAGACGCATTTTGCTCCGCACATTTTGGCGTATACCACCGCCATATCTTTTGCGTTGTATCTAGGGGATTGCCCTGATTTGTAAGAGTCGTCGTGCTCTTCGTCGGCGATGATAAGCCCAATATCTCTCATTGGCAAAAAAAGAGCGGAGCGAGGCCCGGTCGCTATGCGTAATGAGCCGTTATGTATTTTTTCCAATACCTTGATTTTTGTCTTTTTGGTCTGCCTTGAGTGCCACACTCCGACCGCGCCGCCAAACTTTTTTGTAAGTCGTTTTAACATCTGCGGCGTAAGACTGATTTCAGGGGTCAAAAATATGACGTTTTTACCCTCGTTTAGCGTATCCTCCATCAGTTTCATATAGATTTCTGTCTTGCCGCTTCCGGTGTCGCCAAAGAGTAGCGAAACGCTGTTTTGACGGATAAACTCATACGCCGCCATCTGCTCTACTGAAAGCTCTATATCGGTTTTGACCTCTATCTTTGCGGTTGTGTCGGGTGCAACGACAAACGGCTCAAAAAGAGCCAAAGCGATGGAGAGTTCGCACACATAATATGAGGACAAAAACCCAGCCAAACCCATCTGCCATTTTGAGTAGTATCTATCCAAAACCTCTTTTACGGGGCTTGTCTTAAAGCTTGGCTTGTCGCATTGCTTGACTACAACCCCCTCTTTTTGCCCCCTCTTCACATCCACATAGACCGCCGCCCCTGCTTCAAGCATAGACTCGCTCTCGTATGTGAGATTTTCTAAGTTGTGTCCGATTATCGCTATTTCGTAGTAGTTCAATTAAAGTCCCGTTATTTTTTGTGCGATTAACTCTTTTTTGCGCTTGTCGTTTGTGTTTTTCAAAAGCCATAGAAGCTCTTTTTTGAGCTCCTCTTTTTTTGCTTCTTTATCGTTTGCAAACAAAAGTATATCTAGCAAAAACTCATCTTTTTCAAGCACCCCAAAAGAGCCTTTAAACTCTTTGTGCAAAAAAGCTTTAGCGGCTAGCTCTTTTAACATATTTTTGTCCGGCGCATCGTTTGACGCTTCTATGAGCAATTTTAGATATATTAGCCGAAACTCGTTTGGACGTAGGCTAAGAGCCCTATCTATCACGGAGTACGCCGCCTCTTTGTCTTTTTGAACGGCGGCTAGATATGTAGCGCCGTAGTTGATGGCGTGAAAAAAAGAGGGGTCAAGAGAGGCTATAGTGAGAAATGCTGCTTTTGTTTTTTCTTTATCCTCTGCCCCGCTCATCTCGCTTATTCTCACAGAGCCAAGCCAAGCAAAATCGGCGGCTATGGGTGATAAAAAACCAAGCGCCGCTTTTGAGGGCAATGGATTTGAGTAGATAAAGTAGCTTTCGTTTTGACGTTCAAGCGGAGTTGGACGAAAGAGCCAAAAAAGCAAAAAAAGAGCCGCGACAATCAAAACAGGCGCCGTCCTAGCCAACTCTCAACGCCTCTTTTTTGAATTTGAAGAGGGCGACAACAAATAGCAAAGAGGAGTAAAGCGCAAAATATAGAAAAACAAACGGCTCTTCCGCGCTTAGGGCGAGAGGGTCAAAAAATGAGAAGTTTGGCAAAACATAGTATATAAAATACGAAAAAGGCGCCGACGTCCCCTTGGCGTACAAAACAAGCTCATCGGCTCCATTTCCTATAAAAAATAGAAGTATTGAGTAAATAACCGCATTTGTGTTTGAGACATAACGAGCAAGCGTCAGGGTCAAAAAAGCTAGCATGGCAGATGAGAGCGTCAGATACAGAAGTCTCATCAAAAACCCTACGCCAAAAGAGCCTGCAAAAACCTCCAAAAACACAAAATCAACAACCAAAAAAAGCGCAAATAAAAATAAAACAGCTCCAAAAAGCGCAATAAACTGAGAGAGCAGATAAGCGGCTCTACTCGCTCCGCTAACTAGAATAAATACAAAAATACCCCCTTTTCGCTCTTTCTCCATCGCAAAAAACGCATACAAAATAGCGATAAGCGTCATAATGAAGCCCTCTGAGGCAATCAAAGCGTCCTCTAAAAGCTTATGTTTTACGGCGATATTTATGTCGCCAAGAAAAAAGGAGACGGCGAGTAGCGCAAAACAAAGCGCACCGACAACTCCCGTCGCTCTCTCGCTAAGAAGAGATTTTAGGAGAAATTTTGAGGCGGCAAACACTCTCACGCCGCTTCTTTTGATCTATTTGCAAAAAATAGTTCACAAAGAGCGTTAAGACTATCCGGTCTGCCCTTGTAACGCACCTCGCCGTCCGCCAATATCCATATCTCTTGCTCGAAACTATAAGCAAACTCCAGCGAATGGGTGGAGATGATAAACTCTCGCTCGCACCTAAGCCCCAATAGATACTCCTCAATCTCTAAGCGCCCAAAAGGATCCAATCCACTTGTCGGCTCGTCTAGTATGACAGTTTTCGGGTCGCCAAAAAGAGCCAACGCCAGCAAAAGCCGTTGTTTCATGCCTTTTGAGTATTTGTTGATTTTTTGATGTTTGTCTATTTGTAGTCCGACTTTTAGAAGTTCTGCTTTTACGTCATACCCGCGCACTTGCCTATTTGCCGCTAAAAGCTCGAAGTAGTCAGCGGCGGAGAGTCCACCCTCCAGCAAAGCCGCCTCAGGGGCGTATCCGACTGATGATAGATCTATCGCCGGAGCTTCTTTGGTTAGTTTTTCTAAGTACGGGTGGGAGTCTTTGGATGGGTAAAAGCCTAAATAAAAATTAATAAACGTGCTTTTACCCGCGCCATTGTGACCCAACAGTATCATTTGATATTACTCGCCGATACGAGCAAAGCCCGTATCGGCGGCAAGGACACAAATATCCCTGCACCCTCTAAAGTTCTCGCATAAATGCAAGGGAAGTGTTGTGTTTTTAATACACCGTCGCATTTCTATACGATACGCTTCCTGTAGCTGTGTTATATATCCAGCTGCCTGCTGTGTCGTATTTTCTTGTATTGTCCGAGTCTACAAGCGTCCTTGAAGCGGGGCCTACGAAAGTTGTGTTGCTAATATCGCCTTTTGTTCTCCAGTTTGCTCTACTGGCGGGATCATCCAGTACAAGCCCAAAAGCGCCCGTGTTGTTTGCCGCAAGATTGGCGGTATATGTAGGAGTTGCATCCAGCTGCCCTAAGCTTAGAGCGTTTGGATTTCCATTTGTAACGCCCGTCGCACCTGTAGCTGTTCTGCTTAGAGCCGCCACACCGGGCGTCCCGTCGCCCCTAGTAACTTGAATATTTATCGCATCGCCGCTAGACAACGCAATTCTTGATTTCACACCCGCAATTCCAGCCCTGATAGAGCCGATTCCTGCCTCTTCCGCCGCCACCGTAGCGTCGTCTTGTACACCTGAGAGCCTAGGAACCGCAACCGCCGCCAAAATACCCAAAATAACAATAACAAACACTAGCTCTATTAGCGTAAAACCGGAACGTCTCATATCTTAACCTCACTTTTAAATTTTTTTAGGCTTATTCCCTGTCAAGCTCTTTTTCCAAAATAGCGACAACGCCCTCTATCTCTTTTTTTAGTTCTAAAATCTCATAGTTTTTACGCAAGAAAGCGTACAGTAGTGCTTTGACGGAGTTGCTATCGCTTAGGCTTAAGTCTTTTGCCAACTCTTTTTTAAACATCTCCACATACTCGTCCGCCAGCGTAATTTCAAACGAAGCTCCATTAATAATCAGCGTTACTTTTTGCATTTAGTTTGTTAACCTTGTATATATACGCTTTTTAGTTTTGCTTCGGTGTTTAAAAGACCTATCTCGTCTTCCAAAGCCTTTATGTATTCGTCTTTTAGCGCATTGTCAGACTCTATTTTCTCTATTTTTGTATGCAACCAGCTATTTTCCTCTTTTTGGACGTTTAGTTGTCGCAATAACTGTTCCATTTGTAATTTTAGTCTATCTATAGCTTCCATTTTTATAATACTTTAACTCCAAATATTACTCATTATATCAAAGCTTAGTTATAATGTAAAGATGAACTTTGACACAAAAATGGCAAAAAATGGCAAGATTTGAACTAATCGCGGATATGAAACCCTCCGGCGATCAGCCTGAGGCTATAGCCAAACTCTGCGTTAGTATCGGCGGCGGCGGCAAATATCAGACTCTTCTTGGCGTGACGGGTAGCGGCAAGACCTTTACGATGGCAAACATCATAGAAAAACTCCAACTCCCAACCCTCATAATGACCCACAACAAAACGCTAGCGGCGCAGCTATACAGTGAATTTAGGTCGTTTTTCCCAAAAAACCACGTCGAATACTTTATCAGCTACTACGACTACTATCAGCCTGAGGCGTACATACCCCGTCAAGACCTCTTTATCGAAAAAGATAGCGCGATAAACGACGAGTTGGAGCGCCTCAGGCTCTCCGCTACGGCTAGCTTACTTCAATTTGACGATTGTATCGTAGTCGCTTCCGTATCGGCAAATTATGGTTTGGGCGACCCTGTGGAGTACAAAACACAAGTTCAAGTGGTAGAGCTTGGGATGAACTACTCGCAAAGAGAGTTTTTATTAAAGCTTGTAGATATGGGGTACAAGCGAAACGACAACTTTTTTGACCGCGGGGATTTTCGCGTCAAAGGCGAAGCTGTGGATATATTTCCCGCTTACTACGAAGACGTTGCGGTGCGCATAGAGTTTTTTGGCGACGAGTGCGAGAGGATATATGAGTTTGACCCTCTTACAAACAAAAAAACAAAAGATTTGAGCGCCTTTACGCTATACGCTGCGAGCAACTATGTAGTCGGACACCATAGGCTTCAAGGAGCTATCAAGGGAATTGAAGAGGAGCTTGGAGATAGGCTTGATTTTTTGCTCAAAGAAAATAGGCTTGTGGAGTATCAGAGGCTTAAGCAACGTGTAGAGTTTGACCTTGAGATGATGGAGTCTACGGGGATGTGCAAGGGGATAGAAAACTACTCACGGTATTTGACCGGCAAGGCTCCGGGCGAGACCCCTTTTTCGATGATGGATTATTTTGAGGCGATGGGCAAAGATTATCTCGTTATCGTGGATGAAAGCCATGTGAGCTTGCCACAGTTTCGCGGGATGTACGCAGGGGATAGAAGCCGCAAAGAGACGCTTGTGGAGTATGGATTTCGTCTGCCTAGTGCGCTTGACAATAGACCGCTAAAGTTTGATGAGTTTATCAACAAAGCCCCACACTATCTCTTTGTCTCCGCCACCCCCGCCGCTCTTGAGATAGAACTCTCAACCGAAGTCGCCGTGCAGATAGTAAGACCTACGGGGCTTCTTGACCCTGTACTAGAGATTCACAGCTCTGATAGACAAGTAGAGATATTTCACGACGAAGCCAAAAAGACGATAGCGAGAAGTGAGAGAGTCCTAGCCACCGTACTAACCAAAAAAATGGCGGAAGAGCTAACCAAATACCTAAACGACATAGGACTAAAAGTCAAATATATGCACTCTGAGATAGACACGGTAGAGCGAACGGAGATAATAAGAGGGCTTAGAAGAGGCGAATTTGACGTGCTAGTGGGTATCAACCTCTTAAGGGAGGGCTTAGACATTCCAGAGGTCTCGATGATAGGGATATTTGACGCAGACAAAGAGGGGTTTTTGCGCTCAGAGACTAGTCTTATCCAAACCATCGGACGAGCCGCTAGAAACCTAAATGGTAGGGTGCTGCTTTTTGCCAACAAAATCACAGACTCAATGAGAAAAGCGATAGACGTAACCAATGAGAGGCGAATAAGGCAAGACGAACACAACAAACTCCACGGCATAACCCCAAAAAGCACAATAAGAAGGCTGGACGAGAGTCTAAAAATGGAAGATGAGACCGTATCGACGCTAGAGATGAAAAAACGAAACGCAAAACTCCCTAAGGCGGAGAGAGACGCAATAATAAAAGAGCTTACGATGAGGATGCATAAGGCGGCTAAGGAGCTGGAGTTTGAAGAGGCGGCTAGACTGCGGGATGAGATTTCTAAGCTTAGGGTGTGATATTGAAATAAAAATGAAGTTGCTTGGATTTGAAGTTCTCCCCCAAGAAGACTTCGGGGCTAGCCCCGAAGGAAATTGTACTGGCATCGTAGGTACGAAAAACCAAAAAGTCAACGAGAGGGGGCGGATAATAATGAGCAATATCATAAGCAACAACTTCATCATAGAGATAAAAGAGCTACTCCAAAAAGCTAGAAATAGCATCTATCAAACTATCAATACGACGATGACCCAAACCTACTGGGAGATAGGTAGGCGAATAGTCGAAGAGGAGCAAGGCGGAGCGGTAAGGGCTGAGTATGGCAGAGGGCTTATCAAGCATCTTTCCGTTGAGCTTGCAAAAGAGTTTGGTGATGGATTTTCAGTTGACAACCTCAAAAATATGAGGCGGTTTTATCTGGCGTATCCAAAAGGTGAGACGGCGTCTCGCCAATTCAATCTTAGCTACTCCCATTACATATTTTTGAGTCGTGTCGCAAACAAAGACGAGCGAAATTTTTATGAGATAGAATCGGCAGAAAACAGCTGGACACTAAAAGAGCTAAAAAGGCAGTTTGATACGGGGCTTTACGAGAGACTACGCTTAAGCACCGACAGCTCAAAGACTAGAGAGCTATCGCAAAAAGGTCAAATCGTCGAAACCGTGCAAGATCTTATTAAAGACCCGTATATACTAGAGTTTGTAGGACTCCCCGTCCTCTCGTGCTACTCGGAGAGCGAGCTGGAGCAGAGGCTCATAGATAAGCTAGAGCATTTCCTGCTTGAGCTTGGCAAAGGATTTACTTTTGTGGCTAGGCAAAAGAGGATAACGATAGACGAGAAGCATTTTGCGGTGGATTTGGTGTTTTACAATCGCTTGCTTAGATGCTTTGTACTCATAGATCTCAAGATAGGCGAGCTCAAACATCAAGACATCGGACAGATGATGATGTATGTCAACTACTTTGACAGGGTGGAAAAGCAAGACGACGAAAACCAGACTATAGGCATCATCCTATGCAAAGATAAAAGCAAAGCGCTAGTAGAGATGACGCTACCGCAAGATAACAACCAAATATACGCCAGTAAATATCTAACAGTACTTCCAAATAAAGAAGAGCTCCAAAAACTCCTTGAGGAGGTGGGTGATGAATAAGGTTTTTTGATAAATGGAATAAACCAAAAGCCTCGAAAACAAAATAGGAAAAAACACCCGTTGATATTTTTAAAAGGCTAAAAATAAAACCAGAAGAATTGTTAGATGTGTGGATTTTCTTCTCTGAGAGACGATTAAGGCAGGACGAACACAACAAACTCCATGGTATAACCCCAAAAAGCACAATAAGGCGGCTAAGGAGCTTGAATTTGAAGAGGCGGCGAGGATAAGGGATGAGATTTCAAAACTAAGATTGTAAAAAAGATATTTAGCGTTAATATTTTAGAAAATATTTTTTATATGGTTTTGGGGAATTATGAGAGAACAACAATTTTTAAACGAACTAGAAAAAAAGCTTTGGACGTCTGCAAATAAGCTTTTGCCCTCTCTTGATGCGGCGGTTTACAAGCATGTCGTGCTTGGCATGGTATTTCTCAAGTATGTATCCGATAGTTTTCAGACCAGAAGAGACGAACTGCTAGAGGCTTTTAAAAATCCGGAGCATGAATATTTTTTGGGCGAAGATGCAGGTGAAGAGCTCATAGAGCAAGAGCTGGAAAACAGGGACTACTACACCGAAAAAAATGTATTTTGGGTGCCGCAGGCGGCTAGATGGAAAAATCTACAAGACAATATCAGACTATCCCTCGGCACTACCATGCCGCTTGGCAGAGAGTTTAAAGGCGCAGGCAAGCTCTTAGATGACACGATGGAGATAATAGAAACAGAAAATCCGAAACTAAAAAGAATCCTCAGCAAAAACTACGCAAGCTTGCAAATAGAACAATCAAAACTAGCCGAACTCCTAGATCTTATATCTACCATACCATTTGCTCATGAGGAGCTTTTGGCAAAAGATATTTTGGGGCATGTGTATGAGTATTTTTTGGGTCAATTCGCCTCAGCGGAGGGCAAAAAAGGCGGACAGTTCTACACCCCAAAATCTATAGTAAACCTCATCGTAGAGATGATAGAGCCATACAGCGGCAGGATATACGACCCTGCTATGGGGAGCGGCGGGTTTTTTATCTCTTCTGAGAAGTTCATCGAAGAGCACACGGGGCGCATAGGCGACATATCGGTATACGGGCAAGAGTCAAATCCCACTACTTGGCGGCTAGCGTGTATGAATATGGCTATTCGTGGTATAGACTTTAATTTTGGCAAAGAACCTGCCAATACATTCACAAAAGACCAGCACCCAGATCTCAAAGCCGACTTTGTCCTAGCAAATCCACCGTTCAATCAAGACGAGTGGTGGGATGCAAGCTTAGAGGGCGACGCCAGATGGAAGTATGGCGCTCCGAGTAAGGGCAACGCCAACTACGCATGGATACAGCATTTCATACATCATCTATCGCCTACGGGCACGGCGGGATTTGTCCTAGCTAAAGGCTCTCTAACTAGCAACACAAGCGGCGAGGGTGAGATACGGCGTGCACTCATAGAGGCAAATCTCATAGACTGTATCGTCAATCTCCCCGCAAAGCTATTTTTAAACACCCAAATTCCGGCTAGTATTTGGTTTGTCAAGCGAGGAAGAGCGAGAAAAGATATACTCTTTATCGATGCGCGAAATCTAGGACACCTCATTAGTCGAAAAACAAAAGAGTTTGCCCCACAGGATATAGCGCGCATAGCGGACTTATACCACAACTGGAAAAAAAATGAGGGGTACGAAGATATAAAGGGCTTTTGCAAGTCGGCTAGCGTCTTGGAAGTGGCGACGCTAGGATATGTCCTCACGCCTGGGCGATATGTGGGGCTAGAAGACACGGAGGATGAGTTTGACTTTGCCGAGCGCTTTGGATCGCTAAAAAAAGAGCTGATGGGGCAGATAAGCGAAGAGGCGGCGCTGAACGCACGAATCATGGAGAATTTGGCGAAAATCAGGATGAGCAATGAGTAAAAAGTTTGACGGCTGGAACGAGATCAAAAAACAAACAGAGCAAGCGGGTAATATCCCGCAGTTCAAAGCTCGTGAAATTTATCACGCAAAAATAGGAGAAAACATAGGCTTTGAGCAAAGCGGCAAAGGAGATGATTTTGTCCGTCCCGTGCTAATCATCAAACGACTGACCAAAGAGATATTTTTCGGCGTTCCGTTGTCCACTACGAGCAGAGAGGGGAGCTTTTTTTATAGTTTTGAATTTTTAGGTGGTGTGCAAAGTACGGCGCTACTGGTGCAAACAAAGCTTTTTAGCTCAAAAAGACTACTAAATAAAATCGGAATGATAAAAAAAGAGGATTTTGAAAGGCTACGAAAACAGCTAAGTAATTTGATGTTTGACGGAGGTTTTACCCCGCCGAGCGAGTCGGCGAGTCGTCCCGAAGGAAATTGTAAGGGCATTGTACCCACACAAAACCAAAAAGTTAATGAGGCGGTGGGCGATGAGTAAGCCTTTTGATAAATGGAATGAACTAAAAGCCTCTTTGCATCGCAGTAACAAAGAGCAGTTTTTCAAAGAGAGAGATATTTTTTGGGCGAGCATCGGGGTCAATATAGGATACGAGCAAGACGGCAAAGGCGATATATTTTCAAGACCTGTGCTAATAGTCAAAAAATACGGCAAAAATATATTTTTCGGCATACCATTATCGACGCAAATCAAAGAGGGAAGCTTTTTCTTTGCCTTTGAGCTGGACAGTCAAAAGAGCAATGCCCTACTCGTGCAAGGTAGAGTATATGACAGTAAAAGACTCGAAAACAAAATAGGAAAAATGCCTGTTGATGATTTCAAAAAGCTAAAAATAAAACTAGGGGAATTGTTAGATGTGTAGATCTTCTCCCCTTGATCGCTCAAGGGGCATCCCGAAGGACAATTGTGCTGGCATTGTACCCACACAAAACCAAAAAGTCAATGAGGCGGTGGGCGATGAGTGAAAATGTAAAAATAGTAGACGCGGTATTTGAATGCGACGGCGACAAAACACCGTTTGGCAGACGCTGGGGTGGGCAAGTCGTAAGGCTAGACAAAGCCCAAATGGAGGCATTGCGAGAGGGCAAAATACTTGCTATTGATGTGAATAGTGAATATGTTGTTTTTGTGGAAGGTGTCGGTGATGAGTGAGTGGAGAGAGTGTAGGTTAGGAGAATGTATTGAAGTGGTTAATGGCTATGCATTTAAATCTCAAAATTTTCTCGAAGAACAAATTGAAAATTCATTGCCTGTGGTTAAGATAAAAAATGTTGCAAATGGTGATGTCAATTTAAATGCCGTTCAATATCACATATATGACAAAAGCCTAGAAAAATATTTAATTCAAAATGGTGATGTTTTGGTGGCTTTAACAGGGAATCACCCTCAAGCAATTACTCAGGTTGTAGGAGAGGCTTCAAAATACAAGCTTAACGAATCGGCACTTTTAAACCAGAGGGTTGCAAAAATAAAACCTAAGCAAAATATGTCAAATAATTTTCTTTACTATTTTTTAAAAGATGATTCAACTCATGATTGTTTGGCAAATCAATCTTCAGGAAGTGCAAATCAGGCAAATATTTCCAAAAGTGATATTGAAAATATGCCAATTTCTCTTCCACCGCTTGAAGAGCAAAAAGCGATTGCGGAGGTGTTGTCTAGTTTGGATGACAAGATAGACCTGCTCCACCGCCAAAACCGCACGCTAGAATCCCTCGCCCAGACCCTCTTTCGCCAATGGTTCATCGAAGAAGCTAAAGAGGAGTGGGAAGTTGGAATTTTTGGAGATTTAGTGGATGTTTCAAGTGGAAAAAGTTTAAAAAGAGAACTTTTTGATGATAGCGGAAAATATGAAGTTTTGGGAGCTAATGGACAAATTGGAAAAACAAATGAATGGCTTTTCAATGAAGAACTAATTTATACCGGAAGAGTTGGAACACTCGGAAAAGTTTTTTTAATTGATGGTGCTAAAAAAGTTTGGTTATCGGATAATACTTTAGTGGTTAAGCAAAAGAAATACTTTTATTTTATATATTTTCTCATGATTGATTTTCAGCTTGAGAATTTAAATGTAGGAAGCACACAACCTCTAGTTAGGCAATCTGATTTGAAAAATATTGAGATTCTCTTACCAGATAATGAGCTGATTTTGGAATTTGAGAATCAATCAAAAAATATTTTTTCAAAAATAAACCAAAACAAAAAACAAATCCAAACACTAGAAAACCTACGAGATACGCTACTGCCAAAGCTTCTTGGTGGCGAAGTGAGGGTGGAGATATGAGTCAGCATATAAAAATATTTATAAAAAATAAGTGCAATGAAATTACTGAAAACAACTTAGACGGTATAAATAAATTTCTACCATTTTATGTCAACATTATTGATGATGATTTGGCTTATCTCTTTGCATATATGCATTACAAATTTAATAATTTATTTGATTTTTTAAATTACAAATTTTTGAATAATAGACACTTCAATGCCCATGAAAGTAGAGAATTGCTCACGCTTATAGAACTTTATTGGAAACTCAATAATGCCTTAAAAAAATACAGCATTTGAATTTGAACTGGACGAAGATTACTTAAAAAATATTAATAAATGTGAAATATTTTTATCTAGTAGTGGGGGAAGTACAATTCCTGAAGATTTTAAAAAAATATATACTGAAGAAACCGATTCGATTTTCAAGTTAATAAAAATCACTACACCGCTGTCAACTCATGTTAATTTTGATGAAAAACACATCACGGATCAATGGAAAAAAGCGATTGAAAGAAAAGATACCGACCCAGAGGGAGCTATCACCATTGCCAGAACTTTGATAGAAAGTTTGTTAAAACACATTTTAGATGAACAAAAAGTAAGCCATAATGACAATATGGAATTATCGGAGTTGTATAAAGAAGTTGCAAAGCTACTGAATTTAGCTCCTGAACAACATCAAGAGGGCATTTTTAAACAAATACTTGGCGGTGCAAGTGGAATCATAAGTGGGCTTGGTGCAATGAGAAATAAATTAGGCGATGCGCATGGTGCAACAAAAACAAAGATTAAGCCAAAAGAGAGACATGGGGAATTGGCTGTGAATTTGGCAGGTTCAATGGCATTATTTATTTACAAAACATACAAAGAGAGAGTTTCGAGGTGACTAAAGAATTGATATCATCGGTGCTTCTAGTCCGAGGAGTTGTTGGATTATGATTCAATCACTTGAAGATATTCAATACCTGAGTGAAAGCATAGAGCTTGAGTGCAAGCTAGCTATTGGTAGGAGCGGTGCCGGTGGGCTACCGCAAAAGACTTTTTGGGAGACATATAGCGCATTTGCAAATACGAACGGTGGGAGCATACTCCTTGGAGTCAAAGAGACGAAAGGGCATTTTGAGGTTGCCGGTATAGAAGATGTGCAAAAAGTACTTGATGAGTTCTGGACTAGCGTCAAAAATCCGCAAACCATAAGTGCCTGTATAGTCGCCGACAAAGATGTAAAAGCTCTTGCGATAAACGGCAAAAACATCATCCAGATAGACATCCCAAGGGCATCTAGGCATCAAAAGCCGATATATAGAGGCTCAAATCCTATGGACGGCACATACCAAAGAGTGCACAGTTCGGATATATTGTGCGGTGCGGATACCGTCAAAAGAATGCTGGCGGAGCAGCTAGACGATAGCAGGGATGATAAGCTCCTTAATAGATACGATATGAGCGACATCGATAAGGAGACACTACGGGTATATAGACAGCTCTATGCTAGTCGTGACCCTGGAAATGAGCGAAACAGATATGACGATGTAGAGTTTTTGCGAAGTATCGGCGGATGGAAGCTTTTTCTTTGCCTTTGAGCTGGACAGTCAAAAGAGCAATGCCCTACTCGTGCAAGGTAGAGTATATGACAGTAAAAGACTCGAAAACAAAATAGGAAAAATGCCTGTTGATGATTTCAAAAAGCTAAAAATAAAACTAGGGGAATTGTTAGATGTGTAGATCTTCTCCCCTTGATCGCTCAAGGGGCATCCCGAAGGACAATTGTGCTGGCATTGTACCCACACAAAACCAAAAAGTCAATGAGGCGGTGGGCGATATAGGAAGTGAGGCTTTAGCCTCGCAAAAGAGCGGGACTAAAGTCCCACCTCCAAACAAAACAAACGGAACTGACACTTTAGTGTCGGACAATGGTTGGAGAGAGTGTAAGTTGGGGGATGTTGCAGACTATATTGCACGAGGAATATCTCCAAAATATTCAGAAATAGATGGAACTGTTGTAGTTAATCAAAAATGTATCAGAGATGGAAAAATTAATTATGAGTTCACCAAAGTCAATGATTTTTCAAAAAAAATATCAGACGAAAAATTTCTAAAACAATACGACACGCTTGTAAACTCTACAGGGGTTGGTACGCTTGGTAGGGTTGGATTGTATGACCTTGAAAATGATAAATGCACGGCAGATTCACATGTTATGATTGTGAGGGCATCTGGCGGTATTGATAAAAAATGGTTGTTTTACAATCTTTTTTCAAGGCAAGATGAAATTGAGTTACTAGGCGAAGGCTCAACTGGACAAATAGAACTTTCAAGATTAAGATTAGCTGATTTAGATGTGCTACTCCAACCCCCTAAAGAACAAAAAGCAATTGCAGAGGTGCTGAGTAGCTTGGATGACAAGATAGACCTACTTCACCGCCAAAACCACACGCTAGAATCCCTCGCCCAAACCCTCTTTCGCCAATGGTTCATCGAAGAAGCCAAAGATGAGTGGGAAGAAAAAACGGTAGGGGACATTGCAATACTAAAAAGTGGAAAATCAAGACCAAAAGAAGAATCTGATATTAATAATGTTCCAATATATGGTGGAAATGGAATTTTAGGTTTTACAAATCAACATAATATAGACGGTGAAACAATTATCATTGGTAGAGTTGGTGCATAGTGTGGAAGTATATATATAGAAAATAAACCAATATGGGTTTCAGATAATGCATTAATTGCCAAACCAAAAAATGCACTTTACTCAAAGTATTTATTTTATATTTTGAAAGAAAATGAATTAAATTCTATGGCAGAAGGGTCAAGTCATCCGTTACTAACACAAGAACCAATAAAATCAATACAAATTTTTTTGCCTCCAGAATTAAAATTAATAGAGTTTAACGAGCAGGTCAATACATGGTATGAAAAAATAAACCAAAACAAAAAACAAATCTAAACCCTAGAAAACCTACGAGACACCCTACTGCCAAAGCTTCTGAGCGGTGAAGTGAGGGTGGAGATATGAGAAGTGGAGGCGGGGCTTTAGCCCAGCAAAAAGAAAACAAAGCCAAACAAGAGGCGGGGCTGAAGCCCCACTTCCTAGAAAAGAGCGGAAGTGAACTATTGAGCGGGACTAAAGTCCCACCTCCGGAAGAGAAAAAGTCCCACTTCCGGCATTTGCCGCATATTGATTTGGTGGGGTATTATCAGTTTGTTACATTTAGAACATTTGATAGTGTCGATGAGTTTATGCGGAAGTGGGACTTTAGTCCCGCAATCTCAAACAAAGAAAAACAACTTAAAATTGATGATTATTTGGATACCTCTACAAACGGAGCTTATTTACAAGGCGAAGTTTTGGAGTGGCTTTTTGCATTTTTGTTGAGTCAAGATAAAAAGCTTTATGAGCTTGTAGCATTTGCGATTATGAATAATCATGTGCATATTCTATTTAAACCGCTTGAGAGTTTGGGTAAGGTTATGCAGAAGATTAAAGGCGCAAGCGCTAAGAAAACCAATGAACTACTCGGTAAAAGCGGTAGGTTTTGGGCTGATGATTATTATGATAAAGCTATTAGAGATGAGAGGCATTTTTTGGCGGTGTATGAGTATATCAAGAATAATCCGTTGAAGATAGGCGACACTAAAGCGTCACTTCCGAATATTGGCGGGGTTGAAATCCAGCTTCCAAAAAATAGCGGGGCTAAAGCCCCACTTCCTAGGTTTTATGGGATTTTTGAGTAGATGAAAGAAATAAATAACGGCACCGTGTCGAGCTATACCCAAACCTGCTATTACCGATGCAGTCACGGAGCGCTAGAATTTTCTTATAATAATCTTAATTTTATAAAAAAATCGACATATCAAAAAGGCGATATAAATGATAAACGAAGACCAAGTAGAACAACTTGCGATTGAGTGGCTCAAAGAGCTAGGGTACGAGCATGCATATGCCCCCGATATAGCGCCGGATAGCGACAATCCGCAAAGGGCAAATTATCAAGAAGTGGCGCTAATCAATATACTTCACTCGGCGCTTACTAGATTAAATCCGTCACTCGACAGTGCGGCGATAGATGAGGCGGTATATGTACTAAAAAAGCCGCAATACGCTTCGCTTATTCAAAACAACAGAGCTTTTCATCTAACGCTTTTGCAAGGTGTTGCAGTAGAGGTCAAAAACGGTGATGAGACAAGGGGCGAGGTAGTCAAGCTCATAGACTTTGAGGAGCCAAACAACAATGATTTTTTGGCGGTCAATCAATACACCATCAAAGGCGTCAAGGGTAATAGGCGACCGGATATAGTCGTATTTGTAAACGGTTTGCCTTTGGTCGTGATGGAGCTCAAAAATCCGGCAGACGAAAACGCCGACATATTCAAAGCTTACAATCAGATACAAACCTACAAAGACGAGATAGAAGACCTGTTTGTCTACAACGAAGCGTTAGTGATAAGCGACGGCGTCAACGCCCGTATAGGTTCGTTAACGGCTACGGATGAGCGGTATATGTACTGGCGAACTATCAAAAACGAAAAAGACAAACCTATGCTAGAATATGAGCTAGAGACGCTTATCAAAGGGTTTTTCGTAAAAGAGTGCTTTTTGGATTATGTGCGTAGTTTTGTACTGTTTGAAGACGACGGCAAGGCTATCGTCAAAAAAATAGCGGGGTATCATCAGTTTCACGCCGTAAGAAGCGCTGTATCCTCCGTAGTAGAAGCGTCCAAAAAGGGTGGAGACAAGCGGGGCGGCGTAGTGTGGCATACGCAGGGGAGCGGCAAGTCTATATCTATGGCGTGTTTTGCCGGCAAGCTCTCAAAGCAGCCGCAAATGAAAAATCCAACCATCATAATAGTTACTGATAGAAACGACCTTGACGGACAGCTGTTTGCTACATTTAGCAGCGCAAAAGCGCTACTCGGACAAGACCCCGTGCAGATAGAGAGCGTGGATGATTTGAGAGAGACGCTAGAAGACAAACCATCCGGCGGAATAATATTTACGACTATTCAGAAGTTTAGCCTCAAAAAAGAAGAAGAAAGATTTCCCGTTCTATCCAATAGAGACAATATTGTAGTTATAGCCGACGAGGCGCATAGGAGCCAGTACGGTTTTGATGCGATGCTGGATAGGGATGGTAAGTTCAAATACGGCTATGCAAAGCATTTGCGTGATGCTTTGCCAAATGCTACTTTTATAGGTTTTACCGGTACCCCTATCGAGGGCGAAGACAAAGACACAAGGGCTATATTTGGCGATTATATCAGCGTATACGATATAGAAGACGCGGTAAGAGACGGCGCCACCGTGCCAATATACTATGAGAGCAGACTTGCCAAGCTGGATTTGGACTCAGAGGTTTTAAAAGAGATAGATGCAGAGATAGGCGAACTGGTAGAGGATGAGGAGCTCGGCGACAGAGAAAAGTTTAAAAGTAAATGGAGCACACTAGAAAAGCTAGTAGGCGCCGCGCCTAGGATCTCTCAAGTGGCAAAAGACATAGTGGAGCATTTTGAAAACAGAATTGCTACGATAGACGGCAAGGGTATTATAGTCACAATGAGTCGCCATATCGCTGTTGATTTGTATAATGCAATAGTGGAGCTGAGACCAAATTGGCACAGCGAAGACTCTTCAAAAGGCGTTATTAAGGTCATCATGACTGGTAGCGCAAGCGATGAAGCCAAGCTCCAAAAGCATATATACTCCAAGCAGGTCAAAAAAGATTTAGAAAAACGGATTAAAGATGTGGACGATGCGTTAAAGTTGGTTATTGTGCGCGATATGTGGCTAACCGGATTTGATGCGCCTTCCATGCATACGATGTACATTGACAAACCTATGAAATCGCATAACTTAATGCAAGCGATAGCTAGGGTAAATAGAGTATTTAAAGACAAAAAAGGCGGCTTAGTAGTTGACTACATAGGCATTGCAAACGAGTTAAAATCGGCGCTAAAAGTCTATACGGGCGCAGGCGGCAGAGGAAAAGGCACCGTTGATATAGCCGAAGCGCTTGCGGAGATGATAAAAAGGGTAGAAATAGTTAGGGGATTTTTCCATAGTTTCGACTATGCAGAATTTCACACAAAAGCCCATATACTGCTAGCGCCATCGGCAAATCACATATTAGGACTTGATGACGGCAAAAAGAGGTATTTAGACGAAGTCTTGGCTTTGACAAAAGCGTTTAGCATATGCGCAACGACCAATGACGCGGTAGCCTATAGAGAAGAGATAGCATTTTTTCAAGCAATAAAAAGCGTTATCCAAAAAGTAAGCGTTACAAACGGCGCCAAAAAAGACTCCAGCAAGGCAATCAAGCAAATCATTGATAATGCTATCGTCTCGGATGGCGTAGAGGATATATTTTCTCTTGTTGGGCTGGATAAGCCAAACATAGGGATTCTATCAAGCGAGTTCTTGGACGATATTGCGCAGATGCCGCATAAAAATTTAGCGGTTGAGTTATTAGAGCGACTCTTAAAAGATGATATAAAAGCAAAATGCAAAACAAATATTGTTCAGGAAAAAAAGTTTAGCGATAGATTGGCGGCAACAATGGTCAGATACCACAACAGAGCCATAGAGACGGCAAAAGTTATCGAAGAGCTTATAGAAATGGCAAAAGATTTTGCGCAGGCTTCAAAACATGGCGAAGAGCTTGGGCTTAGCTATGACGAACTCGCTTTTTACGACGCTTTAGCCGAAAACGAATCCGCTATGAGGGAAATGGGAGATGAGATACTAAAGACGATAGCCGTAGAGCTAACCGTAAAACTACGAAATAGCATAAGCGTGGATTGGCGTCAAAGGGAGAGCGTGAGGGCTAAGATGAGAAATATAATCAGAATTTTGCTTATCAAATATAAATATCCGCCGGATAGACAACAACACGCTATAGAACTTGTAATGCGTCAGGCTGAAGTTTTGAGCGATGAATGGAGTAAATAATTTACAAATTAAGGGAGGGCTTGGATATTCCAGAGGTCTCGATGATAGGGATATTTGACGCAGACAAAGAGGGGTTTTTGCGCTCAGAGACTAGTCTTATCCAAACCATCGGACGAGCCGCTAGAAACCTAAATGGTAGGGTGCTGCTTTTTGCCAACAAAATCACAGACTCAATGAGAAAAGCGATAGACGTAACCAATGAGAGGCGAATAAGGCAAGACGAACACAACAAACTCCACGGCATAACCCCAAAAAGCACAATAAGAAGGCTGGACGAGAGCCTAAAAATAAAAGAGCTTACGATGAGGATGCATAAGGCGGCTAAGGAGTTGGAGTTTGAAGAGGCGGCGAGGATAAGGGATGAGATTTCTAAGCTAAGATTGTAAAAAAGATATTTAGCGTTAATATTTTAGTTTTCAGACTAGAAAGCTTGGATACACTCTTGCCAAAGCTCCTAAGCGGCGAAGTGAAGGTGAAGATATGAAAAACGGAAGTGAGGCTTTAGCCTCGCAAAAAGAAGCTATATCAAAACAAGAGGCGGGACTAAAGTCCCGCTTCCAAATTGATTTGGTGGGGTATTATCAGTTTGTGATATTTAGAATACAAGAAAGCGTTGACGACTCTAGCGAAATCATAGAAATGACATAGCCTCGCCAACTATCTCTTTAGCCTCTTTTAATATCTCGTCCAGATGCTCTCTATCCTTAAAGCTCTCGGCGTATATTTTATAAATATCCTCCGTGCCGCTTGGTCTAGCGGCAAACCAGCCGTTTTCCGTAACCACCTTTAACCCGCCGATAGAAGCTTGATTGCCGCTCGCTTTTGTCAGCTTGGCTACTATCGTCTCGCCCGCCAAAGTCGCCGCCTTGACAGACTCAGGGGAGAGTTTTTTGATTTTATTTCGCTCTTCAAGCGTAGCCGCCGCATCAATGCGCTCATAGATAGGCGAACCAAAGCGACTCTCCAGTTCTTTATAGTGCTCACTTGGATCTTTGCCGGTAACAGCCGTTATTTCGGCGCTTAAGAGATCCATAATAATTCCGTCTTTATCGGTACTCCAAGCAGAGCCGTCTAGCCTTAAAAAACTAGCACCGGCACTCTCTTCTCCGCCAAATCCAAAGCTACCGTCAAAGAGTCCGTCAACAAACCATTTAAAACCAACCGGCGTCTCGCATAGCTCTTTGCCCAAAGAAGCGACGACGCGGTCTATCATAGAGCTTGACACTAACGTTTTGCCTATTTTTGCGTCTTTGCGCCAGTTTGGACGGTTTTGACAGAGGTAATTTATTGCGACGCTTAGATAGTGGTTTGGGTTCATAAGTCCGCTTTTGGTGACGATACCGTGCCTATCATAATCAGGGTCGTTGCCAAACGCTATATCAAATCTATCTTTTAGACCAATAAGGCTAGCCATAGCGTAGGGCGAGCTGCAATCCATGCGTATTTTGCCGTCTTTGTCTACGCTCATAAAGCCAAATGTCGGGTCTACAAATTTATTTACTATCTCCATATTTAAGCCATACATCTCAGCCATCGGCTCCCAAAATGCGACGCCGCTACCGCCCATCGGATCTACGCCTATCTTAAGAGTGCTTGCAGATATTGCCTCCATATTTATGACGTTTTTTAAATCTGAGATATATGGTATTACAAAATCATACGCCTTTACGCTCTCCATCTTTAGCGCTTTTTCATACGAAACCCTTTTGACGCTTTTTAGCCCGTCGCTTATAATCTCGTTTGCTCTTTTTTGGATTACGTCTGTTATTTCAGGCCCTGAGGGTCCCCCGTTTGTGGAGTTATATTTAAATCCTCCGTCTTCGGGCGGATTATGAGAAGGGGTGATGACAATGCCGTCACAAAGAGCGCTTGTACGCCCTTTGTTGTGCGTCAGTATGGCGTGAGATATAACTGGCGTCGGCGTATAGCCAAAACCGCTTTGATATCTAACCTCCACACCGTTTGCAGCAAATACCTCTATAGCGCTAATGCGCGCGGGTTCTGATAGGGCGTGCGTGTCCATGCCGACAAATAGTATTCCGTCAATACCGTTTTGCTCTCTAAACTCACATATCGCCTGAGAAATAGCCAAAATATGCTCTTCGTTAAAACTTTTTTTGACACTTGAGCCGCGATGACCTGATGTGCCAAAACTCACCTGCTCGCTTAGGTTTGCAACGTCGGGACTATATGTATAGTACGCCGCAACGAGCGATGGGATATTGGCGAGCGCCTCTTTTGGGGCTTGTTTTCCAGCTAATTGATGTATAGACATTTTTATCCTTTATTCAAAAATAGGTTTTAACCAAATAATACTAAGCGGCGGTAAGCGCAAACCAACAGAAAACTCTCTTCCATGCTTGGAGATACGTTCGCTACAGACTCCTCCGAAGTTGCCCATATTAGAGCCGCCAAATGCTTCACCGTCAGAATTTAGTATCTCCTGCCAAAAACACTCAAACGGAACGCCAAATCTATATCCCTCTCTGGGTACTGGCGTAAAATTACAAACAGCCAATACGGTATCCTCTTTGCTCTCTCCATATCTCAAAAACGAAATAATACTTTGCTCCGAATCCTTTGTATCCACCCACTCAAAGCCTGTTTGAGCATGGTCGTTTATCCAAAGTGCGGTGTTCTCTTTATATATCGACTGCATAGTCTTAAAAAACTCCAGCATTTTTTTATGCATTGGGTATTCTAATAGATGCCAATCAAGACTGTCGTCATAATCCCACTCCGAAAACTGCCCAAACTCTCCGCCCATAAAAAGAAGTTTTTTACCAGGGTGTGCAAACATATAGCCGTAAAGCAATCTAAGATTTGCAAATTTTTGCCAATAATCTCCGGACATCTTACCGATAAGTGAACCCTTCATATGCACAACCTCGTCATGAGAGAGACACAGCATATACTGCTCGTTAAAAGCGTACCACATACTAAAAGTTATCTGCTCTTGGTAGTATTTGCGATACACTGGATTACGGCTTAGATATTTGAGCGTATCGTGCATCCAACCCATATTCCACTTAAATTCAAAACCAAGTCCGCCAAGATAGGTAGGTTTTGTCACCATCGGCCAATCGGTAGACTCCTCAGCTATCATCATGACATCAGGATAGTTTTCGTAGACGTTGTGGTTGAGCGTTTGTAGGAAAGTTATAGCTTCCAGATTTTCCCTGCCGCCGTATTTATTTGGAATCCAATTGCCGCCCTCTCTAGCAAAATCAAGATAGAGCATAGAGCTTACAGCGTCAACCCTTATACCGTCAATATGATACTTATCCATCCAAAATAGAGCGGATGAGATAAGAAAGTTTACAACCTCTTTGCGTCCAAGATTAAAGATACAACTGCCCCACTCAGGATGGAAGCCTTGCCTTGAGTCGCTGTGCTCATACAGATGCGAACCGTCAAAGCGAGAGAGTCCGTGCATATCCACGGCAAAATGCGACGGCACCCAATCAAGTATAACGCCCAAACCATGCTGATGGAGCACATCGACTAGATACATAAAATCCTCAGGCTCCCCAAAACGAGCCGTCGGCGCAAAATATCCTATAGTCTGATAACCCCATGAACCATGATATGGATGCTCTGTAACCGGCAAAAGTTCCACATGCGTAAAACCCATCTCTTTTGCATAAACAGCCAAATCAACGGCCGTGTCACGATATGAGAGTGCAACATTGTCTGCGCCTCTTTTCCAAGAGCCCAAATGAACTTCATAAACAGAGATTGGCGCATGTATAGAGTTCTTTTTACTCCTGTTTTGCATCCACTCTTTATCTTCCCATTGATACTCCAAATTCCATACTACGCTTGCAGATTTTGGAGGCTGCTCCCAATAAAAACCATATGGGTCGCTTTTTTCCTCGGTGTAGCCGTCTATGTGCGATTCCAAGTAGTATTTATACTGCGCCCCGCTTTTAACTCCTTCTATAAAGCACTCCCAAATACCGGAGCCGTCTATTTTATAAAACATCGGATGGGCATTTTTATCCCAGTCGTTAAAGTCTCCGATAACAGATAGATACTTAGCGTTTGGAGCCCATAGCGCAAAGTAAACTCCTTCTTTTCCCTTGTGAGACATTGGGTGTGCGCCTAGCTTATTATAGAGCCTGTAGTGTGAACCGTTTTTAAAGTGATAGTTGTCCATCTCCGAAAATCTAGAACAATCATAGTGTAGCGGTAATTTATCCATTTTCCCAATCCGCCTATCGTTAAATTTTGTTAAATATTACCATTTTTATTGCGATACCGCCAGTAAAACGACGCTAGCTTTAGACTATTGAACCCTCTTATTCAAATATGAATTTCTAAGAGCGGCAAGCCGCGAGAGCCATCACGCTGAAGACCTCATTTTGGGCTTTGCTCAAAATGTGAGAATCAATCAGATGGTTCTATTTTTTAGCTGTCAAGCAAAAAAAACGCTAATATTCCAATATACTCTCTTAAAGCTAAAAAGTTGTTCTCCAGGTTTTTAAACTCAGGTGCCGCGTCTATATACGAGATGGGCGTAGCCTTTGTTCTAAAATCAACAGATATAGGGGTTACTTTAAAATCATACTTTTCAAAAACTATTTTTGCTCTCTTCATGTGAAACGCCGATGTAACAAGAATAACATTGGGCTTTGCTGGCGTGTTTTGGCGCATTATGAGAATTGAGTTCTTGGCATTTTCAACCGTATTTTGACTCTTATCCTCAAACAAAAGTTCAAAACCGCCGTTTAGAGACGTACCCGCCGGTATTGCAAAACCAAATGAATCCGCCAGTCTAGTAGCTGTTTCAGCGGCGGCTTGAGCCTCCGTAATACCATTTTGCTCAACTAATCCTCCTCCGGTAAAAAGCAATGGAACATTCATTCTTTTTGCAAGCGAGAACGCTTCGACAAATCTTTTGTAACCAGAAGCGGAGAGCTTGCTATCTGAGACAAACGCATTAGCACCGCCGCCCAAAACTACAACGGCATCTGGTCTAAAGTTTATTTTTTGGGCTTTTCTATATTCGTTCTCAAGTGAGCCTAGCAACGCTTTTGCCATAAAACCTGTGGAAAAAAAGTAGAGCAAGAGTGAAAAAAACACGAAGAGAACTCTTGCTCTTCGCATAAAAATAGAGGATATAAAAAAAAGAAGTATAAATATTAGAGGCGATAAAAAAATATAGTTAAAAATCTGAGAAATGGTTGGCGAATAGCTCACATTAAACCAGCCTAGCTTCTCTTTCTCCGCTTACAAGCTCGCCTATGACATAACCTTGCACATTAGAGCAAACAGTGTCGGCGTGCTCTTTGGAGACAACCCAGACCATTCCGACGCCCATATTAAACGTTCTATACATCTCGCTCTCTTCAACATGCTTAGACATTAGCTCAAATATCGGCAACATTTTAATAGACGATTTTTGCACCACGGCAGAGAGACCTTGCGGCAACACTCTTGGCAGATTCTCAACAATTCCGCCGCCCGTTATATGTGACAATGCTTTTATGTATTGTTTATTTGCTTTAAAATCTTTTACATATATTTTTGTCGGCTCCAAAAGAGTATCTATCAAAGTGGAGTCTTCAAACTTATCGGTAAATCTCATGCTTAGTTTCTCAAAAAATAGTTTTCTAACCAAAGAAAATCCATTAGAGTGAACGCCGGAACTAGGTAAGGCCACCAAAACATCGCCTTCTTTGCAGTGAACGCTTCTATCTATTTCATTTTTTTCAGCTATCCCGACCGAAAAACCGGCCAAATCAAAATCGTTTTTAGCGTACATCCCCGGCATTTCGGCGGTTTCTCCACCTATTAGGGCGCACTCGGAAAGCTTGCACCCCTCCGCAATCGACGCTATGACGGCGGCTGCGCTTTCAACCTCAAGTCGTCCTGTGGCGTAATAGTCTAGAAAAAATAGAGGCTGCGCAAAGTTACATATAAGATCGTTTACGCACATAGCCACCAAATCAATTCCAACTCCGTCAAGTTTACCGCTCTCTATCGCCAACCTTAGTTTTGTGCCGACCCCGTCAGTCGAAGCTAAAAGCACGGGCTCCTTATAGCCTTGCGGAAGCTCAAACGCTCCCGAAAAGGAACCTATACCGCCTAAAACTCCCGCTATTGCGGTTGATTTGGCAAAAGGCTTGATTATCTCTACCAGCTTGTTTCCAGCGTCAATATCTACGCCCGCATCTTTATAACTAAGTAACGGCATTTTAATTCCTATTCAATGGACAATTTAGACCTATTTTAACAAAAAAGAGCTAAAATCGTGCGACCACTCAAAGCAAAAGGAAACAATATATGCGTTTTGAAAACGGCTCTTTGTCAGCCCAAGATATAAAACTAGAGATGTTGACATTTACACCGCTATGCGTTCATGAAAACATAGAAAATTGCCTATTTATTGGCAACATACAGCCAAACAGCGCAACAAAAGCGATGGGCTCCGTAACTTTTACACAAGACCTGTCCACAGATTCTGATTTTGACGACAAGAAATTTGACGTAATTATCTCATTCGAACAAACAGTAGATTTACAACAAATTTTTAAACTGCTAAAAGAGGATGGGATTTTCTGCAAAACAGTAAGTAAGAACATTAAAGACGAACTTCTTGAGGCGGGTAATTATTACAGAATAGCAATGCCATACCACAATATGGAGCTACTATTTTTATCAAATAAATACCATCCGACAGCCGACTTAATTCTTGATAAATCAGATTTTTTGGAGTCTTGCGAGTATTATAATAGCGATACGCATTTAGCGTCTTTTGCAATTTATGAAAGCGCCAAAAAAGAGCTTAGAGGGGTGATTAAAAACTAAAGATAGAGCTTGATACTATGTGCCAAGAAGAGCCTTGCTCGCATTGGCACATAGCTGGAGAGAGTGAATTACCTTGTTGCGGGAGGAGGTGCGTCCAAAATAGATTGATTGTCGGCATTGGACGCTTTACCATCGTATTTCATCAGTACGATGTCCACTCTTTGATTTAAAAAGTGCTTAGCTCCGCCAATCTCTTTACTTATAGGTTTTGTATCTGCATACCCTACGGCCGTAAACTTAGCCGGATCAAGTCCGTTTGAGATAAAACCTCTTACAACCGCAGAAGCTCTAGCCGATGAAAGCTCCCAGTTTGACGGATAAATGCCGTCTCTTGGAGGCTGAGACTCAGAAGTGTGACCTTCAACCTTTATCCCGCCTTGATAGTTTTTAACAGAAGCGGCTAATATATCTACTACTCTTTTTGACGCTGGGGAGAGCGTTGCGCTTCCTTCTTCAAATATTATTGCGTTAAGCATTCTAACTCTAATGCCCTCGTCAACCATCACAACTTCGCTCTCGCTACTATTACCTTGCTCGGGAGCGACGTCTTTTATTGCTTGCAACTCTTTCATTAGCTGTTTTACTATTTGAACTTGCTGCTGCCTGCTCTCCGAGTTTTGCTCTTTACTCTTGCTTTGCGACTCTTCCGTATTTGGACTAGAGCCCTTATCTGCGTCCTGAGGTGTCACGCTCACCTGCGAAGGCGTAAAATCAAATATCTCCGCAAACGACTTTGACAACGCTTTCATTTTATCTTTATTTTGGGCGGCTATCGCATAAAGCGCAATAAAAAGCGCCAAAAGAAGGCTCAAAAAGTCTGCGTACGGAATAGCCCATTTTTCACTCGGCGGAATTTCAGGACACTTTTTTTTCCTAGCCATTGTGTTTTTTGCCCTCTTCTGGTTCGCCGCCGATATAGTTGTATAGTCTACTTCTCATCATCTTAGGATTATCACCTGAAACCAAGGATACTAGACCCTCAAGGATTATTGTTTGCTCTTTCACCAAATCATGCGATTTTGCAATCATTTTTTTACCAATAGGCGTAGATATAATATACGAACTTGCGATACCAGTAATGGTCGCCGTAAACGCTCCCGCAATACCGGCCGCCATTTCCGCTGGATTTTCTAGTTTCTGCAAAGCCAAAACTAGACCCAAAACCGCCCCAATGAGACCCATAACCGGAAATGTCTCGCCCGCCAATATCCAATAGTGACCACACCCGTGATAGTAGTGTTCCGTTTCTTCTATTTCAACCTCTAGCGTCTGTCTTATGACATCTACATTCACGCCCGACACAACAAGATCGAGACCTTTTCTCATAAACTCGTTGTCCACATTAACAATCTCCGCCTCAAGCTTCAAAAGACCATCTCGTCTTGCAATAATTGCAAAATCATAAAGCTGCTCAATTGTTTTTTCATAATCGGTAGATGTTTTTCTAAATACGCCACCTAAGTTTGCGTAAGCACCTTTAATAAAGTGAGCGTGCGTTCCGACCATTGCAGACAAAAGCGCCGGCGGGACAACTATCAAAATAGAGGTAAAGTGTACAAGATGGGCGGGATTTCCGCCCTCCAAAGTGTCGCCAATCGCAATACATGCGAGCGCCAAAATTATTCCGCCTATGACCGTTAAATCCATTTAAACCCCCGCCTATCCAAACTTAAACTTATATTACAATACTATCTTTTAAACTTTCTGAAAAATTGATATATTCGTATCAGTCAAGCCGAACACCTCTTTTGACTTTTCAACCAAAGGGTGCCTTAACAAACTAAGCTCTACAGCTTCATCCTCAATGCTTTTTTGAGCTCCCGACTCGGAGTCAATGGCTTCTTCTTGCGGTTTTGTATCGCATTTGATTAGCTCTATTTGAAAATCAGTGCTTAGGGTTTCGCTCTCTATCTCTTCTTGGTTTTGCCTTATAGGCTTAGTGCTTGATTGAGTTTCTAGGTCGGCAGTCTTACCTGCATCAACATAATCTTTTTGGGCGCAAATCGTTGTATTGACACCATACACATCTTGAACTATATGTTTGATCTGAGCGTAATATTTTCTCAAAAGCTCTTTTTCGTCGTTACCGGCAAAACTTGCCCAGATAAGTTTCTCATCCTCAAATGAGACAAACCTAACGCTTTCTTCAAAAACACGCCCAACATCATAACTTCTTTCAAATAAAGCCCCAAGAAGCTTGCTCCATCTATCGTCGCGTATAGTTTCAATAGGCTTAATCTCTTTAATGATGGCGCTAGTTTCGATTATAGTCGGCAAATCATATTTAACGGTTTTTTGGGCTGCAAAATCAACTCCGCTTTCATATTTAGATATAAGCGAATCTATATCTTCTATTTCGATAGCCTCTAACATTTTTAAAAATGTAAGCATAAGAACAAAATCGCCGTCAGCACCCATAAAAAGAAGCTCTTTTGAGTCAATGGCAATTCTAAAAAAACGTTCAAACACATAAAGCGGTATATTCTTATTTTTTTGAATAATATTAAGCTTTAAAAACTCTATTATCTCATTAATAACATTTTCCGATTCATGACATGCAAACTCTTTTACGCATGCAAGAGTAGACTCCTTATCTCTTTTTAATATAAACCCCATAAGCGACTGTATTTTATCAGGATTTACAGCCCCCAAAAGCTCTACAACGCTCTCGTTAGAAACAAAATTATTTGAAAAAACAATAGCCTGATCTAGTAATGTGAGCGTATCCCTTAAAGAGCCATTGCCATTTCTAGCCAATATTTCAAGAGCCTGCTCTTCAAAAGCTACTTTTTCTCTGCCTAAAATATGCTTTAGATGTTCAACCACATCCGAAAATCCTATTTTTTTAAATCTAAAATGTATTGTTCTGGATAAAATTGTAGGCGGGAGCTTGATTGGATCCGTAGTAGCCAATATAAACTTAACATACTCGGGCGGCTCTTCAAGCGTCTTAAGCAAAGCGTTAAAAGCCGGCGTTGACAGCATATGAACTTCGTCGATTATATAAATTTTATATTTTGCTATTGACGGTTTATACTTCGTACTCTCTATAAGTTGTCGTATATCGTCAATACCTCTATTACTAGCAGCATCCATTTCAACGATATCAAGGTGTCTTCCCTCTTCTGCGCTAACACACCCATCACATTGACCGCATGGCTCTTCGGCTGGGGTCTTATCGCACACAAGGGCTTTTGCAAAAATTCTAGCGGTGGATGTCTTTCCACTGCCTCTTAGCCCAGAGAAAAGATAGGCGTGCGAAAGTTTATTATTGCGAAGGCTAAGCTTGATGGTCTGCGATATAGACTCTTGCCCTATCAAGTCGCTAAAACGCTTAGGTCTATATTTTAAGGCTAAAGCTCTACTCATTTTTTATTTAATCCTTCCCAAGCCAGGCTTTAGCTCTGAGTTTAAGTCGCTCTGGGCTAGACGATGCAAATAGCTGCAATTGTGCTGTTTTCTTCTTTTTTCCATCAACCGAATATACGCTTTGCAAATATTCAACTATTGCCTCGCCTGAATGTACTAATTTGGCATTAACAAAATAAGAGGCTATGGCGTTAGATATTAATGGAAAATGTGTGCATCCCAAAATAATATAGTCCGGTGTTTGCACGTCTGCAAAATAGTGATTGAGCATAGCACTCATTAGCACCCCATCAAAAATACCGTCTTCAACAAGCGGGACAAACAGCCCTGTTTCAATTTGGGAGATATTGCTAAACCCTTTATTAAGCAACATTCTTTTATAAATCCCACTAGAAATTGTCGCTTTTGTTCCGATAACCAAAATACTAGAGTCAAGTTTTGGTTTTTGCTTAACAACAGAGGCAACGCCTGGCTCAATAACGCCGACGATATCGAACGGCGAATTTTTACGCATTTCATCAAGCGCATATGAGCTTACCGTATTACAGGCGACAACCAATATGTCAATTTTAAAATTTTTAAAAAATTCGACAGCCTCAAGAGAGTATCTAATAATTGTATTCTCATCTTTAGTTCCATACGGGACACGGGCTGTATCGCCATAATATATGACTTCATCAAAAAGCTTTTCATCAATTATGGATTTGGCAACCGTCAATCCACCTACGCCGCTATCAAATATACCTACAACCAATTTTCATACTTTCATTTTTATTTCATTATAGCAAAAACCCTATAACAATATTAGACTTAGCTAGAATAAAAGTAATTAATTAAACAATGGCAGTAAAAACAATAAAAAATGATTAAAAAAGAAGAAACATAAAACATAGAGCTAAAAAAGCGACTAGCCGCACAGGCAGTC
>DZAX01000046.1 GCA_022729705.1 Helicobacter cetorum | reverse complement strand
GTTTTATGCTATTGCTTTGAATGGAATGGTACAACGTGGTGAAACTTGACAAGTAGCGCATCTACAAATATATAAAATCCCTTTAGGCGTCGCTTGTTTTTTTGGATTCGCCAAGCTGTACTTGTATACACGAACCAAGAAGTGAACTATCTAAAAAGTGAATATCCATAGCGTTTTTATCAACAAAAATAGCCGCTCTCCAGCTCTCTAAATCTGCTCTGATATTTTTGATATGTCCTAAAAGTTTGAGCCAATTCATGCTTTGATCCGACGGTAGCTGCATCAGATAAAGCCCTAAATTTTTGAGAGAAATAGCCAAATCTTCAAAATCTACGAGCATACCGAGCGTTCTATAGTATGCTACAAATTTCTTGCCAACCTGCCCAAATACTCTTCTAAAATCGTCCTCTTCTATTCCCTCCAGCAAATCACATATCTCCGCCTCAAGCTCTTCAAGCTCTTTAATCTCTCTAAAAACCTCAGGTTTTAGTCCGGCAAGATACTCGTTTGCGCTTATTTTGTAGGTGTGACTCTCTTTGAGAGCTTCCAGTTCTTGTGGGTTTAACAAATCTATCTGATTTGTGGCGCCGCTTTTTCCATCTATATGCGTATCGTCATCTTCTTGCACACATTTTGTTTTTAGCTTAAGGATATTATAGAGTATATCGGCGTAGTTTTTAAGCTTGATGTTTTTGGACTCTATCCTTGTTAGGTCTTTGAGGTGATAGATATAAAAGCTTCTCTCTTCGTCGAGAATAAGTTTGACTTTTGCTATTTCAAATATTTTTATTCCACCAAATGGTATATTGATTTCAAATCTTTTGGCGTCTACCTCTTCATCGTCTTTTACGCCAAATATATCGTCAAGCCTCTTTTTGCCGCAAGCAATATCTCCAATCTCCTCGGCTGTGAAAAGCTCCATAAATTGATGATTCATAAAAACAGCTTTATCATGCGAACACAACGCCACTGGGCTTGGCAAAAGACTGAGCATACGTTCAAAGATATTTTGTGTGGACTCCATAATTTCGTTTTGAAGCTTTTGCCTTTGAAGCTCTTTGGTCATCTCTTCGTGAAATAAGTTTGCGGCTATTTGTTTGATCGAGTCTATTAGTATGTCTACGCTTACAGGTTTTAGTATGTATTTATCTACGCCTATCTCTATGGAGCGCAACATATAGGAGCTGTCGCTATAAGCGGTGGTCACTATTGCTTTGACGTCGTTTTGTTTTTCTTTTATTTTTTCGATCATCTCTATGCCATTCATTATCGGCATCTGAATATCTGTAATAACTACTTTTGGTCTATATGTCTCAAATTTATAGAGTCCGGCTTCGCCGTTTTGAGCGGTGTGCACTTTCCCAAAATAGTTTACAAGCCTTCTCTCTATGATGCCTCTGATAATATCCTCATCCTCAACATAGAGAATGTCTAGCGTTTTTAGATACTCTTCAAATGTTCCGGCATGGTTTTTTTCGCCCACTTGTGGTTTCCTCCGTCATAAAATCTTCTCCGCAATATATGGTGCCGCAAATATTTCCATTATTGAGCTATTTTAGCATAAGAAAACCACAGATTTGGTTACAATTTTTTATCAGCTAACGCTAATTTAAAATTTATAAGACATATTTACCCAAAACATTTGATTCATATATGGAATATCTTGAGTGTTTGGTTGGTTTAACGGCATGTATAGAGTCTTTAGAGTTTTTCCAAACACATTTTGAACACCAAGCGATAGATCAAGGTTTTTGGCTACATTTTTAAACTGTTGCGTTATATTTAGATAGTCTTGCGGGTCTACATATCCGTTTGGAGAACCGTTGTAATAAGCGTCGTCCGTCGCATAAGCCGTTTTTCTTTTTTTGCCGCCGATGTAGTGATACCATAGAGTGGTTGGGTAAGAACTTTTTTGATTTAGTGTCAAAAATAAGTTTGTTATCGCAGACGGCGATAGCACAAAAGAGCCCGCCTCAAAAAGATATTGTTTTGGGCTGTATTGGGAGACATACTCTCTAGTATCGGCGTGCGTTTTGTAAAGAGCTTGATTAAAACCGGCTCGAAAGTTGTCGCCCTCATATTCAAACTCTATCTCCACTCCTTGCAAAACCCCTCGTTTCGGTAGGTTTTCGGTGTCGTAAGTAAGGTCGTTAAATGTAATCATGTTGTATATTCTGGACTCAAAAATTGTCGTTTTAAGCTCTATTTTATCTTTTTTGTAGATGTGACCAAACTCCAATGTATCTACCGTCTCCGATTTTATGGAGCCGTGCATCCCGTCGCTTTCTGTAAAGATAGGCAATCTAAAAGCTCTCGCATACTGCGTTTTTAGGATATGCTCCCCATCCGCCCGATAAACCACCGCAATCCTTGGCGACCAGCCAACGCTTTTTATGTCGCCGCTAAACATATCATATCTAGCCCCTGCGGTTATTGTCGTTTTGTCGTTTATATCCCATGTGTCTTGAAAATAAAAAGCGGTTTGTTCCCTGCTTGTGTTTTGCGTGGTAATTGCACTGCCTACGTATCTATTGTTTACTATATCCCAAACATTGCTTGTGGCGAACGGTATCCACGGAGATGCGAGGGCATAATTTCGATATGTCTCGTCTTTTAGATTTTTTGTATTTTGCGCAAATAAGCCGCCAATCAAGTGGTGCGACTCCATTTTGTAGTCTATGTCGATATTGAAGTGCTTTCGTTCCTCTTTATAATGAGAGCTTCTGACTCCGTCTGTGCCGTTTTGCGGCGTTGTCGTATACATTGATCCGACCTTGAAAGCGTCTCTTATCTTGTTGTCATAAATATCTATGCCGATTTTTGGCGTAATAGTTAACTCGCCTATATTAAAATCGTTTTTGACTCCAAATTGTGTAAACGCTTCGTTTCTCATAAGCCTATTGTCATCTTTTGGTCCAATATCGCTAGGATACCAGTTTCCAAAAGCGCTTTGCGCTGATTTGGTGTCTAGCCTCGTTAGCCACGCCGAAAAGTTATTATATTTTGCATCCAATAAGACGCTATATCCAAGCGAAGCGTTTGGCAAGTATCCGGGAGCATACCCCGACATATGACCGCCTGTTGCAAAGTTGGCAAAAGCACCTTGCTCGCTTATATAAAAAGGATAACCGTCGCTTTGATAAACAGATGCCGACAAAGAGAGCTCTAGCTCCTCTTTTTTGTAGGCTAGATTTGAAGTAGCCGATGCACCACGCTTGTCTTTATTTTGACTGCCAAGGGATACGCTTATGTCGTTATGGGTTTTTTTGGTGATTATATTTATAACGCCAAATATTGCGTTTTCACCATAGATAGCGGAGTCTGGACCTCTTATTATCTCTATTCTGTCTATTTGGTCTACCGACACTGGAAGCGACACAATTACGCCAAGAGAGCTAGGACCGCTTTTGGCTTGGGAGCCTAAAGCGTTGCCGTTTAAAAGCCACTTTATTTTATTGCCGTGCGCACCATACACAGAGCCAGAACCCCGCATAGAGCCGGGCGAGCTCTCCATGCCTGTTATCATATCAAGAGCATTTGGCTGATTAAGGCTTTGTATACCCAAAGCTTTTAGCTCTTCGCCTTTTATGATGTTTACCGTTCCTGGCATATAATCCGCATTTACCCTTGTTTCAACAGCTGCTTTGGTCACGGCTTCCAGTGCCTTTGATAGCTCGTCTGTTTCGCCAAAAAGCATGGCGGCAAGTGCCGATAGTGTTAGTATTTGCTTCAAAAACATCCTTGTTTAAACATTTAACAGCTCGCTACAATATGCGCTATGTTATCTATTTTTTGTTTATACTAAAGCTTAAATAAAATCCGTTTATTGGGAAAGGGGTTGACATTTCAAACATTGCATCAAACCAGACGACAACCAATCACTCAATCCCCGAAATCAACCCCATATCCACCTCGCAAAGCTCGCCTTTTTTTAGTCTCTCTTTTATGCTCATCACTTTTCGCATATAAAAAGATTTTTGTTCCATTGTGAGGGTTTTGGAGTATTTGATTTTTGTGAGCGTTTTGTCGTAAAAAATTGCGCTTTTGGCTATCAAAAAAGAGATAAGCTCATCTTCGCTCATCTCCTTGACATACTCAGACCCCTCTAGTTCAAAAAGAGCGGGAGAGTCGAAATCACCGGCTATGATAAGCGCAAAAAGGTCTCTGTGATACTCAAACATCCCCTCCTCTATTCGGTTGAGAGCCATATCCAAAAAAGCGTGGTTTTTTAGCATCGTCTTAATCGCGGCGGCTTCAGCGGGGTCGTATTTTTGGGCAAGAGAGGCGGAGGCGCTTTGTTTTTTGGAGAGCTTCAAAAAATCCATCGGGAGCTTCAAGATAGCCGCCGCAAGTCGCCTATGCTCTTGCTCAAAAATACGGCTTGGAAGCTCCAATATCTCCTTTGCCTCCTTTGCCGCTTTCTCTTTTTCATGGGAGTTTGAAAGGTCATATTTTTGCGCAATACTCTCAAGCAAAAACTCTATAAAAGGCTTTGTTTTTCGAAATTTTGCGGCGAGTTCGTCTACTTTTGACGCTTTGACCATATCAGCAGGGTCTACGCCGCGCTCAAAAGTGACGACTCCACCGTCTATTCCATGCTCCAAAAGCAGTACAGCGGATTTAAAAGCCGCATTTTGCCCTGCTTGGTCGCCGTCAAACGCCAAAAGAGCTTTTGCTTCCGTCTTTTTTATAATCGGCAAATGCTCTTTGGTTAAGGCTGTGCCAAGAACCGCTACGGCGTTGTGAAAGCCCACCTGATGGAGCATGACGACGTCCATATACCCCTCGCAGATTATCACTGTTTTTTGTTTTGCGATAGCCTCTTTTGCTAGATGCAACCCATAAAACACTCTTGATTTGTTAAAAAGTTTTGTTTGCGGAGAGTTGAGGTATTTTGCGGGGTGGTTTGAGATTGTGCGTCCGCCAAAGCCTATGACTTTGCTGTTTTGGTTTTTGATGGGAAATGTGATGCGCTCCACAAATCTAGCAAACACGCGTCCGCCCTCCTCGCCCATAGTGCCGCACTCTACGGCTTCAGAACTTGGCAAAAACGAGCTCTTCATAAACTCAATTTGCGTCTGAGAAGACGGGGCGTATCCTATCTCAAACTTTTCGATACTAGAGGCGTATACCCCGCGCTCCAATATGTAGTTTTTGGCGGTAAGATTGTTTTCAAGACATCTTTTGAAGTATTCGTTGAATCTCTCCAATACGTCGCTTTTTTTTGTCGTTATCTTATCGTCAAATTCAAGCTTAAAATTGTACATATTTGCGATTTTTTCTATCGCTTCGGGATAGCTTATTTTCTCATACTCCTGCACAAACTTGATAGCGTCGCCGGACGCGTGACAACCAAAACAGTGATATATCTGTTTGTTTGGGCTAACGACAAAGCTTGGGGTTTTCTCCGAGTGAAAGGGGCATGGGGATTTGTAATTGGCTCCCATTTTTTTGATTTCGACATAGCTCGACACCACGTCTACGATGTCAATAACGCTCTTTAGAGCTTCGATGGAGTCTGTTTTTATCATTTTATCATTATAACTAAGATTTGATACAATTTTTTTATGAATACCCTATTTTTGGACTATCGCGACCCGCTGTTTGGGATTATGGCTTTTTTGTTGATTCTCTTTGTCGCCGCTGCGCTTTCGATAGTTTTTGCAAAGCTAAAAGAGGGGAATGAAGCAAAAAAAATCAAACGTTTTTTGCAAAAGTTTCCGGCAAATTCCGAAGCGGGAGATTATCTGAAGCTCTTGGAGGCACACCCGCAAAGCTACGAGCTACTCTCAAAAGTCGCAAAAGCTCACTTTGAGGGCGGCGAGTATGAGCGCTCGCTGTCTATCTATCTTGCGATACTTGAGTGGATTTGCGTATCAGAGAAAGCAAAAAGAGCGCAAATCTTTGAAAATCTAGGCGACATATACATCAAAAGCGGCTTTCTAGGGCGCTCGATGGAGGCGTACGAACAAAGCCTCTCTTTGGCTTCAAGAAACGAATCGGCGTTGCGAAAGATAGTAAACGTATATGAAAAAAGAGGAGAGATAGCAAAAGCTTTAGAGGCGGTGGAGGCTCTTTTGGAGCTTGGGGCGCCCGAGGGCAAAAGAAAGCTGTTTTTTGAGGCGACGCTCGCTCTTAGGGCGGCGAAGAGTTTTGATGAAAAAAAGGCTTTGCTCTTTTCTTTTTGCGAGTTGGATGCGTATTTTGCGAGAGAGTATCTCAAAGAGACGCTTTTTGGCGAACCGCAAAAAGCGGCGGAGTTTTTAGAAGCAAACGCCGATATTCGTTTTTTGGATATTTTGTGGAGCTATCAACTAGACGCAAAAAGCTTTGAAGGCGCAAACAACGCTCTTATAAAAGGGGTTTTGGAAGCGAGAGGTATTACGCCAAAATACGCTACGATAACGGGCGTATTTGAGCTTGACGTGGTAAGCGCCGCAAGAAGCGCAAACAAAGAGTTGGAGGCTGACTTGAACTTTGAGTTTGTCTGCCAAAAATGCGGCTATTTGGATATAGACTACTTCTTTTCGTGCAAATCTTGCGGACAGATGGGCGGTTGCGTCGTCTTGCCAAAAATCTCGCAACAAAGCGCTTTTAAAAAAGAGTTTTTGGAGAGTTGGTGAAAAAAGTAAGCATATATACAGACGGCTCAAGCCTAGGAAATCCGGGACCGGGCGGATATTGTGCCATCCTTGAGTATGAGACAAACGGGATACTACACAAAAAAACAGTTAGCGGCGGCGAGAAGCACACCACAAACAATAGAATGGAGCTAAAAGCGGCGATAGAGGGGCTAAAAGCCCTCAAAAGCGGTTGCGAGGTTGATATAACAACAGACTCAAAATATGTGGCGGACGCAATAAACAGCTGGCTCGCAGGGTGGATAAAAAAAGCGTTTAAAGACGTAAAAAACCCCGACCTATGGGCTGAATACATAGAAGCGTCAAAACCCCACAAAGTACGAGGAGTATGGGTAAGAGGACACAACGGACACCCCCAAAACGAAGAGTGCGATAAAATCGCAAAAAGCGAAGCGGAAAAATATTAATGTTACGCGTCAATACGAGCAAAGCCCGTATTGACGGCAGGGGCTAATCGCCCCTTGCATCCCCCTAAAGCTACCCGCATTCGTGGGAGAGTGGGAGATAAGGCGCGTATATCACTATAAACTCTCGCCGCTAGGCGTAGCTTTAGGGGTTTGGGATGAAATCCCAATGTCAAGTGTCTTGTGGCTTTGCCGCAAGACACTATAAAAATGAAACAAGGAGTAAAAATGGGACTAGAAGTCTTAGAGAAGAGTCTCAAAATAGAGTTTAAAAATAAGCAGCTTTTGGCGCAAGCGCTTACGCATAAGAGTTGCAAAAAACCTTATAACAATGAAAGACTAGAGTTTTTGGGCGATGCCGTGCTGGACTTGGTGGTGGGCGAATATCTATACAACAAGTTTCCTACGGCAAACGAGGGGAGCCTATCAAAGATTAGAGCGTCTATCGTCAACGAAAAAGGGTTTACAAAGCTAGCCGAGGCGCTTGGAATCGGTGAACATATCATGATTTCATCGGCCGAAGAAAATAACGACGGCAGAAAAAAACCGTCAATACTCTCAAACGCTTTTGAAGCGCTTATCGGAGCCGTATACTTGGAGTATGGGCTAATAGCGGCGCAAGAGTTATCAATTAGCTTAATAGAGCAAGCATATCCAAAAATTGACTTGATTACACTTTTTAGCGACTACAAAACGGCGCTACAAGAGCTTACTCAAGCCAAGTTTGCGGTGACTCCTGAGTATGTGATAGTCGGCTCCACAGGGCCTGATCACAAAAAAGAGTTTACGGTAGAGGTGCTAATAAACAAAAAGCCATTTGCCAAAGCCGTCGGAACAAGTAAAAAAGAGGCGGAGCAAGAAGCCGCCAAAAAGACGCTGGAGACTCTAAAAAAGGATAACGTATGAATAGTTTTGGAGCGGCTTTTCGGGTAACCACATTTGGCGAATCGCACGGCGCGGGGATAGGGTGCGTGATAGATGGAATGCCTGCGGGCGTAGCTGTAGATATGGAGTTTTTGTTGTCCGAAATGGACAAAAGACGCCCCGGCAAAAATCTATTCTCCACCCAAAGAAGCGAAGAAGACACGCCTGAAATCTTAAGCGGCGTATTTGAGGGGATGACAACCGGTACGCCAATCGCTATTTTGATACGAAACAAAGACCAAAAATCAGCCGATTATAGCGGCGTAATGAACAGCTTTCGCCCATCTCACGCTGATTTTGGCTACTTCTCAAAATACGGTATACGAGACTATAGAGGCGGCGGCAGAAGCTCCGCAAGGGAGACGGCGGCGAGAGTGGCTGCTGGGGCTTTTGCTAAGATGCTGTTGCGAGAGTTTGGGGTAAGCGTGGAGTACGGGGTGTTTCAAGTGGGCGAGGTGTCGGCTGAAAGTGAAGATTTCGCCCACGCCGCAGCGAGCGAGATATTTGCGCTATGTCCGCAAAAAGAAGACGCAATGAAAGCCGCGATAGAAGAAGCGAGAAACGCTCACGACTCCGTAGGCGGAGCCGTAAAAGCGCGTATCAAAGGTGCTCCGGCGGGGCTAGGAGAGCCTCTATATCACAAATTTGACTCAGAGCTTGGTGGGTTGCTCATGGGCGTAAACGGCGTAAAAGCGGTAGAGATAGGCTCCGGCGTAAAAGCGTCATCAATGAGAGGAAGCGCCCACAACGACCAAAGAGACAAAACCTGCTTTCTCTCAAACAACTCAGGCGGCATAGCGGGCGGCATAAGCACGGGACAAGACATAGAGCTAAAAGTCTACTTCAAACCCACCCCGTCGATATTTGTCTCCCAAAAAACGCTAAACACAAACGGCGAAGAGGAGACGATAAACCTAAAAGGCAGACACGACCCGTGCATAGCCGCAAGAGGCGCCGTGGTAGTGGGAGCGATGGCGGCGCTAGTCACGGCGGATATGCTGCTACTAAATGCGACGTCAAAGCTAGAGAGCCTAAAAAAAGTCTACGCTAAAGCCTGAGAGCGCATAGCCACAAAGAGCAAATTTCTAGCTTTGCCGGAAATTGAGAATAAGTTGGATACAATTGTGCCCTTTAAACTATATTTTGTGCCCGTAGCTCAGCTGGATAGAGTTTCAGATTGCGATTCTGAAGGTCACAGGTTCGAATCCTGTCGGGCACGCCACCTTTGCGCAACTTTTAAAGTGTCGTACAAACACGCTTCATACGCCAACATATGACTTATACCTTTGTGCTAAGCCGAGCTATAATCCCCCCAAATTATCAAGACAACATTCTAAAAAATCTTATTCCCTTTAACATATGTTA
>DZAX01000024.1 GCA_022729705.1 Helicobacter cetorum | reverse complement strand
ACCAGATGAGTTTTATGCTATTGCTTTGAATGGAATGGTACAACGTGGTGAAACTGGACAGCTACCCAATCTTGAAAGCTGTATAGTCGGAGACTCTCTTATAAACTCTTTTGAGATAGAGGATATAAAGATAGAGTCTATACTTTTTCAAAGCGGGTATTTGACTATCAAAAACTCTCAAAGAACAGGCGCAAAAACAACCTATACGCTAAAAATCCCAAATATTGAAGTTCAAAGCTCTTTTGCGGAAAGTCTAATCCCCTTGCTCACAAAAGAAGACGCACAAACTAGGCGACAAATCGTCATATACAACGCCCTTTTTACCGCCGACCTAGAAACCTTCAAAACTACTATAATCTCCCTGTTTGCCTCTATCCCCTACAACAACTACACAAAAAACAAGATAGAAAACTATGAGGGGTATTACGCTTCTGTTATCTATGCCTATCTAGCCTCACTGGGTATAGATATGATAGCCGAGGACACGACCAATAAAGGAAGAATAGACTTAACGCTAAAACTTCAAAACTTTATCTATATCTTGGAGTTTAAAGTAGATAGAAAAGAGAACGAGCCAAAAGCCATGCAACAGATAAAAGATAAAAACTACGCAGACAAATACAAAAATGAGAATAAAGAGATTTGGCTTGTTGGTATTGAGTTTGATAGCGAGAGCAGGGGTGTCAACTATGTGGAGTGGGAGAGAGAGGTCTAGTTTTACCCGCTCTCCGCACTTTTTAAAGAACCGTTATATCTCTTGAGCCGCTTGTAAGTTTAAATTTTGCCTGCTTAAATTTAGCGTTTAATTCGCTTGTTGTTTTATTAAGATAGTTTGTGTTTACCTCGGTTTCGGCTATTTGATTAAATGTTACCTTGTACTCTTTTGCGTCGCACTCTACCGTTGCGTAGCCTACGGAGGAGGTATTGTTGTGAACGTATTGCGTGTTTGCTGGTTTCATCAAATCATCGAGGCTTGCCACAAGAGAGTTTATACCAGGGACGCTTTTTAGCGTTGGAGAAGCCGCTATTTGTGAATAGAGCATACTCTGAAATGTGCTGGAGCTAATAGAGCTTCCGACAAACTCAGGCACTTTTACGCCGCTACTAGAAGCTATGCTACCCGCAAAAAAGCTATGAATATCGCCCGTGATAATAACAGAGTTTTGCACCGCCGCAAGAGCGTTTATAAGCTCTTTTCTCTTGTTTGGCATACCGTCCCACGCATCTACGTTGAGATAAAACTTTTGTCTTAAATCCGATGGAAGAGTGGCTTGGATGCTCAAATCCAAAACCATGCTCATGTTCATATACTCATTACCCCATGTCTTCCAAGTGGCGCTAGATGTTTTAAACTTATCCAAAAACCAAGCCTCTTGCACAGCTCCAAGCACATTTTCGCTCGCCTTGGCGGTTGCTTGATAACGAACCGGAGTATATAAGTCAAACGTATCTTTTACGACCATATATCTTGAGCCCATACCACCGCCGGAGAATATGTCTGTTTTGCCAAGGTGTAGATATGCTACGCCTCTATCAAGCGTATTATTGTAAGTGTTGTCATCTATTTGCAGCAAGCTTTGCGTCGGTTTTGTGGCGTTGTAGCCGTCTATTAGCCCTTTTGCGACGTAGGCGCTGATTTTGCCCTTTATCACACTTGACGCTTTGGTCGCCGCATCTGTTTGACTTAGTCCCGCCGCCATATATTGAGCGGTCATCACGCCTACAAAAACGGGTTTGTACGCCGACCATGTAGTGCTGTCTATGTCTATATATGGACCAAACGCAGACTTCATCACCTCGTATGTTAGTCCTACGCTGGGCAGTACGGCGGTTAACGTCTCTTTGTCAAGTATTACGCTTCCTGGAAATGCGTCTTCTGGGATAATATGATCTGGTCTATAGCTTCTCTCGTCCGTCAAAATCAAGTGTAGGTTTTTGCCAAACATAAAATCGCGGTAGATTTTCATAAATGTTTCAGTGTCGTTGTAGCTTATCACGTCCGTATCTATCGGCATATACTCAAACCACGCCTTGTTTGCGTCTTTTCTTCTTTGCGAGCTTTGCTCATTACTTTTGCCGTCATAGTAAGTGGCGTAGTCGCCGTAACAATCATCCGTAAATTCATGATCGTCCCAAATAGATATCATTGGAAATCTCTCATGAACGGCTTGCAACGCCCTATCGCCTCTATACGTTTTGTAGAGGTCTCTATAGTTTGACAAGCTTTTTGCGGCGTAGTACTCTGTTGATGTACCTTTGTTAAATACTATAGCCCCCGCCGTATCGCTAAACTTTGTGACTCTATCTGGTTTTGTGGTTTGAAAGCTAGGGTCGCCTGTGGTTTCATATATATAATCGCCCAAATGCACAAAAAAGTCTAGCTCTTCGTCTCTCATCTTCACATAACTGTTGTAGTATCGTCCGTTGTAGTCTTGGCAAGACACATAAGCAAATTTGATGCTCGCATCGTCGCTCGCCGCCGGAGCCGTCTTTGTTCTTCCGTAGTTGGAGTAGTTTGTAGAGCCGTCTTTTGCCGTGTAACTAAATCTATAATAGTAGTATGTTTTGGCGGATAACGATTTTATTTTTACTTTTACGCAACCATCGTCACTCACTTTTGCCGTTATTGTTTTGCTTGTTGCGCCGTCTATCGAGACGATATTTTTAAAAGTGCTATCGGTCGCCACTTCTAGCTTTATACTCAAATCGCCGCTAGCGCTTGCATCATAGACTCTTGTCCATAGTACGACGCTATCGCTTTTTGGGTCGCCGGAGGCTACTGATTGAGGAAAATAAGCGCTTACAGGGGGTAGCTGGGAAGCTGCGCTTTTTGAGGAGCTAAGGGCACTTGATAGGTAGCTTGAATTATCTTTGTACCACATATCAAGCGTGTATACCGCAGTAGAGCCACTATCGCCGTCGCCGCAACCCGCACCCATAAGTATCGCACCCGCCGTCACAACCGTAGTTTTGAGAAACTCTCTTCTTTGCATCTTTTTGCTCCAACTGTTATAAAATAAGTTGAATTGTATGAGCGTTTTGTGACGCGTTAATTACTTTATTAATGTTATGCGCTAATGCGAGCAAAGCCCGTATTAGCGGGAGAAAGAAAGCGATTTTATAGGCGCAAATTGCACTACTCTGTTGTGGCGAAAAATATTACTTTTCGTTGAGCTTGTCCGCCTTGTATGCAAAAACTTCTAATTCGCCGCTTTGCCAAAAGTTTGCCTCTAGTCCGGCTTTTTCGCATAGTCTGGACAAAAACTCCTCTTTTTGGCTTATCTCATCCCAGACGGACGGCAAGAATATAGCCTGAGAGCCGCCGTGTTTTATTATTAAACCGTCTCTGCCTTTTTCTATTTTTGCCAATAAATCGGCGGCGCCTGAGTAGACGACCTCTGTTGGAGCGTGGAGCAAAGAGATTTCTATTTTGATAAACGGAAGCTCTATGATATTAAGCGGCGGAAATCTAGGGTCGTTGAATGCGCTTGCAATAGCGTTTTCTACAATATCTTCATACAGACTTCTATGTGCTATTAAAGAGCCGATGCACCCTCGTAGGTTGCCCTCTTTTGTTTTTATAGTTACAAATACCGCCGCCTCTTCTTTAAAAACCGGAGGCAACTGTTCTAATCTACCGAGAGGAGATCTTAATAGTTCGCTCTCAATAGCGTTTCTAGCGAGTCTCAAGGCTGTTAACTGTTCGTTTTGGGTCATAGCTCTTCCTTATAAAACATAAAACTTCCGTAGCCTACCACCTTGTTTTTGTCGCCGGCGGTATCGGCGCTTGTCTTATAGTCTAACGTTTTTGCTTTTAAGTTGTGTTTAATAGCGTATCTAATCGCCGCCAAAATCGCCGGCTTGCCGCACGCTTCACACTCTTTCATCACCGCAAAGCTTAATCTTTCTATTCCTTTAATGCAGTGCGAATCAATAAAATTTGCTTCGTCGATATGATAGTAGTGGCTAAGGTCGCTACTTATAACAACTATTCTACTTTCGTCAATCAAAAACTCTTCCAGCGTCTCAAAAAGTTTCTCGTCGGCTATTGCGCCATACACCAAAGGTATTATGCTAAAACTTTTTAGAGCTGCTTGCAAAAAAGGAAGTTGTGTCTCCAAAGAGTGCTCTAACTTATGCGGGGCAGGGTTTACAGTGATGTATGAAAACCTACTCATGAGTCTTTGCGACTCTTCTTGATCTACTTTTACAACTCCAAGCGGGGTTTCAAAACCGTCATTTGGACTCAAAGCGGCTGACTCAAGATAAACTCTATGAGAGGGGCCGAGTAAAAGAACCTTATACTCTCTGTCTTGATCTAAGTTTTGAAGTTGGCGAAACGCATACCCCGCCGTATAGCCGCTATAAATAAAACCGGCGTGAGGAGAGACTAGTATTAGCGGCTTTTTGTCAAAATTAGCCGATTTTCCTATCGCATAATTTACAAATTCTAAAAGTTTGTCGCTCTCTTTTGGGTAAAACATACCGCAAGCGGCTGGTGGTCTAATGCTCATTTTTTATCTCCGTTATGTTATCGGTTTTATATCAGAAGTTAAATAAAAATAATATAAGCGACATAAAAGATCAACATTTTATTAACAAATTTCGGTTATAGTTCTAGTAACTCTGGTTGGTACACAGAGCTTAAATCTTAAAACTTAAAGGAGAGTTCTTAATATGGGGCTTTACGATAGAGATTATGTGAGAAGCTCACAGACGAACAATAGGCTTGAGAGAATTGATTTTGGCTCGCAGGAAGAGGTGGGACATGTCATTGGCGACATCAATGCGTTTGTAAAAACCACCTACTCTTATTTTGCGGCTTCTCTTGTCGCGGGAACAGCTGGAGCATACGCCGGTATGCAAGCCGCCGCTACTATCAAAAGCTTCTATTGGCCGCTTGTTATTTTGGAAATAGCGCTTATTATTGGACTTCACTTTGTGAGAAATAAGCCGGGTATCAACGCTATAGTGCTTTTTGCGTTTACTTTTATCAGCGGTCTTACACTTACCCCGCTTCTTAGCAATATCCTTAATCTTCCAAGCGGTGCCGGTATTGTGACAAATGCGTTTTTGATGACCTCTGTGGCTTTTGGTGGTCTTACAATGTTTGCGATGAATACAAAAAAAGATTTTACGATGATGGGCAAAATGCTCTTTATCGCTCTTATCGTGATGATTGTCGCCGGAGTTATCAATATATTTTTGGGTAGTCCAATACTTCAGCTAATGTTAGCCGGAGCCGGAGCCTTGCTGTTTAGTTTTTTTATTCTATACGACACGCAAAACATCATAAAAGGCGCATACGATTCGCCTGTTAGTGCGGCGGCTAGTCTGTATCTTGACTTTTTAAATCTATTTGTCTCTTTGTTACAAATACTTGGAATTTTCGGTGGAAAAGACGAGTAGCGACGACTCAGCCGCTCTTTTTCGAGTTGTTGACGCAAACCTTAACCGTTTCAAAGAGGGGGTTAGGGTTGTTGAGGATATATGTAGGTTCGTATATGAGTTTAAAGACGAAGCCTACAAGCTAAAAGCGATAAGACACGAGGCTAGAAGCGTCTTTTTACTGGAAGCTCTTAGATATAGAGACAGCGTAGGAGATACGCTAAGACCAACTACAAAAACCGAGACACAAAGGGGAGGTATAACCTCTTTAGTTATCGCAAACTTCAAAAGAGCGCAGGAGTCGGCCAGAACTCTCGAAGAGACTCTAAAAATCATAAATACAGACGAAGCGGAGCTATTTAAAGAGCTTAGGTATAGACTTTATGATATAGAAAAATCATTTTTTTTAAAAACCAGCTGATACTACACGTCAATACAAGCAAAGCCCGTATTGACGGCAAAGGCATAAATGTCCCTGATATGTTGTGAAACAGGGATTGAGTGGGAGGATATAGACTATCATTTGAGTATTGCGAGTATGCTGAAGATTTCGCACACAAAGGCGATGTAAGCCATATCGCACCTTTGTTTGTTAAAAGTCATAATACTATAATACACTAAAACCACACGAGAATCACAAGGGGGTCGCATGAATTTAAGACGTAGGAAAGCTTTTACGCTAATAGAGTTGATGGTTGTAATCGTCATATTGGGGTTGCTTGCCGCACTGGTTGTGCCAAATATTATGGGCAAGGCGGATGAGGCAAAATCAAAGCTTACTTGCGTGCAAATGAAGAGTTTGTCGGAGAGTTTGGCGCTTTTTAAGACCGATAACGGCTTGTATCCTAGTAGCGAAGAGGGGCTTGGTGCTTTAATCAAAAATCCGGACGACCAAAAATATAAGAGCTACTCAAACAACGGCTACTTAAGTCAAAAAACAGTTCCCGTAGACCCTTGGAAAAACAAGTACATCTACCTAAACGACGGCTCAATGATTGATATAGTCTCTCTTGGAAGCGACGGTAAAGAGGGCGGAGATGCGGATGCAAAAGATATAAAACTTTCAGAATGCAAATAGCCAAAAGGCGAGCTTTTACGATTATAGAGCTTCTTGTTGTCACAGCTATAGCGGCTATTCTCTATTCGCTTGTTTTGCCGATAATGCCAAAATCTTTGACGAGGCAGACCAGCATAAGCTTGCAAGAGGCTATAGAGAAGTTGCAAAATATGCGAAGCGACCAAAAAATAGAGCTTAGCTTTGCGTGTAAAAACGCCGATGAATGCGGGTTTTTTGAGGGGGACAAAGTGATAGAGGACGGCTACAGGATTGCCGTCAAAAAGAGCGGCGCAATAGAGGAGTTCGAGAAGAGTATTGAGGGAAAACTGAACAAAAAATATCGCGAATCGGGCGAGCCTGAGATATTGATAAAGCTTAACAGATATGGCGTTGTTATGCCCGCAATATATTTTTTTGACGACACTTTTTTTGTGATAGGCGGCGTCGCAAAAATCAGGGTTGCGGATACAAAGACGCTTGCGGAGCAGCACGCTTTTGGCGCTTATAATTTGGCGTTTTCTGATGAACAATTTGCAAAATAAGCCCGCATTTACTATCGTGGAGACGCTCGTTGCGGTGACTATCGTAGCCGTCGCTATGTCTCTTTTGTTGGAGGCTATATCTCAAAGCAATCTAATCTACAAGAGAGTCCTGGTAAGGCAAAACAGCGTTCAAAGCGCTTCAATCATTATTTTGACCCAAAAAAGCGACGGTATGCTATCTTTATCAGACGAGGTCGACACGTCAAGCCTGCCGGAGCCGGTGCGTCAAAAAGCCTCTGTGGAGCTAAAAAACGAGCCGGCCTCGATGAGCCTAAAAAATAGCTCAAATATGTTTTTAAACCTCAAAAAAAGCGTTGTTTTTACAGAAGACAACCAAAGAGTTGAGTTTGTGAGGTTTGATAAGTTTTGAGAAAATCCGCTTTTACGCTTATAGAGATGATTTTGTCTATCGTCATTTTGTTTATTGTGATGATGATGTTTTCAAATCTTTCCGGCGACGTAAAACAAAAAATCATTTACTATGGCACAAAAAAAAGCGAACTGCAAGGCTCCTTGACGACGTATCAGATGATGTTTAACGATATTTTTTTGGCGGATGAGATTGTCGTGAGGTCAAACCCAAACTATGATATTTTGTTTCTTACAACCAAAAATTCAATGTACGGCGTAGCAAACCCAAACGTAATCTGGTATACGCTAAAAGACGGCAAGAGGCTTGTTAGACTGGAGAGCAAAATAAAACTAGAGCCGCCGTTTCGCGTGGAGATGATTGCGTATATCCATTCTGATGTTTTTGAGAGCGACGTGTCGTCTTTTAAAGTCCTAAAACATAAGCGCGATAATAAATATTTTGTGTCGATAGATAAGCCGAAAAATAGAATATCGTTGTCGGTTGGCAGGTAGCCATAATGCCCTCAATTTTCCAAACAGCAACCATGTCAAGCCCCTCTCAACCCAGTATTATAATCTTTACTACTTTACTTTATCTAAATACTCGCCTGTTTTTGAATCAACTCTTACTTTATCGCCCTCAACAACGTGATACGGCACTTGTACGCTAAGACCTGTTTCTAGTTTTGCCGGCTTTCTACTTCCACTGGCGGTGTCTCCTTTGAAGTTTGGCGGTGTATCTATAACAAGAAGTTCTACAATCGCAGGCACATCCACAGTGATAGGTTTTCCGTTATGAAATAGTACTTCAACTTCTGTACTCTCAACAATATAGTCTTTTGCGTCACCTACTTGATCGTGCGTCAATGGGTACATTTCATAGCTAGACTGCTCTATAAAATGCATATAGTCGTCATCGGAATATGAAAAATTCATAACTTTTTGCTCTAGATTTGGCTCGTCGGCTTTGTCGCCGGCATGAAAAGTTTTTTCAAGAACTCTGCCGTCAATTAGTGATTTTATTTTTGCTCTAACAAACGCAGCACCTTTACCTGGTTTTACATGTTGATACTCTACAACCCTAAACGGTATGCCTTCGAGTTCTATTTTAAGACCTTTTTTAAGGTCGCCCATTGAATATGCCATCGATTCTCCTACACTTTTTTTGTATAGACTCCTACTAGAAGCCTAATATATAATGACATTATAGCACCTGCTACCACAAAAACATTTGAAGAATAAGCACCATACTCTACTTGTTTTATCGTGTTTTTGAGTCAAAATTTGTCAAAACTATGCCAATATTATTCAGTTTATGTTCCCAAATTATTTTGTTGTAGTTTTTTATAAAATCTTTTTTTGAGTTTTTTGCCTTAAAAACAATTAGATTAAAATCAGACAAGAACATAATCACCAATGTGTCAGAAAAAATACCCCCAGTTGTGGCTTCTATGACAATATAATCATATCTTTCACTAAGAATTTCCAGTAGTTTTCTCATCGCACCGGATGTTATTAGTTTATGTGGATTATTCGGAAGATCTCCAGCTGTGACAACATCCAAACCGTCATCAAGACGAGCAAGAGCCTGTTTAAAGCTACTTGTACCCAAGAGTAATGAGCTTACGCCTTTTTGGTTGTCAAGACGTAGTTTTTTATGAATCGTCGGTGCTTTTGTGTCAAGATCTAGCAATATTACTCTTTTGCCGTTTTGGGCTATTATTTTAGCAAATTCAATAGCTGTAGTGCTGTTTGTATCTTCAGCAACGGATGGTATAAATGTAATAATTCGCGGTTTGTGCGTCGCAGAGTTGTATTCCAGTCTAGTCAATAAGATTCGTAGCGCCTCTTCATATTGAAGTTTTTTCTTTAAGCTAGACGGCAATATTCCATATATAGGTAGCGGTGTGCGCTTTTCAATGTCATTTGGCGTTTTTATTGTCTTACTTAGAAAACTTCTAATAATAGCTTGCAAAACGCCAAAAACAATACCCAACACAATGCCAATCAACATAACGAGCACAGATTTAGGTCGCACAGGGGTTGTATCCGCCAAAGCTTTATCTATAATAAAAATTTCAGATACAGGCGAGGACTCCGCTATAGCCATCTCCGCCCTCTTTTGCAAAAGATACTCATATATTTTTTGATTTACGGTAAAACTATTCGCTAAGTATGAGAGCTGCTTTTCTTGCTTTGGTATACCTTGCAACAACGTATTTTGTTTTTTCATAAACTCATCAATATTTGCTTTACGCTGCCTGATTCCTTTGAGAGTACTATCAATGGTTCCCTTCAGATTTGCTTTTATGGTGTTTACTTGCTGATTTGCCTTTATTACAGCCGGATGTTTATCTGTATAATCAACGAGTAGCGGGGCTCTGGTGAGCTCTGCTTCGCGGAGTTTGTCAATCAAAGGCAAAACAGGTGAATCCATTAATCTAAGCGAACCAGTATCAACTTCCGATACGCCCTTGTTGGCGTTTATATTATTTTGGAGCTTTACAAAAACCTCTTCTTGCATGTTTAGTTCATAGTACTGCATCTCTAAAATATTAAGTCTCTGTGTCGAAAACTTCGCTTTTTCTTGCGGGTCAACTACAATATTTGAGGACTTATACTGTTCTAGCTCAGTTGCAGAACCTTTAAGCGCCCTGTTTACAATATCTAGCTGCTCATCGACAAAACTCAAAACCTTTTTTACCGTGCTGGTTTTTGCCTCAAGACTTTGTTGTTGATATGATTCAACGATTGTATTTAAAATCTCTTCCGCTCTCTGTGGCACACTATCTGTATAGCTCAAGTTTAAAATAGAGCTTTTGTCTGATGACGCTCTAACTTTGAGTGAGCCTTGTAGTGTATCTCTTATATATTCATCTGGAACCACTTTAAAAATATACTCGCCTTTATCCATTGCGGCTACTTTTTTGACAGTAATACTAAATAGTTTATTAGTAATTTTAGAGTCATAAGAAAACACTTCTGAAAAATAGCTCGGTTTACTCTTGGTATCCACGGGTAAACCAATCATCAAGCGCAATCTGTTGATTATGTCAGCTTTAACGGTCGGCTCCATAATAAGGCGGTAACGATTTTCATCTACCGGATGAAGATGAAAATTGTAATAAAAAAAATCATTCGAAATAAAAGCCACATCAACAACAAAAGGCGTCTTTGTATACAGCTCTTTAGTTCTTAATAATCCAGTCGAAAAATATCTAACTTCAAGGTTTAATTTTTCAGCCACTCTTTGCATTACTTGACGAGATTGTAAAACAATCATTTCATTCTCTAGGTTGTGTTCACTCAGACCAAACGCTTTGGCTAGCAAATCGTCCGGAGAGTAGCTAGATGGTTGTTTTTGGATTTTTAGCGACGAATCGGCTTGATAAACCTTGGTTGTGGTGTATAGATAAAAAACAGCGTAGCATGTAGTGAGAGCCGTAATTGCAATAATAGATTTTTTATAACCATAAATAAGCGCAAAAATCTCTTTGAGATCCATCTCATCCACAAGCTTGTTGTGGGGCGCATTTTGATTATTGGAATACATTAATTACGCCTTCCTTTTTCATGGTTGCAAAATCTACAAACGGAAGCAGCATTGAGTGAATCATCCTAAAAAATGGTACTTGCTCGTCAAACGCCACATTATAAGCTTTCATCGTTCTTGGTTGTACATACACAATATCGTTTGGTTGCAAAATAAGACTTGTGAGTTTAATAGCCGACATATTTGATAAATCTATCTCCCTTAACTCGGGGCTTCGTAGCCCTCCTCTAATAATTTTGATCTTTGTTCGTTCGGCTGCGTCCGTAAGATCCCCAGAATATGCGAGTGCTTCAAAAAGTCCAACAGTCCCATTTAGTACAGGAACAACTCCCGGTTTACGCACCTCGCCTAACACAAAAATTTTCTGATTTAAAATTTTTACGGTCACAAATGGATTTTTTATATACTGCCTATAGGCTTTTGTCAGTTTTTCAGTCGCCTCGGTCTCTGTAAGAGCGTCAATTTTTATAGAACCTATAAGGGGCATACTAATTACGCCATTTTTTGGAACCATAATCCCTTCGCTCCCGTCTTTTGTCGAGCCAGCCTGCATCTTATTTGGAGCGTTGACTAATGGATTAAATTGAACCATAGGTTCGCCGAATGTTTGAATAGTCACAACAATCTCCACGCGATCGCCCTTGCTAATTTTCCATTCAAAATCAACTTCCTCATTATACTTGGCGTCTGATACCACACGAGTCGGCTTATCGCTTTCGTTTAGCAGTTTAAAGGTTTTAGTCGCACAGCCGCCAAAAAACATAGCTATTGCGGCTGTCAAAAATAGAGCAAGCTTCACTTGTAACCTTTTGTAGTTTGAGGTAATATATGGTTTTTAGGGCGTTTTTTATCACAAAATAGTTGAAAGCAAAATATCCAAAAACCACATTGAAGACCTATATTATAGGCTCTTATCCATAATTTAAAATTTTATCTATAGTTGATAAACAAATTACGCTCCAAAATTAATAGACTTCTTGCAAAACCATCTATTTGTTCGTTAAGGCTTCGCTGTTAAAAGCGGCTATGTGTCGGAGTGTTGGCTGGCGAGGGTTGATTGTGTGTCACATCAGTGGAAAAGTCAAAAAATGAGTTTTTAGAGACACTCTAGTATTAAAATGCTGTTTTATAGCTTCTTTGCCAATTCTTGAAGTTGAGCCAAATCCAGTCTAATAAATTTGCAGATAGATTTGTCCACTCTAAGCGGCGCAACAGTGCCTGTTTGCTCCATCCACGCCTCTTTGGAAAGTTTTGCCAAAAGATTCCATGCGTCTTTCGTATCGAGGTGTGTATGAAAACTGTCGTGTTCTTTTGAATGTAAATCAACTTTTTTGATAGTGGCTATGCTTCTGCGAGCATTGGCTCTCTCTTGCATGGTCTGCATGGGCTATCTCCTCTTAAGTGTGGCAATTGTAGCATATTTTAGACAACAGTTAATATTTCAGAGTTAGCTATACAATTAATAACGTTTGTAATATAGTTACATAGCTGACCTTACGCACGCAAAGCTCCTACAACATATCCAATATGAAAGGTCTCTATGCCCATGTTTAAAATTGTGATTTTATTTTTGTTGTTTACATACGCGACACTGCAGACAAGTGCGCTAAGCGCTCAAACTCCTCCGCTCGGATATGAGCTTGTATGGAGTGATGAATTTGACGGTATAGCTCTTGATGAGAGCAAATGGGGTCATCGCTATCTTGGAAAGAGAAAGCTGGGGTATACAACCGCCGATAGTATCGTGGTAAGCAACGGAACTCTAAAAAATATTATTCATATTGACGGCAATAAGATCTGCTCGGGGATGATAGGGACGATGGGCAAATTTGAGCCGAAATTTGGATACTTTGAAATTAGAGCAAAACTGCCAAAAATCAAAGGTCCACAATCAGCATTTTGGTTGATGAGTCAAAATTATGGCAAAGTGATTGGCGATCCTCAAAACTCTGGAATGGAGATAGATATTTTTGAATATGTTAAAATTATATCCTCAAAAGTGCATTTTACCACGCACTGGGATGGTTATGCCGCATACCACAAAAAAAACGGTTTTAGCTTGACTTATCCGGCTATTGAGGATAACGGCTGGCGCACTTTTGGATTGTTGTGGACAAAGGATGTTTATGAGTTTTATGTAGACGGCGTTTTGAGACACACAAAGACGGGGGTAATCTCCAATACAAATCAATATCTCATTCTTAGCGCCGAAATAGGCGAATGGGGCGGCGGCGTAGAGGGCGAGATACTGCCGGATCAATTTGAAGTTGATTATGTAAGGGTATATCAAAAGCCATAATTAGCAAAATACATTTTTTAGGTTAATGCAATGAGTGACTTAGTTTCAATTATAACGCCATCCTATAAATCTGAAAAGTTTATAGCCAAAACAATAGAGTCGGTGCTCTCTCAGACGCATACGGCGTGGGAGATGCTTATCGTGGATGATATGTCGCCCGATAATTCAAATAAGATTATCGATGGGTTTATCAATGCGGACGAGCGGATTAAGCTAATAAAACTTGAAAAAAACAGCGGACCGGCTATCGCTAGAAATACGGCTATAGAAGAGGCAAAGGGTAGATATATAGCGTTTTTGGACGCTGATGATTTATGGTCGCAAAATAAGTTGCAAAAACAACTGGAGTTTATGAGAAAAAACGATAGCGCTTTTACATACTCCTCATACGCTCTTATAGACGAGAGCGATAATACGCTTGGACATTTTGCCACAGAGCCGATTATTAGTTATAGCAGTATGCTAAAAACTTCAAGTGTGGGTTGCTTGACTGCTATATATGACGCCGGAAAGCTTGGTAAAATGTTTATGCCTGATATTTTGAAACGTCAAGATTATGGTCTTTGGTTGAATATCCTAAAAAAAATAGGCTCCGCACAAGGTATAGACGAATCGTTGGCGACATATAGAATAAGAACAACCTCGGTCTCCAGCAACAAACTAAACGCCGCAAAGTATCAGTGGAAGTTTTATAGAGAGATTGAAAAGCTAGGCTTGTTGCAAAGCTCATATTATTTTGCCCATTACGCTTATAATGGACTCAATAAGTATAAAACAAAAGCCTAAGGCAACACCGTATCAATCACTTCGCCTACTATCTTAAAAGGGGCGGAGACTATCTTGCCGATACATCCGGTAAAAAAAACTGCCGCTAAAGCTATAAGTATAACCGACCTTAAATGCTTTATGTATGCAAAAACTACTACTCTCCCGCATGAGCGGGTAGCTAGAGCCACCCATCGCCGGTTGGCGATGGGACCCGGTTGGGGTTGCAAGGGACATTTATGTCCCTGCCGCCAATACGGGCTTTGCTCGTGTTGGTGCGTAACATCAGATAGTATAAATTTCATATTAAATCTTCCTTGCAAAACAAAACAGTACATCATAGCTTTTTAGCTCTTTGTCTATCGTATGGGCAACCGTTATTTGCGGTTTTTCAAAGCCCGCGTTTACAAAAAACTCTTCAAACTCGTCTGCGCTAAATCCAAAATGGTAAACGCCGTTGTTATTTTCATGAAAACTTCCATCCTCTTTATCTAAATCCGCAATACCCAAGTAGCCACCGCTTTTTAACGAGTCTGCGAAAATTTTAAACGCAAGATGAGGCTCTTTGATATGATGAAGAGCCATTGCGCTGACAATAGCGTCCAAATCGCAAAAATCAAGTTTTGTGTGTTCGTCCACACACTTTGATTCAATGTTGCAATACCCCTGCTCTATCGCTTTGGTTTTAAATGCCTCAATCATAGCGCTTGATATATCTACGCCTATAAGTTTTTTTACAAGCGGCGCAATACTTAGCCCCACAAGCCCCGTCCCGCAACCAAAATCCATAACTGTATGCTCGTTTTTAAGCGGAATATTTTTGATAATTTGCGATGTTATTTTGGTCGCCATCGTTATTCTGGTTTGCTTGCTATCCCACTCTTTTGCGGCTTTGTCAAATCTATCTATGTTTTCGTTCATTTAACGCCTCGGTCTAATATACAGATATATAACGGCGGACAACAAAGCGGTAACAAAAGATAGAAGCATCCCCATCGTAAGCCATGAGCCAAGCAGATACCCGATTTGCGGATCCGGCTCGCGAAAAAACTCGCAAAAAGCGCGCAAAAGCCCATAAAGAACCCCATAAGCCATAGCCAGTTGCCCATCAAATGTTTTTTTACTCCTTAGCGCATAAAGAATAATAAAAACAACCACACCCTCAAAAAACGCCTCATAAAGCTGCGAAGGATGCCTAAGCGTCGCTCCAACCCATATACCAAGAGGACTATCGGTAGCCCGCCCCACAAGCTCTTGATTTAAAAAATTGCCGATTCTGCCAAAAGTGTAGCCAAGTCCGGCACTAACAGCTGTTAAGTCCATAAGGAGCCAAAAGCTTTTTTTATATTTTCTGCACCAAAGATAAGAGGCTAATAAAAATCCGATTAATCCGCCGTGGTAACTAAAGCCTCTTATACCAACAAACGTACCGTCCATAAAGGGATTGAAAATCTGCCATGGATGCATGACATACCAAAGAGCGTGAGGGTCGTAAAAGAGTACATACCCGACTCTAGCTCCGATTATTACGCCTATCTCAGCCCAAAAAAAATAGCTGTCTATATCTTGTTTTGTATAAGGGTAGCCGTCTTTTTCGGTCAAATATCTCGCAAAAACATATACCGAGAGAAGAGCCAAAACATACATAAGCCCATACCAATGCACAGAGAGACCAAAAAGTCTAAACGCTACAGGGTCAAACGACGAATATATGTGTTGCCAAATCTCAATCATTTTTTTAGCGCCTCGTCTATAAGCTCTATCGGATTTTTAAAAAGCGTATCCACCCCACCCTCATACATGGCGTTTGTAAGCTGCATTCTACAGGCAGAGCACTCGGCGCTTACAATATTTGCTTTTGTATCGGCTATCATTTGCGCCTTTGGAGCGCCGGCTTTTTGAGCTAGCTCAAATCTCTCCGTTTGTATCGTCACGCCGCCAAATCCGCAACATCTGTTTGGGTTTTCCATCTCAATCATTGTATAGTTTTGAGATAACAGCGCTCTTGGCTCTTTCCATACGCCTTGCGTTTTACGCGCGTGACACGGGTCGTGATATGTGACCGCTAAGTCTATCTGCTTGCCCTCTTTAGCTAGCAACTCTTTTAGGTGAGTGTTTTCATATAACCATTTTGTGGCGAGGCATACTTTTGCCGTTATTTTTTTAGCTCTTTTCGCCCACTCTGGTTCGTTTTTTAGGGCAACTTCCCAATCGTGCACCATCATCGAAGAACATGTCGCCTCAGGAACCACAATAGCGTCCACATCGTCTATAAAATCCTCAAAGTGCTCAATATTTTTTTTGATAAGCCACCTTACCGTGTCCAAATCTCCAGTAAAATAAGCGGGGGCGCCGCAACAGAGCTGTTTTTTTGGTATCAAAATATCTACGTTTAGTTTTTCAAGCGTCCTAACGAGTGAATCGCCTATATTTGTGTATGAGTAGTTTGCCATACACCCTATAAAAACGGCTACTCTTTTATCCGGATTATCCACTCTTATCCGCTCTTCATGGCTGTTTAAAAAGCTGGTTTTGGAGACAGAGGGTAAGAGTCTACCGCTTTTTACTATCGGCAACCAAAATCTAGCAAGCATAGAGCTTTTCTCTTTTTTGTCGGCAAATACGCAACTTTTAAACACATACCCCATTTTTGCCATCAAATCCATAATTGTACGACTGCGAAGAAGCCAAAAAAATGCGCGCTTATACCAAGTAATACCAAACTCTTTGGCTATCTCCGCCCTCACCTCTTCTATCGCCGTATCGGTCGGAATACGAGACGGACAAACGTCTACACAGTTTGTACACAAAAAACAGCTCTCAAATATTCGTTTTACGTCTTTATTTAGGGGCAGTTCTCCTCGTTTATGCGCCGCAAGCAGATCCAAAAATCCCCTCGGACTTGTAGTCTCATCCGGACTTATCGCATGTATTGTGCAGACGGGGATACATTTACCGCATTTTACACAATCCTCGCCCGTTTGTATTAAGTCTATGAGTTCCATTTTCATACTGTTTTTGAAAACTTATTTTTATTTGCGTCATCGGTGTTTAAGTATGCGTCAAAAGCCATTGCAATATTACGCACAACCATTCTTCCCGTAAGAGACACCTCTATGGCGTCATCTGTAAACTTTAGCAGTTCGTCATCCTTAAACTCTTTTAGTTTTGATAGCGTATCTTTGAAATACTCTTTTGAGTTTATATTAAATTTAGCATTCAGTTCGCCAAATTCAAGTCTAAAGCTACCCATCAAGTCCATAATCGCTTTTTTACGGATTTTGTCGTCTTCGCTAAGCGCTACCCCTCTATGTACAGGAAGTTTTCCGGCGTCTATCATCGCCTCATATTCGCCCATCTCTTTATGGTTTTGACTATAGCAACCCTCAAGTTCGGAGATACTAGTAAGCCCTACTCCGATAAGCTCAGAACCGCCTTTTGTTGTGTATCCTTGAAAATTTCTATGGAGCTCGCCTTTATCTATTGCAAGAGATAACTCGTCTGACGGTTTTGCAAAGTGATCCATTCCTATCATTTTGTATCCTTGCTCACTCATATAATCAATTGTAAATTTGAGAATAGCAAGCTTTTCGCTAGGATGCGGCAATGTAGTCTCGTCTATCTTTCTCATGGTTTTTTTAAGCCACGGCACATGCGCATAGTTAAAAACGGCAAATCTATCGACGTCTAAGCTAACTGATTTTTTGAGCGTCTCTTTGAAGCTGTTTAGGCTTTGGTATGGCAAACCATATATCAAATCCATATTTACACTATTAACGCCATATTTTCTAGCCAACTCCACGGCGCTTTTTGTGAGCTCAAAGCTCTGCTCTCTGTGAACTGCAGTCTGGACTTTTTCATCAAAATCTTGAACTCCAAAACTGATACGATTAAACCCGCCGTCCTTAAGAACTCGCATCTGTTTTTCGTCTAAAAACCTAGGATCGATTTCGCATGATATTTCAGCGTCGTTTTGAAAATTTGTAAAGTGCGAGCGTATAAGAGCGATTATCTCTTCAAGTTCCTGGGCGCTAAAAAAAGTAGGCGTTCCTCCTCCAAAGTGAAGTTGTGCGACGCTTCTTTTTGTATCCAAATACCTTGAGAGGATTTGCATCTCTTTTTTGAGGTACTCTATGTATCTTGTTTTTTTATCATCTTTGCTTGTAAATACTACGTTACAACCGCAAAAATAACATGCGGAGCGGCAAAATGGGAGGTGGAAATACAAAGATAAAGCTTTTTCTTCTTTGTTTGAGTTTTTAAGATGGGTTAAAAAATCTGTTTCGGTAAACTTTTCAGTAAACTCTACGGCTGTCGGATAACTTGTGTATCTAGGTCCGGCTTTGGAGTATTTTACGAATTTGTCAAAATCTATCATAATGGGCACACCCTGTAGGCAAAATTAAAAGCCGATTTTAACCTTTTTTACTTTATTTGCATGCTCTGAGGGGCAAAGCCGCTGAGGTGCTGAAGCTAGCCGCATGAAGCGGCAGAATTTTTCCTATCGCACTAAAAATATTTACTGCGCAACATTAGTCTTTTTTAGCCTTTAAGCTGCTCTAGTCTCTCTTTTTTGCTTCCTATCGTCGTTATTTGCACACCAAAGTTGCCGTCAACGATGACTACCTCGCCCTCGGCTATCTTCTTGTTGTCTACGAGTATATCAAGCGGTTCGTTTGCCAATTGATTTAGCTCTACAACAGAACCTATGTCCATATTTATAACGTCTCTTAGGAGCATTTTTTTGGAGCCGATTCTAACTCTTACCGGAAGCTTGACATCCATCAAAAGGTCGATATTTTTCATCTCTTCGAAGTTTAGTTGCGTTTTTTCGTGATGATGGTGTTGCGATGGAGCTCTATACTCTGGAGCCGCACTAGGCGGCGCATCATACGAGTAAGGTGCGTCATACGTCTGAGGCGCAACATATGGAGGCGGCACGTCTTTTTTGTCAATCGCATTTTCAAAAGAGTTATCAAACGCAAACATCATGACGTCTTTAAGCGAGTTTACGGAAAAGTTAAACACGATAAGCTTTGAAAAAGAGGATATATCAACATTGCCATCGACTCCAATAAACGCAATATTGTCTATTGAAAAAGTAAGTTTTGGCAACTCTTTTTGCGCTCCAAGCGATGTCGCAAGCGCTCCTAATATGTTTGATATTATCTCTTTATTGGCATCCAAATCATCGGCGTCAGCCACTTCTTTGGTTGCACCTTCGCCGCCAAGAAGCATATCCGATAGCATAGTAGCCAACGTTGGAGATAGCATTACTTTCAAGCGCCCTCTTGCCGCTCCGCTCGCCGTGACATCCACAACCACAAGCGGCGCAACGACATTTGAAAACTCGCTAAGCGGCTCTTTGCTTTTTACTTTAACATCCGGCTTTACGCCAATAAGACCCTCAATTGTCGCTATAATCTCTCTTTCGAGTAACTCTAAAAAATTATCCATTTGCAGCCTCTTCTTTAAATTGTGCTAGTCGCTTCATTCTCTCGCCTTCAAGATTTTGTAGCATATCTTTAACGTCGTCATGCTCTGTTCTAATTATCTGGCTAACCCTAACCGTTTTTCTAAACCTTTGAACCCCAAACTCTGATATAAATTTAGGCTTAGCGTTTACCGTTAGTGTAGCCGTATCATTCGCCGGCTGGTCAAGTCTTATAATATCGCCTATAGCCAAATCCATAACTGTTCGTAAATGTAACTCTGTTGTGCCAAGCACCGCCTCAACTTCTACTTTGGCGCCCCCTAAGAGTGCTCTTAGCTCCCTATTTCTACTTTTTCTAGATGACGTCTCTGAGAGCATTATATCTCTATTGGCAAGCTTTGGCAGTAGCGGCTCTAGGCTGATAACCGGATAACAGATATTCATCATGCCGCCGGTATGACCTACAATAAGCTCCATTACGACCATAATAACAATTTCGTTTTGAGCGACTATCTGAACGACGTTTGGACTTGACTCTTTGGCCTCTACCACCGGATACATATCTGTTATGGAGACCCAAGCTTCTTTGAGGTTTTGCATAATAACTTTTAGCATTGTGTCAAGAAGATTTAGCTCTATATCCGTAAAGTCTCTGTTTGTCTCATACCCCTCGCCGTTGCCGCCGAGGAGTCTATCTATCATCGGAAAAGCGATAGATGGGTTAAGCTCCAATACGCCGTTACCCTCTAGCGGCTTCATAGAAAACACGTTGAAGCTTGTAGGGGATGGCAAACTCATCAAAAACTCGCCGTATGTCATCTGATCTATCGAGTGAAGCTGTATCTCAACGATAGAGCGCATAACAGACGATATTTGGCTAGACATCGAACGCACCATTTTATCGTGAATACCTCTAAACGTCCTAAGTTGCTCTTTTGATATTCTATTTGGACGCTTGAAGTCATAAAGCGTAATATGCTGCTGATCCATCGACTCCTTGGAAGTTGACATTGTATCAACGCCAATATCATCGTCTACAACTTCGAGGAGGGCGTCAATCTCTTCTTGACTTAGAATGTCTGCCATTTTTTATCTCTCCAATGTTTCTCTTATTTTACTCAAAACATGCCTGTGTATCTGCGAAATCCTAGATATTGTAATACCTAGTATCTCGCTTATTTCGTCCAGCTTTAACTCCTCAAAGTAGTAAAGTTGTATAACAGTCTGCTCTCTTTGGGTAAACCCATCCAAGATACCCCTAACTCTTTTTATAAGCTCCTCTTCCTCAAGCCCCTCTAAAGTATCAGAGTCTTTGTATAGCTGTAGCTGTTCGCCTAGCGGTAGTACGTTGAATACGCCTATCGAGCTTCTAGCTTCTCTTACTTTATCTATTTCTACGCCAAGCTCTTTTGATATTTCCTCATCAGTCGGCTCTTCGCCGTGCTCTCCAAACTGCCTTGACACAATCTTGTCAACGTCTTTGATAAGTTTTCTATCTGAGCGACTTACCGTATCGAGGCTTCTAAGATAGTCTAGCATGGCGCCATAAACTCTTTTTCTAGCGTATCCCCAAAACGAGTCGTTTTGAGCTTCATCATACTTTCTGGCCAGTTTAACCATCTCTTCAGTCCCGATAGATATGAGATCTGAAGTCTCTATACTAGATGGTAGTTTTTCTTTTAGTTTGAAAGCAAGAGCTCTGACAGCCGGTAAAAACTTTATAGCAAGATCATCTTGCGTATATTTTATATTTTCCCCGTAACTATCCAGCCCTTTTTTGTGAATCATACTTGGATACGTCTTTTTGCAGCCTGCGCCGCTATTGCACTATCGCGTCTCATCTCTTCATACTCTTCTTGTTCAAGCTCTCTGATGAACTCATAAATCTCTTTTATTTGGTCTTCTCGTTTTTCAAGCTCTATTATAGCAGAGTCCAAACTAGTTTCGTATTTTTCTTTTTTGATTTTATATCTCGGTTTATATTTTACGCTTTTAATAAAAAACGCAGCTCCAGCAAGCGATATAATGTAGAAAATAGAGGTGATAAACACTACCGCAATCAGCATCTCAACAGGGTTGCTTAATTTTACGATAGCAAATATAACTCCGACAAAAAATCCGCTTACAACCAAAAAAGATATAAAGTTATTTACGTTTAGCATTTTCTTTCGCTTTGTGTGATTTTAGAGTTTACATATGTCTTATTAAACGTTTAAAGAAGCCTGCAAGACCGCTCTCTCTATCAGTTCCAAGCATATTTCGTTCCATTTTTTCAGACAACTTCCAGCTTATCTTTTCGATTTCGGACGTGCACTTTGCATTCGGATAGTTTTTTGTAAACAAAAACCTACCTTTGACGCTTTTTTGAACATCTGGATCTCTACAGATATAACCTAAAAACTCTAATGAAAAATCGCTTCTTATTTTACTAGCGGTAATTTTGGCTATTTTTTCATAATTTAAAACAGCTTCTTTTTCGCTAACTACTTGATTTAAAATCATTTGCACATTATCTCTTTTTGCGCTTATTACCTTGACCATAGCGTAAGCGTCTGTTATCGCCGTTGGGTCTGGCGTTGTGATGATAATAGCCATATCGGAGGCGTTGACAAACTTTTGTACAGTATCGCCGATTCCGGCTCCCGTGTCTATAATCACAAAATCAAAATCATCAAGCTTGCCGCTCTCTTCGATAAATTTATCCAATACCTCTTCGGTTGCGTATTTAAGTATCTCCGTTCCGCTCTCTCCGGGAATCAGGGTTAGGTTGTCGTCAATCTGAACAACCGCCTCTGACATACTAATCTCACCCTTGAGGACGTGAAGAATATTTTTTTTGGTTTTAACGTTTAGTAAAACATCGAGATTTGCAAGTCCAATGTCTGCGTCAAACAGGGCGACTTTGAAGCTAAGCTTTGAAAGAGCGTACGCTATATTTGCGCTCATAGTGCTTTTGCCAACCCCTCCCTTACCGCTAGCTATTGCGATAAATTTCGTGCTTGAGTTTTTGACGGGCGCTTTTTTTGCCACTAGCTCTTGAAGCATCTTGGCTTGCGTATTCTCGATATTTAGTTTATTATCCATGATTAGTTTTGAACCCGTCCAGTATACAATCTACAAAAAATTCAGAAGTGGCGACTATCAAATCCTCAGGCACCTCTTGCCCTGTAGAAAAATAACTTACGGGCTTTTTAACATCGTATAGGAGACTAAACATATTTCCAAAGCATTTTGTCTCATCTATCTTTGTTACCATTAAAGTGTCAATATCAAGCTCTGCCGAAAAGCTTGAGTATATCTCTTTTAAATCCTCATATTTTGTATTTGCCGGCAAAACAAGAGAGATATCGATACTAAGCGAGCTCTCAGCTTTTATAAAGCTTGTTATTTTGCTAATTTTTGTCTTATCATAGTGTGAGCTTCCGATTGTGTCTATCAAAATAATATCGCAGCTGCGAAGAGACGAGAGAGCGGTCTTAAATTCAGTCGGGTCAACCACGGCCTCAATCGGTAGCTTCATCATTTTTGCATACTGCATCAACTGCTCCACAGCACCGATACGATAAGTGTCAAGGGTTATGATTCCGACTCTATATTTTATCTCTTGCTGAAACGCATATCTAGCCGCTAGTTTTGCAAGAGTAGTTGTTTTGCCAACTCCCGTTGGACCTACTAGCATAATTATTTTTTTACCGCCGCTACTTGCTTTTGTCTCATGTCTTATAGGAAGTAGTTTTCTAAGTAGCACCGTAAAATATCGTCTTACTGTTACGGCGTTATCGCGCATTTTTGGCTGCATATGCTCGATAGTTAGCTTCATAATCTCATATAGGTGCTCTTCAGACATCCCGCTATCTTTTGACACCCTGTATATCTCAGCAAACTCGGGGGGTATGACAAGTCCGTCTCTCATAGCCTCGTTGCTATCCCAAACCATATTTTGTATAAGCTTGACATTGTCTACAAGTTTTGAGATTTCGCTTTTTATCGTCTTTAGCTCTTCCATATTTACAGAGGCTGTGCGGTCGTCTCTTATCTCAAGCGGCGTAAACTCTCTTTTTGGAGGCGGCTGGACGCTTTTGGGCGGCTCCGATAACTTGCCAATGTCGTTCATCTGCTTTGCCATGGCGGACATTGAAGGCGCCTGGTCGTTGTTTGTACCGTCGTTTAACTCGGATGCGTATGTTTGCGGCGGCGCTTTTCGTATTGGCGGCACCTCTTTTTTTGGCGCTTCCTCAATAGCCACAATCACTTCGTATAACGGCGGCGTCATGGTTGTTTTTTGACGTATTAGCTTCGTGTTGACAACCAACGCGTCCTCTCCGCAACTCTCTTGCGCCTTTTTGAGCGCTAGAGCCGGAGTTTCGGCTTGAAAACTTAAGAGCTTCATTTTTTCCATTGTAATTTACTTCTTTTGTATGTCATAGGTATTAACACGCTTGCTCTGTTTTTGTATTCTGGATGAGGCAGGACAAGTTGTTTGCTATATATTACCAAATTTTCAAAAAAAATTACGTCAAGGTCTAACGTTCTAGGTGAATTTTTGAAAAATCTTCTTCTTTGGAACCTTTTTTCAATCCACAAAACCCTTTTTAGGAGCCTCATTGGCGATAAATTTGTCTTAATAAGCAAAAGAGTATTAAAAAAATCTGGTTGTTCTATGTATCCAAAAGGCGGATTTTTTAGGATACAAAAAGAACATGAAATATCTAAAAACTTATCTTGCATCAAAAAAAAGTAAAGCCTATGAATAGTTTGCAACGGTTTATTAATATTTGAGCCTACTCCTAGCATAGCCGTGTACTTTTTTTTTGAGACTACGCCGCTTATTTTTGGAAAGAGCGGGGTTTCTATGACTACATAGCCATCCACTAGTGTAGTTCTTTTTTGTCCGATTCGCCTAAAAATTATAAAACCTTTGCGCCGCTGTTTGTCAAAACAATCATATCTTCAATTCTTACGCCATAAAATCCGGGTATATAAACGCCTGGCTCTATCGTAAACACCATATTTTCTTGTAGTAATTCATTTGATTTTTTGTTGATATATGGGTATTCGTGAATATCAAGCCCTACCCCATGCCCCAAAGAGTGCACAAAATATTCACCATACCCCGCTTTTTTTATAACCTCTCTAGCGACCATGTCTAACTCTTTTGCTCTCATACCCGGTTTTGCCGCCTCTATCGCCGCCTCTTGCGCCGCCAAAACTACGTCATATATGTTTTGTAGCTTTATATCTTTAAAGCTTTGCTTTTTTTTGAACCCAAACCCATCTTCAAAAATAGCCGTTCTAGTCCTATCCGAGCAGTACCTCTCAAACTTAACGCCGCCGTCAAAGAGTATAAGCGACTCTTTTTTTAGCTTTTTTGACGTCGCTTTCGCATGCGGATTTGCGGCGTTTTCATCTATTGCCGTTATCGGGTCAAAGCTTGTTTCATAAGAGCCTTTAAAGCTCAAACACTCGCGCGCCAAATAGTTCAAAGCAAACTCATCAGGCTCGCTATTTAGACTGTTTAGTTTTTCCGCAAATCTCTTAAACCCTTTTTTCCCGATTTTTGCGGCTGTTTTGATTTTTTCTAGCTCATCCTCTCTTTTTATCGCTCTTTTTTTTGAAAGAGCGCCTTTTTGCGGGTACAAAAAACCGCTTGAGAGTTTTTGGAGTTCTAAAAAATCGGCGTGAATTGTGTTTTTTGGGTCGAAGACGAGCTTTTTTATTCGCTCTTTTCTAGCTATTTGTGCGGCGGATTTGAAAAGAGAAGATGTGGAGAGGATAACTTCGCAGTTTTTTGCCCCCACCCTCGCCTCTTCAAAATATCTGCCGTCCGTAAAAAGATAGTTTTCCCGACCGTTTGTCAGAAGTAGAGAGTTGTCGTTTGAGTAGGAGATTTCATAAAAAATCTCCGACTCGTCCTTGGTGAGAAAAAACATTAAGCCTCTATAGCTTTGGCTCTTGCGTCTTCTATCGCTTTTACCTCTGAAGCTATCTGAATAGCCGCTATAAGAGCAAGGTGATAAGAAAAAGGACCAAAACCGGCGATACTTCCATGACAAGCCGCCGCAACCATAGAGACGTGTCTGAACTCCTCGCGTCTTGAAGGATTTGAGATATGAGTCTCAATCGCGGGAACGCCGCAAGCTAAAAGCGCGTCTCTTATCGCAATTGATGTGTGCGTATAAGCCGCCGGATTTATCACTATTGCGTCGGTGTTGCCGATACACTCCTGGATTCTATCCACTATCTCACCTTCAAGATTGCTTTGGAAAAACTCAAGTTCAATTTCGTTTTGAGAAGCGAAATTTCTCATATTTTCGTGTATATCTTCCATTCTCATCGGTCCATAGATATGCGGCTCCCTCATACCCAAAAGATTGATATTTGGCCCTTGAATAACTACTACTTTCATTAACGTCCTTTTTCATTTAATATTACGCAAGACGAGCAAAGCCCGTCTTGCTACGCTAGCCGCTGTGGCACTAAAGCTAGCCGCCAAAAGGCGGCAGACAATTATAGGTTAAATTCTAGCAAATTGGCTATAAAGCTTGTAATTCGATATATAGAGTGGCTGAAAAAATATGTAAGAGCCCCTTGCAAATTTCCCCATATTCTTATTTGCCTTTATTTTAAAATATCTATATCGGGCGGCGGGTTAAACGTAAAGACGGCGTTTGAAACAGCCGTATTTTTTTTGCGGTTTGCAAAGATGATTTCTGTGTCGTTTTCTAAAGAGTCTTTGTATGTTAGCTTTTCTATCATATTGTTTGAGACGCTAAATCTATATGTTACGTCTCCGTCTTTGGCGACGTATTCGTTTTCGGTGTCTAGTTTTGCTTTTGCTAGTACCGACTCTAGCGATAGTGAACCTCTTTTTTTGAGGTATTTTGCTTGCGTGAGGGCTGGTTCGTAGACTATGACGTTGTCGCTATTGATGTATACCGTTTTTTTGACGGGTTTTGTATACTCCCATAGTGCCAGATTTGGCTTTTTGGCTACCACTCTGCCGCTGTACTCTATCTTTTTGCCTGATTTGTTTTTGATTGTCTGGGTAAAGCTCGCCTCAAACGTGTCGTAATCAAAACTAAGCCCGAAAAGAGTAACGCCAAAAATTATACTAACAAAAACTTTTTTTATCACAAAAACCACCGATTCTTTTAGGCGGAGTATAGCTAAGAGGGGTTTAAGTTTATGGTAGTTTTGGTATTATGGGAGCTAAAAATCAAGCGTTTGGGAATAGAAGTCAGATGATAAAAGCAATCGTAAACAAGATAATGGGCACGAAAAACGAAAAAGAGCTAAAAGCGTATAAAAAAAAGCTGGCGCTTGTAAACGCTCTCGAGCCAAAATATGAAGCTATGAACGACGATGAGTTAAAAGCGGCTTTTAATGCCTTAAGAGCTGAGGTAATTGACGGTAGGACTCTTGATGATGCGCTTTGTGAGTCGTTTGCGATAACTAGAGAGGCTTCCAAAAGGGCTCTTGGCATGAGACATCACGATGTGCAGATAATAGGCGGTATGGTTCTAAACGACGGCAAAATAGCGGAGATGAAAACAGGCGAGGGCAAGACGCTAGTGGCGACTCTCTCCGTCATCCTAAACGCCATGAGAGGCGAGGGCGTGCATATTATCACGGTCAACGACTACCTCGCAAAAAGAGACGCTACAGAGATGGGCGTATTGTACAACTTTTTGGGCTTTAGCGTAGGGGCTATACTCTCCGATGAAGACGACGAAGAGGTCAAAAAAGAGGCGTATGATGCGGATATTACTTACGGGACAAACAACGAGTACGGTTTTGACTACCTAAGAGACAACATGAAGTATTCGCAAAAGTCGCAAGTGCAACGAAGCCACCACTATGCTATCGTGGACGAGGTTGACTCAATTTTGATAGATGAGGCTAGAACGCCGCTAATTATCTCAGGACCTACAAAATCGTTTATGGGGCAATACGAAAAAGCAAACGAAGTCGCCCTTACGCTAGAGCTTACAAAGCACTTTACGGTTGATGAAAAAAACAGAGTAATACTAATGACGGAAGAGGGTATTCGCTACGCCGAAGAGCTTTTTGACGTTGGAAACCTATACGACCTTGACAATGCGGTACTCTCTCACAGGCTAGACCAAGCCCTAAAAGCAAACTATCTATTCAAAATAGACGTAGACTATGTGGTAAGAGATAGCGAGATAATCATCGTCGATGAGTTTACAGGTAGACTCTCCGAGGGCAAAAGATACTCCGAGGGGCTTCATCAAGCTCTTGAGACTAAAGAGGGCGTTCTTATCAAAGAAGAGAGCCAGACGCTAGCGGACATCACATTTCAAAACTACTTTAGATTGTACGGAAAACTAGCGGGTATGACGGGAACCGCTCAGACGGAGGCTACGGAGTTTAGCGAGATATACGGGCTTGACGTCGTATCTATACCTACCAATGTGCCTGTCGCAAGACTTGACGTAAACGACCTTATCTTTAAAACCGAAGAGGAGAAGTTTGAGGCGGTAATCAAAAAAATAAGAGAGCTAACGGGCAAAGGGCAACCGATACTGATAGGTACAGCCTCTATCGAAAAAAGCGAACTACTGCATGAAGTACTCAAAAAAGAGAGAATAGCACACACGGTGCTAAACGCAAAAAACCATGAGCAAGAGGCCGAAATCATCAAGCTAGCGGGCGTAAAAGGCGCGGTGACGGTGGCTACAAATATGGCGGGGCGCGGCGTAGACATCAAAATAGGCACGGACGTAAAAGAGCTTGGCGGTCTCGCTATCATCGGTACAGAGAGACATGAGAGTAGAAGAATCGACAATCAGCTAAGAGGGCGAAGCGGTAGACAAGGGGATCTTGGTTTTAGCCAGTTTTATCTGAGCCTTGACGATACTCTTCTTAGGATTTTTGGAAGCGAAAAGATAAAATCTATTATGAATAGGCTTGGACTAGAAAGAGGAGAGCATATCGACTCAAAAATGGTCACAAACGCCGTCGAAAAAGCGCAAAAAAAAGTGGAGAGTATGCACTATGAGAGCAGAAAACATCTACTAGAGTATGACGATATTGCAAACGCTCAAAGAAAAATCATTTATGGTTTTAGAAATGAGCTGTTGGCTCTTGAATTTGATATAACATCGAGAATAGATGAAAATAGAAGCGTATATGTCACAAATATTTTGGCGGACGCGGGCATATACGACGGGCTTGAAAAAGAGGACTTCAACGTAGAAAAAGTGTGCGAACTACTACTAGAAGACATCGGACTTGGCGTGCCTGAGGATGAGATGGCTGGTCTTGAATACGTAGAGCTAAAAGAGAAAATCTTTGACGCTATGAAGACAAGCTATGAGCGAAAATTAGCGCCGTTGGAAGAGACGCAGAGAAAAGAGATAGAGCGGATACTGTATCTTCAGACGCTAGACGAGGCGTGGAGAGAGCATCTATATCAGATGGATATTCTAAAAACAGGTATCGGACTAAGAGGCTACAACCAAAAAGACCCGCTTGTGGAGTACAAAAAAGAGAGTTACAAACTCTTCACCGAGCTTGTTGAGACGGTAAAAATAAACGCTTGTAGGGTGCTGCACTCTTTTCAAATCGGCGCGGATACTACGGCTGACACTATAGAGGAGGCGGACGAATCGATAGATATTGTGCCTGCAAGTCAAAAAAGAGAAGAGAGACTCAAAAACTATGGTAAAAAGAAGAGTTAGTTGGAACATTTGATTAATTCTCAAATCCTGAAGAAGCAAAGCTCTGAGATTATGTCTTCAGCAGACGGCTCTTGCGGCTTTCCGCAATTTGATACTATTCTCTCACTCTCCGGCAAAGTCGGTAGCTTTAGGGGGTGCAGGGACATTTATGTCCTTGCCGCCAAGGCGGGCTTTGCCCGCATTGGCGTTTAATTCTAATGAATAAAAAACTTATTCGCTTTATCGTCTCCAAATATTTGAGGTTTGACCCCTCTCAGCCTTTTATTTCTATTACCGCCGCTCTCGCCTTTGTGGGCGTGGGGCTTGGCGTTTTTGTGCTTATTGTCGCTATGGCTATTATGAACGGCTTTGACAAAGAGTTTGAAAAAAAGCTTTTTACGATGAACTATCCCATAACACTCTATTCAAAACAGAGTCATGACGTCTCAAAGGAGTTTGTAAACGAACTACAAAAAAACTACCCTGAGTTCAAATTTAGCCCATTTTTGAGAGCTAGCGCAATAGCGAAAAAAGGCGACAATATGGAGGGCGTGGTGGTTTTTGGAGTGGAAAGCACTCTTGAAAAACCGATAAACTCCGTTGTTGCGGACGCACTTAAAAGTGGTGGGCTTGCGCCTTTTGAGGCTCTTATAGGCGAAAAGCTAAAAGATGAGTTTGATTTGTTAAAAGGCGATAAGCTGACTATTATATTTGCCGAGGGCGAGCCGCAAGGGCTTGGTATCACCCCCATGATGAAGCGTTTTTCTGTCGATAAGAGCTTTTCATCAGGGCTTTTGGCGTATGACAAGGGGTATGTGTATGTAAACGCAAAAGACTTAGCCGCTGTGCTGGCAAAAGAAGAGGGCATATATGACGGCGTGCATATCTACGCCAAAGAGCCGCTAAAAGATATAAAAACAATAGCCGCAAAACTCCCCGACGAATACGCCCTTGTGGGCTGGTGGCAACAAAACGGCAACTTTTTTGCGGCGCTTGCGCTGGAAAAAAGGGCGCTGTTTGTAGTGCTTATGCTGATTATTCTTGTGGCTTCTCTTAATATCGTAAGCTCTCTTTTGATGACCGTCATGAGTAGGCGAAAAGAGATTGCATTGTTACTCTCCCTTGGGGCGGATAGACGGGATATAAAAGCGATATTTTTTAGACTTGGAGCAATTATCGGCGGAAGCGGTATTGTTGTGGGTGTAGCTCTTGCGCTATTGTCTTTGTATCTGCTCTCCAATTTTGATATTATCAGCCTGCCCGCCGATGTTTACGGTAGCTCAAAGCTTCCTTTGGAGCTTAGCGCCGTTGATTTTGTACTTATCACGATTGGATCGCTTGTTATAGTGTTTTTATCCTCATACTATCCGGCAAAAAAAGCATCAGAGGTGGACGCTCTAACCGTCCTAAGAAACGAGTAATGCAGTCGCCTATTGCAATCGTAATGGCTCTCTCTTTTTTTATCGCCATATCTCCGTTCGTCTCAAAAACACTTAGAATGCCGATAGTCGTAGTTGAGATGCTTCTTGGCGTTTTGGGCGGATACTACGGTGTTTTGTGGCACAATGAGTATTTTTATATTATCGCAAAAGTCGGATTTTTGTTTTTGATGTTTTTGGCGGGTTCCGAGGTAAGCCTTAAAGAGTTTACTGCGATACGAACCACACTTTTTGGAAAAGTGGCGCTATATTTTATTTTGCGATATTCTATCACTCTTTTTATTGTGCTTTATTTTAAGCTAAATTTTATTTATTTAGTAATTTTACCAATCTCTTCCGTCGGCATAATAATAGCTCTAATAAAAGATTATGGAAAAGATAAGCAGTGGCTTACTTTTGCCATGCCTATAGGGATAGTCGGAGAGGTCATCAGTATCGTTGCATTAACCATTCTTAGCGGTGCGGTAAGCTTTGGTTTTGGCAAAGAGTTTTATAAAGCTATGTTTACCTTGGCGGCTATTATGTTTGTTTTGATTATACTTTTTAGACTCTCAAGGGCGTTTTTTTGGTGGTTTCCGGAGGTCAAAAGAGCCATTATGCCGGATGTCTCGTCAAAAGAGCAAGATATTCGCTTCTCAATGGCTCTCTTTTTTGTGATGATAGCCATTATGCTTTATCTCAAAATAGATATGGTGCTTGGAGCATTCTTTGCGGGCGTATTTATTACCGCATTTTTCGCCCACAAAAAAGATTTGCATGAAAAGCTCTCATCATTTGGATTTGGATTTTTTGCGCCAATATTTTTTATCTTTGTAGGCTCTACGCTCAAACTTGATATTGTACTCTCTATGGAGATTTTCAAAGGCGCTCTATTTTTGATTGCCTGCATGGTCTCTATCCGCCTCATAGGCTCATTTAGTACATTTTACGGACATCTCGGCTTCAAAAACACACTCCTATTCGCCCTCTCAGACTCCATGCCCCTCACCTTTATGGTCGCCGCCGCAACTATCGGACTCCAATCCGGCGCAATAGACAATATCGAATACTCCTCTATCGTTGTTGCCAGTATGCTAGACGCTATTATTTTGATGTTGCTGATTAAGGCTTTGAACTACTATTTTTTTGATAGAGTGAGCTGTCAAAATAAATAAAAATCGGGAATAAACGCTACTATGACAATTGGAAGATATAGCTAATAGGTACACACTAGGAACTTAAAATGACAAATGAACTTCAAACCATAGAACATCAAAACCTACAAGATAAAATCCACACCATATGCGGGCTACAAGTGATGTTAGATAGTGATTTAGCTGAACTTTATCAAGTAGAAACAAAGAACCTAAATCGGGCAGTAGCCATAAACATAGAGAGATTTCCACAAAGTTTTCGTTTTCAACTTACCTAAGATGAATATGAAAACTTGAGGTCGCAAATTGCGACCTCAAGTTCAAAAGATGCTTTGAGGTTCCAATTTGGCTCCTCAAGTTCAAAAGAGTCTTTAAGGTTCCAATTTGGCGCCTTAGAAAAAGAAGAGTCTTTAAGATCGCAAATTGTGACCTTAGAAGATATTTGGGGAGGTTGAAAGAAAAGAGTGCCTGACACCCTTTGTATTCTGAAAAATTTTTAAGGCAAAAATTTTATCGCGGCTATGACAATACCGCCGACGCTAACAGTCGTCGCAAACGACCATATCATAAAACGATCCATCCTAGTCGTAATAACGTCGAATCGTTTATCCACTTGCTCAAAACGTTTATCCACTTGCTCAAAGCGTTTGTCCATATCTTTTCGTAGCTCTATCATCTCTGTTCGTAAATCTTGGTCGAGATGTATAAAATGATTTGTTTGTGCTTTTAGTACGAGGATAATCATCTCGTCGCTTGAAAGAGCTTTGCCGTCGCCCATCTTGATAACTATCTCTTTTGTTTTTGAATCAAGCCATTGTTCGAAAATATTGTCTTCAAACATAATAAGAGCCTTTTTTGTATTTTTATTAGATGATTATATCGGACATTGCGATAAAAAGAAGTATTAGAAATCCAAAGAGAATCAGTATCATGTGAAGCGAGAGGAGGAGAAGAAAATACATAAAAGAACACCTGACACCCTTTGTATTGTATATTGCGACACTGA
>DZAX01000008.1 GCA_022729705.1 Helicobacter cetorum | reverse complement strand
AAACCAGAGATATTTAATACAGATCAAGGGAGTCAATATACAAGCTATATTCACATAGAAACACTCAAACAGTATGGTATCACTATCTCAATGGATGGAAAAGGAAGAGCTACTGATAATATTTGTATTGAGAGATTCTGGAGAAGTGCAAAGGTTGAAAAGATTTATTTGAATGAGTATGATAGGGTGTCAACTTTAAAAGATGATGTGAAAGAGTATATTGAATTTTATAACAACAAAAGATTTCATGAAACTTTAGATTACAAAAAACCTATGAATGTTTATTATGATAGTTTAAAAATAAATGATGAAAATTTCAATAAACAAATTGAAAATATAGCGTAAAGTAAGATATGTTAAAGGGAATAAGATTTTTTAGAATGTTGTCTTGACAATTTGGGGGATTATAATATTTTTGGCGGCGGAGAGATAGAGGAGAGTCATCAAAGCTACTCTGAGTATTTGGAGATAGAAAAAGAGCTGCGAGAGCTTGACGATATGGAAAAAACCTCTAATGAGCCTGTGCGCCAAAAAGAGGAGAAGCCAAAAAAAGAGGTTAAAAAGCTAAGCTTTAAAGAAAAAAACGAGTATGAGAGCTTGCCAAAAGAGATAGAAGCGCTGGAAGATGAGATAAAAAGGCTTACAAACGCACTAGGAGACCCTGAGATTTATCAAAAAGAGGGGATATCGAAACTCTCTGAGGTGCTTAGCGCCGCCGAGGCGACTTTGGAGCTTAAGATGGGGCGGTTTTTTGAGATTGAAGAAAAAATAGAAGGATTTGAGGCGTAGATGAAACTTTTGGAGATAGCCGATGCGGCTCTGTGGATAGGTAAAGAGATGATGGAAACGGGAGGCGATAGCGCCGCTGTTGAGGATGCGATACTCTCTTTTGTCGGGGCTTATGGCTATGCAGGCGCCGGAGTATTGGCTCTGCCAAAGTCTATACTTGTGACCCTCAGCGACGAAAATGGCAAAATACACACTAAGATGAAACACATAAACGACGTTCATCCAAACTTTGAGAGACTCTCTTTGATTTGTGAATATGCAAAAAATCCGATAGGAAGAGATTTTGCGAAGTTTAAAGAGGAGGTTTTAGCCAAAAAACCGCCGTTTCACCTGCTCTCTTTTGTCGCCGTTCCGATGGGGTGCACCGCTTTCGGCGCCCTTTTGGGGTGCGATATTGTCGGCACTATATGCGTATTTTTGGCATCCTATATAGCTGTCTTGGTAAAGTCGCAGGTTTTAAAATTTGGTCTTTCGATGATGTTTGCAAATCTAGTTAGCTCGTTTGTCGCTACTTTTTGCGCTTTTATATTTGTAAAACTTTTTGGAGCCTCCCATCTAGCGTACGCCCAAGCGGCGGCGACGTTTTTTTTGATTCCGGGGATTCAGCTTATCAATACGTTTGAAGATATGATAAACGGTCACTATCTCAACGGCGCCGCTAGAGGGCTTAGGGCTATGTTTTTGTCGTTTGGTATAGTGTTTGGCGCGACTCTTGCGATGCTTGCCGAGGAGAGTATTGCATGGATGTTTTAAACCCTCTGTTGGCGGTGGTCGCAGCTATCGGCTTTTCAATGGTATTTAAAGTCAGAAAGTCGCACATATGGCTTGTTGGGGTTTTGGCGTTTTGCGGCTACTTTGTGCGAAATGTCATGCTCTCATCTGGAATCGGCATAGAGCTTTCGACTCTTTTTGGCTCCTTGTTCATAGGCGCCCTGACGGATATTATCTCCAAAACGCAAAAAACCCCGCTTCAAATGCTAAAAGTTCCGGCGGGTATTCCTATGATTCCAGGCGCTTTTGTGTATGAGAGCATCAAAAGCCTGCTTGCGTTCATCTCCGCCCCCACGGTTGACGCGGCAAAACTTGCGACATTTGTATATTTTGGCTCCAAAAGCGTCTTTATACTTGGGGCTTTGGCGTTTGGGCTTACGGCTACTTCTATGATGCTTAAGAGAAGATAATGCCCACAAAATCTCTCTGCGGAATAGACGAAGCCGGACGCGGACCACTGGCGGGGTCTCTGTATTTTGCGGGGTGCGTCTTAAAAAAGGAGATAAAAGGGCTTAATGACTCCAAAAAATTAACCAAAAAAAAACGAGAAGAGCTTTTTTTGGAGGTTATCGAAAACTCGTCATACCATATAGTAAAGCACAGCGCAAAAGAGATAGACGAGCTTGGCTTATCGGTATGTATCAAGCGTTCGCTTTTAGAGATAAAGGAGAGTTTGGCGGCGGATAGGTACCTATTTGACGGAAATAGCTGCTTTGGCGTGGACGGGCTACAAACGTTGATAAAAGCCGACACACAAATATTAGAGGTCATGGCGGCTTCGATAATAGCAAAAGTGAGCAGAGACAGAGAGATGATAGAACTAGACGGCAAATACCCAGAATACGGTTTTGCCGCGCATAAAGGCTATGGCACGGCAAAACATATAGAGATGATACAAAAATATGGGCTTTGTGAAATACACAGAGAGAGCTTTAAGCCCAAAAAGTTGTCGGCTTCGTTATTTTAGACGTCAAGAATTTGATTGTCCGACAAAAATTGCAAATGGAGTCCAATTGCCAGTTTTCTGGGCAAAAATCGTTATCTGTCCAACCAAAGATTTTACCTCGCCCACAACCAACACCCAAATACCTCAACATTCTAAAGTGCATATCTTTATGATTGCTTGTCTGAAACTCTATATGAACAATAATGCTCTGGTCGTTTGAGAGCTTAGCTTTAAAGATATAATCAGCCTCTTTCTCTTCTATCTTTGGAAACTCTATCTTTGGAAACTCTATATTTAGAGGTTCTGCATCTCTTATATCAAGCCCCAAAAAAGCTTTACCAAATACCATTTCGAGCCCGTTTAGAGCTGACTTTAGGGATATGTCAAATCTCATCTGTTTTTTAATGCACAGGCGGCAAATACCGAATAGCGGCGACTACAGCCGCACCAATAGCAAGCGAAGTACTAAAAGACCAAATCATAAATCTGTCTATTCTTACAGTGAGAGCTTCAAAGCGTTTGTCTACTTGCTCAAAACGCTTGTCTACTTGCTCGAAACGCTTATCTACCTGCTCAAAGCGTTTGTCTACTTGCTCAAAGCGTCTATCCATGTCTTTGCGTAGTTCCATCATCTCTGCGCGCCACTCTAAGGTTGACTTTTCTATCCTCTCGTTTATGCTTTTATTAAGTTCAGCCATATCACTACGCAAGTCTTTATCCAAATGAGCAAAATGATTTGTTTGAGCTTTTAATACCAACACTATCATCTCTTCAGAACTCAAAACCTCTTTTCCAAACTTTTGAACTATCTCTTTACTTTTTAGATCCAGCCAAGCGTCAAATACATCATCTTCAAACACGGTTTTGCCTTTTTTTGTTTGATTTTAGTTATTTTTGATTATATCGGATGTTTAAATAAAATGTATTGTGGTGTTTTTTGGTTGGAGGAGTTTTTTGCAAAATATGGATAAAACGAATAAAGCTCAAAGAGATGTTGTAGTCTCTTTGGGCTTATTATATTGGGCGTTTATGAAGCTTACTGTAGTAACTTCATAACGTTTTGTTGTATTTGGTTAGCTTGCGACATTGCAAACGAGCCTGATTGTGCTAGAAGATTTCTTTTTGAGAAGTTTGCTGACTCTTCTGCGAAGTCTACATCTCTGATATTTGATTCTGCTTGTGTTACGTTTACTTGTGTAACTGATATGTTATTAACAGTTGATATTATCTGATTTTGTACTGAACCAATATCCGCTCTAATTCTATCTAGCATTTTCATCGCAGACTCTGCAATATCCATAACCATCATAGCACCAACTCTAGTTGTTACGCCTGAACCCATTACCGTAGCCGCCGCGCCAGATTCTGCGCCATTTGCATAAGCCCCTGCCGCTCTACCTGTTTTTGATAAGAAGTTTCCTCTTACATCTCTTAGGTTTGAGATTGCCGCGTGGCTTGTCGCATTTAGATTTCTATTCATATATGTAGCGCCTGCGCCACTCACGACTATGTCCCTTGAGCCATGCCCTATGAGCGTCAGCCTTCCGTAGTTCATATTTTTAAGCGGAGTATTTGCTGCGCCACCGCTTGTTCTTGTTAATCCCAGAGTCTTAGATGGGCTCTCATATATACCGCCAGCGGAACCAGCTTCGATTTTGATGCCTCTTCCGTCTACAGATGTAAGTACAAGTCTGCCCATTACGTCTAGGCTTGCATAAGTGCCGGTTTGGGTTGTGACGGCATTGATGGCATTCACAAGGTTTCCATTTGCGTCGCTTGCTTTTACGTCTAGTATGTCGCCGACCGTAATGTTGTTGATTCTAAGATTCCTAATATCTCCGGCGGCGACTGCGTTTGAACTTGTTGTCACAACCCTATAGCTCGCTCTTACACCTGTAGCATCTGAAGATCTATTGATTGCTTCAGCCAAAGCGCCGAGACCTGTTGAGGCTGAATGCGATACAATAACGCTTTGAATTTGTGTAAACGTGCCGTCCGGATTTGTGAATTTCAAAGCCGCAGCGCCAGCAGATGTAATTTGAGTAGTTGTCTCAAATCTTGTCGAACCTATCTTATCAGAGCTAGTGGCACCGATAGAAGCTTTAACTGTTTGATTTGAATAAGCACCTATTTCGAACTCTTTGTTTGTAAAGCTTCCGGCTAGTAAACTCATACCATTAAACGATGTAGTAGTCGCGATATTATCAAGCTCTTCCATTAGTCTTACGATGTCGTTTTGAATAGCTTGTCTTGACAATGAGCTTTGACCATCCGCCGCAGCTTGAGTCGCTTTTGTTTTTATAGTGTCAAGAATCTTGATTTGCTCATCCATCGCTTTATCAGCTGTTTGCAAGATACCAATCGCATCGTTTGCATTTTTGATAGATTGACCAAGGCTGTTTGCTTGAGATTTCAAGCTATCAGCGATAGCCATACCAGCTGCATCATCCGCCGCTGAGTTGATTCTAAGACCGCTTGAAAGTCTACTTAGAGAGCTATCAAGTTCTCTGTTGTTCATTACACCATAGTTGTGAGCATTCATTGCTGTTGCATTTGTATTTATTCTAAAGCCCATTTTGTAAACCTTTTTAATTGAATTTAGAGAGATAAGAGCACATATCGTTCCAACTTTTGCAAAAAATATAAAATATTTGAATAAATCTTTTGCATTCAAGCGAAAAGCTTAATAAAAGCCTCTCCCGCAAATGCGGGTAGCTTCAGGGGGTTGTAGGGACATTTATGTCCATGCCGCCAAGACGGGCTTTGCACGTGTTGGCGTATAGATAGTATGATATGGTAAAATGAAGAAATAATTTTATAGGAGAGTAACAGTGAAAAAAAGTTTTCTGCTGAGTTTAATCGTAGCCTCATCGCTATATGCCGGAGTGGTGGACGGCGTATCGTTGATTGTAAGCGGCAAAGTGATTACTATGTATGAGATAGTTAGCTTTAGCGAACAAAATAAAATATCAAGAGAGGGAGCAATTGAGGCTCTTGTGGAAAAGAGGCTTGAAGAGGCGGAGCTTTCAAGACAGAATATAAATATAGACGATTTTGAAGTAGAGAGAAAAATAGGGCAGATAGCTTCTTCAAATGGATTGTCGATTTCTCAGTTTAGGGATGCTCTAAACGCTAGATTTATAAATTATACGGAGTATAAAAGCGAAGTTAAAAGCAAGCTTGCAAAAGAGAGGCTTTTTCAAAAGATAACACATGAAAAATACACGCCAATGGATGAAAAAGATCTTAGGCTTTACTTTGACAATAACAAAAAAGAGTTTGCCGTTCCCTCAAAGATAGAAGCGTTGCAATACTCGTCAAAAGATAGAGCCGCTATCGAAAGAGCCGTATCTTCTCCTATGTCGGTTTTGCAAGGCGTTGCAAAAGAGGAGATTGTTATAGATACAAAAAATCTAGACCCAGCTCTTGTGTATGTATTCAAAAGCACAAAAGAGGGTGCCTTTACACAAATAATGCCTATTAAAGATAAATTTGTTTCGTACTACATAAAAGATAAAAAAGATTTTATCACACCAGAGTTTGAGAGCGCTAAAGGCGAAGTGATTGAAAGGTTAACCTCCAAAAAAGAGGAAGACGCTGTAAAGGATTATTTTGAGAAGTTAAAAGCGTCCGCTAAGATAAAAGTAGTGAGATTGCCTAATTAGGGTAGTACGTCAAAAGTGATATAACCATGCATATCTCCGGCAAAGCCGGTAGCTAGAGCCGCCCATCACCTATCGGCGATGGGAACCCAGCGGGGGACGGCTTGAGGGCGATTAGCCCCTGCTGCAAATACGGGCTTTGCTCGTATTTGTGCGTAACATCTTTTTTACGCTAGTAGGCTCGCCGCTTTTGTGGCTAGGTAGTCGAAATTATGAAGATTTGATGGGTTAGTCCCGTATAGTTTAGTTTTTAAAGCCTCTACGCTATAGTCTGCGCTGCTCTCATTATTAGCCGCAAAGCTTTTTGAGAGCATATCTTTCAGCGTAGCGGTAATCTTTCTAAGATCTCTTACTGACTCTTCCATTTTTTCCCCATTTATTTTTTGAATTGAGTTTTCAGCCATACCAATTCCTAGCATGGTTTCATTAATAGCTTTTATATCGCTTACAAACGCTGCATTTTTTGCCAAAAGAGCACTATTCATAGCGCCAAACGAAGACGCATCGCTTACTTCTTCAGCCTTTCTCTTATCGACTTTTTTATCGTTTGCAATAGTCTTCTGCCCAAAGTCCGTCGCTTTGTATTCACCTATCTTCATATCTAACCCTTATTGCTAAATTTGAAAAGGTGAAGCAAAAGTAGTTCCTAAAATGCCTATCCGCTATAGTTTTCTAAATATTTTGTATCATAATTGTTTGATTTAAAATCTGGATTCGCCATCATTTTTTTGTGGAAGTCTATAGTTGTCTTGATTCCAATCACTTCAAACCCCCTGAGAGCCTCTTGCATTTTGGCTATTGCTCTATCCCTTGTCTCGCCCCAGACTATCAACTTGCCTATCAGCGAGTCGTAGTGCGGAGGCACTATATACCCTGTGTAGCAGTGGCTGTCCACTCTTATGTTTCTGCCGCCGGGGACTATCCACTGTTTTATTTTACCGGGATTTGGCAGAAACTTTATAGGGTCTTCGGCGGTTATTCTGCACTCTATGGCGTGTCCTTTTAGCTCAATCGTATCTTGTGCCGGAAGCTCTTCGCCCTCAGCCACTTTTATCATGAGTTCAATAATATCTACGCCTGAGACCATTTCGCTTACGGGGTGTTCTACTTGGAGTCTTGTATTCATCTCCATAAAGTAGAAGTTTTTATTTTCATCAGCCAAAAACTCAAAAGTTCCCGCATTTTCGTATTTGATGTATTTTGTCGCTTGTACGGCTGTTTCGTAAAGTTTTTTGCGTGTCGCTTCATCTAGCAGTATCGCCGGAGACTCTTCAATTAGTTTTTGATGTCTTCTTTGCAAAGAGCAGTCTCTCTCTCCTAGATGAAGCACATTGCCGTACTTGTCGGCGATGATTTGCATCTCTATATGTCTAGGCTTTTTGATATATTTTTCCATATAGATTGAGCCGTCGCCAAAAGCACCGAGGGCTTCATTTGAGGCGGCGAGATAGGCGTTTTCTATATAGCTTTCGTCTTCGACAACTCTCATACCGCGCCCGCCGCCTCCGGCTGAGGCTTTCATGATGACTGGATAGCCTATCTCAAGAGCTACTTTTTTGGCTTCGTCCATATTTGTGATAATCCCATCAGAGCCGGGGATTACAGGGATTCCAGCCGCCCTCATCACATCTTTTGCTTTTGATTTATCGCTCATTAGGTTCATAACCGTCGTAGAGGGACCTATAAAAGCTATGCCGTGCTTTTCGCATACTTCTACAAAATGCTCGTTTTCCGATAAAAATCCATACCCCGGAAAAATAGCGTCCGCTTCGGTAACCTCCGCCGCCGCTATAATCGCCGGTATATTGAGGTAGCTTTGCGAAGATTTTTCAGCTCCTATACAAACAGCCGCATCTGCGTATTTTAGATACAATGCGTCTCTATCTGCCGTTGAGTAAACGGCGATTGCGATTTTGCCCATCTCTTTTATCGTTCTAATCGCTCTTAGGGCTATTTCGCCTCTGTTTGCTACAAGAACTCTTTTTATCTCTCTTTTTGCCACCGCTTAGGCCTTTTCCACTCTAAATAGAGGCATATCGTACTCTACGGGCTGACCATCATTCACACAAACTTCAAGAATTTTGCAATCAAATTCAGCTTCTATTTCGTTCATTATCTTCATCGCTTCTATAATGGCTATAGGCTGACCTTTTTTGATGACGTCGCCCGCTTTTGCGTATGGGGTGGAGTCTGGGGACGGAGCCCTGTAAAATGTGCCGACCATTGGTGACGCTATTGCTTCACCTTTTAGTTCATTTTTTATCATCGTTTCTTGCGTCTCTTGCTCGGCGATTTGTGTTTGCGTAAGAGCTGGTTGCCCAATTTGTTTTTGAGTTGGGAGCGTTACAACCTCTGTTGTCGCTTTTTCGAGGTCTATAGAAAAATCCTCTTTGGATATTTTTAGCTTGGTTACGGAGCTTTTATCAAAAATCTTAATAAGCTCTTTTATGTTTTCAAATTCCATATTTATCTCCAGATATGATTAGGTAATTAGTCGTATAATAGCATAAATAATGGTAAAAAATTAAATTTTATAGGGTTTGCATGGGGCTAAAACAAGATTCTTGGATAAGAGAGAAGGCGCAAAACAAAAAAATGATAGAGCCTTTTGTGGAGGGGCTAACTACGCAAAACGTCGTTAGTTTCGGGCTTAGCTCGTATGGTTACGACATTAGAGTAAGTAACGAGTTTAAAATATTTACGAATATCAACGCCACCGTTGTAGATCCGAAACACTTTGACAGTGCCAACGTCGTGGATTTTGTCGGAGATATATGTATTGTCCCGCCAAACTCGTTTGCGCTTGCTAGAACTATAGAGTATTTTAGAATTCCGCGAAATGTTTTGGCTATTTGTCTTGGCAAAAGCACATACGCAAGATGCGGAATTATCGTCAATGTAACGCCTTTTGAGCCGGAGTTTGAGGGGCATATTACAATAGAAATATCTAATACAACTCCGCTTCCGGCAAAGATTTATGCAAACGAGGGGATAGCGCAAGTGCTTTTTTTGGAGGGGGATGCTGATTGCGAGACTAGCTATAAAGATAGAAGCGGCAAATACCATGGACAAACGGGAATTACATTGCCAAAGGTGGTAAAAGCGGATGTTTAATAACAAGACAGTGCTAATTACGGGCGGAACGGGAAGCTTTGGCAAAAAATTTATCAAGACTCTGTTTGAAAGATATACGCCAAAACGAGTGATAGTCTATTCAAGAGACGAGCTAAAACAATACGAGATGGCGGATGAGTTTAACGCCTCAGCGATGAGGTATTTCATCGGCGACGTGCGAGACGCTGATAGACTAAATAAGGCTATGGACGGAGTGGATTTTGTAGTTCATGCGGCGGCTCTTAAGCATGTGCCGATAGCCGAATACAACCCGATGGAGTGCATTAAGACAAATATCAACGGCGCGCAAAACGTCATAGACTCAGCGCTTGCAAATGGCATAGACAAGGTGATTGCTCTCTCAACCGACAAAGCGGCAAATCCAATAAATCTATACGGCGCCACAAAACTAGCGTCCGATAAACTATTTGTCGCCGCAAACAATATCAAGGGAAGTAAAAAAACTTCATTTAGCGTTGTAAGGTATGGTAATGTTGTCGGCTCAAGAGGCTCGGTTGTACCGTTTTTCAAAAAGTTGATTCGCGAAGGCGCCGGAGAGCTTCCTATTACCGATGTTAGAATGACGAGATTTTGGATTACGCTGGAAGATGGCGTGGAGTTTGTGCTAAAAAGCTTTGCGAGAATGCAGGGCGGCGAGATTTTTGTGCCAAAGATTCCATCTATGAAAATGACGGATTTGGCTCTAGCGCTTGCGCCGCAGCTACCGATGAAGATAGTCGGCATACGCCCGGGCGAAAAGCTCCATGAGATGATGTGTCCGGCGGATGATAGTCATAGAACGATAGAGTTTGAGAACCATTTTGTGATTGAGCCGACTATAAAATTTACCGATAGCGACACAAACTACCTCAAAAATCCGCTAGGTGAAGAGGGTAAAAAAGTAGAAGAGGGGTTTGAGTATAGCTCTGACAAAAACGATTGGTGGCTTGGGCGCGACGAGATGCTAAAGTTGATTGAGGGCGCATGATACCTTACGGCAGACAATCGATAGACAACGATGATATAGTTGCGGCTATGGAGGTCTTAGGCTCTGATTTTTTGACCACAGGACCAAAAATCGCCGAGTTTGAGTGCGCCTTATGCGGCGTAGTCGGTTCAAAATACGCCGTAGCCGTGGCAAACGGCACGGCAGCTCTTCATCTATCCGCTCTTGCGCTCCTAAACGAGGGCGATAAAGTCCTGACGACCCCTATAAGTTTTGTCGCTACTTCAAACTCTATTCTCTATGCGGGGGCTAAGCCTATTTTTGTGGATGTGGACTCCGCCGCCAATATAGACTTAAATCTTTGCGAAGAAGCGTTAAAAAAAGATGGCTCCATAAAAGCGATATTCGCCGTTCACCTTAGCGGAAGATGCGTAGATATAGAGGGTCTAAAATACTTGCGTGAAAAATACGGCGTAAAAATCGTAGAGGATGCGGCTCACGCACTAGGCGCTACGAATGTGGCAAGAGCCGCAGACGCTTCTACATTTTCGTTTCACCCTGTTAAACATATCACAACAGGCGAGGGCGGAGCGATAACGACAGATGATGAAGATATATACAAAAAACTTCTTTTGCTAAGAGCGCACGGCATTACAAAAGAGGCGGCAAATTTTCAAAACATAGAACTTGCGTTTGACGCTGAGGGCAAACCAAACCCTTGGTATTACGAGATGAGCGAGCTTGGATTTAACTACCGTATCACCGATTTTCAATGCGCTCTTGGAATTTCGCAACTATCAAAACTAGATAAGTTTTTAAACCGTAGAAAAGAGATAGCCGCCAGATATGACGAAGCTTTTGCGGGGTGCGAAAATATAAAGCCGCTATATAGATTTGACTTTGACTCGGCTTATCATCTCTATGTTGTGAGAATAGATTTTAAAAAAATCGGCGTTAGCAGAGCGGAGTTTTTCAGAAAACTAAACGCCAAAAAAATATATCCGCAGGTTCACTATATACCGATAAACGCTCAGCCGTATTATCAAAAGCTAGGGTACTCTCCAAAAGATACGCCAAATGCAATGAAATACTACGAAGAAACACTTTCTCTTCCAATGTTTTACAGTTTGGGCGACGATGACATGGAATATGTGATAGAAATGGTGCAAAACATTCTAAAGCATACTACTGCCATTTAAAGGATATGCAAAATAAATGGCTAACGAAAAAAAACTAGATTTTTTTATTGGAAAATTGCTTGAAATCGCAAAAATCGACTTTACTCCAAATGCAAGCAGTATCAAGGAAATTCAAGATGCGCTAAAAACCGCATCAAAAAAAGGCACTGGAAAATCAGGTTTTCCTGAGTTTGTAGGCATTTCAAATGACTTTATTTTGGTTGTAGAAGATAAGGCGGACATTGAAAAACAAGTTTTATATACAGACGACAACGAACAAGAAATCTCGCAGGAAACAAAAGCGGTTTTGGATTACGCCGAAAATGGAGCTTTGCATTACGCAAATGCGATAATTCAAAAAACAAATTTCAAAAAAGTATTTGCTTTTGGATGCTCGGGCGATGGAAAGCATCATATTATTAGACCGATGTATGTGGATATAAATGGCTATAAACTCCTTGAAAAACTAGAAAACTTTGAAAACTTTTCACAATCAAATATAGAAAAATACTACAAAGAGCAAGTGTTAGGCGAAACCCCTCAAGAAACCTTGGAGCTAGAGGATATACTAAAAAAATCTTCCAAACTGCACGAACATCTCCGTAATTACGGACAACTTGGCGATACCGAAAAGCCGTTGATTGTTTCAGCTCTACTTTTAGCCCTAAGCGAAGAGTCATTTGATATTGATTCCTTAACGGGCGATACTTTTAAAACAGATGGGCAAAAAATATTTGATGCGCTTTCAACGCATATGGATCGAGTAAAGGTGCAACCAGAGGTCAAAAAGAATCAAGTACTCAATCAATTTACGCTTATCAAAGATAGGACTCTTCTTAATAAAAAAGATGAGAGTCTGAAAGTTGAAGTGTCAAAAAATACATATTTAGAAAAAACACCGCTAAAATTTTTTGCGGAGTACATCAGCAAAAATATACTTTCATCCGTAATAACAAATACAACGGAAGATGTTCTGGGTAGATTTTACGGTGAATTTATTCGCTATAGTGGTGGTGACGGTCAGACACTTGGTGTTGTTCTTACCCCAAAGCATATTACGGAGCTGTTTACTGAGCTTGTAGATTTGAAACCGATGGATAAGATTTTTGACCCTTGTTGCGGAACTGGTGGGTTTTTGATTGCAGGAATGCACAAAATGCTAAATGAAGCTACGAGTCAAACAGACAAGATCAAAATCAAGCAAGAGCGTATTCACGGTATAGAAACACGAGAAGATATGTTTGCTATAGCAACCACAAATATGATTTTGAGAGGAGATGGTAAAAGCAATCTTATCAATGATGATTTTTTGAGGAGAAGTAGCGAGGAGCTAAGAGACAATAAGTATACAGTTGGCTTTATCAATCCGCCGTACTCTCAAGCAAAAAACAAAGATACAGCTCACCTGTCGGAAATAAACTTCATAAAACACCTCCTAGATAGCCTAGCCGACGGTGCTAGATGCGTGGCTATAGTGCCTCAATCAACGATGGTTGGCAAAACAAAAGAAGACAAACTAGTCAAAAGTAAAATTCTAGAGCAGCATACGCTAGAGGGCGTTATTACTCTCAATAAAAATACATTTTATGGAGTTGGAACAAATCCGTGTATTGTTATCTTCACGGCACACAAGCCTCACAGCAAGAAAAAATATTGCAAATTTATCAATTACGAAGATGACGGCTTTGTAGTCAGTAAGCATATCGGCTTGGTGGAGACGGAAAGAGCCAAAGAGAAAAAAGCACACCTTATAAACTGTTGGCTACACGATGCGCCTGCCGAGAGTAAATTTATGGTTAAAACCACAATAGAGCCTGACGATGAGTGGTTGCACTCGTTTTATTATTTCAACGATGAAATACCAAAAGAAGCTGAGTTTGAAAAAACTATTAGTGATTATTTGACTTTTGAGTTTTCTATGATAATACAAGGCAGAGGCTATCTGTTTGGATTTGATAAAAGTGAAAATATTGATGAAGCTTGAAAATATTAGATGGGAAGACCACTATCTCATTTGCGATAATATGTTTCATATCAAGAAATACGGCACAGTTAATACAACTAGTATTGGTCGACGCAACGCAGTTTTTGATGTTGTGGGCGCAACATCAAAAAACAATGGTAATGTGCTTTTTGCCAATAAAAAATACAAAGATAAACTTGTTAAAAAAAATGCGATTTGTTTAATAAAAACAGGTGAAGGTTCTGTTGGTGACGCTGTCTATAAAGGAAATGATTTCATTCCGTCAAACAATGTTTCTGTAATTGAAAAAGATACATTGGATAGATATTTTGGACTATTTACTGTTGCTCTAATAAATAAATGTAGCGATAGGTATAGTTACGGCTATATTCGTAATGACAAGAGAATTTCAAGAGAAAAAATCTTACTTCCTACAACTTCACATGGCAAACCAGACTATGCTTTTATGGAGCAATTTATGCGAGCCAAAGAGCAAGAAAAGCTAGAGGAATACGCAAAATTTGCACATAAAAAACTTGATAAACTCAAGGATTACAAGGAAGTAAAACCGCTCAATGAAAAAGAGTGGAAAGAATTTTCCATTAATAATATTTTTATTGATATTCAAAGAGGTAAAAGATTAAAGAAAGACAACCACAAAATTGGCAAAATTCCTTATGTTTCATCAACAGCTATAAACAATGGTGTTGATTGCTTTGTTGGCAATAAAGACAGTGTCAGGGTATTTTCAGACTGCATTACAATTGCAAATAGTGGTAGTGTAGGAGCCTCATTTTATCAGCCTTTTTCTTTTGTTGCTAGTGACCATGTTACAAAATTGCATAATCCTAATTTTAATAGATATGTTTATTTGTTTATTTCTCAAGCGACCAAAAGATTTGGCGAAAAATATAGTTTTAATAGAGAAATTAATGACGACAGAATTAAGAGAGAGAAAATACTTCTCCCAATAAGCTCAAAAAATGAGCCAGACTATGAATACATGGAAAACTACATCAAAAAAATAGAATTTGAAAAGCTGAGCCAATATCTCAAATACAAAAAGATTTAAAACAAGATGAGCAATAACATAGTCGAAATCCAAACAAAAATCCACAACATCAGAGGCGTTGATGTAATGCTAGACTCCGATATAGCCGAGTTGTACGGGGTGGAGACAAAGCGGATAAACGAGGCGGTCAAAAATAATCCCGATAAATTTCCGTTAGATTTGATGTTTGAGCTTGGCGGCGATGAGTGGGAATCTTTAAGGTCGAAAATTTCGACCTTAAATGAAGAGCAAAACTTGAAGTCGAAAATTTCGACCTCAAGTTGGGGTGGAAGAAGGAGCGTTCCAAAAGTATTTACCGAGCAGGGTGTTTATATGTTGGCAACGGTACTTAAAAGCCAAAAGGCGACCGAGACGACGCTGGCTATAATGCGCACATTCGCAAAAATGCGCCAATATCTAGCGGACAACGGCGACTTGTACAAGCAAATCTCAGAACTAAAAACGGAAGTAATCAAAAATAAAGAGTGGACAAAAGAGAGGCTAATCGCCACGGCGGACGTTATAACAATACTTGAAGAGATGATACTTGAGATAAAAGCAGCTCAAGAGATTGAGACTATAGGATTTTTGAGGAGGCAAATATGAGAGTCTGCATTATTCCGGCGCGCGGTGGTTCAAAGAGAATTCCGCGCAAAAATATAAAAGATTTTTTGGGTCGTCCAATCATCTCTTATCCGATAGAGACCGCGATAAGAAGCGGGTTGTTTGACGAGGTAATCGTATCTACAGATGATGAAGAGATTGCGGATGTGGCTATGGAGCATGGCGCTAAGATTCCTTTTTTGAGACCAAAAGAGCTTGCCGATGACTTTACAGGCACCGTGCCTGTAATAGCGCACGCCATAAAAGAGCTTGAAAAAAACTATGATGAGGTGGAGATTGCGTGTTGCGTATATCCGACATCTGTTTTTTTGAGTGTTGAAGCACTTTTAAACGGGTTTTTGGCTCTTAATAGCTCGCCGTTAAACGAATATAGCTTTAGTGCGGCTAGCTTTGAGGCTCCTATATTTCGCTCCTTTCGCATATTAGATGGCGGCGGTGTTGAGATGTTTTTTCCTGAAAACTTCTCAAAAAGAAGTCAAGATTTGCCGGAGGCTTATAGAGATGGGGCGCAGTTTTATTTTGGTAGAAGAGACGCTTTTTGCTCACAGCTTCCCATCTTTGGCGAAAACTCTATAGCCGTCAAGCTTGATAGAAAATTGGCGGTTGATATAGATACGCCCGAGGATTGGGAGACGGCGGAGCTTATTTACAAAGCGCTCCAACTTTGCTAAGGGTCGCTTTTTTTACCGAGGGCGGCGGCGCTAAGGGGTTTGGGCATATTGTGCGTTGCAAAGCTTTGGCGGAGGAGTTTTGCGGCAGAGGTTTTGAGACGCTCTTTTTTGTTTGCAAAAGCGGTTCGCTCCCTATTTTTGTAGGCGATGTTTTGGATTTTGAGTGGGATAGTTTGCCGCAACTTCAAGATATTGATATAGCCGTTGTGGATAGCTACCACGCCAAAAAAGAGACGATGGAGCTTATAAGCAAAAACGCAAAAACAACACTCTTTTTTGATGACTTCAATAGAGTCGTTTATCCAGATGGATTTGTGCTAAACGCCGCTTTTGGAGCCGCAAATCTAGCTTACTCAAATCAAAAAGCGGCTTGTCTGCTAGGCTCCAAATATGTTATTTTGAGAAAAGAGTTTAGAGCAAAAAGAGCGAAGAAGAGAGTAAAAACGCCACGCAATATTCTGCTCTCATTTGGCGGAGCCGACAATAAAAACGCCGCAAAAAAAATCTCCTCCATACTTGTAAAAAACCACAAAAAACTTGAAATAAGCGTGGTAAAAGGAAAAAAACCAAAGCGAAAGAGAGAGGGGCAAATATCCTATTTTGGCTCTCTTGACGCAAAAAAGTTTCGTGAGTTGATGCAAAAAAGCGATATAGGTGTATTTTCATGCTCTCAAACACTTTATGAGGCGTTTGCGGTCGGATTAGACTCTATTGGTGTTTTGAGCGAATCTAATCAACAAAGCTTGTGCGATGGGGTTGAAAATGCGGTTTTACTAGACGATAGATTTTTTTGGTATAGATTTGAAAACTCTCTTAAAAAATTGCGTTTTGGCAAACAACGAAGGGCGCTTGACAGTGGCGGCGCAGCGCGTACGGCGAATATTCTAATCTCCTCAGCTCTTGAAAAAAGCGAAATAGTATTTGAGAATATACTAGGTTGTGACAAAGAGACGCAAAAAGCTCTTAGGACTTGGCGAAACGAACCGTTTGTGAGAGAGCAGATGACGACGACGCATGAGATAAGCGAGAGCGAACACGAGGCGTGGCTAAAAAGTATAAAAGAAAATAGCTCCAAAAAAACTTTTATAGCTTTTGTAAACGGCGAACCGTTTGGCGTGTGCAACCTCAGGCTTGATGGAAAAAGCGGCGAGTTTGGATTTTATATTTTTCGTAAAAACTTGCTTGGTTTTGGGCTTGGCGCTAGAATGTGCGAAAAGTTTTTGAGTTTTGCGGCTAAAATAGGCGATATAGAGCGGGTAACATCTACTGTGCTAAAAACCAACGTTAAATCATTTGGGCTTCACAAAAAACTTGGGTTTGAAGTGTACGCGGAAGATGAGAGAAATTATTATCTAAAAAGATAAAAGGAGTCGAATATGGGCGTAACCGTGCAAAAAAGCTTTATATTTGAACAAAGCGTCGCCGAACACCTTGAAGAGTTGGCGCGTTTTATGCGAACCTCTGTAGATACAGCTCTAAAAGAGCTTATTGAGGAGCGTTATGTTGAGATAGAAAAACGCAATAAGCTAAAAGCGTTTGAGACGTTAACGGAGTCCATCAAAAAAAGCGCAAGCAACTCATTTTTGGATCAATATGCGCCAGACGAAGTAAAAGTTGTTCAAAAAATAAAAGAGATAATGGCTAGCGAATTATGAAAAAACTTTTTTGTCGAGATTTTAATAATGGGTAAATTGGACGAAATAAAAGGCGAGATAGATTGGCTTGGCAGATGGCTAAACGTATTGGTTGTAGCGGATTTTGCTCCAATTGGATGGTTAGCGTTAAATTATGAGATACAAAAAAGCGCTTTGGTGTATTCAGCTGTAATCGCTGTCTTTGGAATATCTATTGGGGTCTTGATTATAAATCGTTCAGCTATGAAAAAAATAAGAGAGATGAGGGATGTAAAAAAATGAAAGAGTTTTTGGTTGTAGGCGTATTTTTATTTGCTATTTGCATCTTGCTTTATAGTAGCTGGGAAGCTACGCATATTTCTGACAAACGCTAATTTGTAGTTGAATAATGGGATTTTGAAATGATTTTTGGAAAAGAGCTATTTATCATAGCCGAACTATCGGCAAACCACAATGGAGATTTGCAAAGAGCAAAAGAGATAATTAAGGCGGCGCATGAATCGGGGGCGGATGCGGTGAAGCTTCAGACTTATACGCCTGATACGATTACGCTTGATTGTGATAACGAGCATTTTACGATAAAGCAAGGCACTGTTTGGGATGGAAGGCGGCTGTATGAGCTTTATAAGGAGGCGATGACTCCGTGGGAGTGGCATCCTGAGCTTTTTGCTTATGCTAGAAGTTTGGGTCTTGAGATATTCTCATCTCCGTTTGACAAAAGCGCCGTTGATTTTTTGGAAGAGCTAGAGCCTTGCGCTTACAAGATAGCCTCTTTTGAGATTACTGATACGCCGCTTATTCGTTACACCGCTTCAAAGGGCAGACCGATGATTATCTCCACCGGCGTGGCGACTTTGGAGGATATAGAGCTTGCGATAGAGGCTTGCAAGGAAGTCGGCAATGAAGATATTACGCTTCTTAAGTGCACATCAAGCTATCCCGCGCCGCTTGAAGAGATGAATCTACTTACTATGCCGGATATGCAAAAACGTTTTGGCGTAAAAGTCGGGCTTTCTGATCACTCTATGAGCATAGCGGCTCCGGTTGTGGCGGTTGCTTACGGTGCTTGCGTTATTGAGAAGCACTTTACGCTAAGACGTGCAGACGGCGGGGCGGATAGCTCTTTTAGCCTTGAGCCGCATGAGTTTAAAGAGATGGCGGACGCAGCGAGGGACGCAAAAAAGCTGATGGGGCGCATAAGCTATGAGCTAAGCGAAAAGGGCAAAAAATCAAGAGAGTTTGCTAGAAGTCTCTTTGTAGCGGAGGATATAAGAGCGGGGGAGGTTTTGGATGAAACCAATATTCGCTCGGTTCGACCTGGGTTTGGACTTCATCCTAGGTTTTTGAGGGAGATTATTGGTAAAAGGGCGACTATGGATTTGAAAAAAGGGGAAGCTCTCGTGTGGAATGGGGTGGAAAAATAAAGCTCATCTCCGATATAGTGTGGTATAAATAAAGATAGAAGAGAGAAAATGACAATAATTGATGAGCAGAACTTTATAAATGCGTGCAACGCTCTTGACGGGGATGATTTTTGTATAGAAGCTAATTTATATTTAAAAAAAATCGATTCTTCGGTCAAACTAAACGAATTCATAGAAATTTTAGGTAAGGTTTGCAAGTTTAAAAATATCGAAGCTTCCCATGAACTTTATTCTGTTTGTTATCTTTTGAGGGATAAAACATACGAGTTGCTATTGGCAAAAGGAGATGTACCGGAACAAAATGTAATTTATTTGTACGCTTTGTTTCGTCTTTGCACATTAACCGAAGATTCTAGATTTGTAGGATATGAGCGTTTTGTAGAACAGAATCTATATTCTGAAGGGATTACGGATACTGAGCGTGTATTTTTGATTGTATTGGGTTTTTTTGCCGCTATGGCAAACTCTAGGTCGGATGCTTATGAAAAATTTCTTAGTGCTTCCATGAAGCTTAACTTTATGGAGATTAGTCATATAAGTTTTTCACTTTTAGTAACTGATTTTATAAATCATATTGATATAGATATCAACGAAACTTTTGAAGTATTAAAAAAAGTATGGAACAAAGAGAGTTATTTTGCACTCGATAAGACTGTAAGGCGATCAGTTTTTAATTGGTCTCTCCATTCTTTATGGGGGGTTGAAAAATATTTCAATCACTCTTCGTGGACGTTTTTTTATCCTCTTTGGAAAGATATTTTTTATGAGCACATCAAGCGTGATGAGTGCGATGAAGCTATGTATGTTCACTTTTTTATTTATCATAAGATGGGGAATAGTTTTCAGACTCAAGAAGAGTGGAAGATGTTTAATGATGAGATAGATATACCGGCGGCAGGATATTATAAAGAGTGGGTGGAGAGGGCAGGGCTTGTAAAATGCAAGTCACAACAAAGCGACGGAAAAAAGCTTATAGGTTTGCTTTGGGATAGGCTCGTCGAAAATGCTCCATTTAAGGTTGCATATTCTCTATTGAAAGCTTTGTATTCAAATGAAGAGTTTAGAAAAAATTTTGTAATCACGATATATTCAATGGGTTATTTCGAAAAAAGTAATGATGCTCCAGAATGCATCGATTCTGTACGCAAGCTTGGTATAGAGATATTTGATGGAGCAGAACCATTTTATGCTGACGGCTTTTATCATAGCCATCTTGATAAAGCTTTATATATTCGCCAAAAGATTATAAATGATGGCGTGGATATTATGATACACGGTGCATCTTATGATATTAATGACTTTTTGGTGGCAGGCAGATGTGCACCTAAACAGATATTTTGGAGTCATGGAAACTATATGTACGATATAGACGGTATTGACGATACCATAAGTCACTGCAATATGAGTATGTATGGAGAATATAAGCACTTTGCAGTAGCAACTGATATGGAGTTTTTAAATCCTTTTATTGATAAAAGGATTATAGAAAATGAAAAATCAAAATATCCAAATAATGTCTTTATTTTGGGTGTAATAGGCAGGCTTATCAAGGTGGATAGTGACGAATATTTGCAGCTTATAGCCGAGATAATGCACCAAAATCAAAATACAATATTTATAGCCGCTGGAGCTGGAAATGTTGACAATATAAGGGCAAAAGTAGAAAAGCTAGGTATTTCGGATAGGTTTTATATGCCGGGGTTTGTTGATGCACATATTTATGGGCATATTATAGATTTATGGTTAGGCACGTTTCCTCTAGAGCAGGGTATGTCAACTGAAGAGTTTTATGCAAAAGGTAAACCGGTTATTGGTTTAGTGCCTGAATTAGATTCTGAAGATGAGTATCTCAAATGGATTAAAGCAAGTGTAGAATATTATGCTCAACTAGATATTATGAATTTAATACTATCTTCTGGTAAGTATGATAAAGTACCGAGATATAAAGATAAGTTTTTATTTGAGTATACAATAGCTACAAATTGCGAAGACTATTTATCAAAAGCAACCCAGATAATACATGATAGAGAATTAGCAAAACAAATTGGTGAGTTTTTGAAGTTTTTTAACATAGAAATATCCAGAGCATTATCATCTTTGTCTTTTTTAAAAACGCTATATTGAGAATGGATATAAAAGTATTTATTTTAGCGGGTGGTTTCGGAACTAGACTTAGAAGTGTAACTAAAGATATTATCCCAAAACCTATGGTGGATATTGGAAATGGAGTGTTTTTGGATTTTCTAATTTCTAATATTAGAAAACAGTTGGATATTCAGGATATTTATCTTCTTACGCACCACTTTTCCGATATCATTGAGAGCCATTATGCCGGAGATGAAAAAATACATATTATTAAAGAGAATCAACCAATGGGGACTGGCGGTGCAATTAAGTATGCAATAAAGCATATTGGATTAAAAAAAGATTCTAAAATATTAGTTTTTAATGGCGATACATTTTGTGACGTAGATTTAAGCTTATTTACTAAAAATACATCGGCTAGTGTTTGCATTGTATCTGTTGCTGTAAACGATTGCGATAGATATGGCACACTAGAGGTAGACGATGAGACAATAATAAATTTTTTTGAAAAGCAAGTAAATAGCAGGAATGCTTGGATAAATGCGGGCATCTACTTATTTAACGGGTTGGATTTTTTTTATAACATATATGATGAAGTTTTTGCCGTAGAAACGGAAATTAAAACTCAGTTAGGTGCCGGTCTAAAAGTTAATGCTTATAAGCATAATGGATTTTTTATAGATATAGGCGTTCCAGAAGATTATTATAGGTTCAAACAAGCAATTGGCGGATTGGAGATACTTTGATAGAAGATATTTTAGTTCTAAATAAATTTTGCTTAGATGAGGAAGCATCAATTAAAGATGCGCTATATCTTATAGATGAAAATCACAACGGATTGGTTTTTTTATCTAATAAAAACTCACAAATAGTCTCCTGCGCTACAGACGGAGATATTAGAAGAGCGTTGCTTTCTGGCGCAGGTCTGCATGATATGGTATCTAAATATGCTAATTATGAATTTATTTTTTTGTTTGAAAACGATGTTGGAAAAGAGGGCTTACTAAAATTATTGGACACGAGAGCAAAACTAGTTCCAATCTTGAGAAAAGATAAAACACTCAAGGCAATTGTTACAAAAAATAGTTTTAACTGGAACAGTGAAAGCAAAATTATATCAAAAGCAAAGTCGCCGGTTAGAATCAGTTTTGCGGGCGGGGGCACAGATATAACTAATTATTTTTATAACAATAACGGTGTTGTCTTAAATTCCACTATCAATAAATACGCATATGCTTCACTTATAAAGAGGGATGATGCAAAAATTATTATATATTCAAATGATTTTTCATTAAAACTAGAGTTCAATGATATAATAGATTTGAAGTACGATGGTAGATTGGATTTAATAAAAGCAGTACTTAATGTTTTAAAGCCTGAGTTTGGATTTGATTTGTATCTGTCAAGCGATGTGCCTCCTGGTTCTGGACTCGGTGGTTCTGCTGTGATGCTATCGGCTGTAATTGGAGCATTTAATAACTTCAGGGAAGATAAATATACGAGATACGAAATAGCTGAACTGGCTTTTCATGCTGAGAGAATAGAGCTTGATATTTCTGGCGGGTGGCAGGATCAGTATGCTACGGTTTTCGGTGGATTTAATTTTATGGAGTTCAATGAAAAAGACAATATAGTGCATCCTCTTAGAATTTCAGATGAGTTAAAGCTGGAGCTTGAAGATAGCTTGGTGCTTTGTTTTACGGGTGCTGGTAGAAATTCTGGGGAAATCCATAGTGAGCAAAAAGATAATATGTCTACTTCTGGCACAAAAGAGTTTGCTGAGTACTCAAAGAAGCTGGCTTACGAGATGAAAACAAGGCTTCTAAAAGGTAGGCTTGATGATTTTGGTATTTTACTTCACAAGGCATGGGTAACAAAAAAACAGTTTTCGCAAAAAATATCAAATAGATACCTAGATGAACTTTATGATTTTGCAGTAACAAGTGGAGCTACTGGCGGGAAACTATTGGGCGCAGGCGGTGGCGGGTATTTTTTATTTTATGTACCATCTTTAAAAAGATACGAGTTTATCGAGGCTCTTAAAAGTAGAAATATTGTAACGCAAAACTTTCAGTTTGACAATGAAGGGTTAAAAACATGGATATCAAGACTATGAGGGTCGCGCAGTGAAGATTGCAGGACATATTCTAGGCGGTGAGCATGATAAAGTATTTATTATTGCCGAAATAGGTATGAATCACAATGGTGTTTTTGAAAATGCAATTAAACTCATTGAGCAAGCCTCTCAATTGGGTGTAGACTGTGTGAAGTTTCAGATGCGTCACTTGGAGGATTTATATTCCAAAGATGCATTGGATATCACGAGTAGCGATTTGTCTACACAGTATACAATAGGACTCTTGCGAAAGTTTGAATTAACATTTGAGCAGTATGTAAACTTGGCAAAATATGCGCAAGACAAAGGGCTTGTTTTTATGTGCACTCCCTGGGATAAGACAAGTGTGGATAAATTAGAAGAAATAGGAGTTCCAGCATATAAAACTGCATCTGCTGATATGACAAATTTTGACTTATTGGAATATCTAGTCACAAAGAAAAAACCTATAATTTTGTCGACAGGTATGAGCAGCGACGACGAGATAGATCAAACTGTAGAATTTCTATTTCGACATAATGCTGATTTTGCCCTTTTGCACTGCAACTCAACATATCCTGCCCCGTTTAAAGATATAAATCTTCGTTATATGAAAAAGCTCTCAAAATATAATGTGCCAGTAGGCTACTCGGGTCATGAAAGAGGTATTGCTATTACGATTGCCTCCGTTGCGCTCGGTGCCAAAATCATAGAAAGACATTTTACGCTCGATAGAAATATGGAAGGGGCAGATCATACGGCAAGTCTAGAATATGATGACTTCAGAAGATTAGTTGATGGGGTTAGAGAGGTGGAGCTTGGCATGGGTAATGGCGATAGCCGCTATGTTAGTCAAGGCGAGATGATAAATAGGGAAAATCTAGGCAAAAGTATTTTTGCAAAGAACAGTATCGCTGAAGGTGATGTATTCAAGGCTGATGATTTTGAAATAAAAAGCCCCGGAAGAGGCTTAAGCCCACAATATTTGAATAAAATTATAGGCTATAGGGCATTGAGATTGATAAAGCAGGGCGATTGCCTTTATAAATCAGATCTTGGTGGATTGGCATTGTCAAAAAGAAACTATCAATTTTGCAGCAGATGGATGTTGCCAGTAAGGCTTCATGATATTAATTCACTTTTAGAAAACACTTCGCCAATGGGTGTTGAATTTCATATGAGTTTTAAAGATATTGGCGAAGATTTTGGAAAGTTTTTGACTAGAAAATATGAGTGTGAGTATATTGTTCATGCGCCGGAGTTGTTCGAAAACGATCATTTACTTGATTTATGCACACCTAATAATGAATATAGAATGCAGTCAATCCAGCATCTAAAGAGAGTAATTGATGCAACTCTTTCGATGAAAGATTATTTTCCAAAAACTCTTAAACCTCAGATAGTAGTTCATTGTGGCGGGTTTACAAAGGATGAGCCATTACCTCTGTCGGCTAGGGGTGTATATTATAAAAATTTGTTTGACTCTTTACAACAACTAGACTTATCAGATATTGAACTGTTGCCTGAAAATATGGCTCCTTTTCCTTGGTTTTTTGGCGGACAAAGACATCAGAATATTTTTATAGATGCAGATGAAATAGTGGATTTTTGTAAAAAAGCTAATATGAGAATTTGTCAAGATATATCGCATTCCCATTTGGCTTGTAATAAATTCGGCTGGGATCATGCTGAGTATACGAAAAAACTAGCGCCAATTACAGCGCATTATCACATATCCGATGGAACGGGAGTTGATGGAGAAGGCTTGCAGGTAGGCGAGGGGAATGTTGATTTTCAAACGCTATGTAAAATTATTAGAGAAAATTCACATGAATATTCATTTATACCAGAAGTGTGGCAAGGACACAAAAATAACGGTGAGGGATTTTGGATAAGTTTGGAAAGATTAGAGGGTAAACTATGAGTTGTTATTTGTGTGGATCAAATTCAAGCTTTAAGAGAGACGGTAATGTCAGAGATAATCCAAATTTAGATATTTTGGAGTGCTCATCTTGTGGGTTGGTATATCTTTCCACAAAAGATCACATAAGCGATGATTTTTATAAAGATTCTGGGATGTCTGCTGATTTAGATATTGCAAGTTGGCTAAAGCAGACATGTGTGGATGATAGCAGAAGATTTGAATTTTTAAAAGAGATGATTGCTGATAAAAAGATTTTAGATTTTGGTAGCGGTGTCGGCGGTTTTTTAATGCAGGCAAAACAACATGCTAGCTATGCCTGTGGGGTTGAGCTTGAGAAAAGACTTAAAAATCACTATATGGAAAACAGTATAGATATATTTAATGATTTAGATATTTTGGAAGATGATTATTTTGATGTAGTAACGGCGTTTCATGTTATCGAACATTTGCCTGACCCTGCGATGATTTTGCAAAAACTTTTTTCAAAACTAAAAGTAGGCGGCAAGATGATTATAGAAGTGCCAAACTCCAATGATGCATTGCTGAGTATATACAAAAACAAGCCTTTCGCAAATTTTACATATTGGAGTCCCCATTTGTTTCTTTATAACAGTAAAACTCTTGGTATGCTTTTTAAAAAAGCTGGACTTGACGTTGCAGTTAAATTTATAAAATATATACAAAGATACCCACTGTCGAATCATCTCTATTGGCTTAGCAATGGCAAACCAGGCGGTCATCAAGAGTGGGGAAATTTTTTAGATTTCCCGTCTTTGTGCAAAGAGTATGAAGCTTCTTTGGCGAGTATCGGAGCAACCGATACACTGATTGCTCTTTTGAGGAAGTAACGGTGATAGATATCGAAGTTGAAATTGATTCAATGGCTACTAAAAACAATAATTCTAATGTCTTATGTATTATTCCTGCTAGGGGCGGTAGTAAGGGTATTCCTAAAAAAAATATAAAATCTTTGGGCGGCTTTCCGGTAATTGCCTATTCAATAGAGGCTGCACTGGAGAGCAAAGTGGCAAGTAGAGTTGTTGTTTCAACAGATAATCTAGAAATTGCCGACTATGCGATTCGATTCGGAGCTGAGTGTCCATTTTTGAGACCGTCAGAGTTTGCATCTAACAACTCAAGAGATATTGATTATGTTAAGCATGCTATTGAATGGTTTGCTCAAAACGAATCTCAAGTTCCAGGATTTATAGCTATTCTTAGACCGACAACCCCGCTGAGGGACACTTTTGTTATTGATGAGGCTATTAAGCTTTTAATAAGTAAACCATCTGCCTCTTCACTTAGATCTTCGCACAAGGCATCTGAAACACCATTTAAGTGGTTTTTACAAAAAAATAGTTTTTATGAACCATTAACAGATAAACTTACAATTGCAGACACTGATAGACCTAGGCAATCGTTTGATGATGTATATATACCAAATGGTTATGTTGACGTGATACGCACAAGTGTGGTGTTGGAGCAAAATAGTGTTTATGGCGACAATATTTTGCTATTTGAAACAACTAGAGCGCTTGAAATAGATACGCTTGAGGATTTTGAATTGATTGAAAATATGCTAAAACTCAAAAAATATCGTATTTTTGAGCAATTGCAAAAAAAATATCAAAATATCAATAAAAGACACGTTGCCAAATTTAGACATACCGGTATTGTGGTGTTATGTATGGATAAAATGCTGGAATTCTATACCTCTAGATTAGGTTTTGAGATTAGCCAGGACTGGGTTGAAGAGAGTGGGTATTTGGATAAACTGCTAGAAGTAGAGAATCAAAAAGTAAGAATGGTGAAGCTAAGCGATAGGCTTGGTGAAGTTAAGCTAGAGTTGTTAGATTTTATCGATAGCAATAAATCAATGGTAAAATCAAACACTTATAGTTTAGGCTATACGCATATGGCTCTTCAGATTGACGATATAGATGAATTTTATAACAGAGAAAAAGAAAATCTAGAATTTATCTCTGAGCCATTACTATCCACAGAGGGATTTGCAAAAGTGTGCTATTGCAGGGATATTGAAGGTAATCTGCTTGAAATTGTAGAAATGCTTATTTTATAAGGACAGTATGATGAATAAAAAAGCCAAATTAAACTTAACTTCTTATGACAATGTCGAATCTTTGCAAAATTTTTCTAGTTTAGAACAACTAAGTCAATACAGGCTTCAAAAATTATCAAGCACTGAGGAGCTTGCAGGACTGGTTAAAAAATTATTTAAAGAAAATAGAATAAAAGTTTTTGAGTTGGGTAGCGGAAATTCAAAATTGCTTTATAGGCTAGCTTTAGATGGTGCCTTGGAGCATGGGATAGGATTGGAGATTAGTGAGACTAGATTTGAATTTGCGGAGAAATGGAAAAAAGATCTAGATCTACAGAATGTGCAAAATATAAATAAAAATATTTTTGAATTTGATTTGGGGTGTGCAGAGTTTGACTGCTGTATTGCCGTTGATATTGTTTTGCAATTCCTTGATCCAATAAAACGGGGGGGGTCAAGAAGTTGTTGAAGGCATTCTATGAAAGCCTAAAGCCAGGAGGTTGTGTCATTTTGGAGTTGTACAGTATGTTTTCAGTAATGAGAAATATTTATGCAAATAACGGACTTTTTAGGACATGGCAAATGTTTGACAGTAGAGATCCTTTTGAAATTATACTGGAAAGTATTTCTTTAGATGATGATAATTTTGTAGTTTGGGAGAAAATGTTTTATCATAGAGATGATAGAAATAGAAATAGCAAAATGACGAATATTTTAAAACCATATTCTCCTGTTGAAATTCGCAGCATGCTAACACAGGCAGGTTTTACCCATATTGATGTGTATAAGAATTTTAAACTTAATGAATATGACTATAATTGCGATGAGTATGTAGTATTGGCAAGGAGGGACTAGTGAAAACGAATTACGACTTAAAACCAGAGCAGACGGAAAAATTAGAAACTAAACATAGGAAAATATGTACATCGCTACCACATCCAGAGGCGATAAAAATAATTGAAGACCTAAGGATGTATGAGACTAAATCTATGCATGACCAACTCCCCATACTTTGGGATAGTGCTACTGATTACAGAGTTTTTGACGGTTTTGGAAATATATTTATAGACCTTACATCTACAATTTTTGTTGCCAATATTGGGCATTCACATCCAAAAGTAGTTGAGGCTGTGAGAGAATATACGAATAAGCCACTTTTAAATAGCTATTATTATCCGACGGCGATAAGAAGAGATTTTGTCAAAAAACTTATAGAAATTTCACCAAAACACTTGAATAAATGCATACTTTATACTACTGGTTCTGAGACTACTGAATGTGCCTTTAAGACAATGAGGCAAAATGGGTATAAAAAAAACAGAGATAAGATTGGAATACTTAGTTTTGCGGGCTCATTTCACGGTAAAACAACGGGTTCTCAGCAAATAGGCGGTAAAGATAAAGGTAAATCGTGGATAGTCAACCTAGATAAAGATATCTATCACCTTCCATTTCCAACTCCTTGGTATGTTGAAGAGTGTGGACTAAATCCATCGGCGCTTTTTAAAAGGGATTTGGCGGAGCTAGAAAAGAGCGGTGTGAATCTCAAAAATATTGCCGGTATTATGATGGAGACCTATCAGGGGTGGGGTGCGATCTTCTATCCGCAAGAGTATATAGACGAAATGGTCAAATGGGCAAAAGAAAATGATGTGCTAATAGCAGTGGATGAAGTGCAGTCTGGCTTTGGTAGGACGGGGAAGCTTTTTGGATTTGAATATTATGCCATTGAGCCTGATTTGGTTTGTTGTGGAAAAGCCATATCGTCATCCTTGCCGCTATCTGCGATTTTGGGCAGAGCTGAAATATTAGATATCGACCCCAGTATGAATAGTACACACGGAGGTAATCCTATGGCGTGCGCAGCATCTCTAGCTGCGCTTAATGCATTGATTGACGAAGGATTAATAGAGGCATCAAGAAAAAAAGGAGAATTGCTAGAAAAAATTTTGCTTGATTGGCAGGCTGAGTATCCAGCGCTTATCTCAAATATCATTTGTAAAGGGCTTGTGGCTGCTGTATTTTTTGTCAAAGATGGAACAGATGAGTTAGATGTTGAACTTGTTGATAATCTAATCTATAAAGCAATGCTTAAAGGTGTAAATTCTATTAGAACATTGTCGGGAACTATTAAGATAGGACCACCTCTTTGTATTCCAGAAGAAGCGCTGGTTGAAGCGATAGATGTTTATAAAGAGTCCTTGCGAGATATTTTACAAGAGCGAGGTGCCTGTGAGTAAATATATATCCACAATCTATAACACAGCAGAGAGACCATATACATCATATCCTCGAAAACTTGTTGAACATCTTTGTTCTAGATTCGATTTAAAAGAAGGTATGAGACTGCTAGAGATTGGTTGCGGTAGGGGTGAATTTCTTCAAGAATTCAAAGAATTAGGATTGGATGTGTATGGTGTAGATATCTCATCTGAGGCCGCTAACTTCGATGATAGTATTGTGGTACAGATAGTCGATATCCAAAAGGAGGAGCTTGATTTTAAAGATGGTTTCTTTGATGTAGTTTATTCAAAGTCACTTTTGGAACATCTAGAAAATCCAGATAAATATTTTGCCGAAGCGCTTAGATTGCTTAAAAAAGGTGGAAAGTTAATTACTCTTGTGCCTGATTGGGAATCAAATTATAAAATTTATTTTGACGATCATACGCACAAAACACCATTTACGACAGTTAGTCTCAATGTTATATATAAAATGCACTCATTTTCCAATATAAGTGTCTTCAAGTTTAGACAATTGCCTATAGTTTGGAAATATCCATTTATTAATTATTTCAGTGCAGCCATTGCACCTTTTGTGCCAATAAGATGCAAAATAAAATTCCTTAGATGGTCGAAAGAATTAATGCTTGTTGGGGTCGGTATAAAAAATGACGGAGGGTTAGCTTGAAAATTGGTGTCATGCAGGGTAGGTTGCTACCTCGTTTTAGAAATAGATACCAGTCTCACCCCTTGAATTATTGGCAGGCGGAGTTTTTTATTGCTAGAGATTTAAGTTTTGACAGGATTGAGTTCATACTAGACTATAATGACTATGAGCAAAATCCACTTATGAGCGTTGCTGGCATTGAGCAGATCAAGTCAATAATTTCAGAGAGCGGCGTGGAAGTGAAATCCGTATGTGCTGACTATTTTATGGAAGCCCCATTCCATTCTACGCATCAGGCAAAAAGTGAAGATGTTTTCATAAGACTTATAGAGAATGCAAAAGAGCTTGGTGTCATCGATATTGTGGTGCCATGCGTGGATCATTCATCGTTAAAAACTTCTGAAGATTTTGATATGTTTGTTTCATCGATAAATAAAGCTCTACCACTTGCGCATAATGCGGGAGTGTTTATAAATTTTGAGACAGATTTGGCGCCAAAACCATTTTTATCATTATTGCAAAGATTTGAATCGTCTAATATAAAAGTTAATTATGACAGTGGTAATTCTGCCGCAATTGGATACGATCTAGAAGAAGAGTTTGATACCTACGGAGGTTTTATATCTGACTTACACATCAAAGACAGAGTTCTTGGCGGCGGCTCCGTGATGCTCGGTACTGGAAATGCTGAGTTTGATAAGTTGTTTAGAAAACTCAAAGGGATTAATTTTAACGGCGTTATAACCATGCAGGCTTCTAGGGATGATAACTATATAAAAGACCTACAAAGAATCAAAATTCAAAAAGAGTTTTTGCAATCATATATCGATAAGTATCTAAAATGAAAAAAGTAGCATTGGTTAGCGGGTCAAGCAGAGGTATAGGCAAGGGGATTGCCAAGGGGTTGGTTGCGGATGGCTATATCGTTTATATCAATGGCAGAGATGAGGCTACGGTTTATTCTACAGCAAAAGAACTCGGCACAAATGCCAAACCTCTTGTTGCTGATTTATCGGCAGATGAGTCTATAGAGGGTTCATTAAAATATATAGTTGAAGCTGAAAAAAGAGTTGATTTGCTAGTGTGCAATATAGGAAGTGGGCGTGGTGCTTGCGGGCATAATGTATCTTTGGGTGAGTATAGGCGTGTATTTGACTTGAATTTTTTTAGTGCAGTATCTTTGTCTATTAAATCAATTGAATATTTGAAAGCCTCAAGTGGCAATATTATTTTTATATCTTCAATAGCTGGATGTGAGGCGCTCGGGGCGCCTATTACCTATAGTTGTGCCAAAACTGCTCTTTTGGCATATTCAAAAAATCTTGCAAACGAGGTTGCCAAGTTTGGCATTAGGGTAAACTCAATTTCTCCAGGTAATGTTATGTTTGAGGGAAGTACATGGAGTCAAAAGATGCGAAGTGATGAGCAAAAAGTTATTGATTATATAGCTACAAATGTTCCGTTGAATAGATTTGCTACACCTGAGGATATTGCAAAAGCCGTAATATTTTTAGAAAAAAGTGATTTTATAACAGGTAGCAATATCGTTATGGATGGTGGACAGCTGAGAAAGATTATATGAGGCGATTATGGTTTTAGATAGATTTAATATGAAAGATAAGTTGGTCATTGTAACTGGTGGTGCCGGACTACTCGGCAAGAAGCACTGTGAAGCTTTAATAGAGGCTGGAGCAGATGTGATAATATTCGATGTAAATAGTGAAGCTATGAATAACTTTGTAGCTGATGTAAAAGTCAAGTACAATAGAGATATGTTGGCTTTAAGGGTGGATATTACAAAGGAAGAAGAGATTTTAAAAGCTCGGGATGCTATATTTTTGCATTCTAAAAAATACCCAGATGTGCTGATAAATAATGCGGCTATAGACCCAAAGTTTGAAAAAGATAGCAATGCAAACAAAACAAGACTTGAGAATTTTGATCTGAATCAATGGAATCTTGAAATATCAGTAGGATTAAGCGGTGCAATGCTTTGTAGTAAAATTTTCGGTACTGAAATGGCAAAAAATGGCTACGGTGTAATACTTAACATTGCATCTGATTTGGGGGTTATGGCGCCGAATCAAAATCTTTATAAGCAAGACGGCTTACTGGACGATATGCAAAATGTAAAGCCAGTGACATATTCGGTGATTAAGCATGGACTTGTCGGCTTGACAAAATATCTAGCAACATACTGGGCAGATAAAGGTGTCAGATGTAATGCTTTTGCACCTGGAGGTGTATATAACAACCATTCTGACGAGTTTGTACAAAAAATAAGTAAGCTTATTCCAATGGAAAGAATGGCAAAGATAGACGAATATAAGGCTTCTGTATTGTTCCTATGTAGTGATGCGAGTAGCTATATGAACGGGGCAGTTTTAAATATGGATGGCGGCAGAAGTGTCTGGTAGTAAGTATAAGCCTAGCAGGAGTAGTCAGTGAATACAAAAGAGATTAATATCGAAACAACAACGCTTTGTGATGCAAAATGCATAATGTGCCCAAGAGATGAATATCAGTTCAAGTTCAAGTCAATGAATTTTGATTTATTCAAGAAAATACTTGATGATGCCGTGAGTAATGGTGCAATTTCGTTAATAATGAGCGGATATGGTGATATTTTTATGGATAAGAATGTCGAGCAAAAGTTAAAATACGCAAAAGATACATTTCCATTTCTAAAAATTTTTACAAGTACAACATGCAACCAACTTACACAAGATAAAATTCACTTATTAGACTATATAGATACTTTAAAAATCTCAATGTATGGAATGAGTAAAGAAGTTTATGAAAAAGTACACGGAGGCTCTGTAAAATTTGATAGAGTTTGGGAAAACCTACACAATATTTTAGATTATAAAAAACCTAATGGGGGGGGCTTTATGTGGCTATGAATTTTGTAATGTTAAATGAAAATGAACATGAAGCCGAAAGTTGGAAAGCCTATTGGGAGCCAAAAGTAGATGAGCTGCAAATTTGGAAGCCGCACAACTATAGCGGTATCATGGAAAATGAATTTTCTAGAATAGACAATGGTGGTTACAAAACATGCGGTAGACCATTTTCTGGCGAGCCTTATGTCCATGAAAGCGGTGAGGTTTCTGTTTGCTGTTTTGATAATGATAGAAAATTGGTTATTGGCGATTTGACTACTCAAAAATTAGCCGAGGTACTAGATTCTAAAAGACTTAAAGAAATAAGAAAGGTTCATTCTGACGGCTCTTTTATGACAAGCGAATTGATATGCAAAAACTGCGATCAGATTACAGATAGAAGCTATGCTCTGCTGTATTCATCAAATAGTAATCGAAAAGTTGGTGTGCTGATGGGGCATCCTGATATGCTAAATAATATACTAGAGGATGGGATAATAAATTTATGAAAATATTATTAATAGTTTATGATAATGATTCATATATCCATTGGTTTCCGCAAGGTATTGCATGTATTGCTGGGACGCTTTATAATGTTTAGCCCCCCATTCTTCAGGTATAATACACAAACACCCTATGGAAGCTAATTTATGGGAAATTGATTGCACGCTAACGCCAAAACCACGCCAAGAATCAGAAAAGAAATTCAAGACTCTTGTGAGAGTATCGCAAAGTTAGCAATCAAATATAATCTTAATCCAAAAACAGTTCATAGATGGAAAAGAGATACAAGCACAGAAGATAAAAAGAGTGGTGCTAAAAAGATTAAATCATCACTAAGCGACACAGAACAACAAATTGTCTGTGAGTTTAGACCCTAAATTTAAACACCCCTGGACTAATGGACAAGTGGAGATATTTAACAAGACTATTAAAAACGCTACGACAAAAACATATCATTACGAGACGGTAGACGAGCTTAAACAACACCTGATGAGTTATCTTCTGTATTATAACCACCAGAAGAAATTAAAAGCTTTAAAGTTTAAGACCCCTTATACTATATTGCTAGAAAAGTTTGACTCCAGCCCTGAACTTTTTAAAGATAATCTGTACCTGAAGTTTAGGGGATTAAACATTCAAAAAAACGTAGTTAACTTATACAAAAATAGAGATGTAGAGTTTAGAGGGTTTAGACAGACATAGTTATATTTCGCAATATTAAATAGTTATAAAATGTTTATTAGGAGTCATGTTGTTCTTGGCATTAACGGCACAGTCCGAATATTGGGATTGTTCAAATAGTAAGATATTGTTTTTGGGTGAGTGGTGCAAGCTTTATAATAAACAACAAGCTTGGAATAACAAAGAGTATACTACTGTGCCATATCATTGGGATGATGATGCTAAGTTTAATGAGGATTTTGAATATATTGATCAGTTAAGCGAAAAGGCTTTGTTACAAATTATGCAACAACTAAATCGGTTGCACCGTGTTGATTATCCTTCTAGGTATTGGAGAATTTTACTTGGATTTTGGCTGGAATGGTTTGTCGGAGTTGTATTTGATAGATATGAGTGCTTAAGGACTGCGTTAGCGTATGATAAATGGCTTCATACAACTGTTTGCGATTTAAAAAATGGCGAGATAACTCCTAATGCGTACTTTGATTTTGCGGGAATGGCTACTACTGATAATTACAATCTAGCATTGTTTAGCCAAATAATTGAAAAGACTGGTATTGTCCAATCTGTCAAAAGTGAACGAATGGTGGTGACAAAAGAGCTTCATATACAGCAGCCAAAACACAAATATACTTTTAAGAGAAAAGTTAGATTTTTTATTGACGATATTGTTTCCAAATTTGTTAATAATGATATTGTATTTGTTGATTCTTCTTTTGGGGTTGACAATATTGATAAACTTTTAATGCGGCTTGGCATGACGCCTGTTACGGATAGAGCAAAAAAAATGGAAAATATAGATTTTAAGTACGATGCTAGGTTGAGAAATAGTATAAGTTTTGATTTGGGAGATTCATCGTTTGAGAAACTACTTTCAGATATGCTGGTGGAACACATTCCTAAATATTATATCGAGGGTTACGGTGAAATAAAATCGAAATCACTGGAGCTATACAGGCACAGAGCGCCAAAAATTATCATAACTGCCGTTGCTATTTATGCTGATGAGTGTTTTAAATTTTGGTCAGCAGAGTGTATTACTAAAAACACAAAACTACTTGGAGTACAACATGGCGGTGCTTATGGGTTGTTAAAAAAGCTTATGGTCGAAAATCATGAACTACGCTGTTGTGACACCTTTTATACATGGGGTTGGAACGAAAATACAAAAACAAAGGCGATTGCAAGCCCAAAGCTAAGCCGCACATATATTAAGCCAAAAAAAGATGGATATATATTGCATGTATTATGTAGCATTCCTAGATATACGATACACTTACTTAATGAGCCACATTCAAGCAGTGGCTACAATATATATATTGATGAGCAAGTTCTCTTTTTGAAGAATTTGAATCCTTATATCATGTCTGAAATTGTCGTTCGACTATATTCGCAAGACCATGATTTGAAGCAAAAGCAGAGGTTAACAGATAGGTGTGGAAGTGATTTGCAAATTGATGAATGCCGTGAATCTATGTATAAAATGCTTCAAGGTGCGAAGATTATGATTGGAACATACAACGCAACTACTTTTTTGGAGACTTTTGCGGTCAATTTTCCTACTATAATCTTTTGGAATCCGCACCAATGGGAGTTAAGAGATGATGCAAAATATTATTTCGATCTGCTTCAAAAAGTAAAAATATTTCATACATCTCCAGAGTCTGCAGCAAAACATTTAAATATGATTAATGACGATATAGATAAATGGTGGTTATCTGATGAAGTTCAAAATGCAAAAAATGAGTTTTGTAACCAATATGCTTTGACGAGTAAGAGTTGGCTGAATGACTGGGCTGAAGAGCTGAAGGTGTTGTTGCGTTAATATAGTATAATGTTGCACTCATCTGAACTCTATATTATTATTAGTAAAAACTATTAAGCTACGATTATACCATGCAAAGGATAGTAATGTTGGAGTCACCGAAAAAAGAGAAAGGCTTGTCTGCACAGGCAAACTCAAATTTTCATACAGTTGCCGGAAAGAGCTTATTTGAAAGGGATGACAAAAAATTTGTGGAGTATAGGCAAAAATGGAGCGAGTACCCAAAAATATTTCATGTTGCGCCTTTTCCTCTCTTTTTGGATATAGAAGTCACCAGTACTTGCAATCTTAAGTGTCCTTTTTGCGCCACAACATACCTTGGAGATTCTATGAAAAAAGGGTTCATCTCCGAAGAACTAGTAAAAAAGATAATCGATGAGGGCGCAAAAGAGGGGCTTTACGGCGTAAAGTTTAATATCAGAGGCGAGCCGCTGCTTCATAAGCAAATAGACAAATTTGTCAAATACGCCAAAGATGCTGGTTTTGTGGATGTGTATTTTAATACAAACGCCTTGCTTTTGGATGAAAATATGGCTATGAGGCTAATAGAAGCGAAGCTTGATAGAATCTCCATCTCCGCCGAGGGGTACACCAAAGAGGTGTATGAAAAGTACAGGGTTGGCTCAAATTTTGATACGGTATTAAATAATATAAAAAATTTGCAGACTCTCAAAAAAAAGCTTGGTGTAGAACACCCAAAGGTTAGAATCCAGACCGTATTGCTTGACGAGCTCAAAGATACAATTGATGAGTATACGAAGTTTTGGTCGTCTTTTGCCGACGAGGTAGCCTATCTTGACTATAAAGAAATGGCCGAAAAAAAGAAAGATAAAGTTGCAATGTGGGCGTGCCCTCAGTTGTGGCAAAGAATGGCTGTTTGGTGGGATGGAACTATGCTTCCTTGCAATCATGACGATTTTGCACATATGAGTTTGGGCAATGCTAAGGAAATGACTGTTAAAAATGCATGGAAGTTAATTGATAAGTACCGACAAGCGCATGTCATCGGCAATGCTCATACGATTTCGTCTTGCAATGGATGCTATTTGAGAGATAGTGAGATAGAAAAATTAAGGACACAACGGTGATAGTCTCGATTATAATAGGCAGAAAAGGAAGCAAAGGATTTCCCGGTAAAAATATGTACATGATAGAAGGTAAACCGTTATGCTCATATCCCATGTCAGAGGCAAAAAAAGTTAGTGCAATTGATGAGCATTTTGTATCAACGGATGATGAAAATATAAAAATGGTTGCAAAAAATATTGGGTTTGATATTATTGATAGACCGTTGAAGCTATGCGACGACAAGGCTCTTGGGGAAGATGCTTATATACATGCCTATACGCAAATATGCGCTACTCATGGCAAGCCAGATATTGTTGTTTTGCTCATGTGTAATGCCCCGATGATTACCGCAGAAACAATATCAAACGGTATAGATATTTTGAAAAATGACCAAAAAATTGATTCTGCTGTTACCGTCTCCAGATACAATATGTGGAGTCCGCTTAGGGCTAGAAAAGTCGGCGATGACGGTCTTTTACATCCATTTGTTGATTTTGAGTACTTTGGAGATTCGAAAAGCCTAAATTGCGATAGGGATTCGCAGGGCGATGTATGGTTCGCGGACATGGGTGTGTCCGTAGTAAGGGGTAAAAATTTAGAAAATTTACAAAGCGGTCTTTTACCTCAAAAATGGATGGGACAAAATATTTTTCCGTTAAAGCAAGATGCGGGACTAGATGTTGATTATGCTTGGCAAATGCCGCAAGTGGAGTGGTGGATAAAGAATGGGCACAATGGATAGACTCGCTATTTCAAATGTCGGCTGGAAGAAGGGTGTCTCAAATCTGCCAGAGTTTTTTGGCGTTCTTTGCCGCAAAGGCATAAAGAACCTAGAGCTTTCGGTTACATCTATTTGGGAAAATCCAGAGATTGTCATAAAATCAGATATTATTGCACTTAAAAAGATGGCAAATGAGTTTGGTATAAATATTATATCAATGCACTCGCTGACTTTTAGTAGACCGGATTTGGAAATATTTAATGGGGCGCAAAAACAAAATAACCTACTAGAATATTTCAAAAAAATTTCAGAGATTGCAAAGTTGCTTGGTATTGGGAATATCACGTTTGGCTCGCCAAAATGCAGGTTGATGCATACAAAATCAATAATCGAATGCAATGATATGTTTATATCGTTTCTTGAAAAAGTTGACCCAATTTTTGAAGATATCAAGTTTTGTGTTGAACCGCTTCCAAAGGAGTGGTGCGAATATCTAAATTCTACACAAGAGGCTGCAGATATAGTGTATGGTTCTGGCTTTAAAAACATATTTGTTCAGTTGGATTCAAAAACATATTTCGATAGCGGATGGTTAATGTCTGTAGATCCAAAAAAATACGAAAAATTGTTTACACATGTTCAAGTGTCAGATCCTCAAATGTTGCCCGTATCTGATAAAAATATCTTATTACATGAGCAGTTTAAAAGTTTTTTGGATGAAATAGCGTATAGTGGTATAATTAGTCATGAGGCGTTGCTACCGGATGGTGTTGAAGTGGATGTACTTTTTGATAACTTTGTTGAGATATATAAAAGGGATAAAGTAAAATGATTAATGAAAAAAATTTAATAATGGTGTATAAGATGCGTTATGTAGATGATTTTTTTAAAAGTATAGAAGGGGAGTTGAATTATGCAAAAGTGTAATGTATGTTATGAGGCGGCAGAACATCAACTAGTATCAGACATTACCAGAGACGGTGGCGGGGCGGTTTATGAGTGTAGGGCGTGCGGGCATATATTCCAAGAAACCAATATGACACTAGAAGAAATTGCAGAATACAATGAGTTGGAATATACAAAAAATAACAAAATATTAGAGGGAAGCATAAAAGTAGCCGATCTTTTTGAAGAAAGAGAAAAAACTATTTATAAAGATATCGAAAACCTATCGCCGCTCTTGCAGCCGTATATGGATTTACTCGATATTGGGTGTGGTGCTGGCAATTTGCTTTGCGGCGTAAGAGATGCCGTGCGAAGTGTAAGCGGCGTAGAGTTGAGTCACGAATATGTTTCATTTTTGAAAACAAAAAATATTAGTGGGTATTATGGTTTTATAGAAAATATAGAATTTGAAAACCGCTTTGATATAGTAACTTCTCTAAATGCTATTGATCATATGCCGTTTCCAGCTGAAGCTCTGAAAAATATTAAAAAAATATTGAAGGACGATGGTCTTTTGTATATTGAGGTGCCAAATATGAAAGAGGCGCTTAAGATGTATTTGCCAGAGCAGACAAGAGCAGGATATGACAAGTTTTTTTGGCATAAGGCTCACTTTAGCTACTTCGATGAAAAAAGAATTGTTAATCTTTTGGAATTTTGTGGTTTTGAGGTTGAAAAAGTAATGTATAGACATCAATACGGTTTGTATAATTTTTTGCATTGGTTTTTTATCGGCGGTCCACAAGCGAACTTTACAGGAGCAACAAAAAATCAGTTTTTTCTTGGTAATTCTGATTTTGAGAGAAGGGCAAATGCAATTTTTGAAAAATGTAGCGAGCAATTTGTACAAGCTATGCAGGATACAAAATCTGCCAGTATAATAATTTGCGTAGCTCGTCCCAAATAAGCAACTTATGTTTTATTGTACATACGTTACCCCACCCAATTTTTGGGTCATATAGCGTGTTCGTCCAATATGATACCTGTGTTATAATTGATAAACTTATGAATAAAAAACCTAGAGGACTCAACAAAAAGGGGGACGAAGATATTGAGAACAGTTTTGATTACGGGGGCAAATAGCGGTATAGGGTTGGCAACAGCAAAGCTTTTTTTGGAAAAAGGATATTTTGTATTTGCCCATTATCACAGCTCAAGCGAGGCTTTACGCTCTTTGACTTATAAAAATTTGAAAATAATACAGGCTGACTTTTGCAATTTATGGGAAATTGATACATTGATAGCAGAATGCCAAAAGTATTCCAATGTGGATATTTTAGTTAACAACGCAGGAGATTATATTGTGCAAGACTCTTTGCATGATGTTAGTGTTGCAGATATGGAGTTTGCCTATAAAGTAAACTGTATAGCTCCGTTTTTGTTGATAAAAGGTTTGATAGAAAATATGCGGGAAAATAGATGGGGGAGAGTTATAAATCTATCCAGTGTGGGTGCTGTAAAATATGGCGGTTCCATAGAAACCATAGCGTATAGCGCTTCAAAAGCTGCGTTAGAGAGCATAGCACTCACTTTTTCAAAGTATGCAGTAAAAGATAATGTTCTTATTAATACGATTCGTGGAGGTGTAGTAAATACCGATTTCCATGCTAAAAATAAAAATAAAGATATGAACAAGCGCATAGAAATGATTCCTATTGGTAGGATGGCTGAAGCGAGAGAGATTGCAAATATAATTTTATTTTTAGCCTCAGAGGATTGTACTTTTGTGTCTGGCTCTATTATCCCTGCAGGTGGAGGTGAATAGAAATATGAAAATACTGTTTTTATATCCAAATTTATATGGAATGAATACTCTGCCTCCGGCTATAGGTTTGTTTACCGCTATTCTTAAAAAAGAGAGCCATACTGTTGCCTTATTCGATACTACAATGTACGAAGGAGTATTTGCAAAGATTGATTCTGATAAGCAAAAGGCTGACAACCTAAACGCAAGACAATACGACGATTCTATACTTAAGCAATCAATTCGAGCCTCTGATGCCTATAGTGATTTTGAGAAAATAATCGCAGAATTCAATCCTGAGCTTATTGTGATGTCGGCTACTGAAGATATGTATCCAGTTGGCGTAAGCTTGCTAAAATCACTTGGTAATAAAAAACCGCCAGTAGTTTGCGGGGGAGTTTTTGCGACTTTTGCGCCAGATTTGGCACATGGGTATTCCGATGGCACGATAGATTATATATTAAAAGGCGAAGGGGAAGATACCCTTGTAGAGCTTGCAAAAAGACTGCAAAACGGTTCTGATTTGCTGGATTTAAAAGGTTTGTATGCCAAAATAGACGGTAAGATAGTAAACAATGGATTGCCGCCACCCGTAGATATAACAAAAAATCCACTTCCTGATTATTCTCTTTTTGAAGAAAGCAGGTTTTATAGACCAATGCAAGGAATGATGCGAAGAATGATTCCTATTCAAACCATACGAGGATGTCCTTATACTTGTGGGTATTGCAACTCTCCATCGCAGATGCAAAACTACAAAAATGAAAGTTTTAAGTTTTTTAGAAAACAAACGATATACTTGGTGCGCGAAGAAATAAAGCATGTTGTAGATAATTATCTGGCGGACTCTATATATTTTTGGGCTGATACTTTTTTGGCTTGGAATGATAGTGAGTTTGAGGCATTTTGCGAGATGTATTCAGAATTTAAACTCCCTTTTTGGATACAAACTAGACCTGAAACAGTGTCGGAGTGGAAATTCAAAATGCTTCAAGAGGTTGGTCTTTTGCGCGTGGCATTTGGAGTCGAGCATGGCAATGAGGTGTTTCGGCAAAGAGTACTTGCTAGAAAAGTAAGCAACGAAATGATTATAAAAAATCTAAACATCGTAACGGGGCTTGGAATTCCTATCAGCGTAAATAATATAATAGGCTTTCCACCCGAAACTAGAGAACTTGCCTTTGATACTATAGAACTAAATAGGCATTTTAACTCTGATGGCGTAAATGCTTATACATTTGTTCCGTTTCATGGTACGCCATTAAGGGCGATGTCGGAATCTCTTGGCTTAATAGAAACAGGCAAGCTAGCCACTTGTATTGTTGAAGCCACGATGCTTGATATGCAATACTTTCCAAAAGCAGAGATAGAGGGTATAAGGCGTTGTTTTGTGCTTTATGTAAAGATGCCAAAGGATAGATGGGCAGAGATAAAAAAAGCTGAAAGCTTGACTCCTGAGGGCGACAAGATTTTTAGACATCTTAAAGACGAGTGCCTTGAAAGGTATATGGGTTATGGAGATTATGAAAAAGAAGACGACATTGAAAAGATCGAGTTTAGCTAGCGGGATGCTGAAAAATTCTTAAATATGCAAGTGGCTCTAGGATAAAATGAAGAATGAAGAAACAGTAGACAGAACGCAAATCAGAGAGTGGTATAGACTAGCTCGTGATGCAGAGGAGAATACTCCAATTTTTGTTTGTAGCACAAAGTATGGTGAAGTTAAATATTTTTGTTACGGAGGCATACCTTGCTGGAGGGCTGATACTCTGCTTACAAAAGAGCCAGAAACAATTGAATGGATTGACGGAATGCAAAGCGGAGATATCTTTTGGGATATAGGGGCAAATATGGGACTTTATTCTATATATGCTGCAAAAAAAGGTCTTAAGGTGTTTTCGTTTGAACCATCTGGGTATAACTTTTTTATGCTTACAAAAAATATTGAAATAAACGATATGCAAAACAGTGTCTTATGTTATCCTATTGCTATTTCAGACAAGAGTGAATTTGGTATACTAAATATGACAATGACCTCTGCTGGCGGAGCTGTGTCAACCTTTTCTAATATAAACGAAAAGTTGGACGAGATAAAGTGTGGCGGTGTGACATCTGCAGTTATTTTCAAACAAGGAATACTCTCTTTTAGTATTGATGAACTTATCTTAAGACATGGTTTTGAAATACCAAATTATATCAAAATAGATGTAGATGGCATAGAGAATTTGATAATAAAAGGCGGACTAAAAACATTTGCAGATAAAGGAGTAAAAAGTATTCTTGTTGAACTCGATGAAAACGAGGTAGAATATCTTAATAAGGTTATTAATATGTTGCAAAAATGTGGATTTTCTAAATTTACAAAAGCACATTCGCAGATGATTGAAGATGGTGCGTACAAGAGTATTTATAATTTTATTTTTGAAAAGTAATTAAATTATGGAGAAACAGAGATATATTATGAAAAAAGAACTTGTGATTAAAATAGTAGTCATTGAAAAATTGAGTAATTTAAGTTGCCAAAGTTAAATGAAAATAGTCGTAATATCACCTTCTTTTTCTAAAAATAGTACGCTATCGTCTCAAATTTTATTTACATTTCCAAATACCACATTAAATATTAGTGGTATGAGATTTAATAAAGAAGAATTAATAAAATACTTGCAAAATGCCGATGCCGCAATAGTTGGCTTAGAGACAATAGATGATGATGTGCTTAGCGCTTGCCAAAATCTAAAAATAATTGCAAAATATGGTGTAGGGCTTGATAATATAGATATTGAAGCTTGCCAAAAAAGAGGCATAGCGATTGGTTGGAGCGGTGGTGTTAATAAACTAAGCGTAGCAGAAATGGTGCTTGGTTTTATGTTGATGCTGTGTAGAAATTTATATATTACGGCAAATCAGCTCCAGGGTGGCGTATGGAATAAAAGTGGCGGTTTTCAGTTGAGCGGTAAAACTGTAGGAATTATAGGTTTTGGTTTTATAGGTCAAGAGGTCGCAAGACTGCTGGCTCCTTTTGGATGCGAACTATTGATAAACGATATAGCAGATAAAAGAGCTGAAATTGCTTTTTTTGGAGCAAAAGCTGCTATTAAAGATGAAATATTTGAAAAAGCAGATTTTATTACTATCCACACTCCTTTGACAGACGAGACAAGAAATCTAATTGATGTAAGTACATTAAAAAAAATAAAAAATAGTGCTTTTGTAATAAATACAGCAAGAGGCGGTATAGTCGATGAGGTTGCACTAAAAGAGGCTTTAAAAAATGGCGATATAGCTGGAGCGGCGATTGATGCATATCTTGAAGAGCCGCCAGGTGATATGGAGCTTCTCACTTTACCAAATCTTATATGCACCCCCCATATCGGCGGCAATGCAAACGAGGCTGTGCTTGCGATGGGGAGAAGTGCAATTTGGCATTTAAGAGAGTTTTTTAAAGTGTGAGAAATGTATGTGATAGAATTTGAAATATATGTTAAAGATAAATTTATAGAGGCAGAAGATTATGAAAAGCTTGTTAACAAATGAAAGTGATAATTTTAGTTGATGAAAATATTTACGATACTAAGAAAGTTACTTCTGATCATAAATTATCAAAAAATTTTCAAGAAGCTAAACTTTTGACGGTTGATACGAGCGTAGATGTTGGCAAGCTTTGCAATGAGATAAATGATAACCATCTTTTTTGATACAAATATTCTTATAGATGCAACTATCAATTAAATTAGTTACATTTGACGCTGATTTTGAAAAACTAAAACCACACACTAAATTATAAATAGAGATTTTAAAAATATGAAGAAAGCGATAGTTTTTGGCGGAAGCGGATTTTTGGGTAGTTATGTTGCGGATGAGCTTACGGTACGCGGATATGGCGTAGTAGTGGCGGATATAGCAAAATCAAAGTATTTGCTCAAAGAGCAAGAGTTTGTGAACTGTGATATTTTGGATAGAGACGGCGTGAATGAGCTTTTAAAAGGTGCTGATTGTGTCTATAATTTTGCCGGACTTGCCAATATTGCGATAGCAATGAACGATCCTTTTAAAACTGTGGAGCTTAATGTGGTGGGCAATCTCAATATATTAGAAGCCTCTAAAAATAATAAAATTAAAAGATTTATTTATGCCAGCAGCGCCTATGCCGTAAGCAATAAAGGCTCGTTTTATGGGATTAGCAAGCACGCTAGCGAAAAATTAACTGAAGAATATGGCAGGAAGTATGGTCTGCCATTTACCGTAATAAGATACGGTTCTCTTTATGGAGAAAGGGCGGATAGCTCAAATTATATATTGAGTGTTTTAAAAGAAGCTGTGGCTACAAAAAAAATTACAATGGTTGGAAGCGGTGAAGAAATAAGAGAGTATATCCATGTATCCGATGCTGCCAAGCTTTCCGTAGATATTTTGGCTAATGAGTATGCAAATCAACATATTATACTGACAGGTACTGAGAGCATTAAGAGAAAAGATTTATTTGGTATGATAGGTGAGATTTTTGGCGGTCATATACGACTAGAGACAAAAGATGCGGATTATGATGGGCATTACAAGGTAACACCATATTCCTTTCACCCATTAAGTGCAAAAAAACTGGTGGCAAATCCATATGTAGACTTTGGGCAAGGGCTTATACGTTGCATAAAGCATATTTATGAAGAGAGTGGATTTGAATTTGAAGAATAAGTATATTTTTTTATCTTACGCACTAAATACGTCTACGCCTACATATGGAAATAAAGATAGTCTTGAAATATCGCAAAATAAAGTAACGATGTCAGCTCATATGGGAACCCATATTGATTTTCCAAACCATTTTTTTGAAGGTGCGGCCTCAATATGTGACTATAGTGCTGATTTTTTTATTTTCGCAAAGCCGCTTGTCGTTGAGATAAAGCCAAAAAGTAAAATAATACAAGATGAATTAATTTTATCTCTCGATGGCATACGAGACGATGATTATGATATATTGCTTGTAAAAACTGGAGGCTGCAAGACTAGAGGAGAAGATGGTTACGCTTTATCGGGATATGGATTTGCGCCAGAAATCGCTATTTTTTTGAGAGAGAAGTATCCAAAAATAAGAGTTTTTGGTTTTGATACTATTTCTGTATCTAGCTTTTTAGATAGAGAGCTTGGCAGGGCGGCTCACAAGGCATTTTTAAACCCAGATAGTCCGATACTGCTTTTGGAGGATATGGATTTAAGAGAAATTGGAGCTAATGAATTAAAAAGTATCTTTGTCTCTCCGCTTAGGATTGGCGGTTTTGATGGTGCACCATGTGTAGTTATTGGAGAATTTGTTGATTAAGACGATTATATTTGATTTTGACGGAGTAATACTTGATTCAATGCCAATAAAAGCACACGCTTTTTCTAAAATTTTTAAAGGGTTTGACTCTGCCGCCGTTGACAAACTTTTGGAATTTCATATGCAAAATGGTGGTATCTCGAGATATGTCAAAATAAGATATTTTTTTGAAGATATTTTACGGAAGGCTATTTCTGATAAAAAAATATTGGAGTATGCTGATAAATTTTCTGATATTGTGACAAAAGAACTAATCAAGCCAAAATACATAATTAAAGAAACTTTCAACTTCATAGAGTCTAGGTTTGGCAAACAAAAGCTATTTATTGCATCTGGTGCGGATCAGAAGGAGCTTAGATATTTGTGTGAAACTTATCAAATAGGGCTGTTTTTTGATGGCATTTACGGTTCTCCTACCCCAAAAAGTACGCTTTTACGTAAAATACTAGAAGAGAGCGATACTTCACACAAGGCAGCCATAATGGTTGGCGATAGTATTAACGACTATGACGCCGCCGTTCAAAATAGAGTATCTTTTTACGGTTTCAACAATTCCGCCTTAAAAGGAATTGGAAGCGGATATATAGAGTCGTTTGCGGAGTTTACCATTGATTAATTATTCGCTTGAGCCAAAATATCAAGAAATTTTTGATTATTTATCCTTAAAAGCGAAAGAAGCATACAAAGATATAGATATGCTCTCAAATGAGACGCTTTCAAAAAACCCATTTTCAAGTGTTTTTATAAGGCAAAAGTTGGAAAATTCAACACCGTCAAATGTTGATTTTTGGTTTATACTAAAAAAACTGCTTACTTATTACAAAAAAAGCTTCAAAGGTTTTTACTACTATATTGTCAATTTTTTTATTTATCTACGCTATGCCAAAAAGTTTGATTTTAAGGCGACCGGAGAAGAGATTATTATTGTAGATACTTTTTTTATTATTGACAAAGTATTGGAACGACAAGATGGTTTTTCAGACAGTTATTTTGGACTAGATGACACTTTTCAAAGGCTTGATAAAGAGTATGTCTACATCCCTGTTTTTTATGGGCTTTTTTCTCCAGCAAAAATGAGGGAAGTATTTTCAATTTTGAGAAAAAAAGAGTATCCGGTTGTCTGTGAGTATGATCTTTTATCCATGCTAGATTTTGTTCGCATTCTATGTTTTATTATCAGATATCCGTTTAAAGTTATTAACTTTACCTCTTCGCTAGATAGTAGGCAATACAACGATAGATTGCTCCATTTTGCAATGCTAGACGGTCTTGGTGCTGTAACTTTTCATAGATATTCTAGGTATTTGCAAGGCAAACGCTTTGCTAGATTCAAAAAAACAAGAATTAAGCTAATTAGTTGGTATGAAAACCAGACGATAGACAAAAATTTATACAGAGGTATGAGGGATAGCGATGCAGACACTTACATAATAGGTGCACAGCTATTTCTGTTTTCTTGCATTTATATGAGTGTTCTTGTAGATGAAAATGAGATAAGTTTTAAAACTGTTCCGGATAAAGTGCTGGTAAACGGAGAATATTATTTGCCAGAAAGTAGCATTGTCAAATTTGAAGTAGGACCGTCCCTTCGATACAAGAAGCTTTTTGAGTGCAATATTCAAAGATCTGTTGCCAATGAAGGCTCCATCTTAGTTTTGCTCTCTTATTTCTTGGAAGATGCCAGAAACGTGCTAGAGATGATAAGTCATTTGGATAGTAAAGAGAAGATTATTTTAAAAGCTCATCCAGCAACCGATATAAATTTGCTAAAAGACCTCTTAAAAACAAGCTATATGATAAGTTCGGTTGATATTTACGATTTAGCCAAGGAGGCAAAACTTGTTGTGGCATCGGCAACGGGCGCAATGTTAGAATTAGCCTCGATTGGTTTGCCGATTGTCGTCGTTAAAAGCAAAGATGCTTTTGAATATAATCCATTGACTGAGCTAGGAGACGGTGTGCTGTGGTATGCAATTGACTCGAAAGAAGAGCTTTTGAATACAATTGAAACAATAAGTACTTTCAATGATTGCGGTATACTAAAAAAAATTGGCAATAAGCATAAGGTGCTATTTTTTTGTGAACCGACAGAAGAGAACATAAAAAAAGCATTTGAGTTGTAAAGGAGTTACTTGAAAGCCGTAATACTTGCTGGAGGACTTGGCACTAGATTATCTGAGGAGACGACGCTAAAACCAAAACCAATGGTGGAGATAGGTGGTAAGCCGATACTGTGGCATATTATGAAGATATATTCGCACTACGGTATTAATGACTTTGTGATATGTCTTGGCTACAAAGGCTACATGATAAAAGAGTATTTTGCAAACTACTTTCTGCACCAGAGTGATGTCACAATAGATATGTCCACAAACTCTATGGAGATTCACAAAAGACGCTCTGAGTCTTGGCGTATTACGCTTGTAAACACAGGAGATGCTTCTATGACAGGAGGCAGAATCAAAAGGGTGGCGGAGTATCTGGACTCTACATTTTGTCTGACATACGGGGATGGCGTAATAGACACAGATATATCAAAACTTATAGCATTTCACAAAAGCCACGGTAAACTCTCCACCGTAACGGCGGTACATCCTACGCCAAGATTTGGCGGACTCGAATTTGACGGCGATAGGGTGTCTTGTTTTAGCGAAAAGCCGCAAGGCGGCGAGGGGTGGATAAATGGCGGTTTTTTTGTATGTGAACCACAGGTGTTTGACTACATAGACTGCGATGCTACAATATTTGAAAAGGAGCCGCTTGAGAGGCTTGCCTTGGATGGTGAACTCATGGCTTATAAGCATGAGGGCTTTTGGCAGTGTATGGATACCGTAAGGGACAAGCAGTATCTTGAAGAGTGCTGGGCGGATAGTCCAAAGTGGAAGGTGTGGTAGATATGTGTGAGGTGTGTTTAATATAAAAATGGAAGGCTGGAACTATGAAAAATAAAATTTTACTCGAGGATATTAGTTACATATACGAGTGTTTAAGCAGCAAAGAAAGAGAAAGATTTAAGGATAAGAATATACTTATTACTGGGTGTGCTGGTTTTTTGGGTTATATGTTTATGCATTTTTTTGTCTTAATGGCAAAAGAGCTGGGCGTAAATAAAATTATAGGTTTGGATAATTTTATGCTTAGAAGACCGCAGTGGATAGACAATTTGACCTGTGCCCATCATGGACTGCTTGAGGTTTATGATTTTGATGTTATTTGTGATGATGTGGCAAATATTGGCGGCAGTGACAAAATTGACTACGTGATTCATTTGGCTTCTATTGCATCACCTGTTTTTTATAGGCAATACCCAATTGAAACACTTGATGCAAATGTTTTTGGTTTGCGAAGGCTTTTGGATTTCTATGTAAATAAAAATATAAGCGGCTTTTTGTTTTTTTCAAGCAGTGAAATTTATGGCGATCCTGATAGTGCTAATATTCCGACTAGCGAAAGTTATTTTGGCAATGTATCTTGTATCGGTCCAAGGGCCTGCTATGATGAGGCAAAACGAATTGGTGAGACAATTTGCTATTTATTTGCAAATAAGTTTGATATGCCAATATCCACAGTAAGACCTTTTAATAATTATGGACCCGGTATGAGCATTAATGACAAAAGGGCTCCCGCTGATTTTGCTAAGGCATCCTTTGGGGGGCGTAATATAACAATCTACTCAGATGGCTCACCAAGTCGTACATTTTGTTATGTTAGCGATGCCATAGTCGGATATATAAAAGCATTATTATATGGCAGAGGCGAATACTTTAACATAGGTATTGATGCGCCTGAAATAAAAATGAGTGAACTTGCCGAGATTTTTGTTTGCAAAGCAGAAAGTGTGTTTGGAAATAAAATTAATTTCTATATGGAAGTATCTACGGAAAAAGATTATCTAACAAATAATCCATCAAGAAGATGTCCCAATATTGCAAAAGCTAAAGAGATGTTAGGGTATAGCCCTACAATTTCGGTTGATGTCGGGGTTGAAAGATTTTTGGAGTTTATTAAGTATAGCAAGGGGCAAGCGTGATAGCCGTAGTTGGATTGGGCTTTGTCGGTATTACTACTGCGTTAGGATTTTGCGAAAAGGGCTTTGAGGTGTTTGGTATCGATACTGACCAAAACAAAATAGAACTACTAAAAAATAATATTGTGCCTTTTTATGAACCAGGCGTTACGGAGGCACTACTAAGACACAATAATACTAACTTTATTTTAGCCTCAGATATAGCAGAAGCGTTACCGCTGGTTGACACTGTCATATACTGCGTAGGAACCCCATCTATGAAAAATGGAGAAGCTGATTTATCTTACCTAATTAGTGCAATTGGTGAGACACTTTCGCATATTGGGGGCGATGGTAAAAAATTGTTGCTTATAAAATCAACAATACCGCCACTTACAACTGCAAAAGTACTAAAGCCTTTTATAGAACAAAATGGTTTCGTAGTCGGCGATAATATTTTACTAGCCAATAATCCTGAGTTTTTGAGAGAAGGGTGTGCATGGGATGATTTTTTGAATCCCGATAGAGTTGTTATTGGTGCTGAAGACATTGAATCAAGGCAATTATTAGAATCGTATTATTCATCGTTTGGGGTTAGAGTACACTGTGTTTCATGGACAAACTCTGAATTTATAAAATATCTTTCAAATACTCTTTTGGCAACACTAGTTAGTTATGCTAATGAAATGTCAATGATTGCCGATGCAGTAGGTGACATCGATATAGCAAAAACATTTAAAATACTCCATGAAGACAAGAGGTGGTTTGGGCAGCCTGCAAAAATGTCAGAATATGTTTTTCCAGGATGCGGTTTCGGTGGTTATTGTTTGCCAAAAGATACAAGTGCAATGTATGATTTTGCCAAATCAATAGGGTGCAGTGCTAGCGGGCTTAAGAGTACACTAGATATCAATAATGAAATAAAAATTTTTTCTATTAATAAAATTGCAAGGCTTTCGGCGGTAAATGAAAGTATAGCCATTCTCGGGCTTTCTTTTAAGCCGGGTTCTGACGATGTTAGAAATTCGCCAGCGGCGGATATAATTCATGGACTGCTTAGTTTGGGCTATACGAATATAGTAGCATACGACCCAATCGCTATTGATAACTTCAAAAGCTCATATGAATTTCCAATTAAATATGAATATACTCTTGAGGGAATTATACAATGTAGCAATTGCATTGTAATAACGGTAGCATGGGATGAGTTTGTAGATAGAAAAGAGCTTTTTGTAAACAAAAATGCTATCGATTTGAGATATTTTATAAATTAATTTCTCATCTTTCGCACCTAAGTGTTTAGCCCCCCATTCTTCAGGTATAATACACAAACACCTTATGGAGGCTAATTTATGGGAAATTTATTGCACGCTAACGCCAAAACCACGCCAAGAATCAGAAAAGAAATTCAAGACTCTTGTGAGAGTATCGCAAAGTTAGCAATCAAATATAATCTTAATCCAAAAACAGTTCATAGATGGAAAAGAGATACAAGCACAGAAGATAAAAAGAGTGGTGCTAAAAAGATTAAATCATCGCTAAGCGACACAGAACAACAAATTGTCTGTGAGTTTAGACGAGTAACAAAACTATCGCTAGATGATTGTTTTATCGCCTTAAAAGATAAAATTCCAGCTCTCTCAAGGTCTAATCTTCATAGATACTTACAGACAATGGGGCTCAATTCACATATGAATTGTTGGCGGAACATCTAAAACCTAAAAACAAGATTCATCCATTTGACGCTATTTGCACGGCAAATGGTATTGAACATAGATTAACTAAATTTAAACACCCCTGGACTAATGGACAAGTGGAGATATTTAACAAAACCATCCCTGCCAACACCTGAGGAGGTAAGAAAACAGATATTTGAATATATAGAGGTGTTTTATAATAGACAAAGGCTACACTCGGCGCTTGGCAATATGAGTCCGGCGGAGCATGAAAAGCGATACTTTGAAAAAGGGAACTTGAGTAAAAACGAAACAGAGGTTAAGCTATGCGCTTAAATGAAATCCGTTTGTTGGGAAAGGGGTTGACATTTCAAACAGTACCATTAAAGCGACAGAATATAAAAATATAGATGAGCTCAAAGATGAGTTAAAGAGATTGTTGATACACTGCAACACAAATAGAAGACATGGTGGGCTAACAAAAGAACTTAAAGTTAGAACACCATGTGAAGCGGTTCAAAGTTGGTTTGATGTAGAGCCTGAAATATTTAAGATTTCACCTGATGCGTTTTATGCTATTGCTTTGAAGGGGATGGTATAATGTTGTGGAACTTGACACCTAACTATTAAGTTTACTAGCGAGTGGTATTTTGATTTTTACAAGACGGATAAAAAGATGTACGACAAGACTTTAAGGCAGATAGAGGACTACGAAGAGTTAGCTTTGCAAAAAGGGTTACAATGGAGCAAATAGATGGTGTGATTTTAACGCCTTTGCGTCAAATAGACACACCAAAGGGTGCTGTATGGCATGCTATGAAGAAAAGCGATGCTGGTTTTGGCGGTTTTGGTGAGGCTTATTTCTCTTTTGTAAACAAGGGCGAAATCAAGGGATGGAAAAAGCATCTAAAAATGACGCTAAATATTGTTGTTCCGATTGGAGCCATTAAGTTTTGCCTGATTGACGACAGAGAGGAATCGCCAACTAACGAGATGAGAGCTGAGTTTGTCATATCAACCGAAGAATACAAAAGGCTTACTGTGCCGCCTGGTATATGGATGCGTTTTGAGGGATTGAGTGAGCATAATATGTTGCTAAATCTTGCAAGTATGGAGCATAATGCGACAGAAACTGTGACGAAGGATTATGTATGAGAAAATTTTATCAAACAAATTGGTTTGGCATTGAGTTTGAGAGTTTTGCAAAACTTGATGATAGAGAAATTGCAGGTAATGACTTTTATTCAAAATTTTACGAGAAATTCTTTGAAAAATATGCTTCGTATGACGAAATATCTCCTGATTGGAGAAAGCTAAAAAGTGAAATTGCGGATTTTTTGCTCAAACAAATACAGTCATATCCAAAAGTAGCCTCTATTGGTTGCGGTACTGGTTATGTAGAAAATATCGTCGCCAAACATTACGAAGGTTTATTATACGCTATTGAGCCGGCATCCTCGGTCAATAGATGGCTTATCAAAAATGAAAAAATTTCTTTTTTGTCTGGCTATTTTCCAGAGATTGCATATTCTGAAAAATTAGGTGCTATTGACTTTTGTTATTGCAATACTATTGATTACACAATGGACGATAAAACACTACTAGGGTTTTTAAATCAGGTTGCAAAGTATCCCCTAAAAGAATTTTTACTTATTAGCGCTTCGTATGAAGATGAGTATCTGCCAACCCTTAAGCAAAGGGTATCGATAATCAAAAACTGGTTTAAATATCGTGCTGGACTAAAGAAAAAACAACAATTTTGGGGTTATATAAGGACCAGAAAAGACTATAGGGATTTGTTCAAAGCATCGCATTTTCCAAGATTTGAAGATGGGTTGCTTGAAAACGGAACATACTGGATTAAGGGAATAAATCCTTGAAGAAAATTAGATTATCCAAGTCTTCAATCGGCGAAACAGAAAAAAACGCTGTACTATCAGTTCTTGATAAAGAGTATCTTGGTATGGGTGAAGAAGTTAAACTTTTTGAAGAAAAGATTAAAAACTATTTAAAAACTTCAATGAGTGTAGTTTGTGTAAATACAGGGACTTCCGCTATTCATTTGGCATTGAGCGCATTGGGTATTAAAGGTAATGATGAAATATTGGTGCCATCACTTACTTATGTGGCATCTTTTCAAGCTATTTCAGCGACCAAAGCAAAGCCAATTTCTTGCGAAGTATATCCGAACACGCTTTTTATGGATGCTGACGACGCAAGAAAAAAAATCACCCAAAATACAAAAGCGATAATGCCTGTGCATTATGCAAGCAGTTCAAAAGGCATGGATGAAATTTATAAAATAGCGCAAGAGTTTAATTTAAGGGTTATAGAGGATGCCGCCCAGGCATTTGGAAGCAGCAGAGACGGCAGTTTGGTGGGTATAAAAGGAGATATTATCTGTTTTAGTTTTGATGGAATTAAAAATATCACTTCAGGCGAAGGTGGAGCAATACTTTCGCACGATAAAGAGTTGATTCGAAAAGTTCAAGATGGAAGGCTTCTTGGAGTAGAAAAAGATACAGAAAAAAGATACTCAAGCCAAAGAAGCTGGGATTTTGATGTTAAGGAGCAAGGGTTTAGGTATCATTTGAGTAATATCATGGCAGCTATAGGCATCGCACAGCTTGATAGAATTGAAGATTTTAAACAAAAAAGACAAAGCATAGCAAAAAAGTACATAGAAGCTTTCGATGATATCGATGAAGTAAATGTACTGGATTTTAATTTTGATGAAGTGTTGCCTCACATTTTTGTGATAAAAGCCGAAAAAAGAGATGAAATGAGAGAATATCTTATATCAAACAGTATCGAATGCGGCATTCATTACAAACCAAATCATCTACAAACAAAATATAAATCAGAATTCAGACTACCAATAACCGAGCAAATTTATGAAAATATTTTGACTTTACCTTGCCATTTTGATTTGACGGTAGAAGAGCAAAGTATTGTTATAAAAAAAATAAGAGAATTTTATGGAAAGTAATCAACCGCTGGTATCAGTGGTAATGAATTGTTATAATGGTGAGAAATATCTAAAGGAAGCAATAGATAGCATTATGACTCAAACATACCAAAATTGGGAAATAATTTTTTGGGATAATCAGTCAACTGATAAGAGTGCCAACATAGTTACATTATATAATGACAAGAGAATAAAATATTTTTATGCCCCGTCCCATACTCCTCTTGGCGAGGCTAGGAATTTGGCTCTTAGCGAGTGTTGCGGTGAATATATTGGCTTTTTAGACACTGATGATATATGGATACCGCAAAAACTTGAAAAACAGCTGAAGATGATGGAGACAAACAAACAGTTTATGCTTTGTTACGGTGATTTTGAGAAAATTGCAGAAGATGGTACGCAAATAACAAACTACAACACAAAGCACACTAACGGCTACATATTTCCAGAGTTACTCAAATGGTATGATATTGGGATGCTTACCGCCATGATTCGCTCAGCCGTTTTGTCTGAAAATTCCTTGCTAATTTTTGACACGACGCTTCGTTTCTCGCCAGATTATGATTTGTTTATGAGAGTAGCGGCTAAATACGAGGTTTGCTCCATCAAAGAGCGTATCGCAAAATACAGGCTTACAGACGGCTCTCTTAGCGAACAGACAAAAGATAGACATGCAAAGGAGCTTTTGTGTTCGCTTGAGAAATTGGAAAAGCTTTATCCATCGTTGCGTCAAGAGTATCAAAAAGAGTTTACCGCCGCTTATAGGTGGGGCGCAATCATGGAGGCGAACTATCTGCTATCCATCGGCGATATCGGTGCGGCTAGGGTGTATCTGAGGCAGGCTAGGAGCGCAGGCGGGAAGCACCGTCTCAGATATATCGTGTCGCTGCTTCCCGTTTTTATTGCGATGCCGATATACAAAAAATATTTTGATATAGGCTAGAAAAGTGGTATATACTGCAGGAAAAAGAAGGAATCCATCGAGAGTTTTGTGGCAAACTAGCGAAGATATGGTCTTAGTATCTGTCGAAAAGGTTTTTGATGGAGTGGTTAAATTTGAAAAAGCAAAAAACATTAGAGCTATAGTAAGCAACGACTCATTAGGGCTTCATCTAGCGTTTGCTCTTGGTAAAAAAGCTATTGGTCTTTTCGGGGCAACAGATGAGCGGGAGATATATTTTTATAACCAAAGCGTGGCGTTAAAACCAAAATTCAATATGAATATATTTCTTGTTATCAGCCACAATGCGTCAAAGAGAGGTGCTGCATGGATTTTATAGATATAGAAGAGATAGCTTTTTATATTAATAAGTTTTTGAGCGACTCTTAAATGTGCGGAATATTCGGCGTAGTCGGCTCCTTTAATCGTTCAAATACACAAGATGTTTTGGATTCTATGTTCCGTCGAGGTCCGGATGGAAATGGTGTTTCAGATTTTGGCGTCGCCTTGCTTGCCCACACAAGACTCGCCGTCATAGATCCTCTGCCGGAGGCGAATCAGCCTTTTTTGTCAGACGACGGTCTAATAGCTATTGTATTAAACGGCGAAATCTATAACTATAAAGAGCTTGTCAAAACACATGGTTTGCCAATGCGAACATCGAGCGATACGGAGGCTTTGCTTAGGCTATATGAAAAGCTTGGCGACGAGTGCGCCATAGAATTAGACGGTATGTTTGCTTTTGCGATATGGGACGTGCGGCGTCAAAAAATGTTGCTTGCAAGAGATAGGGCTGGAGAGAAACCGCTGTTTTACGCAAAAACTGATGACGGCGTAGTGTTTGCCTCAAGCGTATCGGCACTACTAGCGTCAAAGCTTGTCTTACCAAAGCTAAGTAGACAAGCTATTTGGGATTTTTTTTCTTTTTTATGGATACCTCAGCCAGATAGCGTAATTGAGGGTGTGAACACTCTTATGCCTGGGCGTTTGATGAGCGTAGACGTTTCGGGGAGTCTGAATATAAAAGAGTTTGAAAACAGGTTTGATAAAGCTATAGACCGCTCAAATCTGTCTACGTTTGCAAGAGACGCGGTAGTTAAGAGTATAGAGAATAGACTACTCTCAGACGTGCCGATAGGGGCTTTTTTGTCTGGGGGGGTCGATAGTTCTATTGTGTGCTCCGTGGCCTCCAAAATTCATAAAAATTTTCCAACTTTTTCTGTTGGATTTACCGATGATTACGACTCGTACACTGGCTATGCGGACGAGACCAAATACGCTACTCGCGTTAGCAAGTCGCTCGGTACAAAACATACAGCCATAATGATTGGGGCTAGGGAGTTTGAGGCTCTTTTAGATGATTTTGTTGAATTCTCAGATCAGCCTTTTGCGGTTGTATCGGGGCTTGGTATTTTGGCTGTAGCCAAAGAAGCTGCGGCGCAAGGGATTAAAGTGTTGTTATCGGGCGATGGAGCCGATGAGGTTTTTGGCGGATATAGTTGGCATATCAAAGTGCGCCGTAGCGACGCTACAGTTTTTAGCGAAGATAGGCCAAAAGGTTGGCACTACTACGCAACGGAGTCGCAAAAACAGTTGTTTTTGGCTAAAATTTTTTTTGACGATATAGAGCCATCGACAAGACTGCTTATAAAAGAGCCGCTTAACTCTTCGCCAAAAGAGTTTTTAAAGCACGATTTGGAATTTTATCTAAAAAACGAGATGATGACAAAGCTTGACCGCATGAGTATGGCGTATAGCGTTGAGGGTAGGGCGGCGTTTGTTTCGCCCGCCTTGCTTGATTTCGCGGATAAAATATCATATAATGAGCTTTTACCGTTCGAGGAGACAAAGCCTATTTTGAAATTAGCGTTTAAGGGCGACTTGCCCCAAGAAATTTTCGATAGACCAAAACACGGGTTTAACCCCCCGATAGATTATTGGATAAAAAACTCTTGGCGTAGGCTTTTGGATGATGCGTTGGCGCATGACTCTGCTCTTTGGCGTATTGGAATTGTAGACAAAAAGAGCGTGCATGGTTTTATGCAGGCGCTGGATGACGATATGCGTCTAGGCAGTGTCGGGTTTTGTTTTATCACACTTAACAAATGGCTTTTAGGATTAGAAAGAAAAGGATATATATTATATGCTTAATATTCATTTAAAATATTTAGCTTGTTCTAAATGTTGTTCAGATTTTAGATTAGAAGTGATAGACGGAGATGATATATGCACGAAAGAAGGTACACTGCTATGCTTAAAGTGCGGAGCAAGTTATTCGATTACAAACTCAATTCCGCGTTTTGTAGATGCTGATAATTATGCAAATAGCTTTGGCTTCGAGTGGTTGGCTCACAAAAAAACACAGTACGACCATGCTAGTGGAGTTAAGGTCAGCGAGGAGCGATTCGCTAAAGAGACAAGATGGGGGGGGCGAAAACCACCTAGGCGGACAATTAATTATTGAAGCTGGTTCTGGTTCAGGCAGATTTACAAAGCATGCACTCGAGACGGGAGCAATGGTTTTGTCTTTTGATTATTCCAATGCGGTAGAAGCAAACTATGAAAGTAATGGCGAAAATCAAAATTTATTACTCGTGCAAGCAAATATATATGAGATGCCTTTTCCTGATAATATTGCCGATAAACTATTTTGTTTTGGTGTGTTGCAGCATACTCCAAATGCCAAAAAAGCTATTGATGTCTTGGTGCAAAAATTAAAAAAAGACGGTGAAATAGTGTGCGACCATTATCCGTTTAATAAAAATACGCCATTTAACACGAAATACTGGGTACGTCCCATAACAAAGAGGTTACCACATAGATTTTTATACAATTTTGGCAAGCACTATATAGACTTTATGTGGCCCATATTCAAGCTCAATCGGTACCTTTTTTCGCCGAAGCGAGCTAATAAAATTAATTGGCGACTTTTGATCCCTGACTATACATCACTGGGGCTTGATGAAAAGCAGCTAAAAGAGTGGGCTTATCTAGATTTTTTTGATATGCTCTCCCCCGCGCATGACCACCCCGTAAGACTAAAGACATTTAGAAGATGGCTTGAAGAAGCAGGTCTTAAGGATGTTGATGCCCATCTTGGATATAACGGTTGGGAAGGAAGAGGCAAAAAAAAGTGATTTTAGTTTTTGCAAACGTCAATAGTTCGCTTTTAAGAGCACGAATAGCGATACTTAAAAGACTTGGCGAGGATGTTGTGGTCGTCGCAAATGCGGATTGCGATGAGGTGGATGTGGATGTCGGTTTTAAGATTATTAGACCTTTGTGCTGCAAAAACAGAACGCTTCGATATATTGCGAGCACTATTTTGACGTTTTGGCTTATTTTGGGCTATCGACCAAAACTGATTATTATTCATTGGGGCAGTAGACTTTGGCAGACGTTGGCTTTTTTGCCGTTTAGAGAGCGCTTGCTTGTAAGTTGCATGGGCGGTGACATAGATAAAGCGCAAGATTTTAAGGGGCAGAAAGCTTTTTGGGCTTCGATATTACTGAAAAACGCCGCAGCGGTTACGGTAAAGTCTTTATGTATGAAGCAGATGTTGATGGATAATGTAAAAGGTATAAAAGAAAACCGTATTCATATGATAAGCTGGGGTGTAAGCGAGTGTTTTACAACCCCGCAACCAGATGATGAGCTGCAAGCCTGGAGCGGCGGCGCCACTCTATTTTTTTGTGTTAGGGCTATGCAACCGTTTTATAGAAAAGAAGAGGTATTAAACGCATTTTTGCACTTTAAACGAGAGGGCAGGTCAAGCGCTAAGCTTGCGATTTCAACCTTAAGACCGGATAAAGCTTACCTTGATTCGTTGCGGGAGATTGCAAAACAAAGCGAATTTGCGGACGATATTTTGTTTTTTATTGTACCGCACGAGCGTATGCCGATGGCGTTTGCAAGTTGTGACGCGGTTATTTCATTCGCTCCAAGCGACGGGTTGCCGCAGAGTTTTATGGAGGCTTTGGCGGTCGGCGTATTTGTTATCGCCTCCAATATAGAACACTATGACGAGCTTTTGCATCCGGATAACTCTATTTTATGCGATGACGAGTATTCGCTGTCAAAGGCTTTTTTAGAGGTTGATTCAAAACGCCCAAAACCTGGTAAAAGTCTTGATGCTGCGGTAGTTTTGGATATTGATCTGCAGACTTACGAGTATCTTGAGATATGTGAGAGTTTTCTTGCCAGCTATTGCTTGCAGTCCGGCATAATCCGCAAAAAAGACAACGGTCTAAATAATTAACTTCACGAGGGCTAAGCTGAAAACAGCGTTTATGGAAAAATATCATGAGTAAAAAGAAAAAAATATTCAGTGCGGACTTTAAAAGTAAAGTCATCTTATGGTTATTAGTGGGAGGCAAACAATAGCTCAGATGAGATCTAGACATAAAGTATTACTCAGAAGCCTAGCTGGTGTAGAAAAACAGTTGTTGCCGCACACAATGCTTGAGTGTTTAGCGGCTAGAAAGTTTATGATTTTTAGAAATCTACCTCAGTATGAGGGGTTTTTGGAGCATCAAAAAAGTGCGTTTTTGGTGGATAACGAGCAAGCACTCGTAGACGCATTTTTGTATGTCGAAAAGAGTGAATCGCTAGACTATACGCCAAGCAAAGAAGCTCTCTCGCTTATAGACAAAAATATTTTAACAAAGAAATATCTCTCCATTTGCAAAGAGATTATAAGCTCTAACGGCGGTGCGGCTTAGTGTGTTCAATTTGCGGTGGTAATATCTTTAGCGAAATTATAAAAAAAGCCTCAGGCTCGATGAGGCATAGGGGACCCGATGCAAACGGCTTTTTTGAAGACGAACATATCGCCCTCGCCCACAACCGTCTAAGTATTATAGACCTAAGCGACGAAGCGGCTCAGCCTATGTATGATGAAGATTTTGTACTCGTATACAACGGCGAGATATACAACTATATAGAGCTAAAAGAGGAGCTAGAAAAAAAAGGAGTGACGTTTCACTCTCACAGCGATAGCGAGGTGTTGCTAAAAGCGTACAGATATTGGGGGGTGGGGTGCCTTGAAAGATTTAACGGAGACTTTGCTTTTTGCGTATATGATAAAAAAAGCAAAAAGCTATTTTTGGCGAGAGATAGGCTTGGAAATAAGCCTTTTTACTATACGTTAAAAGGCGGCAAACTGTTTTTTGCCTCAGAGATAGAAGCGTTTAAGTCTGTTTGCTCTTTGGAGTACGACAAACAGACGCTTTGTGACTCGATTCTATTTAATATAAACGACTATTCTGAAAAGACAATTTATAAAGAGATAAAACATCTACCGCCGGCGCATTACGGCGTATTTGACGCAAAAAAAGCTAAACTCTCTATCAGGAGATATTGGAGCTTACCGCACAGCTCTGAAACGGCTAAAAAGTTTGATAAAAAAGAGTTTAAAAAAACGTGCGACGAGTTTGAGGAACTTTTTGAAGATGCGCTACTTCTTAGGCTTCGCTCTGATGTGGAAGTTGGGGTTTTGTTATCGGGCGGTATAGATAGCTCTCTTATCGCCGCTCTTCTTGCAAAAAATGGCGTAGATATGCGATATTTTGGAGCTGTATTCCCCTCTTATCCCTCTTCTGACGAGAGTCCATATATGGATATAGTTGCAAAAAAACTGAATCTAAATCTTATTAAGCTATCGCCAAAAGTAGATGATTTAAAAGAGCTTATAGATGATTTTTTGGCGACGCAGTCGGATATGACAAGAAGTTTTTCTACTTTTGTGCAGTATGCGGTTTTTAAAGAGCTATCAAAATACTCAAAAGTAGCCGTGACGGGGCAGGGCGCCGACGAGCTTTTTGGCGGTTATTATCACCATGTGGCTAGATTTTTGACGCAAAATAGGCAAAATCTGCTTGATAGGCTTGATGTGTATGGCAAAGAGGCTCTTAATGAATATATGCTGGGCGTTAAATTCTCTCTTCCTTTGCATGTAAAAAAAGAGCTGATTATAGATGACAATATCGGGTCTTTGGAGAAAATAAACGCTATTTTCCAAGACTACAAGCCAAACTATGATTTACTGTTAGAAAAGTTTACGCCAAGCCCGTCAAAAGCGTTGCGGCTTGACACTTTAAAGTTTAATTTGCCGATGCTTCTACGCTTTGAGGATAGAAACGCTATGAAGTTTGGGGTGGAGAATAGAACGCCTTTTACCGACTATCGCATTGTGCAGTTTGCCCACTCTGCGCCAAACTCTTATAAATTTCATAATGGGTATAGCAAGTTTTTATTGCGTAAAATACTTTCCGGATATTTGGACGCAGACATAGTCTACAGAAAAGATAAAAAAGGTTTTGAAGCTCCCGATATAGCATGGATGCGAGAACTTGGATTTAACGCCAAGGATACGGTTGACGTGAGGCTATTTTTTTATGAAAGGTTGAAAGAACTAATATGATTTGGATTGATGTCGGCACCCCTAAATATGCTATGTTTTTTAGTAAAATGATTCCCGAGTTAAAAGCTAGAGGTCAAAAGATATTCGTAAGTACGAGATATGCTCCGCATTACACCGAGGCAAAAGAGATACTAGAGCTTAACGGCATCGAACATACAGTATTAGGTGAATATGGCGGTAGTACACTTCTTGACAAGTTTCAGGCTAGGATTTTCCGTCAAAAAGAGTTTTTGGATATTTTTAGGCAGATAGGCGTACCAAAAGTGCTTATTTGCGGTGCAGTCGTCGATAGTGTGCATGTTGCATTTGGTCTTGGTATCCCTATAGTCAACATTTACGATACTCCAGCTGTTACAAATCCAGGCAACCTAGAAAGCCCAAAAAATATTACAGCAGTTACGCGCCTTACTCTGCCCTACTCAAAACTATTTTTCTATCCATACATTATGCCGCGTTCTATGTTTTCAAATCTTGCTTTATCTGATGAGCAAATTATCCCATACGATTTTGTAGATGTGTGCCTCTGGATGAAAGACATAAAAGTTGAAGATAAAAACGATTTTAGAAAAAGATATGGTATCGATAATGGCAAAATGACCATCATGATAAGGGAAGAGGAGTATAAGGCACACTATGTGTCCGAGAAACTTCCGCTTTTATACTCAGTAATCCCCGCTTTAAAAGAGGAAATAAACGCGAATATAGTAATAATGCCTAGATACGAGAGCGAGTATCTTGAAAGAGATTTCGGCGATATAGCTGTTGTTTTAAAAGAAAAGCTTCGCCCTGAAGAGTTTTATCCTTTTATAGATCTTTTTATAGGCGGCGGTGGAACGATGAATTTGGAGTCTGTTTATTACGGAATACCTACCATCTCCACGAGGTCTATATGGCTTTATCATGATCAATATCTTATTCAAAATGGTATAATGCACTGGACAAATAGCGAAAAAGAAGCCGTTGAACTCGCAAAAGATTTAATAGGTAAAAAACTGGATAATAAACGTTTTTTTTGTAGAGGAAATTGCGATTTTAAAAATATTTTAGACAAGATAGAAGAGATATTATAATGTTAAATATAGTGCTAATAGGGTGTGGCAGAATCGCCGTCAGACATGCGGAGCTTTTAGGGGCAGGGCTAATAAACGGCGCTAAACTTGTAGCTGTTTGCGATATAGATAAAAATAAAGCAGAGAAGTTTGGCTCAAAATATGGAGTTAATTACTACGATAGTTTTCAAGAAATGATGAAAATAGAGCAAAATATTGATGCGGTAAGCATATTAACACCAAGCGGGATGCACGCCGAGCACACAATAGCTTTGGCGACCTACAAAAAGCATATCATAGTTGAAAAGCCTATGGCTTTAACGCTTGAAGATGCTGATAAAATGATTAGAGTGTGCGATGAAAACGGTATAAGGCTGTTTGTCATTAAGCAAAATAGGTACAACTTGCCAGTTGTAAAGCTAAGGGAGGCTTTAATTACCGGTAGATTTGGTAAGCTTGTTATGGGGACGGTACGCATTAGGTGGTGTAGAGATCAGCGATACTATGATCAAGATGAGTGGAGAGGTACTTGGGCTATGGATGGGGGTGTTTTTACAAATCAAGCTAGTCATCATGTGGATTTGCTGGAGTGGCTAATGGGTGATGTGGAAAGCGTGTTTGCGAAAAGTGCGACACAGCTTGTCGATATAGAAGTTGAAGATACCGGCGTAGCCCTGCTAAAATTTAAAAGTGGTGCGCTAGGGGTTGTAGAAGCTACAACCGCCACTAGACCAAACGACCTAGAAGGTTCTATATCTATTCTTGGCGAAAAAGGTAGCGTGGAGATAGGTGGATTTGCTGTAAACGAGATAAGACATTGGAGTTTTAAGGACGGTATCGAAGAAGATGAGATAGTTAAAAGAGACTTTTCCACGAATCCGCCGGATGTATATGGTTTTGGGCATAAAGCATATTACGAACATGTGGTTGATTGTATAGAGAACGGCGGTAAAGCTTTGGTTGACGGATTAGAGGGTAGACGAAGCTTGGAGCTTATTATGGCGATATACGAGTCAATAGAGACTGGAGAAGAAGTATTTTTGCGCTTTAAACCAAAAAAATGTAGATTGGGGCACTAAAAGGTATGCTAAACGAAACAGACAAAAAAAACCTACAAACGGTAGCGGAGCTTAGAAGCAAGGGTATGCAAGACGAGAGCGTAATAAAGTTTTTGGACTTTGGAGCCGGAAGCCCTGAAGACAAAAGAAGCGAAGAGGAGATGTTGAAAGGTAAAGAAGCCCAGACAACTATCGCCAAACTCTCCTCTATTGGACTTAAAAACGAGTGGTCGGAGTGGATTTATACGCTTATCCAAAAAAGAGAGCCAAAAGTTGTTTTGGAGCTTGGCACTTGTTGCGGTTTTTCGGCTATTACGATGGCTCTTGCAAATGCAAATACGACCATTTATACGATAGAGGGTGCTAGGGAGATAGCCGCCGTTGCGTCTGAAAATATCAAAAAAGCGGGTTGCTCTAATATCACTCAAGTGATCGGTCGTTTCTCGGATGTATTAGAGGAGACACTGAAGCACATATCACCGATAGATTTTGCCTTTATAGACGGACATCACGATAAAGACGCCACTATTAAATACTATAAGCAAATACTTCCATATATGGCGAAAGGTTCCATAATGGCATTTGACGATATATCATGGTCTGAGGGCATGAAAGAGGCGTGGGAGACTATATCTTCAGAGGCCAGTCGTAGTGAACACCTTGGTAAAATAGGGATTTGTTATACATGATTTTATTTTGCATAAGATAAAAAGTAAAATATTCTTATTATTGTGATATTATAGTTATGTTTAGTCCCCCCCAACTTCAGGTACGGATTATCTTTAAAAAGTTCAGGGCTGGAGTCAAACTTTTCTAGCAATATAGTATGTGGTTATAACGCCAAAAATGTTAAACGGTAGTTAGGGGTGCCGCCGCAGACAAAGAGTTATATAAATTCATATTTTAAACCCTATCAACGTTATATCGTCATTGCGAATTTCGTCTTTTTGATATTTTTGTAATCCATACAAAAACAGCTCTTTTTGATCCGCAAAACTTTCGGTATAACTTGTCTCTATCATATCGCCAAATCTCGTTTTGCCAAATGGAAAACCTTTGTCTCCGCCGTTTTGATCTATATAGCCGTCCGTCGTCAAATATATGCGCATCTCGTTTGCGGCTTGTATCGTATGTTCCGTAAATTGAAAATCGGCGTTAGATTTTTTATATCCGATAGAGTGTCTATCTCCTTTTATGATATTTAACTTGTCGTCTTGAACATAAAACAAGTTAGTTTGAGCCCCCGCAAATTTTAAAACTCTATTTTGTTTATTATAGTGAATGATAGCGCCGTCAAAACCGGCGTTGCTTATAGCTTTATCACTGTCTTGTCTTAATAGATACTTCATCGTTTTGTTAAAATATGAGAGTATCCAAGCGGGGCTCACGTCGGTCATATCGTCGTTATTGATTTGCGAGACAATTTCGCGCTCAATTGCCTTTACGAGCATCGTAACAAAAGCGCCGGGAACGCCGTGTCCTGTGCAGTCTATCACAAATAGCAAGCATTCGTTGCGCTTTTCAAGTTCGTCAAACAGATATATATCGCCTCCCACTATATCTTTTGGATGCCAAATAACAAAGTGATCCGAAAAATACTTTTTGAAAAGGTCGCTTGATGGGATAAGCGAATGTTGAAGCAACGAAGCGTACTCTATAGACTCTTTTGTATGCTGATGGAGTATTCTAAATTCGTTTTCTATTCTTTTTTGCTCTGTTATATCCGTCACCATGCCGATATAGCAATCAATTCCAGAATATACGATAGGGATAACAGATAAGAGCGCCGTAAACTCTTTGCCTCCGGCGGTTTTGAAATTCTCTTCAAGATTTAGAACTCTACCGTTTTTTGACAAAAGTTCAAGTATCTGTTCTTGTTGCCCCTTTGCGGTATATACGTTGTCGATGTCGGCGCCTATTAGCTCGCAAAGCGGTCTATCGTATTGGTCTTCTGCGTATTTATTGGCGTAGAGTATTTTTCGCTCGGCTCTTGATGTTATTAGTATTGGCAACAATATATTTTCAAGTATTCTCTCTACCTCTTCGCGTTTTTTTGCCGTTATATCTTGTTGTATAGCGCTAAAACCTACCTGTGAGCCAAAATTATCGTATTCTGGAGATATAACGCTCTCCGCCCAGTAGTATCCGCCGTCTTTTTTCTGATTTTTAACCTCGCCATGCCATATTTTGCCGTCTTTGAGCGTATTCCAAAGCTCTGCGTACACGCTTGTTGGCATATCGGGATGCCTTACTATATTGTGAGGTTTGCCTATGAGCTCCTCTTTTGAGTAGCCGCTAATTTTGCAAAAAGCCTCCGAGGCTTGAGTGATGACGCCCTCTAAATCGGTTCTTGAAAATATTACGTTTTTATCGAGAGTCACAAGCAGCCTCTCCAGCCTTGCCTTTTGGTTTTGAATGTCCGCCGTTTTAAGCGCTATAGTCTCGTTTAGGCTATCGGTATATACTTCAAGCTCCGCTTTTTGATTTTTTATAGTTTCCAGCATTTTTCCAAAACCGTCAAACAAAGATTGAAACTCGTCGTTTGTTTTTAGGTCTATCTTGGCGGAGTAATCGTTTTTTAGCCTAACGGCGTCAAACGCATTTTTTAAAGTGTAAATTGGGTCGGTAAACGCTTTTTGGAGTCTAAACGCAAGCAAAATCATCAAAATTAGCGCTATTAACGACGTTGTTGTTTGCATAAAAAGCTGAGTGTAAAGCGTCTCTTGCATCTCCTTTGTATTAGAGGCGATAACGACGGATCCTATATGTTTGTCGTTTAAAATTATCTGTTTAGCCAAAAATATAGAGTTAAAATCAAAAGAGCTTGACTCGGGCTTTATGAGTATATTTTCAAAAAATGGTTTGGCTTTTTTTAATATTAACTCTTTATTTAACCCATCTTTTTCGTATTTTGCCAGCATCGAGCCGTCTTTTTTTAGTAGATAGGCGCCGTCTATTCTGCCGGAATTTTTAAAAGCGTTAAGTATAGATTTGGCGCTTGCCTCGTCGTCAAACTCCAAAGAGGCGGTAAGATTTTCGCTCATTACAGCCGCCATATCTGATAGTATGCTTATGGCTTGAGACCTGCTTTGGTTGTACTTGTAGATAAAAAGGGCTGTAGAGGTGAGGGCGATAGAGAGCAAAGCCGAAAGGCTTAGCATGAAAATGAGTTTTGACCTAATCGATCTCATTAGAACTTTATGTTTGCTTTTATGTAGTAATACCCGCCGCTAAAACCCATCGGAGAGTATTGAGAGTAGGGCAATAGCCCGTCCTTGGCGTAAAAATAACTGCCTCCCGAAGAGATTGTTCTATCCCACTTACTATGCATTGCGTTAAAGATATTTAGTCCGCCAACGGTAAACGATATATTTTTATTGTATTTATAGGATACGTCGCAGTCGGTCGTTACGATAGGGTCAAAATTATAAGAGGCTTCGCCGGAGGGTGGAACGTCCTTGAAAGAGCCAAAATAATTTATATTGACGGCAGCGGAAAATTTGCCAAAATCAAATGCGTTTAGCCACTTTGCGCTATGTTTTGGTTGTCCGTTTTCTAGCTTGTCTATCTCTCTAAAAGAGTTGCTTCTAGTGATTTTTGCGTCTTTTATGTCGGTTACTTCATTGTCGTTATAGTTGTACCAAATCGACGATTTTATTTTTAACGAGGGGAAGTCGAATAGCTGTTCGTATTTTATATCCACCCCTTTAGTCCTTGTGGAGAACACATTTGTAAAAAACGACACAAAGCTAACGCCGTAGGCGGCTCGTTCGGCGCTTGTCGTCGTATAATTTCTCGACAACGCTATTTTGTCGTCAACCTCGTTATAAAAAAAATCGACGGTAAAAGAGCCGTTTTGGGAGGGTCTATACACGCCGCCAAAAGCCAAATGTTTGGATTTTTCGGCCTTTAGCTTCTTTGCCCCATATATCTGTGCAATAGGCTCGGAGGGTCTAAAAATACCGCCTAATACGAGAGATGTTGACGACGCATAAGAGGAGACGTAAGAGTAGTTCCATTGAGCCAAAGACGGCGCCCTAAAGCCGGTGCTTGCGGAGGTTCTAAACGTCAAAGCGTCGTTTATGGCGTATCCGTAAGCGAGTTTATAGTTTGTCGTGGCTCCAAAATCGCTATATCTCTCATATCTAACGGCGCTATCGAGCGAGCTACTCGGGTTTATGAAATACTTTGCGTCAAAATAAAGGGCGTAACTATTTCTGGAGGTATCGACGGCGCTTTCCACTTTATACCCGCTAAGTCCTTGCGCTCCGCCCGTTACTCCCATTTTGGTATAGTATGAGCTCTCCTCGCCATTTTTTATTTTATACCCCTCGTATCTATACTCGGCTCCACCCGCAAGCGCAAAGTTTTGAATCTTTTTTTTGAAATCAAAATTTGTCGTATTTTGGGTAAGTTTTAAAGAGCCGTTATAAAACTCGCTTTGAGAGTTTGGCGCTAGCGAGTAGTTCATTGAGTCTTTGACGTAAAATCTAATTTCGTTTAGCCCGTATACGGAGCTAATATCCCAATCGATTATTCCGCCCTCTTTTTTTACCCCGACCCCTAGCCTATAGTCGTAAATTTGCGGATTTATCGTCGGCAAAAACCCGTTGGTCGAATAAGCGCTTGGTGCCCTATATATAGCGTTAGCCTCGCTATCTCTAAAATTTATATTTGCGTTAGCGTAGATTATGGAGTCGTTTTCGTTTGGAAGTTCGATATTTGCGCTCATCTGGAGATTGTCGCTCTTTGGCAAGCCCATTTTTGTCGTATGCCTTACGGGCGCGACCCCCGCTCTTGCGTCTAGTCCGGCGTTGTCGGTACTCTCTTGTTTTTTTATCGCGGCTGCAATATTGATAAATCCGTCGTATCGCATAGCCTTTGAATAAAACATACTCGCATATAAACTAGCCCCATCGCCGCCTGATCTAAGGGCGTTTTGCAAAGCGACGGAAGAGCCGCCGCCCATCCCTTTTAGTACGATATTTACGACTCCGGCAATCGCATCTGAGCCGTATTGCGCCGCCGCCCCGTCTCTTAGTATCTCTATTCTTTCTATCATATTAACGGGCAACGTATCAAGATCGGCGTGAGCGCTCCCTCTCCCTATGGTTCCGTTGATATGCAAAAGAGAGGAGGCGTGTAGTCTCTTGCCGTTTATAAGCGTCAGTATCTGATCGGGGCTCATCCCTCTTAGCGTATACGCCCTGACGTGATCGCTTCCGTCTGTTATGGCGGGTTCGGGTGCGTTGAACCCGGCTACAAAATACCTCATGACATCCACTAAAGAGGTAAGCCCCGTTTTTTCTATCTGTTCGCTTGTTATTACGTCTATAGGTGTATTTGATTGCATAGCGTTTTTGAGTCCGCATCTTGAGCCTACATCCGCTTTTAGCTCCGTATCTTGCAATAAAAGTTTTTCAAGTTCTGCAATATCATCTGCGGAAAAAAGCGCGCTAGATACAAATAAAAAAATAAATAAACTTTTAGAGTATCTCATTTGTTGTCTCCCTTTGAGATTTCCGCTATTCTAAGCAACGTAGCTTTTATTTTTATATCTTCTTTTTGTGCCGCATCTAAATTTATTTTTAATTTTGGTTTTTGAGAGGCGATAAAAATCTGCATTACGCCCCCCTTTTCCGTAAAGCCCCTAGCGTCGCTTACGGTTAAAATACCTTTATTGCTCGCTTTTTTTAAAACTAAACCCAAGGTGTCGCTAGCGACGTTTGAGATATAAAGAGCCGTCGCGCCCTCAAGTTTGTCCATATTGTCGATATATTTTATTTTGATGTTTTTGTTGTTTATTTGCTTTCCGGCAAACGTTTTTTCAAAAGCGTCGCCGTAAGAGTTGTTATATACGGCGATTATCGCTTCGTTTTTGTCTTTAAAGGTCATAAATTGAATAGCTTTTTCTAGTATAGAGACCTTTAAAGCGTCGTCGGAGTCGTACGAGTGTAAAAATGTAGCAAAAAACAATAGCAATGCAGTTAGCTTTTTCACTCTCTATTTCCTGTTTTAGACTCGATATAGCATGGAGATACCGGAGTATGTCAAGTTTCACCACGTCGTACCATCCCATTTAAAAGAGTAGCATAAAACGCATCAGGTGAAATCTTAAAATTTTGCGGCTCTATTTCAAACCAACTTTTAACCGCTTCACATGGCGTTCTAACTCTAATACCATCCCTCATAAACCTAGTACACTATATCGAAGATGAAAATGTTTTGTAGCTAGGCGATATTTTATAGGTGTGCTAATTGCACATCAAGAAATATCAACGACGCTACAAAGCATTTGCATCAAGAGATAGGGTGCTAGGTTTGTGGGGGATGGTATAAGCTCTTTTTTCAGTCCATCGTGTTTTCTGTTTGTGTTGTAGTATATCAAAAACTGATTTAGCTCTTCGTAGCCCTTATCTATGGCAACAAATAGAACCCTCTGGTTAAACATGAATTTGCAAGAGCGACTAGTCGCGAGAGCTGTCTGCTCAAAATGTGAGAATTAATCAGGGGGTTCAATACTTTTGATTATCTAGTTTTGATAAATAGGTTACATCAATATATAAAAATCTAGGTTTATACTCTTTAAATTTCTTGGCTTTTTCTTTTTGCTCTTTGGGTGCTTGACTGATTCCAAAAGTATAAAATCTCTACTTCTCCACTTGGCGACAGTTTGAATATTTATGTTATATTTATTTGGTTAATTCAACACTTGGCAAATCAGATTTTTGTACAATATCTCTTACATGTTGGTTTGTATTAGCATTAGAGAGATAGACTTGACACATCTTTTAAATCTTTTTTTGGTTTAAAGATTTTACTTGATTGTTGTTTGTCTATCGCTTGTACTTAGGAAGCTAGGTAATTATAATGTGGTGAAACTGGATAGGTATATAAGTTAGAAGGTTCAAATGATAACAATAGAAGACGTAAAAAAAGCGGCGGAAAATATAAAAACAGTAGTCGCCAAAGTGCCGTTTGTTCGCTCTGAGTATCTCTCAGAAGCGGGCGACTGTGAAGTGTGGCTCAAAAAGTGTAATCTGCAAAACACCGGAGCTTTTAAGATAAGAGGAGCTTACAACAAAATCAGCTCTTTGACACACGAAGAAAAAGAGGCGGGAGTAATAGCCGCAAGTGCCGGAAATCACGCTCAGGGCGTCGCATTTAGCGCCAAGCGTTTTGGGATTAGGGCTGTTATCGTAATGCCCGAATCCACCCCGCTTTTGAAAGTAAACGGAGTCAAGAGCCACGGGGCTGAAGTTGTACTCTTTGGCAACAACTACGATGAAGCTTACTCACGAGCAAGAGAGATAGCCTCAGCAAACAAGATGACGTTTGTCCACCCTTTTGAAGACGATGCGGTGATAGCGGGGCAGGGCACCATAGCACTCGAGATACTAGCAAAAGAGCCGCACATAGACGCTATCGTGGTTCCCGTAGGCGGCGGCGGACTTATCGGCGGTATAGCGATAGCCGCCAAAGCACTAAAGCCAAATATCAGAATAATCGGCGTAACGGCCAAAGGCGCTCCAGCGATGTTTGACTCTTTTGCGGCGAGAACCACAATAGACTCACCGTCTGTGCGTACAATCGCAGACGGCATAGCGGTGCGCGACACTTCGCCAAAAATGCTCTCTTTGGCGCTTCAATACGTGGATGAGATGATACAGGTGGATGACGAGGAGTGCGCAAGTGCGATACTATTTTTGATGGAGAGGCACAAGATAGTCGTAGAGGGTGCTGGAGCCGTAGGAGTGGCGGCTTTGATGCACGACAAAATCAAAACGAAAAAAAACGAAAAAATAGCTCTCGTGCTAAGCGGCGGAAATATCGACGTAAACACTCTATCTCTTATCATAGAAAAAGGCTTAGCAAAATCCAACCGCAAGCTAAAACTGGTAATCACACTAATAGACAAACCGGGAAGCCTCATGGAGCTAACGCAGATATTTAAAGACACGGCGGCAAATATAGTGTCAATAGACTACGACCGCACAGCCTCCGACCTAGCGTATGGCGATGCAAATATCACTATTACGCTTGAATCAAAAGGCAAAGAGCATCAAGAGATTATCAAAGAAGCTTTAAGGGTTGGGAAGTTTAAGTTTTCGGTGCTTGTATAGGGTGTAATCCGTTTGTTGTGGGTTTCATGTAGCCGTGTATAATAAAATTGCAAAAAATAGCTTTAAAGCTATAGAGTAGGGTTGTGTGCTATTTTGGTTTTGCAAGATAGCACAACAGTTATGCACTTAAAAAACTTTCGCTCTCCCGCATAAGCGGGTGGGCTTCGGGAAACTCCTCGGGGGGGTATTTGTGTCTCCGTCGCTAAGTTCTCACTTTTTATTTTTCCACCAGCTCAAAATCTAAACCTTCAAAATCATCTTTAAAATCTTCTCCGGCCTCCTGCGCACTTTCATTATCCGCATCATATACCCATTTTATACCAAGAGTATTCCCTCTTTGCGCGGCCTCTTCAAAGATGTCAAAAATATCAAAAAAAAGTTTTGAGGAGCTTGAGTTAAAATAGGATATATCAAAAACTATGCTAACTCCCTCTTTTGGCTCTGCAAAATAGTTTTTCAGCCACGCCACAATCGGCTCATAAAAGTCAAACGTATTTTCAGGGTATGATTTTCCTTTGAGGCTTATGAGCTTTCCATCGGCGTCGAGAGTAATCTCCGGCGTATACTTGGTAGCTTCAAAAAACATATTTTCCATAATCTAAGTCTCCTAAACTATTGCTTGAACGCAAAAAAATAAATTGTTATCGTCAATTTTATTAAAAGTGTACTCTAGTGGCTCACTAGCTTTTCTTTGTACTTCTAAAAAACCTAGTCCACCGCCTCTTCCATGAGTGTTTTTACCGCTTTTTCGATGCTCTTTGTAGAGTATTTTTAGCTCCTCTTTATTTAAATTTTTGACTGAGTCGATTCTCTTGGCAATCCTATCTCTTGATGACGCCTCTACGGTATTGCCGCTTTTGATATAGAATTTTGCAAGAGTCGCATCGTGTCCTATAATTATCAAGCCTGGACTCTGTTTTTTATTATCGCCGACAATTGTCGCATTGCTTGAGTAGCTGATTATATTATGCGTTAGTTCCACAAAAATTGCAAATATATTGCTAGCTACAGTCATATCAGCAAAACCTTCGCTCTCAAACTTTAACTCTATCATCTCGGCAAATGTTGAAAGAATCTCTTGCGATACTACGCCGCTAAAACACAGTATTACTCCGTGATCGTCAAGGTCATTTTTGAATTTATATAGATTTTCGACCATATACTGCCCTTTAAATTTTATAAATGCGGAGCCGATATATTTAAGATTAGCACATAATCGCTAAATAAAAAAAATTCGGTGCCGCCACTTATGCTCATTGTCTCAACGGTACTTCTCAGTAATTGTTTTTTATAATACGCAACTCCCATTCCAGTTGAGCGATGTATGTTCTTGCGTAATTATACGATATAACTAGCTAATTTGACAACGGCTTTGACACTTACGTCAACATAGAGTCAATCATTTTACCGAGAGCCTCCCTATTTACTGGTTTTTGCACATTACCTTTTGCGCCGCTTGCAAGCGCTTCTTTGATTCTATTTGTTTCGGAAACGGAACTCACTATGATTATCTTTGCGCTCGGGTCTTGTTCTGTTAGTAGTTTTGTCGCCTCTATACCGGATATGCCGCCCATCTCAACGTCCATCAGTACACAGTCTACTTTATCTCTATCATATTTTTCTAAAGCCTCTTCTCCGCTTGTAGCCTCTATGGCTAATTTGTGTCCAAGACCTATTAATACATCCCCGATAACTCTTCTAGATACCCTAGAGTCGTCAACAAGCATAATTCTCGCCATACATTACACCTTAAATTTTATTAAATTTTATATTTTAAAACCGATAAAAGCCATATCGTCATTTCTCTCATTCCGCCCTTGATATGCGCCAAGTTCATACAAAAGAAGCTCTTTGACTTCATTCAAAGGCTCGTCGGCATTTTCTGTAAATATTGTTTCAACTCTCTTACGTCCAAAAGGAATATCTTTTTCTCCGCCGTTTTGATCATATAATCCATCCGTAGATAGAAAATATAAATCTCCCTCTTTAGCCTCTAAAGTATGCTCTGTAAATACAAAATCAGGGTTGCTTGTCTTGTATCCCACGCTTTGTCTATCGCCCTTAAACCATTTTACTTTACCGTCTTGCATAAACATGACATGGTTTTGTGCAGAGGCGAATTTTATCTGTTTTTCTTTTTTATTATAATAAAATATAGTTCCGTCAAATCCGACGTTTGAAAAAGAGTTTTTTTCATCTTGCCTTAGCATTGTTTTAATGCTTTTATTAAAAATTGACAATATATATCCCGGACTGACCTCTTGATTTGGATGATTTGTAATGTGCGCCACCACACTTCTCTCTATCGCTTTTACGAGCATCGTCACAAAAGCACCGGGAACCCCGTGACCTGTGCAGTCTATAACAAAAATAAGACATGCGTCTCTATCGGCAAAGCTCTCAAACATATAGATGTCGCCGCCAACCGTATCTTTGGGTTGCCAAATCGAAAAACAGTCTGAAAAATACGGCTTTAACACATCGAATGTAGGTATAAGAGCCGATTGTATCATAGAGGCGTAGCTGATAGAGTCTCTTACACTTTTGTGCAAATCTACTATTTCGTTCATTGCCGCGCTCAGGTTTTCAGTCCTATCGCCTACCTTCTTTTCAATGTTTTCAATAAACTCTCCAAGCGACCCAATCATTTGATTGATAGAGTTCGCCAAGTCACCTATCTCGTCTTTTCTGGATATTTTGCTTCTAGCCGATAGATTGCCTTTTGCCACCTCTTTGGCCAAATTTGACAGCTCAACGATTGAGTTTAACATTGGATTGTATACGATAAACGATATTAGCATAGCGACAAGCATCGCCACAATCGTATACCACGCCGAACCTAATACAATCGAATTTAGCTCCTCATCTATATGTTTTATGGATATATCAACTCCAATTACATACCGCTTTGAACTATTATCCACCGCACTTGACGGAAAAAAAATAGACCTATGTTCGCCGTAGCTATCGGCATACTCTTCAAAAGTCGGTTTGGAGTTGTTTATGGCCTCCATTACGCCTTTTGGCGCATCGGGATACGGCATATAAAAACGTGTTATCTTTCCTTTTTTCAAATCCTCCTCGGTATAGGAGTCCGCCGTATAGAAAGTTTGACCATTTTGCAAAACTAGCGTGTAGATATACTCAACTCCGATGGAGTTTGCAAGTTTTGTCAGTTTTTTTAGTGTTTGATTGTACTCTTCGCTAGATACCGATAGATTATTTTCTATTTTCGAGTGGTATTCATCCATGCTTGGTTGTAGCATTTTTGCCGCCGTATATAACTGTACCTTTAGCTTATCATCCAACGCTATTTTTTCTACATGATGTAGATACACTGTAAAACAAAATATTAACAATAAATTTGCAAGAGCTGAAAAAACTAAAATTTGTAATCGTATGCTGTGACGTAAAGCAGTCATACTGCGCCTTTTTTATAATCTTACCCGCTAATACGAGCAAAGCCTGTATTAGCGGCAAGGACATAAACGTCCCTGCGCCCCCTGAAGCTACCCGCATAAATGCGGGAGAGTAATGATTTTATGCGTTTTATACGCATAAAGTTGCATACTTATTGCCAGTATTCTAGCATATTAAGCTTGACTTAATGTAATTAAAAAATAGCTTTGAAATATAATCAAGGTATAATACAGATTATAAAATTTTATGTTGCGGGAGATTGCTGAAATGGAAAAGGGACTTATTAGTGAGGCTGAGACTGTAATAGCGCAGGAAAACGACATTGAAAAAGTCAAGGTCTCTCTTTTTAGGGTTGCCGCAGCACTAGCCAAAAATGTAAAACGCCTTGATAAAATCATACGTTTAAGCGACAGGCAGCAAGATATATTGCAAAAACTAAACGAACAAGCAAGAAACGAGCAAGAGATGGCTCATAGAAAACAAAAAGCTATGATTGCAAACGACTTTGAAGAAGACAACGGTTTTGACATCAAAATAGTCTATCTCGCCGCCGACATTTTAAGCGGCGACGCCTACTCTTTGCATAAGACAAGAACCGGCGGAGCTTTTTTGTATCTTATAGACGCAATGGGACACGGACTGTTACCATCTCTTACCTCTTTTGCTCTCGCCTCCTTTGTCAAACAAGCGATACTTCAAGTTGATGATTTGGAGCAGATGTTTTCAAGACTCTCCTATCTGTTTGAGACGATGCTTTCAGACGGCGAGCAACTAAGCGGCTCGTTTTTTTGGTTTAACCCTGATTTTACAGAGGTTAGTTATGCGATGGCAGGCATGTATCCGGCGTATATAAAAGACGGCGAAAACATAGTTGAGCTTCGCTCAAACAACGCTCCGGCGATGAGCTTTATTCCAAATTGGGTGCCGCAAACCGTAAAACTTGACGAGTTTAAAAAACTTATTTTATATAGCGACGGACTTGTTGAGGGTAGCGTTCTCCCGCAAGTTGACGGCGAAGTTATGAAGTTATTTGATAAATCTTTTATCGACGAAATAGGAGCAAGAGCGCTTACGATTACGCTAGATGACGACTTAACCGTTATACATTTTGCAAAGGCTTAAAAACAGTTTTTTTAAGGGGGCGTACAATGAGCTCTTTTTTTAGAAGTGTTTAGTCCCTTCAACTTATGGCAAGGGTTATCTTTAAAAAGTTCAGGGCTTGAGTTAAACTTTTCAATCAAAAAATTCACTTTCTTTTCTCTTTTCCAACGTATTGAGCCCTCTGATTAATTCTCACATTTTGAGCAAAGCCCAAAATGAGGTCTTCAACGCGAGAGCTCGCACAAGCGGCGGTTGTCAAAAATGCCGCCGTAAATCCTATAATCTCAATCACTTATTTAAGAGAGCCTATATATTCGCCAACCGTCTCTTGTTGGGAGTCGCTCAAGTTTTTTGCCTGTCCAGTCATTAGCATTTTTTGAGCTTTGCCGTAGCTGCCGTCAATATATCCTTTTAGTTTTTTTAGCGTCTCTTCTTTGTTATTTCCCGCAAGTTTTGGATATGAAGCTTTTCCTTCTCCTTTTTCACCGTGACATGCGGCGCATTTTGCGTCATACAGTTGTTTGCCCTCTAAAGACGACTGAGACGTTTTGACGTCGGTCGTTTTTGGAGCCTCTGGGGTGGAGCTTACGTTTTGTTCGATTGGTGCATTTGTTTGTATTTGCGCCACTCTCTCCTCGACTTTCTTGTCGCCTCCGCATCCTGTGAGCGCCAGTGAAACCGCCGCTAGATAGACAAAAAGATAACTTCCTCTCATTTTACTTCTCCATCTTTAATTTGTGTGTAAATATTTTATCCAAAAAATCTAGCGACGAGCGCTCTTTTTTGATCTCATCGCTAAATATAATATTTGCCAGTTCAATAATCCCCATTTTGACACTGTAAGCATCCTCTTTGAAGCATTGAGCGTATCCGGTGTCTGTCTCGTGAATAATAACGCTGTGAAGCTCTACGTTTAACTCCCCGTTTTGATAAGCAAACTCTTTCAAAATTGCGTCTATGGCGACAAAAATAACCCTGCTAAATTGCTCCGCCGAAGGACTGACGGGCAAACTCACCCACCTGCGGCTATATTTTTTTGCAAACTCTATATATCCCTGCTCATCCTTGTCCCATATAGCGATAGCGTGGTCAAACGAATCTATAGCGCCCTTGACGGCGCCTTTAAGAAGCCCAAAATCCATTACCATCTGCCCGTTATCAAGCGTATCAGAGCTTATAAGTATCTCAGCCTTGTAGCTATGCCCATGAATAGAGTATTTACACCGCTCCGTAGAACAGCCTCTTACAATATGGGCGCTTTCAAATTTAAAAAGTTTTCTTATGATCATGCTTGCCCTTTTTTGGCTGATATTATACGCAAATACGGGCAAAGCCCGTATTTACGGCAGGGGCTAATCGCCCCTTGCATCCCTCTGAAGCTACCGGCTTTGCCGGAGAATATAGTGGGTCTTTGCATTTTTAGAGCATTATGCTTGGCTCTTTATGCGTATAATATTGGCTAACAACATATTGCCATTCTGTGGCGAAGCTCGCAACCAAGAGAGTCGCAATACTCTTTTGAGTCAAATTATGCGTTGCACTTAATTTTGAGATAAGCTCTTTTTGATATATCTCCTTCGTTATGGCGAGAGTCCCTATCATATCCGGCGCAAAGAAGAGCAATTCCTCAATATCTCGCAAACCTGAACTCTCTTTTAAAAGTAACTTTATCTTTGATTTTAGTCTGCTATCAAAGCAAAATCCTAGTGTTTTTGCCGACAAAGCATCGATGGAAAGCAGTTTTCGCAACGCTACCCTCAAATTGTGTTCGTAAAGCGTAGTCTTTTTCTTGCAAGTAGACATATCTTTATCCTTTTATCATCCGCCGGTCATGTAAAAAGCGCGTCCGCTACTCTCAGCGTCGTCTCCGCTCCAGCGATTTTTTTGAGGTTTGTTTTTTATAACTTTTTTAAAAACCTCTATAGCCGCTTCTATATCGCCCGCTTTGAGCGCACCCTTGATGCTAAGAGCTTCGTCAAAGTATAGACATGGTATCAAATACCCCTCCGCCGTAAGCCGTAAACGATTGCATGAGTCGCAAAAATCCTCTTTGTGGGGCTCTATTACGCCAAACGCATAGCCGTCATTTGTAAGATAGAGCTTTGCAGGCGAGCTAAACTCTTTTTGTATTTCGGTTATTTCGTATTTTTGTTTTATGATTTCTAGTATCTCTTCAGAGTTAAGCCCTTTTACGCCGTCTTTTGCGTGGCTGTTTTCCATAAATTCGATAAATCTAAGCATTATACCTTTTGATTTGGCGTATTCGAGCAAGTCTATTATCTCCGCTTCGTTTACGCCTTTTATCGGCACGCTGTTTAGCTTTACCCGTAGGCCGGCAAAAAGAGCCGCATCGATACCCTTTAACACCTGCTCCAACACGTCTTTGCCGCCTGCTATCTGCTTGGCGACTTCCGGTTTTAACGAGTCAAGCGATATGTTTATACGTTTTAGCCCCGCTTTTGTGAGCTTGTCGGCGCAAGAGGAAAGCAAAAACCCATTTGTGGTCATCGCTATGTCTAGATCGGGCTTGTAGTTGTATATCATCGCAAGAAACTTATCAAGGTCTTCTCGAAGCGTAGGCTCTCCGCCGGTTATACGAATCTTCGTAATCCCCTCGTCAATCGCCGCCTTAACAAAACTAAACATCTCTTCAAAACTCAAGAGATTCTCTTTTGGAGTCCAGCTAAAAGGCTTGTCGGGCATACAGTAGCTACATCGAAAATTGCACCTTTCGGTGACGGATAGCCTAAGATAATCTATTTTTCGTCCAAAGCCGTCTATTAACATATTTTAAATTCTTTCGTTTCTGTTTCATTTTTTGGCAAGGGTAACCAAAATGAGATAAAAAAGCAAAATGTCCAGTTTCACCACATTATGATCGCCAACCACTCTAAAAGCAAGCGATAGACAAAACAAAGAATTTAAAATGTCACAAGCTCAAAATGGAAAAGTAGAGAGTCTCAAGATAAACTATGCTTTATCTGATTTTAGACAAAGAACTTATTAGAGCTGTAAAAACTCTCACATGAGTTGGTAGAGATTTATCTAAGTGTCTACTCAAAGCAAATAGAAGCAATGTCTATCGCACTTTAAAAGCCTTTGACGTTAGCCGAGTGCCTAAAGAACAAAAAGAAAAAGCCAAGAAGTTAAAATCAGACCTAAACCGGTTCTTGATATACTACAACACAAACAAAAGAGTTAAAAGTTGGTTTGAAATAGAGCCGCAAAATTTTAAGATTTCACCTGATACGTTTTATGCTACTCTTTTAAATGGGATGGCGTAATGTGGTGAAACTTGACATTCACTTTATAAACGACCTTACGATAGAGACGGTAATAGAGGAGCATTGACATAAAAGAGCTAATCACACTAGAGGACGTTGAAAAATCAAAAAAAGAGTATTCGGATGACTCTTTTTGGGAGAAGCTCAGAGGATACGCAAAAAAAGCGGGTTGTGGAGCTGTGTACGCCGCATTGCTACTCTATTACGCTCTATCCGATGAAAATGTCCCCGCAAAGTCAAAAGCTATCATCTACGGTGCGCTTGGATACTTCATCTTACCGTTTGATTTTATCCCCGACGCTATTCCTGTGGGCGGTTTTGTGGACGACTATACGGCTTTGATGCTAGCGCTTGGAGCTGTGGCTATGTTTATAGGCGAAGAGACAAAGGCAAAAGCTAAGCAAAAGCTTTTTGAGTGGTTTGAGGGCGGGTGCGAGAGCGAGGAGATGGATAAAGTAGATTCTAAGATTTGATTTGTTGACAGCGATATAACCGCCAACCCTTAACGCCTCTCAAAATATTACAGCTATAATTGCGCCATGAAATACGGAGCCGAACTTTTTAGACATATACCTGTCACATCAAATAAAAAAATAGAGTTTTTTTCCTGTATCGGAAAAATAAAAAAACTACTTCCGCCATATCTGGCGGCTGGCGTAAAAAGCGCTTATATCAAAAACGACACGCTATTTTTTCTACTAGAAAATAAATCTTTAGAGTTTGAGGCAAACTACAAGCTAAACGCCCTTGCGTCCATACTAAAAGAGTTTTGCGCTTTTACGCCTGAGTGCAAAGAGGTTGTGTTTTCAAAGATAAAAGCGTACTCTAAGGCTGAAGCGCCAAAACCGCCGTTAGAAACTACTTTTTTGGAGAAAGAGAGAAGTTATGGTGCGTTTGAGAATAAGTTTGTCAATAAAGAGTTGCGAGAAAAGCTAGAACAGATAAGAGAGCTGATAATAAAAAATGCTTCAAAAACTTAAAAACCTCCCCGACACCCCTGGCGTATACCAATTTTTTGACGAAAAAGGGCGGCTACTGTATGTAGGTAAAGCCAAAAGTCTCAAAAACAGAGTAAAGAGCTACTTTCGTTTTTCGCCAGAGTTTTTGCCCTCCCCCACCCTCGGGCAGAGAATACACAAGATGATAAGCGAGGCGCAAAATATAGAATATATCGTTTTAAACGCCGAAAGCGATGCGCTTGTGCTAGAAAACTCTCTCATAAAGCAGCTAAAACCAAAATACAATATTCTTTTGAGGGACGACAAGACATACCCGTATATTTTTGTGGATTTGGCAGAGAAGTACCCGCGTTTTGAGATAACCAGAAGAGTCATAAAAGGCAAAAACGTCAAATACTTTGGTCCTTTCGTCTCTGGCTCCAGAGAGCTTTTGGATGCGCTATACGAAAACTATCGTTTGGTGCAAAAAGTGTCTTGTCTTAAGGGCAAAAAAGCGTGTCTTTTTTATCAGATAGACAAATGCTTAGCGCCGTGTGAATTTGACGTGGACGAAGCGGCTTACAAAAAAATGGTTGACGAGGCGATGGGGGCTATCAACGACACAAAGGGACTCTTAAAAAAACTAGAAGCCAAGATGTCGGCTCTTGCGGAGGAGTTTCGCTACGAAGAGGCGGCGGCGCTGCGAGACAAGATAGTCGCCATCAAAAAAATCACCGTAACAAGCGAAGTAGACCTCGCCAAAAACGATAATTTTGATATTTTTGCGGTCGCCAAAGGCTCAAATGCGGCGTGCGTGGTGAGGTTTTTTATCCGAGACGGCAAGCTTGTATCCTCTTCTCATAGCTTTGCCTCCCTCTCTGAGGCGTCCGATGAAGAGGCGATAGACGAGCTGTATAGCCAAGCGTTGCTGGAGTTTTACACCAAAGAACACCCGTTTGTGTCGCAAAATATCTATACCTTGCACGAGATAGACGAGGGCGACAAAGCGGCTATAGAAGAGCTTGCAAGCGAAAAAATAGGCAAAAAAATCAAAATCTCCACGCCAAAGAAAAAAGAGCATCAAAACATAGCCGCTATAGCCCTCAAAAACGGCTTTGAGCTTTTAAGGCAGAGGGGCGAGAGTGCGTTTGCGGCGATGTCTATTGAGCTAAAAGAGCTTTTGGAACTCAAAAGTACACCGACTCGTATTGAGACGTTTGACAACTCACATCTATTTGGCTCCTCGCCTGTGGCTTCAATGGTCGTATGGGATGAGCGCTTCAAAAAAGATGAGTACAGACACTACAACCTAGAAGCGACAAGCGAATATGAACAGATGAGAGAGGCTCTCACAAGACGAGCCGAGAGCTTTGACAAAAACCCTCCGCCAGACCTTTGGCTGCTTGACGGCGGCAAAGCAAACTTGACGCTGGCTCTGAATATTTTGGAGAGCGTAGGCGTAAATATCGACGTGGCGGCGATAGCCAAAGAGAAGATAGACGGCAAAGCGCATAGAGCCAAAAACAGCGCAAACGATATGCTATACATAGAGTCAAAAATCCTAAAACTCCCGCCCTCCGACAAGAGGCTACAGTTTTTGCAAAATCTACGAGACGAAGCGCATAGATTTGCCGTGACGTTTCACAGAAAGCAAAAAGGCAAAAAAGATAAAGAGATAGAGCTAATGAAGCTCAAAGGAATCAAAGAGGGAAAAATCAAGCGGCTCTTAGATTACTTTGGAAACTTTGAGACTATCAGGGCGGCCAGTGTAGAGGAGCTTTCAAATGCGGTTGGAGCCAAAGACGCAGAGGCGATATATGGGTTTTATAAAAAAGTAATCACTAGGTAAACCCTCTAGTTTTTGGTTGGACTCTAAAACTTTATACTCAAACCCACCTATCTTAAGCGTCTCACCAACACTAAAATCATCCGCAAAAGCGTCCTTAACAGTTATGGTCTTCTCAACACCTCGAGAGTGAGAAGTATCTCCACCAAAAACAGCAGAACCAGCAGAATTTGCCTCGTCTATCTGCTTTTGGTATACCCGCTTTATATAGTCTTTTATATTGTCTTCGTCTCTTAGTGCGCCAAGTTCTTTGAGTTTTGCGGCGTTTGTGTCGATTTGAGCCCTGATTTTTGCGTAGTGGTCATCTATCTTTGTCAAATCAATATCAGGATTTTCAGAGCGTAGCCTATCCGCTTCTGCTGTTTCGCCCTCCAGCTTACGAGTCAATACCTCCCGCTCAACAGGCGTCAACTCTTTTGCAAGAGCCTTCCCAAGGTCAACAGCCATGTCATATCCGCTAGAGAGTCTCATACGAAATTCCGTAAGATGATCAAGATACAGCTCACCCCTGTTGGCGTGCAGTAGCAGATTTTCACGAACCCGGCGAACCCACCTCACATTATCAAACTTCTTACTATCCACAATGGCAGTTGCGCCTCTGTATACATTATCAACCCACTTTTGCCAAAAGCCCTTCATATCTTCAGTTGGGCGGATAAAGAGGACATCTTCGGGCTTGACTTCTTGCCCGGATTGGTATAAAATATCACCCAAACCATCGGAGTGCGGGTAAGGACGTGAGCTAAAGGACGAGTTATCTTGGGCACTAGGCGACAACCGTAGAGCGGTCGGCAGTTTTTGGTCTGTCGACTCCATCGTAAACAGAGTTTTAAAAGAAAGACTCTTGTCCCCAAAATCTCTAAGCTCCACAGACTTAACAATCTTATCATCATCTTTTTTATACAAAACAAGACTAACTTCAGTCTTTCCGGTCTGCTCATTGCGGGTGATAGACTTCTCAGCAAAATCAAAATCATTTATTATCTGCGGTATATCATCGATAAGCCCCAAGTCCTCAGGATGCCTATTTTTAATATGCCTGATAAATTCAAAAGTCAATACTCTCTTATATCCGCTAAAATCTAATCCGGTAAGCTCTTTGAGTCTTGCGGCTTGCTCTTTGGTCACTCTGCCAAGCTCTAGAGGAGTAGGCTTTTCATCATTAAGGACGGCTTCTTTGAAGCTAGAAATAGCGTCTTTTTGATAGAGTATATTCGGATTACTCTCATTAGCGGGTTTTATTTTACTCTCCACCCCACCATCATCACGCCTCTTAATAGCCTCATGCAAAGCCGCCTTAGCCTTAGCGTCTCCCAGCATAGCACGATAAAAGAGCTGCATTTGCGGCGTAAGCTTAAAATTTGCCTCATTAGAATCCGGTATCTGTCTAAAGGTCTCCCTGATAAATCTAGCGAATTTGGCAAATAGCCCGTGTTGCTCTTTTGTGCCATACCACCCATCGGCAACCCATCTTACAAACCCCTCTGCAAAAGCCTCGCTCCTAGCCCTACCCTCAGCATACTCTCCATAAATAGCGTCAAAATGCGCCTTTTCCTCAGGCACAAAAGTACGTTCAAAATAGTGTGCGGTCTCGTGATAGATAGTAGTAATATCGGAGGATTTCATCAGAGTGATTACCCCACCCTCGCCTTTGGCTTCAAACATACCTTTGACGGAAGCGGTGATTTCGGGGGCGTCTTTTTGGTAGAGAAAAGGATCTACATCGCGAGGGACGTTTAGTCCATCCTCGCCATGTTTACCCAGTTTTGCAGTGTGTAGCCCGCCCTCTGTGGCGCCTGAAAGTGCATACCGCGTAATCGTAGCGCTTCCAACACCACGTTCATATGTAGATTCGTTATCGACAAAATCTCTTCGGATGTCAGCGGCGGCTGATTCGGCGAAATGAGAAAGGAACTCTTTGTAGCTAAGTGGGGTTCCATCGACCGTAAAGGAGCCTGATTGTTTATCAAATCCGTATCGTTCTGCATCTTTGAACCTTTCTTTAATTAATTTTTGAGATATACGATTCAGCATATCCATTTTTTGTTTAAATGGCAGGGCGTGGAAAGCTTCTTGTGAATATCCCAGCCACGGCAAAGCGTCAAGCTGTTCTTTGGAAATCTGAACATGGTCAATAGAGCCGCCACGAAGCCCTTGCATATCGTATATCATTTTTTCAGGTTCTATTTTTGGAGCGGCAGGAGTGGGGAGGGGAGTTGGCTCGTCGCTCTTTGGCTTTTCGCCCTCGACAAAATGCCCGACAGCCGCACCAACAGCGCCGCCGCCAGCGCCCATAAAAGCGCCTGTGATATACGAATCAATAAACGCTTGCCTTTTCTCTTCGGTACTCTTTCCCGTTCCGTCAGCTTGCAAATACGCGGCAGTACCAGAGATTAGCCCCATCCACCATCATATTTTGCGGTTTTAGCTTTATACCCTTCCTGCTTAGGTATGCTTCGAGTTCGGCGTAGCCGTGTTCTAAGGATATTTTTTTTATGTAGTATCCGGCAAACTAAAACTGATGGTTTCATTTTAGCTGTAGTGTAATCTCTTTTGGCGCCTCTGGCTCGGCAAAACATATAGTTGCAAAAATCGCCGCAAGAGTCTCAAAGCTCGCCTTTTTTGTAGCTGGAGTTGATTATAACACAAATGGAACCATCTTTGCATAACTAAAAACAAAAAACCAAATAAGAGCAAAACAATGA
>DZAX01000069.1 GCA_022729705.1 Helicobacter cetorum | reverse complement strand
AAGACGATTACGACCTCAGACCAGATGCTTCAAGTATTGCTACAAATCAAAAACTAATATCGTCTTCTACTTTATGGGTGCGGCGCCTCTTAGCCACGCCCATAAAAATTTAATTGCCTTAGAAATTAGTAGTTATACTTTCTAAAAAATCAAAGGCGCTCTTTAGATGAATTTTATAGAAAAACTAAACACTTTAGAAAATGTAGATGATATAAAAGAACTTTTAAAAGCTAGATACCTAAAAAATATAGCTTTCTTCGAGAAAAAAAATCCACAATACGCAATAAAACTAAAACAAAAACCAGCCGAATACGGTCTTGTCGTAGATGACGGCGGCGTCAATATAATGGATATTAACACCAACTCGTTTGTATATCCGCAAGTAAACGGACGACACACCATGATGGAAACTTCTATCACAATAGCCAAAAACCCCATGACCCACACCAAATGGAAAGCCGGCTTTGGACACAATCCGTATTACATGCTAAGTACAAAATTGCAAATAACCGGAGAGGCTTGCAAGAGCGCTTTTTATTTTGCAGTCAATAAAACAAATGGAGAACTTGAGCTAAAAGCGCTAGATAGCGCTTTGCCATCAGCATTTTTATATGGGCTTGGCGGCGGAATAATTTTGGAAGTAATGAGGTGTGAGTATCAGCATATAGACTCATTTTTTATCTATGAACCAATCAATGACTTTTTCGGAATATCAGCTTATTTTGTGGACTATGAAGCGTTATTTAAAAGTTTGGCAAATATTTTTTTTGCGGTCGGGGAGATTCCGGATACAAATGAGATAAAAAACTTTTTCGGAAATAGCAGGATTGTAACGCTTTTTCCAAGACTTGAAATGTCCCTATTTGATACACCGGAAATTACGCAACTAAAAGAGCTCGTATCTTTGGAGGCGGACACAGCTTTTAGAGGCTTTGGCAGCTATGAAGACGAGATGATAGGGTGGCGCAACTCTCACTTAAATACCGGCTTTAACGACACTCTCCAGTATCCGGCGCTAATTGCGAATAAAAAAAAGATAGACGCCGTGATTTGCGTAGTTGCAAATGGCGCAAGTCTTGACTCTCTAATCCCTTTTTTGATTGAAAATCAAGATAATATGGTTATATTTTCAGCCGGAACAACCTTAAGATCTCTTATTAAAAACGGTATTAAGCCTGATTTTCAGATAGAGATAGAGCGGATAGACTATTTGGCTGGCATACTAATTGAAGCCGGTATAGATGACATAGATATTATTGCCGCCAACGTAGTAGACCCCAAAACAATAAAAACAACCAAGGGCGATAAATTTATTTTTTATAGAGATTATACCTCTTCCGCAACGCTAAACGCACCAAAAGCAATGGTAGAAAATGCGTCTCCTTTGGTTGGAAATGCAGCCTTAGCTTTGGCTCTTAGGCTTTCGCATAATGTAATAATTTGCGGAATGGATGTTGGATACAAAAGCGGTGCCACGCACTCGAAAGACTCAATTTACGACAAAGATAGAGAGCTTCCAGGGGACTCCGTAGCGGTGGTTGCAAACTTTGCAGAGAGTGAGATATATTCAAACTCTTTTTATAATCTTTCAAAAAGCTCAGCAGAAAAAGCGATAGCAAACCATAAAGGTGCAAATGTGTTGAATATGTCCGATGGGGCGTATATAGAAGGCGCCGAGCCTGCGAGAGGGTATATTTTTAGAAAAAAAATCAATAAAAAAATAGTTATTTCAAAGATAAAATCTTTTTTTAGCGCAAAACGCACGGAGGTTTTTGCAAAAAAAGGAATGGATGCAATTTGGGACGAAATAGAGTTTTTCAAAACAGATATAACGTCCTGTCTAATTAAAAAAACAAGCTCCAAAATAGAACTCTTTGCAAGGATAAGAGAGCTTGAAACAAAATTGGATATTCATGAAGCGGTAAATAAAACTGTTTACCTACTTTTTGGCAGTTCTATGCGTCACATAATCTTCTCTATTTACACAGCGGCTTTGCATTGCGAAGACGAGGAGATAGAAAAATTTTATGATTTTGCCGCAATCGAGGCGCATAAAACTTTGATGAAAATGCTAGCGGATTTTAAGTCAAGCAACTCCAAACTGGTTGTATCAAATTTACTGTCAAATATCAAGCAGATATAAAGCTGTAGTCATGCCAAAATATCAGACGGCGGCAATCTATTTACCTCCAGTGTAAACAGGCGACCCAACCATATGCACAGCGGCAAGCGGAGGCAGAGGAGCTCTTTTTGCAAACTCTTTGGAGATGAG
>DZAX01000023.1 GCA_022729705.1 Helicobacter cetorum | reverse complement strand
ACTCACAAGGAATAAGACTTTCTAGGAAATTGTTTGTTTTTCTTGGGGGATTATAGTATTCAGTGTGTAGATGAAGATGAGTAAATGGCAATGCGCTCAAATGTTGCTCCTAGGACGCTTCTTTTTTGGTGCAATTATGCCATATCCGAGCTACTCTCTTTTATCGACTCGCACTCTTTCCACTTCTATTGTCTTTTGTAAATCGTTGCAGTTTGCGGCAAAAACTGATATGGCGAAGAGGCGATAGCAAGAGTTGACTTTTTGCCTGATTTATTTGCTATTTGGAGAAATTTCTTGAATCAAAGCCCGTAGGCACCGGAACTATGAACTCGTGGATAAGGTGCAATATATAGCCTTGCTTTTTGCATGGTTTACCAGGCTTGTTTTTAGCTCTTTTTATTGTTGAGTGATCTGTTTAAGCTCTTCAATATTTTTAATAACAGACTCAAATTCCCTTTTGTATCTTTCGCCCTCATTATCATGAGAAGAGGGATTCAACACAATATTTGTATAAAACTCAGACTTTCTTAAGCATTCCCGTAACTGTCCTAGATTAACTTTGCTAAAAGTATCGGGTTCAGTCCCTCTTTCCAAAAGTGTTTTAATAACCTCTTGTGGGCTAAAATAGTAATGGGTGTATTGGCTATACTCTCTCTTCTTAAAAAGCTCTAGAAAATCTTTTAATTGTCCTCTTAATCCAATCTGTAAATCGAGTGCTAGATTGGCAATTATCTTCTCCAATTCTTTGCGACAATTATTGCCGCAAGTTTCAAAATCATTTGACAGCAAGGCTTCTTTGGCGGTTTGCATATAATTATCACTTCCTTTGAAATCATAAACCACTGGCCCAATTTTAGCTATTTGGCTTGCAGTGCTCTCTCGAATATAAATATTTTTATACTCCCAATTATTAACCACATTATAAAGCTCTGTTTTTCGTTTCAGAAGTTTAAAAAATTGTAGGTCATGTGTCATCATGATTATTTGGTAATTTTGAAAGTTTTGAAAAATATAGTCCAAAACCACATCACGATAACTCATATCTAAGCTTTGCAGGAAGTCATCAAAAACTGCCAATCGTAATCCATTGTAATCTTCATTTGGTTTTGATAATTCGATGATTGCAAAATAAATAGCCAAAGAAATAAGCTTGAGTTTGGCTTCATTAAAATGGTGTTGCGGATTTGAAATTTGATTTACCTGCAAAATAATCTTTGGATCCTCAATTTTATAATATCCAAGATATGTGTCTTTAGAAGAGGGATTTTCTACGATGCTCAATGTAATTTGAAATAAACTTTCATCAAATTTTTCACTAATAATTATGTTTGCTTTATCTCCAATATTTTGAAGAATTATTACTAGTTTTTCTTGGTATAGAATAATATTGTTTTCGATGTCTTCAATATTATTCTCTTGTGCGTTTTTAGTGACATTGCCAATAATCTCTTTTAACTCAGAAAAAAGTGAATATTTACTCATTAAATCATCAGTTAGAACATTAAAAAAGTTAGCCGTTCCATCTATATCAAATGAAAATAATTTTGCTAGCAACTGATGATTTATAAAATGTATTGAATCTTTTGATGTGACTATATCGTGAGGTGTTATTACGATACTACACTCATCTCCAGGATAATTTCGATTGCGTAGATTTTTTGGATTTTGTGCATTAAAAAACTCATCTTTGTCATCATCGCTGATAATCCCCGTCAAATGTTCAAAATGAACTTTTAGCGCCCAAAATAGCGAACTTTTCCCACTGCCATTTTCACCATAAAACAAAATATTTTTATTTATCCTGATAGTTTCATTGTGAAAGAATTTAATATTTTTGAGAGCAATTTGACTAATCTTTGCCATTTAGATTTTTCCTAAAAAGAACTCTCGTAGTGTTACCGTTAAGATGCTTTGTCTATTTTTGTATGTATCGACAGTCCAAGGCTGTTCCAAAGTGCTATCATCAATAAAAGACAATGTTTGTAATTGTTGTATTTTTTTGCTTGGAAGCAATCTCCTGTCAGTAGCATTTTTGTTGTCGGTCAAATATAAATTGCCAAGCGTATCAATATAATCATTTACTTCAACGCCATTCCAGTTCTTGTCTGTTTTACAATTTGTTGTTGTAACTATATTATCTAGATATAAAGTAGTATCAATAGGCGGTTGATTTTTATCAAGATACATTGCCAAAAGGACAACCCCTTTTTTGATTAGTCCAAAGTATGAAAGACTTGTTTCGTTGAAATTTTTTTCATCTAAGCTGAATTTGTAAGATTCTCTGCTTGAAATTTTTACAATAGCCTTGTAGATATCATATTTTATTTTTGATGTTGATCCTGTGTAGTATGCGCATCTAACAAGTTCTTTGGCTAGTGAAACAAACCCATCAATTGCTGGCTTGCTAAGAGTGATGTTGTAATTGTCAAAATCGACATTTGTAAACAGATATACATAAATTGCATATTTTGGGTACAGGTTTGAGTATAGGTCTATTAACTGTAGCCACTTTCTAAGCTCTGGGTTATTTATAACTGACTTCCCTGTTAAAATGTCATCAGCAAATTTAACCGATGCAACAATACGGTTCAAATCAGTCATTGTCCCGATGTCGTCTTGTCTTTTCAGCGGTAGATTTGTAAAAAATTGTCTTAGTCCAATTTCATTATTGATAGTTTTGTTTTTCCCGCGTAAAATTTGCATATAAATTCTAAAAACATCTACGAGAGGTCTAAAATCATTTTTCTTTGTTGCAGGGATTGCTTCATTACAAAATTCTTCCAGTTGATTCCAATTTATAATAAAATCTTCGTGCCGTCCATTATTTAGTGCTGAATTGAATAATTGTGCTTTGAAAATATCAGCGTCACTGAGGTCAAGACCACGATTGTTAATTGTCTCAAAAATAGTCAATGCTTGTTCTCTCGCATTGTCCTGCTCTTTGTCTACTGATGCAATAGGAAGCACATAAACTTTGTCAAGTAAAAAATCGGAAAAATCACTTATTTCAATTTGTTCTTTGTCGCCCTCTAGTTTATTGCAATTTTCTTGGAATTGACCTATAAAAAAACATAGATTGGTTTTAAAACGATTGTTTTTATTTTGACCATTATTGCAGATATCTTCATCTTTTAGTACTAAACAAGCTATAAATAAATCATTGTCTTTTTCTTCAAAAACTACTGTTTTAAGTCTAGGAGTTGTTTTATTTTTATCCCTCCTATCGGTCTGCCATAGGCATTCTTTTATCAGATCATTATCTATATCGTAAAAAGAAAGCGCTTTCAACAAAAGCGAAAGTGTGATGAGTCTTTGTTGTCCATCGATAACCTCCAAGTCTTCTATTTCATCGCTTTTTGCAAAAATAATATTTCCAAGAAAATATCCATCTTTACGTTTTTCACTTTTGAAAAATGCAGTCAAGTCATTCCATAATTCACGACATTGGTCTTCTGTCCAAGAGTATGGTCGCTGATAAGATGGAATTAAAAATTTATCATTAGTAAGTATTTTTTTGATTGATTTTTGTTCTGCCGAAAGTGATAGCGCCATTAGTTACTCCTCTTGAGGTTTTTGTTTTATTAAAGAAAGCATTAGAAAGGCAGTCAAAATTGATTAAATGCGTCAGCCCCTTTTAATCCACTATTTCATTAAACCCAGGTACTCCCATCCCATCTGATTTCGAGAGCAGTTTGTATGCACGCTCTATCCGCTCTAGTTTTGAGTTTGCGATTAGTAATTTTGTGGACATATTATCTCTTTTGGTTTTAAAAGCTTTTTTTGACAAATGGCGGCATTATAGACATTCTATGCATAGGTGAAAGATGGGCAACGGTAGTTATTAGCGCATAACATCACAATCTAACACCGCTACCTCTTATCTCGCTAAACAGCAACGGGTCATCGCTATTATATTGGACTATATCTATTTTCAAATCATATTCCGCCCTAATCATATAAGCGAAAAACGCAGCTTTTTTGTGTCTAAATTCCTCCGTTGACATCTGTGCATCTATAGCCAAATCTATATCTCCGCCGACTTTAGCGTCGCCCGTGCGACTTCCAAAAAGATAAACTCCAGCGTCGCCAAAGCTCTCAAACGCAGCTCGTTTTATAACATCTAGCAATCTACCCGATGTTGTTGCTTTAAAACTCTGTTTTTACTATAGCTGGTTTGCTTGTTGGTATCATGCGGGATCCCTTTAGTAAAATTTTTTTAGCTCGCAGGTGTCTAGTTAAGTTTTTTTGTATATAATCCAAAGATATTCAACATTTAGAGGGATTGATGGAAAATACAATCAAACAAAAAATACAAACGATTTTAATCCAACTAAATCATGGTCTAGTGGAGCGGGAAGAAGCGTTAAAAATTGCGCTATTATGCGCTATTAGCGGCGAAAACATAGTACTCATAGGTCCACCCGGAACAGGCAAGAGTATGATAGCCCGCAAGGTCGCAGACTGCATAGAGCAAGATAACGATAACGAATATTTTGAATATCTGCTTACCAAGTTTTCTACCCCGGAGGAGATTTTTGGTCCATTGTCTATCGCCGAGCTAAAAGCGGATCGTTTCAAGCGAAATACGGAGGGGTATTTGCCAACGGCAAAAATCGCTTTCTTGGACGAGATTTTCAAGGCTAGCTCCTCTATACTAAACTCTCTGCTAAGTATTCTCAACGAACGGATTTTTCACAACGGCTCAAAGCCCCAAAAAATTCCATTGTTATCGCTCATATCAGCCTCAAACGAACTACCTACGGGAGAGGGCGAGTTGTCTGCCTTGTATGACCGTTTTTTGGTTAGGACTTTTGTTGATTATGTGTCTGATGAAAATTTTAGAGAACTATTTGCAGAATCAAAAGAGTCCGATACATACGAGAAATTGACAAAAGATGATTTGTCGTCAATATCAAAATATGCGGACAAAGTAGTTGTGCCTGAGCATATTGTAGATGTTTTGCAGGCTATTTGGTCAAGGCACAAAACTGAATTTAAAGAGGATAATAGAGAGATTCTATCCGATAGAAGACTCAAAAAAGTTATCAAATTTTTACGTTTTTCAGCCGCCACAAACGGACGTAGCGAGGTGGACTTGTCTGATGTATTGCTGCTCAAAAACTCTATATGGAACCACAACGACAATATCAAAAAAGTGCATGACATCATACTAAAAACCTTAAAGCGCTTTAGCGTCCAGATACCAATCTCGCAAGATACAAACAACAATCAAAACGCCAAAAGCGAAGCCATAACCCCAATGCGCAAAGCCTCGACAGGGGTCATAAAAGGGTTTAGCGGCAGCGGAACAAAAGACGACCCGATACTCATAGCGTCTGTTGAGGATTTGTCCGACATAAATCGCACCGACATCGGCGTTAAGGATTATTATTTTCTACAAACGGGCGATATAGACTGCTCTGCGCTAACCCACTGGAATCAGATAACATTCAAAGGAAAGTATGACGGAGACGGCTATAAGATAACAAATATGCCACAAAACGACCCGTATATCTTTGCCGAAATTCAGGCGGATTCGGAGGTGGCAAATATGACGTTATCGTCTTGCTATCTAGCGAAAAAAGCAATCGACGCCAAAATATACAACTGCAAAACAGACAAATCAATCGCAGAGCAGGTAGAAAAATGCAAAATCGACTATTGTTTTGCAGGCGAATATCTAATCAGCAAAGAGGCTAAAGATTGCGATATATCAAGGTGCTCGTCTGGTAACCATATAGCCACAAGCACTACCGACTGTAAAATCACTCTTTGCGAAACGACATGGAACTCGTTATTGAAAAATGCAAAAAACTGCACTATTTCGGATTGTTCGGCTACAATAGAGGCAAATGGCATACCTGAATCTTCTATGTTTGGTTGTATTGTATGGACGGCGAAGAGTACCACAATTGAGCGTTGTTTTGCGTCTGGTAGCTTAACGACAAACAATAGAGATGTGAGTTTCGGTGGAATAGCCGGCGGAATAGATGAAAGCTCAAAAATTACCAGTTGTGCCACGGGGCATTTTACTATTAAAGGCGCTACTGTAAAACGTATAGTCTGTTCTATCGAGTCGAGCACTAACTCTGGATTTTACGGTGCGTTTTTTTTATCAATAGGCGACTCCACCAGTCCGAGTCTTAACAATAACGCCGCCATCGACACGGTTAAAGGCGAGGATAATGTAAATGGCAAGGATGGCAAAACCATCCCAGCCGCTCTATTCAAACAACGTTTTTTTGAGCATACCTTGGGCTTTGATTTTGAAAACAACTGGGAGTGGGACGATGCGGAGAATATACCAAAACTTAGATTGTCGCAACTAGAGGAGACAAACGGGCAAAACGGCGGTACGAATGACTCTGCGCAAACGGAGGATTCGCTAGTCGCTCAGGTTCGCGCAAATATATGGCTCTAATAGCCCAAATAGCCTCGACGGTACTCGGGGCGGTCTCAAAAGCAGGAGGGCTCGCCTATACCGCAGCTCTTGCCGGACTAAAACCGATAAAGTATTTTATAGACGACAATTTCCGTCAAAAAGTTGAGCCAATAGAGGGAAGCGTACTCTATAGCGATTTGTGGGTTGCGGTAGAGCATTCGGGTATCTATATCGGCGACAACAAAATAGCAAATATCGTCGTTGACGGTTTTTTTGAGAGCTCCGTGCGTAGCAGTAAGCCCAAAGACTTTACCGCCAAAAGTATATTAGGGCAAAAAATTTACGTCTCCTGCGACGCCGGTGGAGCGGTAGGGGACGATACGGTCTGTGAGGGAGCAATAGAGCATTTAGGCGAGAGGGCTTTTTATGGGCTAATAATACAAAACTGTCATCAGTTTTGCGAAAAATGTGTAAATTATGCTGACTCCGATTATGGATTTGGGTTGCACAACCTGTTAAGTTTTGATATAACAATGGAGCCCACATTAAGAAATCTAAAATTGACGGCTCGCCAAAAACTAGGGGCTACGAAGTGGCTACTATGGGATTGGAAAAATGACAAAAAAGAGCCAGAACCGGATTGGGAGGCTATCAACAACTTTTTTGAAGATAGGATATTAAACGCAAGCTCCATTCAAGCGATAAAGCAAGAACTAAACGGACTACAAGAGTATGAAGCGGAAATTTCAGACGAGAAAATACCGGAGGACGTCAGAAAAAAACTTGTCGTATTCAGGCAAACCCTACAAAATATTGTCCAAAAATATGAAGAGGTTAAAGAGTTTTTAGCCCTTAATCAAAGTATGAAATTTTCATACTCAAGCCTAAAATCAAGCAACGAAAATTTTGCCGCTCTAGCAACTCAGATGAAAAATAATGCAGAGATTAAAAAATTAGTTCGCAAGATGGGCAGAGAGTACATAAGCGAAGAAAAAAAACGAAAAACGCGCGTGGCTGGACGCAATAAGGACGAAATATACGGAACTCATCGTAGCGACGACCTAATGCGACTACTCCCATCGGAACTAATAAACCTTGAAGACGAAGAGCTTGAAACGCTATTTTATGCTAAATTGCTAGAAAAAAACCTAGCATCTTATGAGCTAAGAGGGGCTGGCTTTGAAGAAAAAAACGAGATAGAGAAAACAACAAAAACCACAGGTCCCATCATAGCTTGCCTAGACACATCTGGCAGTATGGACGGCGAACCGCTCATAAAGGCAAAGGCTCTACTCCTAGCTATAAGCGGCATCTTAAAAAAAGAGCACCGCTCGCTATATGTATTGTTATTTGGTGGCAAAGGCGAAATAAGAGAATTTTCGGCGGAAGATAGTAGTCGTTCCTCTCAATTGTTAGGGTTTTTAAGATACGGTTTTGGGGGCGGGACGGACTTTGAAACGCCACTCGTAAGAGCTTTTGAGATTGTAAAGTCTCAAAAATCATACAAAAAAGCAGACATACTGGTAATTACAGACGGAGATTACACCCTTTCTGGGGAATTTATTAAGACGGCAACTACGACAAAAGAGGCTTTGGATTGCATGATTTACACCGTTTTATGTTCAGGCAACAGAACTAATGACAAATTAAGCGATGAGACTATAACAATTTAAAGTCCACAACACCACAGCCAAATATCATCTACGCACATTTTAAGTACTATTTTACTTACCTAAAACTATACTTAGCCCAACCAAAAAAGGGTAAAAAGGGGCAGGCTACCCCCCCCTTTTTTTTTACACAATGGGAGTTTCGCTTCGCTACACGCTTGCGCTAGCGCACAACATCACAATCTAACACCACTGCTTCTTATCTCGCTAAACAGCAACGGGTCATCGCTATTATATTGGACTATATCTATTTTCAAATCATATTCCGCCCTAATCATATAAGCGAAAAACGCAGCTTTTTTGTGTCTAAATTCCTCCGTTGACATCTGTGCATCTATAGCCAAATCTATATCTCCGCCGACTTTAGCGTCGCCCGTGCGACTTCCAAAAAGATAAACTCCAGCGTCGCCAAAGCTCTCAAACGCAGCTCGTTTTATAACATCTAATAATCTACCCGATAGTCGCACCGATGTGCCTTTGCGCAAACTCTATAGTATTAAAATAGTACTTTTCTAGTTTTGCAAAACTATCGACGCAAAACTTCAAATCATCCAACGCTTTTTGCAGATGCTCGGGATATTCATGCTCTAGTTCGTTTCTAATATCTCTTAGTTCTAGCCACTCTTGCAAAGTATCAATAATTTGCTCTTTTTCTACATGATAGAGCACGTCGCTCATTTTTTGACTCCCGATACCCGCAATATCAAGAACCAAAGAAAATACCTTCGCCACTAAATAATCCTGAATAGAGCTAAAACGCTTAAGGTAAGCATCCAAAATAGCCCTTTTTTCAGGCTCCAAACTATTAAATACTGAGGGTTCATAAATATTTCTTGCGCAAAGCAAGTCGTCAATCAAAAGCTTATACTCTTTGAGCGCTACATAGTGTTTGTCTAGTTTTGCAAATCTTTTTTCAAGTATCTCGACTTTGTCTATCACCCTACTCCTCCCTCTCAAACAAATCATCGTCAATGGAGACCCTGCAACCGTCAGATTTTAGCCGCCCTATCCATCTTTTTTGCCCCTCGGTCAAGACCAAATCATGATTTTCGGCGAGTCTCAAAAATGTTAATTTTTCCAAGTTTACTATCTCCGTCGGCAGTTCGGTAAGATAGTTGTTTGCAAGACCTAGCCATGTGAAGTTGATTAGATTTCCTATTTCGCTTGGCAAAACTCTTAGATTGTTGCCCAGAAGCGACAGCTCTTTTAGATTTATCAAATTGCCTATTTCGTGCGGCAACGACGTAAGGGCTCTATTGCGAAGGTCTAGCGTGGCAAGAGTCGTAAGAGCCTCTTTTTGTCTTGGTATATGAGTAGATGGTATAGAGCTCCTATCAGCCCACTCCCATATTCTTTGCGGCCAGTTGGCGTCTTCGTTCCTCTCTTTGTCTATCAAATCCGCATCAAGCAAAGACGCAACCTCGCGCACAACCCCATGCTCTTCTTCATCGGGCTCGCTTGAGAGTGTATCGCACCCTCTGCCGTCGTCTTCTAGTTTCGTAAGATCTGGAGCGTCCCACTTTTCAGGCTCGTTTGTCCATAGATTTACCTGCGACTCATCCGACTCGTCCGCTTCAGACTCAAGTCTTTTGCGGCTATGGTCATACTCGTCAAGTAGGCAAAGCGTCCGCCTGCTTCCCCCCTCTTCTACTTCAGCCAGCAGCCTAAGCAGATACGAGTCCACCTCCAGCGTACAGCCGCACGCCTTTAGGTCGCATATCCACTCTATCTGCTCCTCCGTCCAGTTGAGGCGCGGATTACCGCCAAGCCATATTTTTGTAAGCTTCGTCAGATTGATTATGCTGTGCGGCAGGCTTGTTAGACTGTTATTTTTTAGGTTTAGAGTAGTTAGACTCGCGAGAGAACCTATCTCTTCAGGCAACGCCAATAAGCCGTTATCCCCAAGCCAAAGTCTAGTCAACTCCTCCAAAGAACCTATCTCTTTCGGTAAATATGTTAGCTTGTTTTTATACAAAGAGAGCTCTTTTAGCTCGGTTAAATTACCTATCTCTTTTGGAAGTTCTGATATATTATTGGCGTTTAGCCTAAGACAGGTAAGCTTTAACAATCTCTGCTTATCCCTTGGAAGCCCGACCCAATAGCCACCGTGCTCCTCTACTAGCTCAAGATTTGGCACACGGTTTTTATCCGCCCAAGCCCATAGTTTTTGTATCCATACTTCATTGTGCGATAGCGTATTGCTTGGTTTTATGCTCTTTGATTGCGTCATTTCTTAAAATCCTCACACCGCTCAAAATAGTCTTGTATGCTTGTCTTATGGATAGTACCAAATACTTTTTGAAAAACCTTTTTAAACTATTTTTGTATATCTTTGCAACAAAAAAGAGTCGCCTTTGAAAAAACACTCCAAAAAAAATATAGCCGAAATTAAAAAAAGATTTATAGATAGATACTCCTCCTCCAAAACAGAACTGGAGTTTGGAAGCGATTATGAGCTTTTGACCGCCATCATACTATCCGCCCAATGCACGGACAAACGGGTCAATATCATCACAAAAGAGCTATTTGCAGCGCTTGCCACAGTGGAAGCGATGGCGGCTTCGTCCATAGAGGAGATAGCCTTGCACATCAAATCATGTAGCTTTTTTAACGCCAAAGCAAAAAACCTACTCTCAATGGCGCAAAGCGTAGTAACAAACTTTGGCGGCTCTATCCCGCATGAGGAAGACGCACTAAAAAGCTTGGCGGGCGTAGGGCAAAAAACTGCGCACGTCTTCATGATAGAGTTTTTGCAAAAAAACTACATGGCGGTAGACACGCACGTCTTTCGCACATCGCACAGGCTAGGACTCTCAACTGCGACAACGGCGACAAAGACAGAAGAAGAGCTCTCAAAAACTTTTGTCACAGAGCTTGCGATACTTCACCAAGCGATGGTGCTCTTTGGACGTTATATCTGTAAAGCAAAAAATCCGCTTTGCGATACGGAGTGTTTTTTGCTAGAATTTTGCCAAGATAAGTCTAATTTTAAGCCGGCATAACAGCATGGCGATATTGAGTAAAAACAAATGAACCACAACAACCTCTTAACAGGCAGACAAATAGGTCTAGCCGTAACCGCTTCCGTGTCGATATATAAAGCTTTAGAACTCATAAGGCTATACACCAAAGCAGGCGCTAAAGTGCGGGTTGTGATGAGCGAGGAGGCTAAGAAGTTTGTAGCTCCGCTTATGTTTGAATCGCTAAGCTCGCATATTGTGTTGCATTCGGGCACCGAGAGTTGGGCGGATGAAAACAATCATATCGGGCTTGCCAAATGGGCGGAGGTGTTTGTCGTAGCTCCCGCAACAGCAAATACGATAGCCAAACTAGCTAACGCTACAGCGGACAATCTACTACTTCAAACGCTTCTGGCAAGCGTGGTGCCCAAGGTCTTGGCTCCGGCGGCAAATACGGCGATGATGGAGCATCCAATCACAAAAGCAAACCTCAAAATGCTCTCTCTTTGCGGCTATGATATTGTAGATAGCAAGGTAAAGACGCTGGCGTGCGGCGATATTGGCAATGGAGCTCTTGCAAATGTGGAGGATATTTTTTTGGCAACCGCTAGGGCTCTTTTAAAAGATGAGTTTTGGGAATATCGAAATGTTGCGGTGACTGGCGGTGGTACGATGGAGCGCATAGACGACGTGCGATATATCGGCAACTTCTCAAGCGGCAAAATGGCGGACGCTTTGGCTACGGCGCTATATATCAAAGGCGCTGATGTACGGTTGCTAACCTCAAAAACAGCTTTGGAGGAGTCGGCTCTTATCAAAACCATACGCTTTGAAAGCGCAAAAGAGTTGTCGGCAAGACTAAGTTCGCTCTTAGAGGGCGCAAAACTACCCAAAAGTACAAAACCAAGCCTTCTTACGAGCGAACCTGTGCGTCACGTATCCAAAGAGCCTTATCTATTTATGGCTTCAGCCGTAGGAGACTTTGCGCCGACACAAAAGGTTAGCGGCAAGATAAAAAAAGAGGGGCTGGACGCATTCGCGCTAGAGCTTTCAAAAACAGACGATATAATAAAATCACTACCAAAAGAAAATATCAAAACAGTAGCCTTCAAAGCTGAGATGGACAGCGCAAACGCTATGTCCGCCGCCAAAAACGCGCTTATCTCAAAAGGCGTAGACGCAGTTTGTCTAAATGTATTAGGCGGCGATATAAACTTTGGAAGCGATGAAAACGAGGTGGTTTTTGTGACGCAAAAAGATGAGATAAAAATAGAAAAAGCGGATAAGCTAAGCGTGGCTTTTGCGATACTGGAAAACGCAAAAAGATTATGATAGACGGCATAAGAGGGGTTAGTGCGCTAAGAGAGCTGACGGCTCTTGTGCAAAATTTGGATAAAAAGCTCTCTTTGCCAATTACGGTCGAAATTTTGCAAAAGATTGTGGACACAAAAGACGGCTTTAAGTATTTTGCAAATATCGACGGGGTAACCACGGAGGTGTTTAGTCGAAAAGAGCTTGAGCTTGGCGCAAAGTATTGGGCGGACGGCGTAAAAAAGCAAAACCTTATCGCACTTGAAAATCTCGTAGAAAAACCGCAAATACTTTCAGGCGCTGTTTTTAAAAACGACGTTATCGTAAAAGCCTTGGGTTTTGACAAACTCGTAGAGCTCATCAAAAATAACGAAGCCGCAGAGACTCCGCCAGTCGCCGCAAAAGCGCAAGAGCAAAAACCATCAACCTCGCAAGCTCAGCAAAAAACAGAGCCCGCGCCAACCCAAAGCGCCGCGCAAAAAAGCGTAAGCGTCGAAAATCCAAACTTAGCGCGGACGGCGGCGCTAGATACGGAGCTTGTAAAGTCCGCAAACGTCAAAACAACCGATGTAAAAGTATCAAACAAGCAAGACGAGCCCAAAAAGATAAATGAACGGGCGCTTCAAGAGAGCTTTGAAAAGATAAAAAATATTAAAGAAGAGGCGACTAAAGAACTTGCCGTAATACAAACAAAAATTCAAAAAGAGAGCGCCCCAAATATCATTAAATGGAGCGTGAAAGAAGAGGCGACAAAAGAGGCGCCTAAACAAGCGGCAAAAGAAGTTGCAAAAGAGGTGGCAAAAGAGGTGGCACCCCAAAAGACAAGCGATGAAAAACCAAATTTACAAAATATCAAAGAGCGACTAAATGAGTTTAAAAACGTTCAGGCGAGCCTGCTTACAAAAGAGGAGAGTGAAAAAATAAAAGCGGACGACAACGCCGCAAAAAAACAAACAGCGATAAAATCAAGCAGTGTGGAACCGCAAGCGGGAGCACTTCATCCCCACAAAGGTGCGCACGACGTCGCCGCTGCGCAAAGAGAGCAAAAACTAAACGTTATGGATTTGGCGGCGGAGCCAATAAGAGCCGATACGATGGAAAAAATAGCCGTTACGCTAGCGCAAAACTTTGAGGGTGCCGCGCAAAGCACACTTTTAGAAGCGACTCAACAAATTATGGACGCAATATTTGGAAAGCTTCCAGAGCACGACGCGGACGAGGTAATACTAAAAATTTTAGAACAACTAGAAAAAAAACTAAACGAACAAGAGGTAAAAGGAGGCGGCAAAAAAAGAGTCCGCGACGCACTGGATGAAGAAAAACAAAAAGAGGGCGATGCGCAAACCTCCAACGGCGAGAGCGATATAGATGAGAACGCCAAATCAAAACCAGACTCCCCAGTCTCAAAACTAAAAGCCCAACTACTAGAAGAGATAGCAAAAACAAACTCAAAAAGTGATTTTCAGATGCTCTCAAACGTCGCCATATCAATAAATAACGACGTTTTTACCTTTGTTTTAAAAGATAAAGGGGTGCTACAGTTTAAAAAAACGGGCAACAATGAGTTAATCGCCAAAACGGTACAATTTTATAGCGCATTTGAGACGCTAGGTCCCATCGGCGGCGAGATAACGCACGTCAACGGACACACCTCTCTTAGCATAGAAGTGGAGTTTGAAAGCTCATACCGATTTTTAAAAGAAAACTTAAAAGAGCTCTCATTTTTTGACCGCAAAAATGTATCAATAAAACACGGGATAAAAGAGATTCAAGAGATAAAAAACTCTTTTTTAGACGCTATTGGATAAATTAGATAGTCCAATTAGCGCCTAAATTCCTCTTACTCTCCCGCACCTGTGTGGGTAGCTTTAGGGGGTCGTAGGGACACTCGTGTCCCTACCCATAAGCAGGGGCTTTGCCCCTGCTTATGGGTAACATCAAATAGTGGACAAACTTTGATAAAAAACTTCACAATAAAACAACAAACGCTAACTATCGCCGCTATTTTTGGAATATTTGCCGCCATGTACAACGCTTTTTTGCCAATCTATATAGACGAAGCGTATTACTGGCTTTGGAGTAAACATTTGGCGCTTGGATACTTAGACCATCCGCCGATGATAGCTTATCTTATCAGGCTTTTTACGGCATTTGGTGATAGCGTCTGGATGATACGGCTTGTTAATATCTTCTGCTTTTTTGGGGCGGCTTTTTTCGTTTTTCAAACAGCGAAGTATCTATTTGACGAAAAAAGCGCGTTTTATGCGTTTTTGATTTTTATCTGCTCTCCCGCCGTTACGATGGGGCTTACTATCACGACGCCGGATAGTCCGCTTATCTTTTTTTGGTCGGCGTCTCTTTATTTTGGCGCAAAAGCTTTTTTTGAAGACAAAATGCTAGATTTCGCACTTGCGGGAGCGTTTGGCGGAGCGGCTCTTTTGTCCAAATATACGGGGATTTTGCTTATTTTTAGTTACCTATTGTTTATTCTCTTAAGGCGACGAGAGCTATTTTTGTCTTCAAAACTCTATATTGCGATTATTTGCGCCGTTGTTGTGTTTTCTCCCGTCATCGTTTGGAATATTCAAAACGGTTTTGAGAGTTTTGCTTTTCAATACAACCACGGAAGCGCTACGGGTGCCGAGCCTATTAATCTAAAGTTTAATTTGGAGTTTTTTGGCGGAATGTTCGCCGTGTTTGGCGTTGTATTTTTTGTGCTTTTACTTTATATGTTTATAAAAAAAGAGTCTTACAAGGATGAAAAACTGCTTTTTGTATTGCTTCCGGCTCTTTTTACGATACTTTTTTTTCTATACAAAGGGCTTTACAAAAAGATGGAGTTAAACTGGGCGGCTCCCGCCTTTGTCTCCGCATGCGTTGTCGTCGGCTACTTGATAGCAAAAAAAGAGATGAAAAAAACATTTATCGCAGGGCTTATCGTCTCGCTTGTTGTGGTCTTTGCGGCTAGATTTCCGCTCGCTCTTGGGCTTGAAAACGCAAAAAATCCGCATGAGAGGCTTTTTGGTTATGAGGAGGTCGCATCTCATATAGGCGCAATGGATGCGCAAAACGTTTTTGCCGATCATTTGACATTAGCGTCGGCTCTAAGCTATCATCTCAAACAAGATGTTTTTATTCCCACGCAAACAAGAAAAAGCGAGTTTGACAAGTGGCAAAAAGGGGTTGATTTCGCCTCAAAATCAGGCGTTTACATCTCCAAAGACGATAGAGCGGGCGAACTAAAAAAAATATGGAAAAATGCGACCCTCATAGAGGAGTTTAAAGCTAAAAAAAGCGGCTTCAGAGATAAAACTTTTTATATTTATAGGGTTTCAAATTGACAAGACTACTCAAAAACGAACTATTCAAAACAAGCGTCAAAATCGGCTTTGCCGCTCTTGCGTTTTGGTTTTTATCAAAAAAACTAAACTATTCACAGCTTCCGGAACTATTTTTTTCGATGAACTACTATCTATTGGCTCTCGCCGTATTTTTACAGTTTGCCTCTATCTCAATAGCCGCTGTGCGTTGGAAAATCGTGATGAACTCTCTTGGTTTTGGCGGCGATTTTGCTTTTTACCAAAACCTATACTTCAAAGGTTTTTTCTTCTCGCAAGCCCTGCCCGGAAGCGTAGGCGGTGATGCGATAAGACTTTTGGCGTTAAAAGACGAGGGCTACAAAGTAGGCGACTCACTTTATGGGATATTTATCGATAGAGTTGTAGGGCTTACAGGGCTGCTTATTATTAGTCTTTTTGCGCTTTTGTTTGCGCCCTCATATCTTAGCGAAACAGTCAAATACACGGTTTTTATGATAAGTTTTGGCGGGCTTGTCGGCTTTTTGGCGCTACTTTTTGCGCATAAATTTGTTAATTTTGAGAAAATCCCAAAGTTTCGTATTTTAGGCGAACTTTCAAGACGCTTTTTTAGAGTATATGAGAATGCAAAAAAAGCGAACACACAGATAGCCCTTTCGACGCTAATACACTTTTTGTCAATTCTTTGCGTCTACACCATCTCTGTTGCGACCGGACTTGGCGTAGAGTTTGGAGCGTTTTTGTGCCTTATGCCTCTTGTGATACTCCTTACCATCTTGCCAATATCGTTTGCGGGCTGGGGCGTGAGAGAGGGGGCGATGATTGGACTATTTGCCATGAGCGGTGCGCCCAAAGAGTCTATTATGGCGGTCTCTATCGCTTATGGCGTGATACTCATAGCCTCCGCCCTTCCCGGCTTTTTTGCGTGGATAAAATCGAAAAATATAGCGTAGGAGTCAAATATGAATATTGATTTGATGCGAAAAGTGGACTATTGGGCTGGCTCTCCGCTTTGCTTTTTTTCTACATATCTTCTCAAGCCGTTTTTTGCGCTAAAGGCTCCCAAAAAAGTGAAAAACGTATTGATGATAGAGCTTAGCGAGATGGGAAGCACAATACTTTGCGACCCTATGATGCAAAAACTAAAAAACAGCGGATGCGAGCTTTATTTTGTTATTTTCAAAAAAAATGCGCCTAGTCTCGCCTTGCTAGACACTGTGCCAAAAGAGAATATCTTTACAATACGCGAAAATTCGCTTTTTACGCTCGCCGTCGATACGCTGAATTTTTTGTTTTGGTGTAGAAAAAAAAAGATTGATTCGGTCATAGACCTTGAGCTATTCTCTCGTTTTACCGCTCTTCTTACGGGCTTTAGCGGTGCGAGCAGTCGCGTTGGTTTTCACGCTTTTTTCAACGAGGGGTTATATCGCGGCAATATGCTAACCCACAAAGTCGCCTACAATCCGCATATCCATATAGCCAAAAACTTTATCGCACTCTCAAACGCTCTGTTGTCAGAAAAAAAAGAGACCCCGTTTTCCAAGCAAGCCGTGACCGACGAAGAGATAAAATTGCAAAAAGCAAATATCTCTGAGTTTGCAAAAGAGGGCGTTTTGGCAAAAATCAAAGCCGCCATGCCATCCTTTGAACCCTCAAAACAGATAGTAATCTTCAACGCAAACGCCTCCGATTTAATGCCGCTTCGCAGATGGCCAAGAGAGTATTATGTAGAGTTGGGGCAAAAACTGCTTGAGAGCTATCCAAACATCATCATACTCCTTACAGGTGCGCCAAGCGAAAGAGAAGGACTAGATGTAATCAGAATAGCGCTTGGAGATAGATGCGTAAACTTTGCGGGAGGCACGGCATTTTCTGAGCTAGCCCCGCTATACGCCGTTAGCCGCCTAATGCTCACAAACGACAGCGGTCCGGCGCATTTTGCCGCTGTGACGGACTTACCGACGTTTGTATTTTTCGGTCCCGAGACTCCGGCGTTGTACGGGAGTCTTGGAAATTTCACGCCGATATACGCAAATCTTGCGTGCTCGCCTTGCGTGTCGGCGGCGAATCATCGTAAGAGTGCTTGTGATGATAATGTTTGTGTTAAGGTCATAAGTCCTATTTTCGTATATGATATACTTAAAAAAGAGATTGATAAATAAAATGTATTTTGTTAACGTCTCCAGTTTCACCGCATTAGATAGTAAAAAAGGCTACCGTGCTTGCTTATAATCGCCCTGGATACGGGGAAAGCAACAAGCCGCAAACGCCTAGAGACGCACAAAACGTAACGGCGGAGCTACGAGAGATTTTGGCGGGAGTCGGACATTATGGCTGGGTTTTCGCCTGGAGGGCTGTATTTCCAATATTTTGTTAGACGCTACCCCGAGGCAAAACAGATATGGATAGAGGGCGGACACAATTACAAACTTATCTACCCCTATTTCCGCGACCCTTGCCCGCTGTTTTAGACTCTACAAAAGCCCTGCCTCTAAGCGGCTCTTTTTTGGCTTTTGCCCCAAACGCTCCGGGGGTTTTTTGTCTAGCTTCGCCTTTTTTTGGCGCTCCAGCGCTTTTTATTTTTCCTTTGTTCTTCTTTTTTGGCTCCGGCAAAGTTGTCGGCTCATACCCTGGAAGTACAATTTTTTCGATAGTTTTGCCTAGTAGCTCTTCTATTTTTTTGAATGAATGCGCCTCTGCGCTTGAAAGTAGCGTAATAGCGACGCCATCGTTTCCGGCGCGCCCCGTTCGCCCTATGCGGTGGACGTAGTCGGTTGGGATGTGCGGCACGTCGTAGTTGACGACAAAAGGTAGATTATCCACGTCAAGCCCTCTTGCGGCTAAGTCTGTCGCGACCAAAACCCTTACTTTACCCTCTTTGAAACTCTCCAAAGCTCTTCCTCTGGCTCCGTGCGTCTTGTCGCTGTGGATTGACTCGCTTGCAAGTCCGCGACTCTCAAAATCTTGCGCAATCTCCTCCGCACCCGCTTTTGTCCTGCAAAATATCAGTACCTGCGAGTAGTTTTTTGAGCCTATGAGATAGGAGAGAAGCTCTGATTTTTGCTCTTTGTCTACGGTGTAGGCGATTTGTTTGATATTGTCCGTTACGCTTGCGTAGTCGTCTACTTGCACGAGTTGCGGTTTTTTGAGGATAGTCTCTGAGAGTCTTTTGACAGAGCCTGAGAGCGTGGCTGAAAAGAGCATGGTTTGGGTTCTTTTGTGTGTTAGCTCCAATATCTTTTCAATATCACGGATAAACCCCATATCAAGCATACTATCCGCCTCGTCAAGCACGAAATACTCTATTTTGGAGAGCGAAACGTTTTTTAGCTTGACATGGTCTAGTAGCCTACCGGGGGTCGCCACGATGAGGTCTACGCCTGCGAGCAGCTTTTTTGATTGAGGTGCGATGTTTGCCCCGCCGTATATCGCCGCCGACACAACAGGCAAAGCCTTGCCGTAACTCTCGATATTCGCCCAAACCTGCATAGCCAGCTCGCGGCTAGGCACAAGCACAAGAGCCCTTGGCGTATGCGTCCCATCTTCGCTTGCGTATTCTGCGAGCCTTTGAAGTATCGGAAGCGCAAAAGCCGCCGTCTTACCGGTGCCAGTCTGCGCCGCCGCCAAAATATCCCGCCCCTTAAGAGCTAGCGGGATAACGCCTAGTTGCACGGGAGTTGGAGTCGTATACCCCACCTCTTGAATATTTAGCTGTAGTCGCTCTGATAGACCGAGTTTTGAAAATGACATTTTTTGGTTTTTCCTGTGTTTTACTTTTTGTGTATTTTAGCGTGTTGTTGTGGTATGGCTGATTATTTTTTATTACGGCGTACAATTGAACTCTCTGATTAAAATGAATTTTCAAGAGTGGCTAGCTGCGAGAGCCGTCTGCCAAAGAGCTCATTTTGGGGCAAGATGGTGATAGCTTTAAGATGGAACTAAAGAATGGCGAATATCTACTAAGTGCATTGTAGCGGGCGAGTGGATAGAGTTTAGCCTCGCCAACTACTTCAACGCCACGCATCCAAATACGATATTTACGCAAAAAAAGATAGCCGTCATGCAAACCCCAAAAGGGCGTAAAATCTTGCTGGATGACGAACTGAAAATCATAGAAAACGGCGTTATGCAAAAACAGATTGTGCGATATGAGGAGTGTGCAAAGGGACTTTTTGGGCTTACTATTTGATTAATCAAGCTCTCTAAACTCCAAGAGCGGTTAGTCGCGAGAGTCGACGGCACGAAGACTTCTTGAAAGAGAACACCGCAAAAAGCAAAGCCCCGTTAACAGAGTTTTTGATACTATTTCACTAGCGGCGTAGCAAGCGCAAAAGCCTAATTTGCAAAGGAAAACAGCAATGAAATACATCGATATAGACCTAAACGACAAGAGCATACTAATAACGGGCGGGGCGGGCTTTATCGGCTCAAATGTCGCTTTTCATATACAAGAGCATTACCCAAGAGCGCATATTGTGATTTTTGACGCTTTTGTGCTGGGGCATTTTAAGAATCTTCAGGGGTTTAGGGGCGAAGTGATAGCGGGCGATATTACCGACCCTGTGGCTATGCAGAGGCTCAAAAGTCATAAGTTTGATTATATCTTTCATCAAGCGGCAATCTCTGACACTACCGTAATGGATCAAAAAAAGATGGTGGAGGCAAACACAAACGCATTTGGCGATATACTCGATATTGCTGTGGAGATGAATGCAAACGTAGTATACGCAAGTTCGGCTGGAACGTATGGCAATTCGGCGGCGCCAAACTCTGTGGGAAGCGGCGAAGAGCCTGAAAATGTGTATGGCTTTAGCAAACTAATGATGGACAATCTAGCGGCTAGATATATCAAATACCATCCAAGCATCAAAATAATCGGGCTAAGATACTTCAACGTTTTCGGAGCAAGAGAGTTTTATAAAGGCTCCACGGCGTCGATGATACTTCAACTAGGGCTAAAACTACTAAAAAATGAGACTCCAAAGCTCTTTAAATGGGGTCAGCAAAAAAGAGATTTTGTCTACATTGAAGACGTGGTGCAAGCAAACCTCAAAGCTCTTTGTGCGAAAAAAAGCGGGGTTTACAATGTCGGAAGCGGTGCGGCAAGGCAGTTTAACGAGCTATTTGGAGCGCTCACCACAACTCTTGGCGTAGAGACGCAAATAGAGTACATAGACAACCCGTTTAAGTTTTATCAAAACCATACGGAGGCGGATATAGAGAGTTCGCGAGAGTATCTTGGATATGAGCCTCGATTTAGCCTTGAAGAGGGGATTAGGGCGTATGCACAGGAGATTAAGACGATAGCGACAAGAGAATTTAATATATGATTGAGAGATTAAAGAGAAAACGCCCAAATATCCTTGTAGTCGGCGACCTCATGCTAGACTCATACCTGTGGGGAGCGGCTGAGCGCATAAGTCCCGAGGCTCCCGTACCCGTAGTGGCGGTAAAAGAAGAGAGCAAAAGCCTAGGAGGCGCCGGAAACGTGGCGGCAAATCTAGTTAGCTTAGGTGCAAACGTGTCGATGTCTAGCGTGCTTGGAAGCGATGAAGCGGCAAAAATCATCAAAGAGAAGTTGGCGGAGCTTGGCGTAAACACGGAAGCGATTTTTGAAAACAACGAAAGAGTTACTTCTTTGAAAACAAGAGTAATGGCGGGTTCGCACCAAATAGTCAGATTTGACAAAGAGACAAAAAGCGAGATAGGCAAAGAGTGCGAAAAAAAAATATTTGATTTTGCCAACGCTAACGCCTCAAAGTTTGATGCAATACTGCTCTCAGATTACAAAAAAGGCGCCCTTACAGATGAGCTAACGCAAAAGCTGATAACTCTCGCAAACTCTCTAAATATTCCGGTACTAGCCGATCCAAAAGGTTCTGATTATACAAAATATAGAGGCGCAACACTGCTTACGCCAAACAAAAAGGAGGCGTCAGAGGCGACAAAGATAGAGATAAAAAACGACGAGACGCTATATGCGGCGGGGATAAAGCTAAAGCGAGAGCTAAATCTAAAACACTCTGTAATTACCCTTTCAGAAGACGGAATAGGGATATTTGACGAAGAAGGTACGACGAAATTGCCGACTCTTGCGCAAGAGGTGTTTGACGTCACAGGCGCCGGAGACACCGCCATATCTGCTCTTGGGATAGCTTTGGCTCTTGGGGCGGATATTGTGGAGGCGGCGAGGTTTGCCAACAAAGCGGCGGCGGTTGTGGTCGCCAAAGTGGGCAGCGCCACCGCAACGCTTGAAGAGATAATCTCCTTTGAAAACAAAGAGTTAAACGAAGATTTTGAGGATAAGATAGTAGATAGAGTGTATCTCAAAAAAGCGGTTGCGGGATTAAAAGAGAGAGGCAAAAAAGTAGTCTTTACAAACGGCTGTTTTGACATACTTCACAGCGGACACGTCAAATATCTCTCAGAGGCTAGAAAGCTTGGAAACGCTCTTGTGGTCGGGCTAAACACCGATAGAAGCGTCAGAGTCTTAAAGGGTGAGACTAGACCGATAAACCAAGAAAGCGATAGGGCTAGGGTGCTGGCGGCTTTGGGGTTTGTGGATTTTGTTACTTTTTTTGACGAAGAGACGCCGCTTGAACTTATAAACGAGGTTATTCCTGATATTTTGGTCAAAGGCGCCGATTATAAGCCTGAAGAGATTGTGGGTTTTGATACGGTCACACAAAACGGCGGTAAGGTCATGACAATAGCGCTTGTAGAGGGCAAATCAACGACAAAAACAATAGAAAAAATAAAGGCTAACACACCTTGAAGATAGGCATAGGAAAAATAGCGATTGGCGCTTTGGCGGCAGTTCTTGTGGCTCCCGTCGTATACTCAATTATTATGGCGTTTGTGCCGGACAATGACAAAAGCGTCCTTACAAATGTATCGCAAACAAGCTCTCTTAGCGGAGCCGAACTCTACAGCAAATGCGCGCCATGCCACGGCGACAACGGTGATGGAACAGAGGCGTATCCGCCGCTAAACACGCTAAATAAAGAGCGGCTAATAGAGATGATAACAGGGTATCAGCAAGGCGGGTACGGCGGCACCAACAAAAAAATTATGCAGGTGCAAGTGCAAGGCATGAGTCCAGCCGATATACAAAAGCTTTCAGAATTTGTCACGAAGCTCCCACCAAAGCCAAAAGATAAAGACGAACATAATAAAATGCAAAAAATAAAAAAAGAACAACAAATAGATATAACGGGGATAAGCTCATGATAAAAATGATTCAAAGCGAACTAAACGCACACATAAAAACAGCCAAGCTAGTAGAAGAAACAATGGGTGAGACGATACAAAAAGCGTGCGAAATGGCGATTGATACGCTAAAAGCGGGAAATAAAATACTGATTTTTGGAAACGGCGGAAGCGCCGCCGATGCGCAACATATAGCCGCCGAACTAATGGGCAGATACAAAACGGAGCGCCAAAGCTTGCCGTGTATCGCTCTCACCACGGACACATCGGCTTTGACGGCTATAGGCAACGACTACGGATATGATAGAGTATTTGATAGACAGCTTAACGGTCTTGGCGCCGCAGGCGATTTGGCTATCGGCATATCCACAAGCGGAAACAGCAAAAATGTCATTAGTGCCCTTGTCGCGGCAAAAGAGAAAGGAATGAGAACAATGGGGCTTTGCGGTAGAGACGGCGGCGGTATGAACGAAGCTTGCGAGCTAAATATTGTTATCCCATCATACGACACGCCGCGTATTCAAGAGATGCACATCGCTATTGGGCATATCATTTGTCAGGCGATTGACGAGGCGTTTACAAATTAGAAATTTTGGGCGACGCCATATTAGACCTCTCCTAAAACCTATGTCAATTTCATTGACATTCACCCGTTACGATATATGCTCACGCTAAAAATTTATAGTTACAATAAGTAGCTAAAAATTTTTAGCGTAAACATCTACCACAACGATGCAAACGCCACTAAAAACGAATAGGTTTTAGGAGAGGTCTATTTAACAAATAATTAACAAAATATCTATACTCTCATATTTTTTTAAAATACAAGTTAAAAATATGAGGAAGACACCATGAAAAAGCTTTTTACGCTCTCTTTGGCTCTCAGTTCCGCCCTTTTGTCCTCAGAGATAAGACTAGATAAAGTGACGGTTGCGTCTGAAAGAGAAGGGGTGAGCGTTGTAAGAAATGAAGATTTGATAACACTGAAAAACCCAAGTGACACAGCTTCTTTGCTAAATAAAACCCCTGGAGTAACCCTTAATACGGGCGGCGGCTTTTCATCTTTGCCATCTATTCACGGGATGGCGGATGACCGTATCAATATAACGGTTGACGGTATGCAGATAACATCAGCCTGTCCAAACCACATGAATCCGGCTCTTTCATACATAGACCCGTCAAAAGTGCAAACTATGGAAGCGGTAGCCGGAATCGCTCCGGTAAGTCAAGGCGGTGATAGTATAGCGGGTTCTATTATTGTAAAATCAAAAGAGTCGGTTTTTGCATCTTCGCCAAACGAACTACTCCAAGACATTGCCGTCTCTGTTTTTTATAGAAGCAATAACCACAATCAAGGCATATCGGTAAACGCCAATGCGGCAAACGACAAAATAAGCGTCAACTACTCAGGTTTTGTGGAACAAGCTGAAAACTATTACAGCGGCGGCGGGCAAAAAGTCATAGACACCCTCTACAAACAGCAAAATCAAAGCGTATCTGTAGCGTATAAAAGCGAAGTCGGAGTCGCAAAACTCAGTATAGGCGAACAGAGAATCCCATATCAAGGTTTTTCAAATCAGTATATGGATATGAACGGCAATAAATCCACTTTTGGAAATCTAAGTTTTGTCGGCAAGGTCGGCGATGTGGGTCTTGACGTAAACGCCTTTAAACGCCTAACAAGCCACTATATGAACAAAATTCTCAGCGAACGAACGGGCGATATGCCGATGAACACATCGGCGGACGAAATCGGCTACAACATTAAGGCGACAATACCGCTCTCATCCGAGCATATACTAAAAATCGGAAGCGACTTAGACAAATACAAGCTAAACGACTGGTGGCCCGCAACTACGGCAACGGTTGGCGGTATGGGACCAAACACGTTTTGGAATATCAACAACGGATATAGAGATAGGCTTGGATTGTTTGCCGAATCAAACTATCAGTGGAGTGAAAAACTGGTTTCAAATATAGGTATCCGAACAGATATAGTGACGATGGATACAGATAACGTCGTAGGCTATAATACAATAAGCGGAGCCATGTCAAACAACCCTGTAGAAGCCGCTATTTTTAACGCAAAAAACCGCAAAAAAACAGACAACAACTATGATATAACAGCTTCAATAGCTTATGAAAACAGCAAAAACAGCGACTTTGAGATGGGGTATGCTAGAAAAACTAGATCCCCAAATCTTTATGAAAGATATAGCTGGGCTGGAGCTAGTGGGATAACAAACAGCGGTCCAATAGCGATGGATATGGCTATGATAAACTGGAATGGCGACGGCAATGGATATGCCGGAAATGTGGACTTAAAGCCAGAGGTTGCAAATACGTTTAGCGCCTCATTTGCGCTACACGACGCAACCAAAAAAGATTGGAATGTCAAAATAACGCCATACTACTCAATAGTAAAAGACTACATCGACGCTGATTTGCTCGGAACGGCAAGCGTTGGCGGATACTCTGGTATCAAGCTTCTTAGGTTTGCAAACCACGACGCTGTGTTTTTTGGAGCGGATATATCGGCAGGTACAAATCTCTATAGCTCTGACTCTATTGGAAGCTTTGCACTAAAAGCGGTTGTGGGGTATACGAGAGCCTACAGAACAGACGGTAGCGGCTCTTTGTATCACATAATGCCGTTAAACGCAAAGCTTGGGTTTGGCCATATATGGGGCGCCTTTACAAGCGGCGTAGACATAGAAACCGTAGCGTCAAAAGAGCAAGTAAACGGGATTAGAAAAGAGCCAAAAACTCCAGGGTATGCGCTAGTTGACTTGCAAACAAGCTATCAGGTTACGAAAAATGCAAGCGTAAACTTTTCGATAACAAATCTATTTGACAAAAACTACGCCCTACCTTTGGGCGGCGTAAATGTGATTGGCACAGCGAAAACGTCAAAAGTTTCGCTTAACGGAGAAGGCAGGTCGTTTAATACCGCTTTAAATATAAAATTCTAATTCAATCTAGGGTATAAGTTTTTAAAAAAAATATTTGGATATGGTTTGGAAGATTTTAGCATTTTGACTATCGCCGTTGCCGCATTTTTTGGGAGCATTGGGCATTGTGTCGGTATGTGCGGCGGTTTTGTACTAGCTTACAGCTCCACAAAAATGGGAGCGTGTTTTGGTGCAAAAGATAGACTAATCTCTCATCTTTTATACAATAGCGGTAGGACAATCAGCTATACGCTTATAGGTGTTTTTGCGGGAACGCTTGGCGGAGTTGTAGCTCTTAGCCCTACGGCAAAAGCTCTTTTGTATCTGTTTGCGGGCGTCATTATGGCGCTTGTCGGGCTTTGGCTACTTGGGTTTGTATGGGCTTCAAGACTGCTTGAATACGACTTTACCAAAATCAGATTTTTCAAAACCGCATTCCAAAAAACGCTAAAATCAGACTCAAAAGCCTCCTTTTTGAGTCTAGGCATAATAAACGGCTTTTTCCCGTGCGGTCTAGTCTACTTCTTCGCCTCCTCCGCCGCCGCCAGCGGCTCCACCGCAAAAGGAGCCCTAATAATGTTCGTCTTTGGGGTCTCAACAATGCTCCCAATGCTAAGCCTAGCCTACGCCTCTGGAATATTGCAAAAAACAGATTTTAGAAAATCAGCTTCAAAAATATCGGGGCTTATAATAATTGGGTTTGCGGTTTATACGGTTTATAGAGGGATTGCGGTTTTGTAGTGAGGCGATGTTTGCAGCTTGCTACAGATGGAAAAATATTATCTCTATTGCTATTTCGTTGTCATCTATATTTTTCTCAACAAGCGTCAAATCTTGCTTTGCCTTTAAAATATAGATTTGATACGGCAGCAAAAAGTTATTTGGCATAAAGAACTATTCCGTTTGAGCTAAGCCCAAAATAAGGTCTTCAGCAGACGGCTCTCGCGGCTAGTCGCTCTTAGAATTTCATATTTATTCAGAGGGCTCAATAGTTCTGTTTTTGTCATTTTATTTTTTCATATTTATCTTTGATGTTGTCTTGAAAACTTTTAGACAATCTGTTCCAATCCAAAACATCGACGCTAAAGGGCAAATCCGACTCTTCAAAAGCCTCTCGTAGCTCCCAAAGTTTATTTTTATTCAAGCCTTCTTTTGAGATTACAACTAGGTCTACATCGGAGTATGGTTTTGCCATGCCGTTTACTCTGGAACCAAAGACGGCGACTTCATGATTTGGCAGTTCTTTTTTGAGTATTTGTCTGATAAGAGCCGTGTGGGCAGGGGATAAATCAATCATTTTTCGACTCAATAGCGGCGTAAAGTGCTTTTGCGTAAAGTAAGAAATTTGCGGCTTTTTCAAATACATCGTTTGCTATTGTTTGGTCGTAGATATGCGAAGTTTCATTGCGCGAGCGGTGAAAATCTAGCCACACTTCAAAATCATCTATCAGCCTATTTTGGAGAGCGAGACGGAAAAGCTCTTTTCTACTTATCCCATCAACGTATTCTCGCCCAAGATTTGACACAAGCCATCTTCTCATCATTTTCCAAGATTGCTCGTATACCATCTCAAAGTTTTGGATGACTCCGGCTTTGAGGGCTTCAAGTATGTCCGCATCTAGCGAGAGTTCTTTTGCATAGGCATTGGCTTTGACCTATCGTTCAAGCGAATCTATCGACTTTTGCCAACTCTCTAGGATTAACGCCATCTTTTTTATACCCTTGCGCTAATTTTTCTATATTGTTACGCAAAATTTCTTAATAGAAGCGGTATGCGATTTAACTGCACGCTTCTTGCAGCATTACTTTTATTTTTATTTTAAGCTTTTCAAGATGGTTTTTGCATACATCAAATATGATGGCAGGGTTGATGTCGGCGTAGTGGTGCGATATTATATCTCTCAGCTTAATAGCGCCGGCAATGTCAGAATCCAAAAATTTAGCAAGAAATTTACCATCCGATTTTTCTACGCTTTTTAGTATCTCACCAATTGTTTGTAGCCTCATCAGTACGGCGTCAAAACGCAGATTAGCTTCATCGTCCCCTATAAAACCATCAGGCGACAACACCGTTTAGGTTCTCTTTTGCACGATTTCTATACTCTCTAAAATATCAAGAAGTTTGTCGCAAAGAGTAGAGTTAGACAAATATAGCCTCCCTCAAAATGCGCTCCCTAAATCTCGGTTTCATATTGTTGTGGAGTGTCACAAGGTCAACTTTAGTTCCAAACTCTTTTTCGAGTTCTTCTTGCAACTCTAAAAGGGCTTTAAAACTGGGCGGCATTTGAGCTACGATGTCTACATCACTATTTTCAGTTGCCTCATCTCTTGCCACGGAGCCAAATATCCCTATTCGCTCCACGCCATAACAAGCGGTGAAATCTGCCTTGTGGTTTTCAAGGATTGATAGGGCTTGCGATTTGGTCATTTTCTATGCTCGCATTGGCGTAGCGGGCTTATAACCAAATTCAGTCCACTTTGCAATAACATATTGTTTAAATTCTTCGGAAGGCTTCGAGTCTACTACTGAAAGAAGTTGCTCCCCCGCTTTTGTTAGAAGTACTTTTCCAATATTTAAAGTATTATTTTCATTATTTGGCATTTCCAAAGCGATATGGACACCGTCGCCCGTGAGATGTAAAGTTTTTTCGAGTTTTGCTAGTATATAGCCAGTAAGATTATTAAAATTAACAAGTCCAATATCTTGCAGATGCGTCATTGTTCCAAAATTAATATTCACACGTTGATATATATCGGCGTTAACGTCATAAATGAGCGGCTTATTTTCCAGCACCCAAATAAACGAACATAGATTTGTAAATAATTCTGCATCTGATTTATCAAGCGTTGACACTAAATCTATAGTTCGTTTAGAGTATGTACAGCTTTTTTTCGCCTCCCCAGCCAAAATCTTAGCCCAAATCTCTTGCATTTGTTCGTCCGATGTAAGCCTGCTCTTGTCAAAAAAGTTTGCTAACCAGTCGTCTTCAATATTTTCAGGTTTTGCGTCTTCTGTTAAATATGTTAACGCTTTTGCTGTAATGTTTTCGATATTTTCTTGTTTTTTACCTTCTTCGCGAACCATTCTTATTAGCGCTCTTTGCTCAAGTTCGCTAATCTCAATTTTTGTATTTGTTTCGATAAGTTTTGCTTTAGCTTCGGCTTTTGCAACTCTTTCTATTTGAATTGGCTTAAAAATGCCGCCAATTGCGTCCGACACCTTTTCAATTAAAATGGTGGCTGGTCTAGACAACTCTCCATCTATTTTGATTAAACTAAAGTCGGACATAAATTACAACCCCATCTTCCCCGGATTGAGTATATTATTCGGGTCAAACGCCCTCTTGATGGAACGAAAAAGCTCCAGCTCCGCCTCCGTAAACGCCATTTTCATAAAAGGCGCTTTAGATAACCCTATGCCGTGTTCGCCACTTAGCGTGCCGCCAAGGTCAATTGCTATTTGAAATATCTCTTCTATCGCTTTTTCCGCCATCTCCACTTTATGCGGGTCGTTTTTGTCGGTCATGACGTTTGTGTGTACGTTGCCATCCCCCGTATGTCCAAAACATGGGATATTAAAGCTGTATTTTTCGCTTACTTTTTTGTACTGAGCCAAAAGCTCCGGCAAGACGGCGCGTGGTACTGTGATGTCTTCGTTTAGTTTTTTGTTGCCGTATACTTTTAGGCTTTGCGAGGCGTTTCGTCTAGCAAACCATAGATTTGAGGCTTCCGCCGCATCTTTTGCGCGTACAAAATCAGAGCAGCCGTTTGCTTTAAACACTCTCTCCAAAGCTTCAAGTTGCAAGTCAAGATCGGCTTCAAGATTGCCGTCCACATCGGTGATGAGTATTGCCCCAGCGTCAATAGGAAGCCCTTTTTTGTGTACTTCTTCAACCGCTCTTATGGTGAGATTATCGAGAAACTCCATTGCCACAGGCGTAATACCCTCGGCAAACGTCTTATATACAGCCTCCATCGCCGATTCCACACTCTCAAACACACCCATCGCAGTTTTGGTCATCTTTGGTTTTGCGATAAGTCTTAGTGTGATTTCGGTTGTTACCGCAAGTGTTCCCTCGCTTCCTACGAGGATGCCGCAGAGGTTGTAGCCCGCTACGTCTTTGATTGTGCGCTTGCCGGCTTTGATTATATCGCCGTTTGGCAATACCGCCCTCATCGCCATCACATAATCTTTTGTGATGCCGTATTTTGCCGCCCTCATACCGCCCGCATTTTCAGCTACATTGCCGCCTATTGTGCTGTACTCTTGGCTTGCAGGGTCTGGCGGATAGAAAAGCCCGACTTTTTCCACCGCCTCTTGAAGCTCTTTGTTTACCACACCAGGCTGCACAACCGCTACGAGATTTTTTTGGTCGATTTCCAAGATTTTGTTCATGTGCTTTTCAAAGGCTAGCACAACGCCGCCCGTCACAGGTAGCGCCCCACCCGTAAAGCCGCTTCCGGCTCCCCTTGGGACTATCGCTATACGGTGTTCGTTGCAGTATCGCAAGACGCGGCTTACGTCGTTCTCGTCTTTTGGAAATACGACGGCTGAGGGCTCATATCTATTTTTTGTGGCGTCGTAGCAGTATGCTATTAGGTGGGCTTTATCATCAAAGCAGTTATCATCCCCAACTATTAATTTTAGTGCGGTTATATGTTTTTTATCCAACATCTTATTTTCCAAGAAGCTTTAGATAGTGTGAGTCATACTCTTTTACGCTTGATTTTAGCACTCCGAGATACCCCGTCTCTATCTCTCCGGTTCTTTTAAAAAATGGCGATTCAAACTCATTTTTGTTTTCAGAGGCAAAAGCCCTCTCTTCTAGTATCTCCATGCTTTGGCAGTCTGTGATATAGACTCTGTTTTTTATCGCAAAATAGATTGTTCCAACTGAGTATGTTTTACAAAAAGAGCTAAAGTGTCTAGCGTCCGGCTCCCCAATACGCTCCTTTGTCAAAAGGGCGGCAAACAAATCCGGATGCACCCATGTCTTTTTTTCGCTCTCAGCAATCTTTTGATAATCGGATTGATTTTTGGCGATTATAGTGGCTCTATCGTCAAATAGATAAAACAGCGCCTTATCACCTACTTTTGGCAAAATAAGAGCTCTAGGAAGTGCGTCCTGCGCTAAATCGGTCATAGTTTCAAAGCTTATTTTTATTTCATTTCCACTACTTAACGCTCTGGCGGAGGCGACTATTGCGTCTTTATTTGGAGTGATGTTTGAGACTACTATACCAGTCGCACCTTTTTGGACGGCGCCGCCTTTGGCAAGCGCTCCTCTACCGTCGGAATCTATACTGATTATGGTTAGCTCTGTTCTCTCTTTTGCAAACGCCAATGAAGCTATCGCCAAGAATATTAATATCAACTTTTTCATCTATCGCCTTATTTCAAAAATATCCAAAGATTATAGCAGTGACCTGTTTACAAAATGTACTTAATACATTGAGTCTTTCGCAACTCTTCATATATATACAGCCGTTCATCGTCGCTATATATCATCACTTCAAGCGTTAGGCTAACAAATTTGCCGCTACTGGATTTGTTGGATGGCATAAGAGAAAACGGTTTTTCTTTTAAAATTCGCACTGTGTGCGTGTGCATTTCATTCTCATCTATGCCTATAATCTTATACTGCCATGATGCCGGATACTCCAATTCTAGCTTTTTACCCTCTAGTATATTCTCCACTTTTGCCTCCGGTTTTGCTCTCTAGCCTTATATTAGAGATTTCCATGCTTTTATCTATCGCTTTTACCATGTCGTATATTGTGAGAAGCCCTATAGATACAGCGCTAAGAGCTTCCATCTCAACGCCTGTCTTGCCCTCCATTTTAACGGTGACAAACATTTTAAAACCGGGTAGTTTGTCAATCTCTTGTATATCGCATTTGACGGAAGATAGAGCGAGCGGGTGACACATCGGAATAAGTTCGCTTGTCTTTTTGGCTCCCATTACCGCCGCTATGACGGCTGTTTGCAGTACCGGACCTTTTTTTGTGATCCCCTCCTGTACAGCCCTGTATGCCTCTGCGCTCATCTGGATTGTTCCGCTGGCTATCGCCACTCTTACGCTCTCGTTTTTGTCCGATACATCCACCATTTTAGGTAGATTATTTTCATCCAAATGGGTTAATTCCATCTCTTATCGCTTTCTTGTAATCTTCGTATCTATTTAGGTTGGCAAGTTCGTCGCCGTCTTCAAGATTTACAAAAATTGTATCTATTTTCTCCAAAAGAAGTGTTAATTTGTGTTTATTTTCTTTTATCATCAGCTCTAGTTCGGGAATTATGCTTTTGTTGTAGACGCCTATTGTGGGGTGTATCTTCTCTTTGTGTGCGGCGGCTCTATTTTTTGCGGGGTTTTGAAGCAGGGTTTCTATGGATTTTTCTTTGATAAAAGGAGAGTCTACGCTCACAAAAAATATCTCTTCACACTTCAACATCTTAAAGGCGCTAAGCATACCAAGAGCTGGTGCAAAAAGAGCGTTTACATCTAATCCGTCAAGCTCTTTTATATCCTCTATGACGTTTTGCACTTTTATGTTTGGGTAGGCGCTAAAAAGCTTGGCGCCGAGATAAACCGAGTCAAATATTAGTGATAGTTTTTCAAACTGTCTTTGATATAGCGGCTTACCCAAAAAATCAAGATACGCTTTGTCTACGCCAATATCCTCCCTCATTCGGGAGCTTTTGCCCCCGCAAAGAATTACGCATGGTGTTTTAAGCATTGTTTTGGATTACCGCCTTAGCCTACTATTTGTCTCATTCTGCTTAGATTTTCATTTATGTTGCCAAAAAGTGAGTCTAGCTTCGGGTTTTGATTTGAGGTGCTCATTTTTTGCATTGCGTCGTTCATCTGCTCTTTTTTTGCCGCACCAAACGCCGCTAGGGGGCTTGAAATCTGCGCTTTTTTTGACTTTAACATCTCAGAGGTTTCTTTTTTCCAGCTCTCATAGTCACCGCCGTATCCAAGCTCTTCGGACGTTAGATCAATATGGATAATTCCCGCCGTTGTGTCAAAGCTTTGCTTTGATGAAATAGGTTTTTGTGAGAATGAGAAATTTTTTGCGACTTCATCAGCGCCGCCAAAATCAGATACACCCTCTTTGTCAAGACGCGCCAAAAAAGCTTGACCTGTTTGGATAAAACCTACCGCATCATTTGTGTCTTTAATCTTTTGAACAAAATTTGTTTGACTTGGCGCTTTAGTTTGTACGCTTGCCGTTTGTTCTGTTTCACATGTTTTTTTAATCTCCGCATCCGAGCTTCTTGGCGTTTGCGTACCTGAAACTGAAAACGGGTTTGTTTTTGTTATATAATCAACATTCATCTTAGCACCCCTTATTTTTTGGTTGTTTAAAGCTTCTAATGCAAAAAATATTCCCAAAATAAAAAATTGTTAGGGCGTTTAAAAATATTATCGAAGATTAATAGGTAATACCAAATTAACTATATGTCAAGTTTCACCACGTTGTACCATTCCATTCAAAGCAATAGCATAAAACT
>DZAX01000068.1 GCA_022729705.1 Helicobacter cetorum | reverse complement strand
ATTGGCTAATTCAACATTTGGTAAATCAGACTTTTGTATAATTTCTCTTACATGCCAGTTTGTACTGGCATTAGAGTGATAGACTTGACACATCTTTTAAATCCTTTTTTGGTTTAAAGATTTTACTTGATTGTTGTTTGTCTATTGCTTGCATTTATGAGACTAGGCAACTATAACGTGGTGAAACTGGACACGTAATCTATTCTAATAACTCCTGCTGCTAGTGATATATTGCTTATGATGTCTGAAAATATTGCTTGGTTTGCCATTTTTACACCTTTTTTGTGAATCTTATTTTGTAAATACTTCTAGCACTATTATACCCCTTTTTAAAGCCTATTTTTTAAATACCGAGCCACTTGCAAATTCCCAAATTCACCTCTTAATTCAAGGTTCTCGGAAATTTAAAAAGGATTATTAAGGCTGACTTTCCTGATGTTTTAAGTAAAATTCTTTCACAAATAACAAACCAAAAACAAGAGAAACTCAGTATTAAAAATTATACCAACAATTTCAAAATGTAGCCTAAAAGAAAAATAGACTTCTTGCAAAACTATCTAAGAAAATGGGACAGGCTACTTTTTCGCCGAAGCGTTAATTTAAGCGCAAAATAGACTTGAACTGTTGCAATAAAATTTAGTTCGCAAAAAACGGCTTATCTACTTTTAACGCCATTAATTTAACAATCCGGAATTTTAGGTGCCGAATACCTTTAGTAAACAATCTATTGGCTTATCGTTAAACTATTCGGGTTGTCTTTGTCTGCTTGTGTTTAGTTTCAATAGCTCGCTAGCATTGCGATTTTTAAAAATGTAAAAATGGGGCAGGCTACTTTTTTACACCAAAACATTAATTTAAAGCATAAAATATACGGCTTATCTACCAAACAAACCGCCTCCATCAAAAATTAACCACAAACGGAGTATGCTAAAATAGACCAAAACAAAAATAGGAAGCGAAATGCAAACAATAACCCTTAAATGCGACGATAGCGTAGCGGGTCATATATACGCTTTGCTTGGCAATACAAAAGGAGTCGAGATAGAAAAAGCAAAAAAGATAGAGAAAAAAAAAGGCTCAAAAAACAGCTTTTTGGAGTTTGCGGGGCTTTGGAAAGATAGGGATATTACGATAGAAACCTTGAGAGATAAAGCTTGGAAAAGATAATCCTAGATACAAATATCCTCATCGAAATCCTAAAATTAAATGAAGAGATATTAAGAAAGCTCAAAGACATGGATGCAGCCTATACGATAAGTTCGATAAGTGCCATGGAGCTATTTTTTGGCGCTCTTAATAAAAATGAGCTTGCCATGTTAAAGAAGTTTGTAAAAAGTTTTGAGATATTGCATATTGACGAAAATGTCTCAAGTGTAGCCTTGGAGCTTGTTGCAAAATATGCAAAAAGCCATAAACTCCATATTGCCGATGCCCTCATAGCCGCTGCCGCTAAAAACTACAGCTTCAAACTTTATACGCTTAATACAAAAGATTTTCGCTTTATTGACGGTCTTACATTACTCTAATTATTGGGTAAAAAGGTAAAAGAAAAAAAGTGGGTGTCAGGCACTCTTTTATGCAAGCTCAAAACTCACCAATTACGCCCCTCTGTGTACCTTTCCCAGTTTTTGCGTCCATCAGCGCTTTTTCTATTGCCTTGCCGTGCTTTTGTAGCTCTTTTTGTTTATTGTCAATATGAAAATCAGTAATTATTTTTGCTTCTTTGAAGCCGTTTAATATTGATTGGAAGGCTGATAGTTTGTTTTGTGGCAGGTTGATAGTTATTTGCATAAACATCCCCTTTGAGATTTATGATTATTGTACAAAAAAATAGGTTTGGCTGACATTTAGGCAGTAAAATTAAAGGAGGCAATCCTCTTAGGGGTTAAAACAAGCCCCTGATAACAATCAAACTCATTGATGATTTGCTTTTGAGCTGGGCGAAGATATAATGTCTCTCTAAAATTCGTAGTTGATTATTTAAGGAAAACAAAAACTTGCTAGATATTTTTAAACAACAAAAGAGCTTTCTAACTAGGGCTAAAGAGAAAAGTTTTTTTAGATTTGTGCTTGATTTTGATAAAAACGGCGCTTTTGTGGAGGTTTGCGATAAAAACAATAAGCCTTTAAGCACTTTAGATTATCGCATCTACAATGGTCTCGACAGAGAGATTTTACAACTTTTAGAAGAGTATAAAAAAGCGGATTTTTTTGCTATTAGTTGGGAGGACGAGGGCGATAAGGTCTATCTTTTTAAGTAACCATTCACCACCCAACCCCAACAGGCATATAAGCCCTACCTCCTAAAGCGT
>DZAX01000022.1 GCA_022729705.1 Helicobacter cetorum | reverse complement strand
CTCACAAGGAATAAAACTTTCTAGGAAATTGTTTGTTTTTCTTGGGGGATTATAGCGTGTGCGGCTTTGCCGTCTCTTTGGTCTGTCGAATGATACAGACTCTCGTCGCTTTGCCCGTAAAGCTGATGAAAATATATTGAACGAGGGCAAAAAATAAAATCGTTTAGAAATGAGATTGGAATATATGGCTCCATATCATCCCTCTAGCCCTTGCGCAAAGCGTAGCCACTCTTTGTTTGTTATTTTGTAACCATTCAGCACCCCTGTAAAAAAATGAAAATTAGCATGGAAAAGTGGCTATTTCAATAAGAAAAAAGAAAAAATATCGACTTTTTTGAGGATTTTATCTCAAAAATTGAGCTTTCAGAAGGGGGTGCTGAATGGTTACGTTATTTTAAAGTCTATTTTTTTTATATCGTCGGCATTTTTGATTTTTTGCACCAACATAAGACCTTTGCGCGCTATGTTGTATGCGCCGTTTGCGTCCGCATCTTTCGGAAGTGACGGATTTTCTATATTGGCATAATTGCGACTATCAAAAAACTGTCCGCTAGCATCTGCTACAGGCGAGACGAGATAGTCTATATCTGTACCCGTCATAGAGTTTCGCATTTGCAGCGTCAGTCTAAAAAGATAGAGTAGCTCCTCAAAAAATCTCTTTTCGGTTTGTGCCGATATGTAGTCCTTCAAATCGCCACCGTAAGTGCCGAATAGATTTTTGAACTCGGTCGCTAGATGGACGGTTTTGCTATCCCATTGATTGTTTGTGTCTGGATTTCTGAATGTCTTTATTCTCTCACCGTGTGTGCAAAGCGTCCACGCCGTGCGGGTATCAGTCGCCTTGTCGGTAAAATCTTTGTAGTCAAACTCAAACTCAAAATAGCCTTTTGCGTCGTTGTATCTTATCGACTTGAATTTGCCGAAAAACTCTTTCGCCTTTTCAACGCTAGCATAACGAGCGTCAAAGAGATTGACAAACCCCGTCACTGGGTCTATCTTTGAAGTGTTCCATGCGGGTACATAGTACAAAAAGCCGCTTTGTTTGCCCATCTTCTCAAAGCTCTCAAATTTGTTTGTTAGCTGAAGCGCATTTAGTGCGCCGCCGATTTCACTGGGCGATTTTTGCTTATCCACTAGATAATTTAGCTTATCTATGAGCATTTTTTCAAACTTTTGGTACACCTGTTTTTCGACCTTAAAACGCCCTCTTTTGAAACCAAAGTTAAGGTCTTCGAGGACGACGATAGCGTTGTGTTCCACCATGAGCGTAGCTATACGGTGGATTACATGGCTCATATATCCCTCTTTTAGCTCTTTGATATTTTCGACGCTACCCCACTCTACCCTAGCTTTTGCCCGTTCATCCTCTTTTTTGGCGAGCTTGTCGCGATAGTCGATGACATGCTCTTTGCCGTTGTAGCTGTTGATGATTTGATTTAGCGAGTATTGCTCTACTATGCGACCTTTTGTGTCGATTAGCGAGACATATAGCAGATGGCGCTCACCCCTGTCTATGCCTATGATTTTTATATTGTCGGTGTTGTTTGCTATAAATCCATTGACATACGCATTGATATTGTCGCCGCCCGTAGCCTTGAAATTGAGAGTAATTGGTACATGAAACTGGAATTTATCAAATGCAAAACGGCGGTCTTTGATGATAGGATAGGCAAAACTCTTTAGCTCTGGATGATGGCCTACTTTTAGCTTCTCCTCCGAATAGTCAAGCGATTTTTTGCGGTAAAAAATCTCCGCTTGACCGTTGAGCTTGTAGACCACATCGGCGAGATTTCGCTCGTCAAAAAGCGCTCTCCAATACAGCGTATGCATATTTGGCGTACCATTGCTATACGGCGAGAAGTCTTTGTTGTAGATTTGAAATAGATAGAGTTTGCCTTCTGCAACCAAGGTGTCGATATAGTCAGCATCAATATTTTTGTATGTGATTTTGTAGCCTTGCTGTTCAACTTCTCGATAAAATCCGCTAAGGTCTTCGTATGATGAGGTTGGGGAGAAATTAAATCCAAAATGTTTCCAATCTTCATGCTTTTGTATTGAAGCCTTGAAAAAATCAATTAGAGTGTGGCAGTCGGCTAGGCTAAACTTGTCGCCTTTTTTGTGCGTATCATTTTTATAATTTTCTAGCAGTTGAGTACTCGGTGCAAACTCATTTATACGAGAATTGGAAAAAAATACCTTTGGAAGCATTTTATTTGCCCCTGGTAAAAGCTTGTATTCTACTTTTTTATATCCGCCCTCTTTTGTCGTCGGCTGAATATTTTTGAGTGCACGATTGTGTTTTTTGTCCATAATACCCAGATAATACAGTCCGTCTTTGAGAAATAATATAGCCGTATTGTCGGGCTCTTTGTTTACATCCCAACCGTCAAGCAGGGTGCTATTTTCAAAATTGAGCTTAAATTTTTCGAGAGAGTACGGCTTTTTGGTCTCAAAATTTCGGACTTTGTCGTATAGTTTTGATATACCGTTTAGACTCTCAAAATATGTGTCGAACATTGCATAAAAAGCAATATCTTTGTCAGTATCGGTCTTGACATATAGAGGTTTGAGGTGTCTTTGCATCGACAAAATCGCATCTAGTAGTTCTTTTGTAGTTTTTGTGTCGCTTGAATTATTTACCCATGAAGCATATGTGTTTTTGATTTCGCTTGCCGCTTGCTCTGCGCCTTTGTAAAAATAATCAAACATAGATTTTTCGCTTGCGTATTCACTTAGCGCCGCCTCTATTTGGGCAACGGAAAAAAACGAATTTTTGCGGTTGAAAAATCTCTCCTCATCGCCTGCAAGGTCTTTTGATTTTTGGGCTTTTGGATTTTGCGACAAGTGTTTTTGCCATAGAGCTTCACGGATTGTACGATAGTCATTACATAGGCTTTGAGATATGGCGGTAAGAGATAGGTCGTTTTTGACAAAAATCTTTGACGGTTCATATATATTTTTTAGCGTAAATAGCTCAGGGATACGCTCCAGCAAATCAACAACGCCGTCACAGCATTGGAACGTTGTAATATGTTCAACATAAAATACCCCGACCGCCTCCGTTCGCTCCTCTTTGGTTTTGAAAGCCTCGGGTAGCCACGAGAGCGATTCACGGTCGCTTAGAATTTGTTTGTTTAGAGCTTTAAAATTTGGAAGTTTTCTTTTATCGATGCCGTTTGCTTGCCTATGGAGGTTTATTTTTTCGTTAAACCCCTGCACCTTCGTGCCGTCTTCTAGCGTTTTGCCGCCTAGCATGGTGTTGTACAAATCTATGTATTTTTGGGATAGCGCAAAAGAGAGGTATTCGAGCGAAAACATATCTTCGACAATGCCGCCCTCTAAATGCTTAAGCAGCGATGATTGTGCCTGCTCCAAAAGTTCTGGGTAGTCTCGCCTTACACCCTCAAAAGCTTTTTTGTTAGACAAAAATATCGGTAAATTTTCGTGTACGATGCGATAGACGACGGCTGAATGTTTTGGCTCGTGTGTGTACATATTGGCTCTATTTTTGTGAAAACCCGTAAAATAAGTCGTAAAATTTTTGAATTTTTCTATTAGCGTCTTGTCCGACTCGTCGGTCACAAAAGAGGCAAGTTCGTCTTTGATTAGCTCTTTTGCGAAAAGATTTTTAAAAGTTGGATGCGCCCTAAAAGCCGATACTATTTGCTTGCGCAAAGACTCTTGTAGTTTTTCAAACTCTTTTTGCACCTTATCGTCTTTTGACGGCAACAAATACATCTTTTCAAATTCATCCAAAGCCTCAAGCCTAACACCCGATAAAGACTTGTGTATAAAATCTTTATGGTATTCGTCAATAATTTTTTTGACCCTTTTGTAATCTTCCGCTCGCTCTTCGTCTTGACTCAAAAGCCCTTTTTGCTCAATATAATCTTTAGTCTTACCTATCGGCTTTAATTCAAATCGGAGTGTTTTTGAAAGCGGGTAACGGTTTGTGAATTTTAAAAGCATTCATTTCTCGCTTAATTCAAATATTTATCGCAAGCTATATCGCGCACAGCGACGCAACTGCTATGGCGGCGGTTTCGCTTTTTAGGACGTTTGCGCCAAAAAATGAGATCACTTTTTGCGCTTTTGATTTTAAAAAAACTTTCTCGTCGTTTGTAAAGCCACCCTCTGGTCCAATCAAAAATAACCCCTCTTTTATATCGCCAAAAAGCTCTCCGCCAAAATCTAAAACAAAAAACTCTTTTTTTTCATTGCAAAACTCTTCGATGTTTTTGAACGTATGCACATCCATTAGTTTTGTTCTGCCGCATTGACAGCAGGAATTTATGAGTATTCTATTTATTCTCTCTATATCTATTTTGAAGTTTTTTTGACTTCTGGCTGAGTATATAAAGTATATGTTGTCAATTCCAAGTTCGTTTAGAGCCGGAAGTGTTTTTTCGATTGTTTTTGGGTCTACCACGCACCATGCTATTTCACGCTCCCTTTTTGTCTCTTGCGGCTCCTCGTAAGAGTTTATCAGTTTCAAAGTCGCCTCTTTTTTTCCAATATTTGACGTTTCATATTCGTACAAAAAAGAGTCTTTGAGATTTCTAAACAAAAACTTTTCATGTTCTGCAGACCTTCTAGCCAAAAATAGATGTCTGAAGTTTTCGCCGTCTATTTTTAAAAGCTCTGCACCGCTTTGTTCATCGTATGAGAATATCAACTTCAACGCTCCAAAAGAATTTTCTAGTAAAATCATACAGATTTTTGCCTGTACGGCGCGCAAAAAAAAATGATTGGAATTAGGACTTTATATTTGAAATATCTTGTAGATTTTATTGAAAACCAGAATATAGAAAAAACTTTTGTGCATTCGCAACTAAAGTGTGATGCGGAATCGACGCTATTTTTGAAAAATATGACTCAGAAGTTTTTAAAGGGTCAAGAGAGTGTTGTATGCTCCGATTTGCTGATAGAGTTGTTTACGGCGAAAAACTATAAACATATAGAAAAACTGATAATTGTCAAAACCCTGATAGAGCTAGGGTGGATAACAAACAACGACAACTTTGGTTTGCAAAAAATATCAGACACTTCGCTTTTGGAGCTTCTCAGCTCTTCTATCTCCCTTAGCTCCTCTTTTTTGAAACTTTTGGAGGAGGGGAGTTTTGAGTTTAGCTTGCCGGATATTAAACCTTATACCGACCACCTTGAGTATCTGCAAGAGCAGTTTTATCGTATAGATTTGTACAAAAAAATTGCGGCTATTAGGCATAGTTTTTCTAGCGACTCGCCAAATATCTCACGGCTAAAGACAAAGCTTAGCGAGCTTGAAACTAGAATAGGCGAAAAAATCAAACAGACAAAAATACACTTAGAACTAGAGCATTTTTTTAAAGAAAAGCATCTTGGCGATAAAGAGAAAATTATCTTTTTGGCTCTACTAAAAGAGGAGTACTCCGGCGAGGGCGACAATCTTAGAGAGATGAATATACTAATAGATATTGTAAGCTCTGATGATTATGAGAGAATCAAAAATAGAAGTTTGCTTGAAGACGGCGCAAAATTGATTGAGCAGGAGATTATCGATTATGAAGAGGTGCTAACGCCATTTGGCGGGATTAGCCGCTCGTTTTATATTTCAGAGGAGATACTAAAGCATATTGTCTATCCGCAAAAAAAGAAGAAAAAAATCAAAGTAAAATTAGAGTCTTTGATGAAAGAGCAAGAACTTTTTGAGCTGCTAGAGCCAAAAAGTTCGCTTGATGACGTGGTATTAAATCCAAAAACAAGAGAGATGCTGGATACGGTATTGCGTCAACTTGATAAAAACGTTTCAAATTTACTCAAAGACTGGGGCATCAAAGATAAAAAAACAGGCGTAGAAGCTAGAATTATTTTTCACGGACCTCCGGGGACAGGCAAGACGATGACGGCTCTTAGTCTCTCAAAATCACTTAAAAAACAGGTGCTAAGTTTTGATTGCAGCAAGATACTTTCTATGTATATTGGAGAGAGTGAAAAAAACGTTCGCAAGATATTTGACACATACAAAGAGCTAAGAAGCAAATCAAAAACAGATCCGGTGCTACTTCTAAACGAAGCTGACCAATTCCTATCCTCTCGAAGTTCGTCAGCTTTTTCAAGCGCCGACAAGATGCACAATCAAATGCAAAATATTTTCTTAGAACAGATAGAGCGTTTTGATGGGGTTATAATAGCCACAACAAACCTACTTGAAAATTTAGATCAGGCTTTTTCAAGACGTTTTAACTACAAGATAAAGTTTGAAAAGCCGGATTTAAAACAAAGAATCTCTATTTGGGAAAAAAGTTTGCCTAAAAATGCTCCATATTCAGACGGATTTAGCGCCGAGGAGCTTGCAAATTACAATCTTACGGGCGGACAAATCGCTTTGGTGATTAAAAATTCGGCTTTCAACGCCGCGGCAAAAGAGAAACCAATATTAACAATGGAAGATTTTGTAAGCGAAATCAAAAAAGAGCTTAGCGGAAGTTTTGACAACGAGAAGTCAATGGGGTTTTTATCTTAAGATAGTGTTACCAAACTAAACACTATAACTACCAAACGCTAGCCACTATGTAACTTTATGTTACTTATCTAAGCTTTTTTGGGCTAAAGTATATTCATGAAAATATACAAAATATAAATAAAACAGTCGTTACGCTTTGGGGTGCGTCTTTGTTTTAGCTGTTGTCGGCATTGGCGTTTTGCCCTTGCTTTAATAATTATGACGATATATTTACAGCCATTTTAGAATGGGGTTCTCTCGTTTACATTGAGTAGCCCTTGACTTAAAACCAAAAAAAAGGCTTTGCAATGACTCATTCGGATTTTGCGCATCCGTATTTCGGCGCTTTTGTGCTGATGGTTTTTACTTTTGTCGCTTTTTTTGCGACTACTAATCTTTCAAGATTTGTTGGTCGCTTAATAGCGAAAAAAGATACTGAAAAACTAAAGCTTTCAATATATGAGTGCGGACCCGAGACGACTCTACAGCCAAACAAGATTTCGGCTCAGTTTTACCTATTCGGACTTCTGTTTATTCTATTTGATATAGAGATTATATTTATGTTTCCGTGGGCGCTTGACTTTAAACTCCTCGGATGGTTTGGTATGGTTGAGATGGGTATATTTCTTACTCTTCTTACTATCGGTTTTGTATACGCATGGAAAAAAGGAGCGCTTCAATGGCACAACATAAAGTAAACTACGCAGCTTCAGGTGGTCTTCCGATCGCCCTTACGACGGTTGACAAGCTTGTAAATTGGGGACGTTCAAACAGCCTTTGGGCGTTTACGTTTGGTCTTGCGTGTTGCGCTATCGAAATGATGGCGGCTGGAGCGGGAAGATACGACTTTGACAGGTTTGGCACTATCTTTAGAGCCTCTCCAAGGCAATCGGACGTTATGGTGGTATCCGGCACGGTCACCAAAAAATACGCCCCTTTTATAAAAAGACTATACGATCAAATGGCTGAGCCTAGATGGGTTATTTCTATGGGTTCTTGCGCTAATACCGGCGGTATGTTTAATACATATAGCACCGTTCAGGGCGTAGATAGAATTATCCCTGTTGACATCTATCTTCCAGGATGCGCTCCCAGGCCTGAGACTCTCCAATACGCCGTTATGATATTGCAACAACACATCAGAAAAAATAAAGCCTCGCGCGCGCAAATCCAAAAAAGGTTTGTGTAGATGAGAAAATATAGTCCAAAAGAGAATGTTCAAAAACAATCATACTATACGGATAGATTTAGGACTCCTGATAGACTTCCTAAAGAGCCTGTTGAGACTGATGAAGTTTTTGCAAAAGACGTAGAGAGTTTAAAGGCGGCGTTTGAAGTCAAGGAAGCCTATATTCAAAGAGGGCAACTGGTAGTTATCGTAGACGCGGCAAAAAATGTTGACGTGATTAAATTTTTTAAAGAAAAGCTTGATTATTGCCAACTTAGCGAGATGAGCGCTATAGATTTTGTGGCTGATTGCGGCGGGTTTGAGATATTTTATCAACTGCTTTCAATGAGCAAACGCAAAAGAGCGAGAGTAAAATGCTTTGTCAAAGACGGCGAAAATATCGAAAGCGTATCAAGCGTCTACTCCTCTGCAAACTGGTCGGAGAGAGAGATGTATGATATGTTTGGCATAAAAGTAAACAATCACCCAATGTTAAAAAGAATTATGCTTCCTGATGACTGGGTAGGACATCCGCTACGCAAAACATATCCGCTTCAGGGTGATGAGTTTTCATCATGGTATGAAGTGGACAAAATCTATGGCAAAGAAGCTAGAGAGATAATAGGTCCTGAACTTAGAGATGCGGCTTATGTAGACAGATACGATACGACTAGATTTGCACGTCTTGGCAAAGAGGTTGGTTTTGGCGAAGAGTACAAAGAGAGCGAGACGCCGATAGCGTATCAAGAAGAGAGCAAACCGCCTCTGATAGAGAAATTTGACCCGAGCAAAACAACGCTTGCGGATAGAGAAAGATAGGAGGGCAAAAGAAGATGCAACAACCAAATAAACTACAGCCCTTTTTTGAAAACATTACATTTGATAGAGAAGACAACCGAATGGTGATCAACTTTGGTCCAAATCACCCATCGGCTCACGGACTACTAAATCTTATATTGGAGCTTGACGGCGAGCAAGTGGCAAAAGCGTATCCAAACATCGGTTTTCTTCATAGAGGTATGGAGAAGATGGCTGAAAATATGATATACAACGAGTTTTTGCCGACTACGGACAGAATGGATTATATTGCGGCAAGCTCCAATAACTACGGTTTTGCGCTTGCGGTTGAGAGACTTGTTGGCCTGGAAGTCCCTAGACGCGCAAAAGTTATTAGAACAATGCTGCTTGAGATTAATCGTCTCTGTTCACACCTGTTTTTTGTCGCTACACATGCGCTTGACATTGGCGCCATGAGCGTGTTTTTGTACGCTTTTAGAGAAAGAGAGCATGCTATGGACTTGATAGAGGAGTATTGTGGGGCTAGACTTACGCACTCATCTATCAGAATAGGCGGTGTGCCTCTTGACGTTACGCCGGCTTGGCTTGCTGGTATGAAAAAATATATCGACTCGCTTGAAGAGAATATCCAAATATATGAGGGGCTTCTTGATTCAAATAGAATTTGGAGAATGAGGCTTGAAGACGTTGGTATTTTATCTCCTGAAATGGCTCTTGATTGGGGTTGCTCAGGGATTATGCTAAGAGGCAGCGGCATCAAGTGGGATATTAGAAAAGAGGAGCCGTACGAGCTTTACGACGAGCTTGATTTTGATGTGCCGATTGCGCAGACAAACGACAGTTATGGCAGATATAAGTGCTATATGCTTGAGATGAGAGAGTCTGTAAAGATAATTGACCAATGTCTAAAACTTTATCATGACACCGAGCCAAAAATTATGGCTGAGGCGCCAAACTATGTATCGGCTCCAAAAGAGCAGATAATGACTCAAAACTACTCGCTTATGCAGCACTTTGTGCTTGTAACGCAAGGCATGAGACCGCCTGTAGGCGAAGTTTATGCGGCTACGGAATCTCCAAAAGGAGAACTTGGATACTACATCTACTCAAACGGCGAGCCGTATCCATACCGTCTTAAAATCAGAGCTCCGAGCTTTTGGCATACAGGAATACTTCAAGCGTGGCTTCCAGGCGTGCAGTTAGCCGACGTTGTAGCAATGATAGGAAACTCCAACACTGTATTTGGCGAGGTGGATAGATAATGAAAAGGTTTGATTTAAGACACTTAAAAAGCGATTTTTATGGGCGGATGAACGAACTTATGAATAAAGAGATTGCAAAAGACGAAGTTGCGATTTTTTTGTTTGAAGTTGGAGATTTTAGTCCTGTGCAAAAAAGTGCGGACTTGGTAAAGAATAGTGGCTGGACGCTTATGAATAGCCTAAAGTTTAATGAAGTTGACTGGACTATAGTGGTAAAGAAGTAATATGGCAAACATCCTTTTTAGCCTTTGGCAAGGCGAAATTATCGACAATCGCGGCAAAAGTGAAGATGAGGCGACAAAAAGCAAGTTTCATTTTCCATTTGAATACGACGCAAATTCCCACACAAAAGCTTTTATCGGCTGGGCGGGAGTCGCTATATTCGGTCATGGCGTCGACGTTGTAAAGCTTGCTTTGGAGTATGCAAAAACTTATCAAGAGTATTCAGAGGCGTGCGGTAGATGTGCGCCCGGCAGATGGGGCGGCAGAATAATTTATGACGTTTTGCACAAAATTGCCAGAGGTGAGGGAAAAACAAGCGATATAGAACACCTAAAAGAGATTTGCGGCTCCATGAAAGAGACTTCAAAATGTGAAATAGGCAAGAGTGTGCCAAATCCGATTTTGATGCTTCTTGCTTATTTTGAAGAGGATTTTATCTCTTTGATTGCGGAGCAAAAAACATCGCCCGATTTTCACAAAAACGATGTTTCTTATATAGCCAAAATAACAGCTCCCTGTATGGACGCATGTCCATCGCATGTTGATATACCCGCATATATTGAGGGCGTAAGGGATCTTAGATTTGATGAGAGCCTTAGAGCCACACGTCAAACCATGCCTCTTGCACATACGTGCGGCAGAGTGTGTCCTCACCCGTGTGAAAACGCTTGTAGACGAACAAATCTTGACGAGCCTATAGCGATTATGGAGTTAAAAAGAGTTGGCGCTGATTTTGAAAGCGATAGGGATATGGGTTGGTTTCATCCGGTAGAGCCAAAACCAAAAACAGATAAAAAGGTCGCCGTTATCGGAGCGGGACCCGCCGGACTTACAGCGGCGTATTATCTATGTGTAGAGGGTGTAAATTGCGACGTATACGAAGAGCTTCCCGTGCTTGGCGGCGAGGTGGCGGTAGGCGTACCGGAATACAGAATGCCAATCGGCAAATACAATAAAGATATAGAGCTTGTAAAAAGCGTTGGGGCAAACTTTATAGTCAACACCAAAGTAAACGCCGATATGATGAGAGAGTTTGAGGCAAACTACGACGCTGTTATCGTGGCGACCGGAGCCAGACTCTCCAAAAAGATAAGAGCCAAAAACGAAAACCCAAAAGACGAGGGGTATTGGCCTGCTATACCGTTTTTGGATGAGATAAATCTATACGAAAAATACGATATGGGCGAGAGAGTAGACTTAACAGACAAAACCGTGGTATGCGTCGGCGGGGGCTTTACATCTATGGACGTTGTTAGGTGTTCTGTGAGGGCTAACGCAAAAAAAGTTGTGATGCTTTATCGAAGAGACGAACGTACTATTATCAACAACACCTCATACGAAGAGTATCATGAAGCTGTCGAAGAGGGTGTTGAGTTTGTGTTTTATAGCGCTATTGACGAGATAATTGCTGAAGATGGAAAAATTAAAAAGCTTATTGTGGATATGTATGAGTTGGTTCCAGATCCCGACGGAGGCAGACCACAGCTTCTCAAGGCGGAGGGTAAGAGCTTTGAGCTAGAGTGTGATGTTTTGGTGCCAGCTGTTAGCCAAGACGCTGATTTATCTCTTTTGCCGCCTGAATGGGAGATAGCAAAAACAAGCTGGAATACGATACTAACCGATGGTAAGACGTATCAAACTTCAAGAGAGAAGATTTTTGCCGCAGGCGATTGCGAGTATGGACCGATGACTATCGTAAATGCGGTAGGTCAAGCCAAAAGAGCGGCGAGCGTCATGACGAGATATATCTTTGAGGGCAAGGTATACAGAAGCGACGATGAAATAATGGAAGACCATCTAAAAGCTCTCAAAGTATATGACAAAAAAGAGGTTGTTAAGGGATGGCTAAAAGGGCTTCATAGAGAAGAGAGTGAAAAAATGGGCGTTGAGATGAGAAAAACAAATAATTTGGAAGTAAACTTTGGGTTTAGCGCCGAACAGGCGATAGATGAGGCAAATCGTTGTATGAGATGTTACTATATCGCTATGGCGGCGGTCTAAGGTGAGTGAAGTGAAAATAAGTTTAAACGGCGTTGAGATAAGCGCCAAAAAAAACGACACAATACTGCAAGCCGCTAGAAAGGCGGGCGTATATATACCGACTCTCTGTTATCTGCCAAAATGCGAGCCAATAGCGTCTTGTAGGCTTTGCGTGGTCGAGGCTGAGAATCAAGAGGGTCTAATACTTGCGTGTCAAACAAAAGTTATAGACGGACTTACCATCAAAACAAACTCTGATAAGCTAGAAAAAGAGCGTCAAAAAATCATACAACTTTACTGCGTAAATCACCCGTTAGAATGCGGCGTATGCGATAAATCAGGCGAATGTGATTTGCAAAATAAGGCGTTGGAATTTGGTGTTGCGACTCAAAATTTTATGGCAAAAGAACAAAAACGGGTGATAAAAGATTGGGGTTTTATTCAGTATGACCCAAGCCTTTGCGTACTTTGCGAAAAATGTGTTCACACTTGCAACGAGATTATTGGCGATGATGCGATAGAAATAAGCGTTGGCGGATACAAATCTGTTATCGTTCCAAAAAATTCAGATACGCTTGATTGTACATTTTGTGGAGAGTGTATCGCCGTTTGCCCTGTCGGTGCACTTATAAGCCGTGATTTTAAGTATAGCGCAAACGCTTGGGAGCTTCGCAAAACGCCCTCCGCTTGCGCACACTGCTCTTCTGCTTGCCATCTTACATACGAGTCAAAACACACGGCAACCACAGATGTGGAGTCAAAAATATACAGAGTGACAAACGATTTTGAGTTTAGCTCTTTGTGTAAGGCTGGACGCTTTGGCTTTGACTACGAAAACAGAGCAAAAAAAGATGAAGTAGCCTTTAGTAAAGCCCTAGGAGCATTAAAATCAGCTCAAAGTATAAAATTCAACTCGTTTATAACAAACGAAGAGGCAAAAATTCTTCAAACAATAAAAGAGAAAATAGGCGTAAAACTAGTCAATAAAGACGCAAGCGAGTTTAAAAAGTTTATGGACGCTTATGCGAGCGTTAGCGGCAAAAGTCTATATTCGGCGACACTTGCGGACGTAAAGAACGCCGAGGGTATTATTGCACTTGGCTCTAGGATAAGTTATGATAATCCGATGGCAAGATATGCGCTAAACGAAGCTTCAAAAAAGAAAAACGCAAAAGTTATTTATCTTCATCCGATAGAAGACTATCTATTGACGCCAAATATTAATAAGTTTGTCAAATATGAACCAAAAAGCGAAGAGGGTGTAATAGCTCTTTTAGCGTCTATTTTTATAGATAGAAGTCGTTTGGATGTAGGCGAAGAGGAGTTTTTTGAGGCTTTGGATATGGGGTATGTGAGTTCTGAGTCTAGTTTTGACGAGGCGGAGCAGGCGGATATAAAGAAGCTTTTTGCAAAAACAAAAAATAGAGTCCTGATCCTAGGCGCCGACCTATACGCCCACCCAAGAGCCCAAAACATAGCGCGTCTAGCCGCTATATTTGAAAAAGCGTCAGATTTTAAAGTGTTGATTATTCCATCCCAAACAAACACTTTAGGCGTATCGCTAATATGTGATTTAGACGAAGAAGCTGAGGGCTTTACGGTAGGCTACAACGAAGAGGGAGATTTTATGCTTACCTCGCTAGGTTCTGAGTCAAAAGAAAACGCCCTTGATATGCCCGCTCTAAATCAGCAAGAGGGAACTTTTGTAAACATAGACAAAAGAGTAGTTCCAATAAATGCCGCTTTAGAGTTTAAAGGGTATGAATTAAATGATTTAGCTAAAGCTCTTGGAATAACAAAAGAGTACACGATAGAGTATACAAAAGAGCTTCCAGTAGAAAAAGGATTTAAAAATATATCTTTTGACTCTTTGCCAAACCGTTTTTTAAATGACGGAACAGAAGATAGAGGATATATCTTAAAAACCAAAGATATGGAAACTAACGGAGTCTTAGAAGAGATAGCTGATTTGGAAGAGATGAACGGAACTTTGGTTTATGTTAGCACTCCTACGGGGCAGTTTAATGGGTGGACAAAAAAAAGTAATAATCTAAAATATCAAAATGGGCAAATTTTAGGCTCAAAAGCATTCATGCAAGCGGCTAAAATAGCGGACTCTGAAAAAATTTCCATTAGCTCTGAGGGGTATGGCATATTTGGGGAATTTAAATTTTGTGAAGATTTAAAAGGAACTGGCGCTATAGTTTCTAAGTTAGATTTTCAAGCTTCTGGATACAAGTTTAAAAGAGCAAAAATAACCGCGCAAGGTAATAATTAAGAATGGCAAAAGTAAATTTTTTTATTGACGGAACTCCTTTAGAAGGGAATGACTCTGATACTGTACTGAATATCGCTAGAGCAAACGGTATTTTTATACCAGCGATTTGCTATTTAAGCAGATGTTCCCCGACCTTGGCGTGCAGAATCTGTCTTGTCGAAGCGGACGGAAAGCAGGTTTTTGCCTGCAATGCAAAACCAAAAGAGGGTATGCAGATAGTTACAAACTCAGAAGAGGTGAAATCTGAGCGACAAGCTATCATGCAGGTATACGACATAAACCATCCGCTGGAGTGCGGCGTGTGTGATAAATCGGGAGAGTGCGAACTGCAAAACTATACGCTAGAGATGGGTGTGGGACATCAAGCTTATAGCGTGCCAGATTGTGTGCGACCTGTAAGAAAATGGAATACTATAAAATATGACGCCTCTTTGTGTATAGTGTGCGAAAGATGTGTTACGGTGTGCAAAGACATGGTGGGCGACGCCGCTCTTGGGACTACTCCTAGAGGCGGAGCGGAGATAGACAAAGCGTTTAAAGAGACGACTCCTAAAAATGCGTTTACTATTTGGACAAGAATGCAAAAAAATATCATCGGAACCAAAAGTGGTAATCCTGATGTTTTGGATTGTACGATGTGCGGCGAGTGTATTGCCGTTTGTCCTGTCGGGGCTCTCACAAGCTCTGATTTTACCTATAAGTCAAATTCATGGGAGCTTACCCAGGTACCATCATCGTGTACTCACTGCTCGTCTGCATGCCATCTATACTACGAAGTAAAACACGCCTCGATAGACAACGCCGAGGAGCGTATATATAGAGTAAGAAATGAGTGGAATTTTCAAAGTTTGTGCGCAGCCGGACGCTTTGGCTATGACTACGAAAACAGAGCCAAAAAAGATGAAACAGCATTTGGTAAAGCTGTTAAAGCTTTAAAATCAGCTCAAAGTATAAAATTTAACTCATTTATAACAAACGAAGAAGCAAAAATTCTTCAAACAATAAAAGAGAAAATAGGCGTAAAACTAATAAACAAAGACGCAAGCGAGTTTAAAAAGTTTATGGACGCTTACGCGAGCGTTAGCGGCAAAAGTTTGTATTCGGCGGACTCAAAAGATGTGCATAACAGCTCGTTTGTCATCACGCTTGGGTCTATGATAAAAACAGACAATCCGGTTTTGCGATTTGCGGTAAATAACGCCGTCACAATGAATAAAGGCGCGGCGGTTTATATGCACCCTATAAATGACTCTGTAATTTCAGGGTTGTCAAAAAATATGCTACAACTAAACTATAAACCGCTTTTTGAAGAAAAGACGATACTAGCTCTTATAGACGCTTATTGCGACGCACAAAAGTTGCCGCAAGATATAGCCTCTAAGCTAGAAACTCTTAAGACAACATACCTAAAAACGGTTAGTGAAAAAGTAAAAGAAAAAGTGCAAGAGAGTATAAAAGAGACTATTACAAACGAAGATGGAACAACAAGCGAAGTAGAAAAAATTATCACAAAAGAAGTTGAAAAAACAGTTACAAAAGAGGTTGAGACACTCTCATCAAGCTTGTTTACCGAGATAGGACTAGCTCTTGAGGATAGAGAGAAGATGGTAACTCTAAAAAAAGCAAAACCGATCCTAATCCTAGGCGCCGACCTATACGCCCACCCAAGAGCCCAAAATATAGCGCGTCTAGCCGCTATATTTGAAAAAGCGTCAGATTTTAAAGTGTTGATTATTCCATCCCAAACAAACACTTTAGGCGTATCGCTAATATGTGATTTAGACGAAGAAGCTGAGGGCTTTACGGTAGGCTACAACGAAGAGGGAGATTTTATGCTTACCTCGCTAGGTTCTGAGTCAAAAGAAAACGCCCTTGATATGCCCGCTCTAAATCAGCAAGAGGGAACTTTTGTAAACATAGACAAAAGAGTAGTTCCAATAAATGCCGCTTTAGAGTTTAAAGGGTATGAATTAAATGATTTAGCTAAAGCTCTTGGAATAACAAAAGAGTACACGATAGAGTATACAAAAGAGCTTCCAGTAGAAAAAGGATTTAAAAATATATCTTTTGACTCTTTGCCAAACCGTTTTTTAAATGACGGAACAGAAGATAGAGGATATATCTTAAAAACCAAAGATATGGAAACTAACGGAGTCTTAGAAGAGATAGCTGATTTGGAAGAGATGAACGGAACTTTGGTTTATGTTAGTGCTCCTACGGGGCAGTTTAATGGGTGGACGGCGAAGTGTAGCCAAATTGCAGAAGAGGTCGATACTCTTTATGTTCCAAAAACAGCGGCGACGGCTTATTCTCTTGCGTGCGGAGATAGCGTCACGCTCAAAACGGTTGGGCATAGCGCAAACTATAAGGTAAAAGTAGACGATAAGCTCTCCTCAAATGCGCTTTTGGCTGGGGGATATATGTCCGGTAATCCTTGCTTTGAAAGCTTAAGGGGCGGCTATAAGTTTAAACACACCGAGATAATCAAGGGGTAGAGATGGAATTAATTATAATTGAGACGCTTGTCAAAATAGTCACCGTAGTATTAGTATTTTCAGCGCTTGGCGGTTTTACGACATATATAGAGAGAAAAGTTCTTGCGTTTATGCAAAGAAGGCTTGGACCTACGCATGTTGGACCATATGGACTTTTACAAATAGCGGCTGACGGTATAAAGTTGTTTACAAAAGAGGATATTATTCCTCAAAACGCTATTAAGCCTATATTTATTCTAGCTCCCGTAATTACGGCGGCTACCGCTTTTATAGCAATGGCGGCAATACCGTTTTTGCCTGAGTTTGAGCTTTTTGGGTACACCGTTAGACCTATTATCTCCGACCTTAATATAGGCATTTTGTTTGTCTTGTCGGTGATGGCTACCGGAATGTACGGACCTCTTTTTGCGGGTGTGTCGTCTAGGAGTAAGTGGGCTTTGCTTGGCGGAGCTAGAACCGTTATTCAGATGCTTAGTTTTGAAGTTGTCGCAGGTTTTGCACTTTTGGCACCGCTGATGATGATAGGCTCATTGTCGCTGATAGACATAAACAACTATCAATCCGGCGGTGTGAGCGATTGGCTTATCTGGTGTCAACCTGTCGCTTTTGTGCTCTTTACGATAGCGGGTTACGCTGAGACTAATAGAACGCCGTTTGACCTTTTGGAGCATGAGTCGGAGGTTGTATCTGGTTACGCTACCGAGTACTCTGGTATGAGATGGGGTATGTTTTTTATAGGCGAGTACGCCAATATGTTTACAATAGCGTTTGTGACGGCAATCGTATTTTTTGGCGGATTTAATCCAATGTGGTTTATACCTGGCGGCATTGCTATTATTCTTAAAGCGGCGTTTTTTATATTCTTGTTTTTATGGGCGAGAGCCGCTTGGCCGCACGTTAGACCGGATCAACTGATGTGGCTCTGCTGGAAAGTGCTTATGCCGCTTGCGGTTGTAAATATCGTAGCTACCGGCATTTTTATACTGATTTAAGGGTCTTTTATGGGATACAAAATAATTGAAATAGAAAAATACCCTACCAAGCCGTTAGCAAAATTTGCTAGGCTTGTAAGAAGAACTATGCGAGTAGAGCTTTTTGTAGGTCTTTGGATAGTGCTTAAAGAGATGGTGAAGTTTGATATTCACACTGTTCAATATCCAAAAGAGAAGTTGCCGATAGGTCCTAGATATAGAGCCGTTCACGAACTGTTAAGACTTCTTGAAAGCGGTAATGAAAGATGTATTGGATGCGGACTTTGTGAAAAGATATGTATATCTAAGTGCATTAGAATGGATACTTTTCAAGATGAAAACGGCAGAAAAGCGATTGGCGAGTACACAATAAATCTTGGCAGATGTATATTTTGCGGTTATTGCGCCGAGGTGTGTCCCGAGCTTGCAATAGTTCACGGATCTAGATATGAGAATGCCGGAGAGCAGAGAGCCCACTTTGTTTTAAAAGACGATATGCTTACTCCGATTGACTTCTTAAAAGCTGGAAAACAAAAAGAGTTTGAAGGTTTTGGAGCGTTGTCGCAAGATGCGGACAAAAATATCAAACAAACGCCTCTAGCGTACTAAGAAGGATACAGATGTTTGAACAAATAGCTTTTTACACTTTTGCCTCGCTCACAGCGGCTATGTTTTTAATTACGGTAACAACTAAAAACATACTATATGCTATGAGTTCTTTGGCGGCGGGGATGATTTTTATAGCGGGTCTCTTTTTTAATCTAAATGCGGACTTTTTGGGGGTTGTGCAGATAGTCGTGTATGCCGGAGCTGTTATGGCTCTTTATGCGTTTGGTATGATGTTTTTTGACAGTGCCAAAGATGCGAATGAAAACATCAAAAGCCCTAAAAAAGTTTTTTTATTTTCAATGATTACAGCGGTAATACTTGTCATAATGGTTAGCGCTCCGGTTATGCTTGGAAAGCCTGATGAGATTATGCAGAGCGTTCAGGGTATGCAAAATCCGCAAGCGATAGGAATAGTTTTGTTTACAAAATATCTTATACCGTTTGAGCTAGCCTCTATCATGCTTCTTGTCGCAATGATAGCCGGGATTATTTTGGCTGGTAAAAAGATGGATGTTAGCGCCACGACAAGCAACGACGACAACGCAAATATGGATACGTTTAAAGAGTTTCAACTTAACGGCGCAGCGGAGGAGCATAAATGATAACGCTAAATCAATACTTAATTTTAACCGCAATTTTATTTGCGATAGGCTTATTTGGCGTAATTAGAAGAAAAAATCTACTAATGCTTTTTTTTGCCACAGAGATTATGCTCAACTCTGTAAACATAGCTCTTGCGGCGATAAGCTACTATATGCAAGATTTAACGGGTCAAATTTTTGCGTTTTTTATTATAGCTATAGCGGCTAGCGAAGTCGCTGTGGGTCTCGGGTTTTTGATACTTATGTATAAGAGAATGGGTTCTCTTGATCTTGATAATCTACAGATTATGAAAGGGTAGGGAGATAATGGAAAGTTTACTATATATAACTCTTTTTGCGCCGCTAGTCGGTTCTATATTTGCCGCTTTTTTCGGTGGAAGCAAAAAGAATATTTTAGCCGGCGTTGTGCCAAGCGTTCTTTTGCTTGCCGGAACAATATCGGCGCTTATGCAGCTAGGTACCGTAATGCACGGCGAGGTAATCAGTGTAAGTATGTTTGAGTGGATAGCCGCCGGTAACTTTAGCGTTGATTTTGGTTTTACAGTTGATCAAATATCTATTGTGATGATGTGCGTTGTTACGATAGTCTCAGCAATGGTTCATATATACTCGATAGGCTATATGAGTCACGACGAGGGATTTAATAGATTCTTTAGCTATCTATCGCTATTTGTTTTCTCAATGCTTGTGCTTGTTATGAGCGACAACTTTTTGGGGCTATTTATCGGTTGGGAGGGCGTTGGTCTATGCTCTTGGCTTTTGATTGGTTTTTGGTATAAAAAACCGTTTGCGACATGGGCGGCAAATGAAGCGTTTATTATGAACCGCGTAGCAGACCTTGGTATGCTTGTTGGTTTGTTTATCATCTTTTGGCAGACTGGAAGCCTAAAATATATAGAAGTGTTTGCGGCTATAAAAAGCGTAGATCCAACAATACTTTCAACTGCGGCGATATTTTTATTTATCGGAGCTATGGGTAAATCGGCTCAGTTTCCATTTCACACCTGGCTTGCCGATGCGATGGAGGGTCCTACGCCTGTTTCCGCTCTTATCCACGCGGCTACGATGGTTACAGCCGGCGTATATTTGATGATTAGATGTCATGAGCTGTTTATTTTGACGCCTGACGTTAGCTTTTTTGTCGCTTGTCTTGGCGCTTTTGTCGCGGCGTTTGCCGCTACTATGGGTCTTGTTAATCGCGACCTAAAAAGAATTATCGCATACTCTACTCTTTCGCAACTAGGCTATATGTTTGTTGCGGCGGGTCTTGGGGCTTATTGGGTTGCGCTTTTTCACCTTATGACGCACGCTTTCTTCAAAGCTCTTTTGTTTCTTGGCGCGGGTAACGTTATGCACGCGATGCACGACGAGCTTGACATCAAAAAAATGGGCGGTTTGTTTAAGCCGATGAGAGGCACGGCGATTATGATGATACTCGCCTCTGTAGCTCTTGCGGGTATCTATCCGTTTGCGGGCTTTTTCTCAAAAGACAAGATTCTTGAAGTCGCATTTGGAACGCACAACTACATATTGTGGGCAATTCTTTTGATGACGGCTGTGCTTACGGCGTTTTATAGCTTTAGACTTATTATGCTTGTATTTTTTGGCAAAGAGAGCTACAAAGAGCATTTCCCATCTCTTCATCCGCATGAAGCGTATTGGTATGTGCTGGCGGCTATGGCTCCGCTTGCGTTGCTTGCTATGGTGTCTGGCTTTTTTGAGCACTCCTTGGCTCATATGCTACAAAAAGCTATGGTTGTATTTGAGCCGCATGTTTCAAAAGAGACATTTATCGCTCTCGTTGCCATTACGACCGTCGCCGTGGTTTGCTCAATAGCATTTACTGTGTACAAATACTCCAAAGGCGGCTTTTCAAAAGAGCTTGAAAATGGATTTTTCTATAAGCTCTTTTACAACCAGTACTATATACCAGAGTTTTACAATAGATGTCTAGTTGTACCGTACGCAAAGCTCTCTGAGTTTGCATGGAAAAAGATAGACCTAAAAATAATTGACTTTATTGTTGACGCTATCGCTCTTGTTCTATACAAAAGCGGTGAAAAATCAAGACACATCCAAAGCGGAAACCTCTCGTCTATGCTTCGATGGATGGTTTTTGGGCTTTTGACGCTAATAATCTTTGCGGCTCTTTATAGCCCAATCAAGTAAGGAAGCTAAATGGAACATATTTTATCGCTACTACTGCTGTTTCCGGCTCTTGGAGCTTTATTGGCCGTGTTTGTGTCAAAGCAGAATATAAAAGCTTTCGGTATAGCTGTTACCGCAATAGAATTTTTGCTGACTATTCCGGTTTTAATGGCTTTTGATGTGGCAAACCCTGGGTTTCAGTTTACGGAGAAGTTGCCGCTTATTCCGGATTACGGAATTTTTTATTATGTTGGTATAGACGGATTTTCCGTATACCTATTGGCTCTTTCAACTTTTATATCATTTATAGCTCTTATGGCCTTAGAAGAGCTTAAAAATATGAAAAACCTCATCATTACACTTTTGTTTATGGAAATGACAATGGTGGGCTTTTTTATAGCGCTTGACGCAATTGTCTTTTATATATTCTTTGAGCTTTCACTTGTTCCTATGATGTACATTATTGGTTCATGGGGTTCTCACAAAAGGGTTTATGCGGCTGTTAAGTTTTTTCTTTACACGTTTACAGGCTCGCTTATTATGCTTCTTGGCGTTATCTACCTAGGGTTTGCTTTTCACGAGGCGACTGGAGTGTGGAGTTTTGCGCTTCCAAACTGGCATCTGCTTATATTGCCGTTTGACGTTCAAATATGGGTGTTCTTGGCGTTTTTTGCGGGACTTGCCGTTAAGGTGCCGATGTTTCCTTTTCACACATGGCTTCCATATGCGCACGGACAGGCTCCGACCGTCGGTTCTGTTATTCTAGCGGCTGTGCTTTTGAAGATGGGTACTTACGGCTTTTTGCGACTATCGTTTCCTATTATGCCGGATGCGACTTTTTATTTTATGATGCCGATAGCTATTCTTTCGCTTATTATGATTATCTACACGGCGATGATAGCGTTTGCTCAAAGCGATATGAAACAAGTTATCGCCTATAGCTCCGTCTCGCATATGGGCGTTATTATGCTTGGTATGTTTGCGCTTAATGTCGAGGGTATTGCGGGCTCTGTGTTTTTGATGATTAGCCACGGTATTGTGTCGGGGGCTCTGTTTATGCTCGTTGGGGTCATTTATGAGAGGCTCCACACAAAAGAGATGAGTGAGTTTGGCGGTATCGTAAGCGTAATGCCAAAATACGGCGTTGTATTTGGTATCGTCTTAATGGGCTCCGTTGGTCTGCCGCTTACCATAGGTTTTGTCGGCGAATTTTTATCATTGCTTGGATTTTACAAAGTCTCCCCAATTATGACTATTCTTGCGGGAACTACGATAATACTTGGTGCGATTTATATGCTTAACGTCTTTAGAAGATCTTTCTTTGGAGCCGTGACAAATGAAAAAGTTTTTGAACTAAAAGATTTAAATAAAAGAGAGCTTGCGGGGCTTATTCCGTTGACGTTGCTCGTAATTATTTTGGGTATATATCCAAAACCGATTTTAGAGCCGGCTGAGACAACCGCTAAAAAACTAGTAGAACTTATGTTCAAAAAATCGCAAACTTTTGACGCAAAGTTTAGTATCTTAGATTATAACTCTATCTCAGGAGGCGCAAAGTGACGCCTATCGCTATAAATTTTGCAGATTTAAATCTGCCGACGCTCTATCCGGTGTTTATTACGACGATAGGCGCACTGCTACTATTGGTCATAGATCTTATCAAAACGCCGTCAAAAACGTTTAAGACAATGTTTTCAGTGGCGGTCGTCTTGATTTCATTGCTTGCTTTACTTGATACAAATGTAAACCAAGTCGGCTTTTTCGGAGTTATCCGTATAGATGGTGTAGCGATTATTGCGCAAGGCATTATTTTGCTTGCCTCAGCCATATTTTTGCCGCTTTCGCTTACATCGCAAAGATTTCACGAGTTTGAGTACACGGAGTTTTTTGCGCTCTTTTTATTTTTGATTAGTAGTTTTCAGGTTATGGTTTCTACCGACAACCTTATCTTAATGTTTATCGCCCTTGAAGCCGCTTCTTTGGCACTGTATACAATTATTGCTATGCATAATAGAGATAGATCTATTGAAGCCGCTATTAAATACTTCACAATGGGTTCTTTGGCCGCAGGCTTTTTTGCGCTTGGCGGGGCTCTATTTTATTTGGCGACCGGAAGCGTGGAGCTTGAAAAATCATTTGCGGCTCTTGAGGCGCTTGGTTCTCACAACTATGAGATACTACTTATCTCTTTGGCTCTTTTGATGGGGGCTATTGGCTTTAAGCTTTCTATCGTACCGTTTCATACCTGGACGCCGGACGTTTACGAGGGAGCTAGTGCACCGTTGGCGGGATATATGTCTATTGTTCCAAAAATAGCGGCGTTTGTCATTGCTATAAGATTGTTTGAATTTCTTGTCGCCTCAGATCTTGAATGGGTAAAAACAATGCTGTGGATTGCCGCTGTGGCTACTATGAGTATCGCAAACATCTTGGCTCTTGTGCAGGAGTCCGTCAAAAGAATGCTTGCGTTTAGCTCCATTAGCCATGCGGGCTTTGGAATTGTGGCTATTCTCGTCGCGACCAACGAGTCAAACACGGCTCTGTTTATGTATTGGACACTCTTTATGTTTGCCAATTTGGGCGCCTTTACGATGCTTTGGATTTCAAGACACAAAAGTAAAATTTTCCACAATAGATTTGACCACCCATATACAAAATTCAGCGGTATGGTCTATATAGCCCCGATTCCGGCTGTTATTATGGGTATATTTATGCTAAGTCTTGCCGGCGTGCCTCCGTTTGCGCTTTTTTGGGGTAAATTTTATTTGATTAGCGCCACGATGTCAGCCGGATATATTGGTCTTGCTATTATTATGGTGCTTAATAGTGCAATTGCGGTTTATTATTACATCAAGTTAATTATTTTTATGTTCCTCAGAGAACCGTCATATGCGGATAGAACTATCTATATGCATAATACGACGCTACCGTTTAAGTTTATACTTGCCTTAACGGCGTTTTTGTCTGTTTTCTCTATATTTTTGATAAATGACCTACTAACAGGCTTTAGCGCTCTTCTAAAAACCTCTGGATTTTAATAAAATCCGGGGTTTCCCGCTTCTTTAAACCACTTTTAATAAATCACAGATAAAATACGTCACACTTTCGTAATAATCAGGAGGAACCAATGAATTTAAGTATTGTTGCAAAACAAATAGAGTTAACAGACGCAATAAAAGCGTATATAGAAGAGAAGATAGCCTCTTTTCAAAAATTTCATTTAGATGTTATAGCGGTTAAAGCAATCGTTTCAAGCTCCGAGAGAAATGGTAAAAAAGGTTTTGGTATAGAGTTTATTATTCAGTTGGCGGGTAAAGATACAGTTGTTATTAATCAAATAGATAAAGATTTGTACGCGGCTATAGATTTGGCTGAGGAGAGAGCAAAAAAAGTTCTTAGAAGGCATCATGACAAAGTATCTAGCCACAAAGCAAATATAAAAATGTCTGTGCCGCTTGTGTCTGTAGAGTCAGAGATTGAAGACGACGAGGTTGTTCCGGCTGAACTTGATATTGATAAACCTGTTGAGATAGACGAAGCGGTTGAGATATTCAAAACCAAAGGTTGTATGTTTATGATTTTTGAAGACAAATCCAACAAAACAAGAGTTATGTATAGAAGAAAAGACGGAAAAGTCGGACTTTATTAGCATACCCACCCTAGAGACGCTTTATGCGTCTCTAGTTTCAACAACCCCCCCCAATTCTCTTCTTTATTAAACATTATAAACTGCTATATTATCGCTTAAATCTGATTTTTTTTGCTTGTATATTCGATATAATTGTCATAACCATTCACCACCCAACCCCAACAAAATATAAGCCCTACCTCCTAAAACATCCCTCAATCCCGCCAAGACAGGTATACTATTCTTTTGAAAAGTAGAGAGCCTCTTACAAATCCCCAAACAAACCATCCAGTTTAAGGTTTTTGGGAGTTTAAAAAAGAGTCGTTAAAGCTAGAGTTTTCTGACAAGGTTGCTAGTCATTTATCATTTGGTGTTTTAGCTTTGCGTATTCATCAAAACATTAAACTGCTTACCTAACTCTTAACTTAAAAGATAAGGGCGTCTTTTTGAAACAACAAACCATTTCGCACGCTCAAAAAATGAGAAAAAGTAGGTTTTTAGAGCATTGTTGGTTAGAATAATCAAAACAAGACGCCTAAAATGCAATCGTCAACTCAAGCTTGGAAGTCTAAGCTGATTTTTGGATGATTTGAGGGGGAGATTTGCAAGGGGCTCAATAATTAAAAATTTCTATGATAAATGGAACTATATATGCTTTAAGTGTTGAAAATTAACTTAAGGCGGGACGCCATGAACCTATATGTAAAGGCTAGTATGGCTTACGCAGATCACAAGTCAGCCGCAAACGCATATCTAAAAAACGAGCAGAGTTCAAATATAGAACCAAAAGAGGAGCCACAACGCGCCTCTCTTTATCCAAACGATACGGTTATGATTTCGCAAGCGGCAAAAATAGCGGCAAACGCTAAAAAAACTCTCTCGGGTATGTATTCCAAATTTTTTCCCACAAGAGAAGGAGAAGAGGCAAACGCTTTGGCGGAGGCGGTAATGAGCCTGTCAACACAAAGCTTCTCTAAAGGCAAAACGCTTGGACAAGCCGCCAAAGACGCAAGAGCGGAGCTAGACGCACAATATGAGGTAATGAATAATTCAGGTGAGCCTTATGATATCAATAGCTTTGAGGGCAAAGACTCAAATTCGCTTTTCAAAAACCTAGACAGACGCGCTCTGTATGCCGTAAAAAGTAAGGAAAGCGAGCTTTTTAGCGAAGAAGAGCAAGGTCTAGCGCAATCGCTTATGGTTCAACAAGAGGGGCTTGCGATGGGATACTACACAGGACCTACAAGCTTGGAGGGAAGCTACAAAGACCCTTATGCGGGCAATGACAGTGCTAGAGCAAAGGCGTATATGGAGTATTTGAGCAGCGTAAATCCTGATGAGAAAAGCTCAGCCGACTGGATGTCTAGCATGGCGGCTTCGCAAAACCTCTACAAATGGTACAAAGAGCATGAAAATAAAGACGGAGAAGAAGAGGACGAGATTTCATTACTAAAAGTACTTCTCAAACTAGATGCGGATAAGATAAAAACACTCAAAGAAAAAAACCAAAACATAGATAAAGTCGCCATTAATCCACAAAGCTAGAGGGCAAACAACAAGCCCTCCGCTTCTTGCACACTTTTTTACAACGCAAAAATCAACCTCTTAAAAAACATTCAGCCAATTTTAAATCTTTACGGGATAATATATGAATATATGTTCATATAAGCAGATGTTCATACGAAGGAGAGATAAATGAGCGAATACAAATGCGACTGCGACATAATCCACGACGACATAATCTCTAAAGTAAGAGAGCAAACTCCGCCGGAGGAGATGCTTTATGATTTGGCGGAACTCTTCAAAGTATTTGGAGATTCCACGAGGGTGCGAATACTCTCGGCTCTCTTTGTAAGTGAAATGTGCGTTTGCGATATAGCAAAGCTTCTCGGAATGACGCAATCGGCGATTTCACATCAGCTACGTATCCTCAAACAAACAAGACTGGTCAAAAACAGAAAAGACGGTAAGACAGTTTACTACTCGCTAGACGACGAACATATCAAAAATATTTTCGACCAAGGCTTAGAACACTTAAGAGAAGGATAATTTATGAGCCAAAATCACAAATGTTGCTCCCATTGCCATGTAGAGACAAAAGAGGAGCATAAACACGAACATGAAGACCATCATCACGAACACTCAGACATAAAGCCGCGCGACATAGCTATGTTTGGCGTCGGTGTAGCGTTTTTCATCGCAGCTCTTTTTGCCAAAGATGGGGCGGCTTACGCTCTTCTTTTGTATCTTACGGCGTACTTTTTGATAGGCTGGGAGATACTTTTATCAGCTCTCAAAAATATCTCGAAAGGTAAGGCGTTTGACGAGAATTTTTTGATGTCTCTTGCCACCATCGGAGCTTTTGCTATCGGAGAGTATCCGGAGGGTGTGGCGGTTATGCTCTTTTTTCGCATAGGATAGTTTTTTCAAGATATAGCTTTGGCTCGTTCTCACGGCTCCATCGCAGCTCTTATGAATATCCGACCCGATTATGCAAATCTTATAACAAGCTCAGGACATACCCGTGTAAACCCGCAAGATGTGGCGGTCGGCGATAAGATACTAGTCAAGCCCGGCGAAAAAATACCACTGGACGGTGTAGTGATAGAGGGCAAATCAACGCTGGACGTATCAGCACTAACAGGTGAATCGCTACCAAAAGAGGCTTTTTATGGATGCGAAGTCCTATCCGGTTCGCTTAACCAAGCGGGGACGCTAAAGATAGAAGCGTCAAAAGTTTTTGGCGAGTCAACAGTATCAAAAATCCTAGAACTCACTCAAAACGCAAGCGCCAAAAAAGCGCCGACTGAAAACTTTATAACCAAATTTGCAAAATACTACACACCTTTTGTGGTTTTTTGTGCGGCGGCTTTGGCGTTTTTGCCGCCGCTTTTTGGCTCTGCGATTACGCTTGAAGAGAGTTTTTCACGCGCTCTTGTATTTCTCGTCGTATCTTGCCCTTGCGCCCTTGTGGTCTCTATACCTCTTAGTTTTTTTGGCGGCATAGGTGGAGCTTCGAGAAACGGCATACTAATCAAAGGCGGCAACTTTCTTGAGGCTCTCAAAAGTGCGGATACCGTAGTATTTGATAAGACTGGCACACTTACCAAAGGGGTGTTTGGCATAAGTCGCATAAGCGCCGCAGATGGATTTGGCGAGGATGAAACGCTCAAATACGCCGCATACGCCGAATGCTACTCCAATCACCCAATAGCACTCTCTATCAAAAAAGCGTACAAAGAGGCGGTGGATGAGGCGCATATAGCGTCTCACGAAGAGCTGGCGGGGTATGGTGTAAAAGCTGTCATAGGCTCCAAAAAAGTAGTAGTAGGAACCGCAAAGCTAATGGAGCAAGAGGGTGTAGCTCTCACGCCAAAGAAAGAGTTTGAAAGAGCCGCATATGTCGCGATTGATGGTAAACTTGCCGGATATATCACGATAGAAGACGAGATAAAAGAGGACGCTAAGCAAGGGATAGAAGAGCTAAAACGTCTTGGAATCACAAATATCGCCATGCTCACAGGTGACTCTGAGGGTGCGGCTAGAAGAGTCGCGGACAAACTCGGCATAAAAACCGTTTACGCCGGACTACTTCCGCATCAAAAGGTTGAAAAACTAGAAGAGATTATCTCTGCCAAAAAACAAAACGGCAAAACAATATTTGTAGGAGACGGAATCAACGACGCTCCATCGTTGGCAAGAGCCGACATAGGCATAGCAATGGGCGGGGTGGGTAGCGACGCCGCCATAGAAGCGGCCGACGTGGTACTGATGACGGACGAAGTATCAAAAATCGCAACCGCCCTCAAAATAGCCAAAAAAACAAACACAATAGTGTGGCAAAATATAGCGTTTGCACTTGGCGTAAAAGGCGCTATCCTCGTCATGGGAGCTTTTGGCGTAGCCACTATGTGGGAGGCGGTCTTTGGCGATGTGGGGGTGGCTATTATAGCGATACTCAACGCCACGAGGGTGTTAAGGCATTGAATAATGGGAACTTCTAAAACCTCTTTTAGAAGTTCCAACTTTTGGATGTAGACACATCTATGTCAAAGGTGCCGCCAAGGTTGCTAGTCATTTATCGTTTGGTGTTTTAGCTTTGCGCATTCATCAAAGCATTAAACTGCCTACCTAACTCTTAACTTAAAAGATAAGGGCGTCTTTTTGAAACAACAAACCATTTCGCACGCTCAAAAAATGAGAAAAAGTAGGTTTTTAGAGCATTGTTGGTTAGAATAATCAAAACAAGACGCCTAAAATGCAATCGTCAACTCAAGCTTGGAAGTCTAAGCTGATTTTTGGATGATTTGAGGGGGAGATTTGCAAGGGGCTCAGGAGACTGAAATATTCAAGATTTCACCCGATGCGTTTTATGTAGCTCTTTTAAAGGGAATGGCGCAACGCTGTAAAACTTGACACCTAATCAATTCATACACAACCGCAATTAAAGTGGATAAGTTAAAGAGTTGATATTTTTGAAAATACTACAAGAAAAGATCGGATGAAAAACCTAAACCTAGCCCTCAAACTAAAATATCTCTACCATCTAAAAAGCATGGGATTTCACTACGCAAAACCGATAAAAGATTTTGAGATAAAAGAGAGCTTTGAACTACCAAACGATATGCTAACTCTCAAAAACGCCTGCATGAGCTGTCATCTATGCGAACTGGCAAAAAGCAGAAAAAGCGTTGTATTTGGGGAGGGAGATGAAAACGCAAAAGTGATGTTCATAGGAGAGGGACCCGGAGAGATGGAGGATAAAAGTGGAAGACCTTTTGTCGGAGCCGCCGGAGAGACGCTAACCAAAATGATAGAAAACGTGGTAGGTATAAAAAGAGAAGAGGCGTATATCGCAAACATCGTCAAATGCCGCCCCCCAAACAACAGAGTCCCCGCCCCCTCAGAGGTCGCAAGCTGCAAACCATACCTAGAAAAACAGATAAAACTAATCAACCCAAAACTAATAGTAGCCTTAGGCGGCACAGCCCTAAACTCTCTATTAAATCAAAACTACTCGATTATGAAAATGCGAGGAATGGAGCTGGACTATCACGGAATACCGTTATTGCCGACTTATCACCCTAGTTTTATTATTAGAAACCCAAATACGGCTAAAAAGGCGGCTTTTGCGGATATGTTGATGATTAAGGGGTATTTGCAAGAGGGGGTGTGATAAACACCTCCTTGCAATATGCATTAGCACTTTGCTTAACAAACGCTGATTGGCGTTTGTTCATTACTAGCATGTATACAAAGTGAAGAAGAATTTGAAATGGTGAGTGACCAACACTTCGTTTGATGAAGTTACTTTGAGTGAGTATTTTTGAGTAGGTTTTTCATAGCAAATTCAATATAATTGTCAAGACCCATAAAAAAGTAGCTCCTTGTATAACTGTTTGTGATGAAGTAATTATACCTTAAAGTGCTTATTTATGGGGCTTTCGTAGATGTTTTTAGCTAGATTGTTTGAATGAATTTGGAGCTGGATTTATGTGCGAAAGTTGAGTACCATTAGTTCAAATTTTCAATAGAGTTTGCATAATTTTGCTTTGCAACATAGGTTGCAGACAAATATTTTAAAAACAGAGATAATGCCATTGAAATTTAGACTTGGGAGAATATGTATGAAATGCAATGTCGGTATGCTAGATAGGGTTGTCAGGGTTGTTATCGGGCTTTTAATTATAGTTTACGGCTTTATCGCCCAAAATTGGCTTGGTGCGATAGGCGCTATCCCTTTACTTACCGGACTTTTTTCGTTTTGTCCGTTTTATCCAATATTAGGGCTAAATACAGGGTATAAACGAAGCTAATTTTTTTTGGATATAATCATCTCTAATCATAGGGGGGCGGTTATGAAAATTTCGTCTTTCGATTTTTTTGCCATACTTAGCGAGGAAGAAAAAAAATTCGCACAAGAGAGACTAAAAAAAGTCTCTCTACCTTCCGCCAATATACTGTTTTTCGGGGGCGACCGGTGTGGCGGTATTTTGCTTTTGGAGAGCGGAAAAGTAAGGCTTTATCTGCACGGCGACAACGATGAAACAATAACTCTTTATCATCTTATGCCAAACGAACAGTGTATCGTCAACACCTCAAGCGCCATAACAAATACGCCTGCAGTCGCTACGGCGGAGGCGATCTGCGATATAAACGGATGGCTATTTCCAAAAGAGGCTGTAAGAGAGCTAATGATGCGCTCCGCAAAGTACCAAGAGTACATCTTTTCGCTTTTTACGATTAGACTAGCCTCTTTGGCGGAAATCATCGAAGACATAAAGTTTAATAGGCTTTGCGCTAGGCTTATTAGGTGGCTCCTCTCTCAAAACACAAAAGAGCTATCAGTCACGCACGAGCATATCGCCGAAGAACTTGGTAGCGCTAGAGTGGTAATTAGCAGAATCTTAAAGGTTTTGGAAAAAGATGGGCTAGCAGAGCTAGGTCGTGGCAAAATAAAGATGAAATAGGGGCTATGATGAAAATATCAATCGCTTGTCAAATAGCTTCCAACACCTCAAATATTAAAAAAGCTTTAAAAATAGCTTTAATCGTGGGTACGATATTAAATCTCATCAATCAAGGCGACGCGATTATTGGCATGCACCTGGAAAACATCCATATCGGCAAGTTAATATTGACGTATACAGTACCCTTTTTTGTCTCTTTGTATACGGCTGCAACGCTTGCGATGAAACGCGAGACAAAACCAAAGAACAGAAGCTTCAGAGACGCCTCAGTATTGTAATAGCAATAAAAATCTGATAGAATCGAAAGCGGAGTGCAAATCCAAATAAAACTAAAGGAATGGTATGTTCGGCTCGAAAATTCCTCACGATAAAATTCTTATAGACAAAAAAGAGTATGAAGAGCTAAAAGCGATTAAATCAAAAATATCAAATATAGATTTATCCGCCATTTTAGACATAGCGTCAACATTAAAATCAAACGCCCAAAAAGTAAACGAGTCCTCAAAGCGTCGCTTAAACTATATCGAATCGGTCGCAAACGAGGTCGATACGTTTATAGGTAAGTCAAAAGTCGTTTGTGCGATTGCCGAAGCGAGCGAACGCTCTACCGAACAAACAAAAGAAACCTCCATCTCTATCAATCGAAAAATTGAGAACTTAGTAATCAAAATAGAGCAGTTTACACAAATAGTTTGCGATTTTACCGACAAAATAGACGAGTTAAACAGCAGGAATCAAAATATTTATCAATTTGTATCAATAATAAAAGAGATTTCAGATCAAACAAACCTTTTAGCGCTCAACGCCGCCATCGAAGCGGCAAGGGCTGGAGAGCACGGTAGAGGTTTTGCCGTTGTAGCCGACGAGGTGCGAAAACTAGCGGAAAAATCAAATAAATCGGCTCAAGAGATAGAGGTTGAGAGTAAAATGATAGTTGGCATATCCGCATCGGTACAAGAAAAGACAAGCAACGTAAACGCTATGGCGCAAGAGAGCAAAGAGATAGCGTCAAAAGCTTGCGATGACCTTGCAGAACTTGTAAGCATTGCCAAAGATAGTCAAAATGGGGCAAAAACGGTTATACAAAACGTTCTTGAGCAAATTGGCGGCGCAGATAGCATCCAGAGCAAAATAAAAGAGCTGCTCGGCGATACGGCAAAAGCAATAGACGGCTCTAGCGACAACGTAAATCTAGGAGAAAATCTTTTGCATAAGCTTAAATCGTTATCGGTTTAGTATTGGCGCAAAAAAAATAGAAATGAACAATCTTTTTAGATACGAAAGTATAATCAGAATAACAATAGGCATCTTTATCGTGGGCTTTGCCTCTTACGGTAACTTTTGGTGGATGATTCCAATCGCACTATTGCTTGTATATACGGGCGCAAACAACCATTGCCCTTTGTATGCGGTGCTTAGGGTAAATGAAGCGGAGGCTTTAGAAAATTATTATCTCTCACAACTGCCAAAATATAATCCGGAACCGATATTTTTGTTTGATAAAGACGGCAATTTGAAATTTACCAATAGAGCCGATATTGGTAAACTAAAAGAGATGATTAATGTAAAATCAATGCTAAAGCCGCAAAATCCAAAAAACTGTATCGACGAAAATGGCAACAGACTTGAAAGCTACGGACTTGATGGAGAGACGTTTATGGTGCATTTTAAGTGCGTCAAAGATATAGATTCGATTTTGGCGTATGGATTTAATGCGACAGAACTAGTAAAACTTCAAGAGGAGATTATCAATACCCAAAAAGAGATAGTCTACAAAATGGGCGAGATAGGAGAGACAAGAAGCAAAGAAACCGGTAATCACGTCAAAAGAGTTGCCGAATACTCGTATCTACTAGCAAGATTGGTCGGATTGTCCGAGAGTGAAGCGGAGCTACTAAAAATATCCTCTCCGATGCACGATATAGGCAAAGTTGGTATCCCCGATAGCGTGTTAAAAAAGCCGGACAAACTAGACGAAGATGAGTGGAAGATAATGAAAACACATGCCACGATAGGTTTTGAACTGTTGAGATATTCTGAACGACCGATTCTAAAGGCGGCCGCTATAGTTGCGCATGAGCATCACGAAAAATGGGATGGTAGCGGATACCCAAACGGCAAAAAAGGCGAGGATATTCATATTTACGGACGCATCACCGCAATAGCCGACGTGTTTGATGCTCTCGGAAGCGATAGGGTTTATAAAAAAGCTTGGGAGCTTGAGAGAATACTAGGGTTATTCAAAGAGGAAAAAGGAAAGCATTTTGATCCAAAAATAACAGAATTGCTTTTAGATAATATTGATAACTCATCTTTCGCACCTAAATCCAAGCAATTCCTCCGTCGCGCTCCGTAGCGTGGCAATGATATTCGTAAAATCCTTATTCCTATTGACTATCGTCTCAATTTTAGAT
>DZAX01000007.1 GCA_022729705.1 Helicobacter cetorum | reverse complement strand
CTACGGAGCGCGACGGAGGAATTGCTTGGATTTAGGTGCGAAAGATGAGTTATCATATCTAACTTTGCAAGGGAAAATCAAATTTAGATGCGATAGCGCCAGTAACCCTCCCCTCCCCACACGTGCGGGCAACTTCAGGGGATGCAAGGGGCATTTATGTCCCTGCCGCCAATACGGGCTTTGCCTGTATTGGCGCGTAATATTGGGTATTCAAAAAAATAAAAGGGTAAAAATGTATAATATAGCATTAAAATTACAAGTGAAAGCGTACGAATACTCTGGAAAATTTAAAAAGAGTTATCTCCGGCTTTGGAGATCAATCAGTATTAGCACAAACAGAAGACGGACTTTTGAGGTTTAATGAAGACACCGCAAGGGCTCTTTTGGACTCTGTGTCAAACATGCAGAGCTCAACACAAAAAGAGTACCTCAGAAATACAATAAAGCATGTATTTGACCTAGAAAGTAAAGATATTATTATTTTCAAACAAAATGAAATATTTATCAAAAGATGGGGCGGGGCTCCGCTAATTCCACCTCAACTAATAGATGCGATTCAAGAGATGTTTATCGAAGAGTCCAAAAAAAATGAATCCTCAGACTCTTCCGCCGACAACGTCAACATAAACACAAAAGGACTATTTGAGAGATTTGGCATACCTTTGGAAAGCTTGTCGCCGGAGATTAAAGAGAGGATAAAACAAAGAGTAAAAGAACGGCTAAAAATGTCAGAAAAAGACGTTGTGCTTTTTTTAAATGACAAAATGGTCATTAAAAAATTTAAGCAAAGCCCGGAAGAAGAGGAGCGTATCCGTAGAGAGCAGATAAGAAGCTCTCTTTCAAAAGAGAGGCTCTCAATGCTCAAACGCTCTATATTTGAAAATATGGAAGCCGAAAGAGAGATTATCAACGGGATAGCCGAGCGTATTTCGGAAAACGAGCTTGACTTTAGAATTATCACCCATGATTACTTTACAAAAAACTACATAAAGGTTTTTCAGACAAATATAGTTAGTTTTTTAAAAGAGTACTTGGAAGAAGACGACGTAACGCTTGAGGTTTTAGCAAGTCTACTTATCAAAGAAAACTGGATGCTAATACACAAAAAAATGGCTCTCTCAATTCAAGAACTGGTTACTGACAAAAATCCAAACGCCGAAGCTTTTTTAAAAAAATACTCTGGCGAAGTAGAAGTTGATGAGAACAGAAATAAGTTTAGAATGCCGGAGATAATAGACAAAAGTGGAGCAAAATGGCACCTATCTACAATCACCAGTATTTTGATGCAAAGAATAAAAATACACGAAACCACCTCTTCAAGACAAGCTTTTATACTAACCCTTATAGAGCAGATAACCGAGCTTATCCACAAGATAGAGGGGCTAAATGAAGAGATTGGCAAAGTCAAAAAAGATCTTGACGTTATTGAGACGGAGAATAGAGATGTCTCAAGAGAAGAAGCTAGGATAGAAAAAGAGCTAAGCGACCTAAAATGGGCTCAAAACAGTTGCCAAAATGATGATGAGAGAAAAAAAATACAGACGGAAGTCAGAGAAAAAACACTAAATCTCAAAAAGGTTACCGTAAAAGAGGATACTCTGTATGAAAATAGAAAAAAACTAGAAATTCAAAACAAACTACTTTCTCAAGATAGGGAAAAATTAAAATTTGACCTTAGTAGGCTTGAAAAAAGACGAAAAGAAGAAGAAGGTAAGATAGCAAAATTTCTAGCCTCGCAAAAAGATTTGGACGAGAAATTTGAATCCATGAACGACGCCCTAGCGGTAGCTCTTACAAAGCGGGGAATAAAAGTATAGGCGGAATATTATGAATAGAAGAGAGTTTTTAATAGCCTCTATCGCTGCTCCTCTACTTTTACCAGAAATTGCAAATGCGTTTGACTCGACACGCTTTATACATACAAAAGATTCAGGATTAGAAGAGAAGCAAAATGAGCTTTTAAGAGAAGACGGCGACGAGAGGTTTATTTGGCTAACTAGAAAAGAGAGTGGGGAGCAGTTTAAAGAAGTTTTTTTTGCAAACGGCGAATACAACTTTGAAGCGTACAAAAAATTCTGTTGGATTATGAGAGATATATCCGGCGGCGGCAAAATAAAATCAATAGACGCAAATTTGCTTAACGTAACATACAAAATACAAAATACGCTTTTAAGCCTTGACATCAGAAAACCGATAAATATCAATAGCGGCTACCGCTCTAAAAAGACAAACTCAAACCTAGAGGGCGCCGCCAAAAACTCTTTTCACATCAAAGGAAAAGCGATAGATATATCGATAGACGAACTTGATGCTTCGCTCATCGGACATCTTGGCGTTATCATGACAAAAGGCGGAGTCGGCTTTTATCATATGAAAAACTTTATACATATTGATACCGGAAATAGAAGACAGTGGACGGTAGACACGAAAAATAATCTTAAAATGCTTGATTTATAGTAAACGCTTTTTGAAAAATCTATAAAGAAGCCTTGCAGGGTCTACGCTTTGTGGTATTGGTTTGGCATTCAAAAGATGTCGCGCCAATATCGACGCGGTAAACGGAGCTAATATAAACGCTCTGCTCCCATGCCCTGTATGGATATATAGATTTTTGTGCTTATTCGGCTCTTCTTTGCTGAGCCTAGCGCCGTGCAATAGCGACGGAAAACGCTCAATAGTTTTTGCGGAGTCATACACGCTACCCGCAAGAGGAAAGTGATCTATGGAAGTACAGCGCATACCGCCAATCTCCTCTATAACCTCAAAATCTCCGATATTAAGAGCCCCTCTAGCTTCGTTTATCAGCATAAGCGAAGTCTCTCTATCTATCGGCAAAGACTCTTTTGTGTTGATGTGTGTCGCCCCTATCGCCAAAACGCCGTCGGATGATGCGATATGCACCTTTGAAGAGATATTAAAAGAGTCGGCTATATTCGCCTTTATCTTCACCTTTTGCCCCCACAAGGAGGCTAGTTGCGAGCTTAGATACGCCTCTTTAATAATCGGCTCTTTGGCTCCCTGCGCCAATATAACGTTTTTTGCGCAAATATCGCCAACAGTATACGCAACGCCGTCAAAGTCTAGTTTGTCGGCGCAAATATCATATCTTTCAATATTTTCAAGCATCGCCTCTATCAGGGCTTTTGGATTGATTATGCCGGAGTCTTTTACTAGATACGCCCCAAGCGAAAAGACCTCTTTTGTCAAAGACTCAAAAGGCGGAGTCTGTAAAAGTTCATAGACTGAAGGAATGTTGGAGCCAAGAGTGGCAAACTCCTCTTTTGTCTTTTCATTTTTCGGATAGATTAGCGAACCGCATCTATTAAATAGCCCTGGGAAGTTTTCAAGATAAAAAGCGACCGAAAATCTAAACGCCTCGTCGGCAAAATCTTTAAATTTTGATGGTTTACCCATGACTGGATTGATAAAAGCTCCAGCCGCCAAAGAGGCCGCGGCTCCAAATCCCGTATCGTCAATTATGGCGACTTTTGCACCGCCTTTTTTCAAAAAATAAGCGACGCTCGCCCCCGCTATACCGCCGCCTACGATGAGATAATCTATCAAACCCCTATTTCCTTAATATCTGCAACCGCCAAAAACTGCTTGTAGACTCTTGCTATTAGGTTTTTTCTATTTGTGCGTACCGCTTCATCGTCCGCATTTACAAGGCAGTTTTCAAAGAAGTCGTCAAGCGGCTTTTTGAGAGAGAAAAGCGCACTAAGTATCTCGTGATAAGAGGCGTTTTCATAATCGTGATGTATATACGCCGCCCATAGCAAAGCCTCATAATCATCATCCAAAAGCTCCGTATTTATAGGCAATTCGCCCTCAAGCTCCACGTCTTTGGATATATTCGCAACCCTTTTAAACGTAATAAACTGCTCTTTAAACTCCGTCTTTTTGACAAAAAAGTTTAGCGCCTCCACTTTTTCGGCGATTGATAGCAAATCCCTATCGCCGCTAGATAAAACCGCCTTGATAACGCTTGGATTAACGTCTGAAAATAGCTGATAGAGCCTTTCTAGTATGAAGCCCTCTAGTTTTTCAACATCAAACGGCTTATATTTTGCCGACAACTCTTTTATTGTTTTTGATATATCGATATTGATAGAAAAATGTAGCAGATTTTTTATAGCCCCAATAGCCGCACGGCGAAGAGCGTACGGATCTTTGGAGCCTGTCGGAGTCATACCAACGCTAAAGAGCCCCATAAGAGAGTCCAACTTTACGCTTATTGAAAGAAGACTTCCAGCAAGCGTCTTTGGTAGTTCCCCCTCTTCCCCTTTTGGCATATACTGCTCTTTTATCGCCTCGGCTATAGCTTCATCAAGCCCCATAGCTTTTGCGTAGTATCGCCCCATCACACCTTGGAGTTCGCCAAACTCATATACGACTTCGCTCATCAAATCAGCCTTGCCAAGCCTAGCCGCTTGCAGTAGATTTTCTCTATCGTTGCCTTCAATCTTCAGGGTTTTGGCTAGATAAGCAGCAATCTCAACCTCTCTTTCCACCTTATCGGCGACGCTTCCAAGCCCCTCCACAAATACAACGTTTGAAAGACCGTCATTTGACAACCCCTTCTTTAAGTCGTTTTCATAAAAAAACAGTGCGTCTGAGAGTCTAGCCTTTAGCACACGCTCATTGCCGGCGACCACCTTGTCAAAACTCTCTATAAAAGCGTTTGAGACAACCACAAAGTGATTTGAAAGTCGTCCGCCCTCAAAAACCGGAAAATATCGTTGATTTTCTTTCATGGAGGTGATAATAACCTCCGATGGAATCTTCAAAAAAGCTTCGTCAAAAGCCCCAAGAAGAGCCGTAGGATACTCCGTAATAGCGACGACCTCCGCCAAAAGCTCTTTATCTATCTCCACCTCAAAACCGCACTTTTCTTCAATGGCTTTTATATCGTCAAGTATTTTTGTCTCACGCTGATAGGAGAGTAGCATAACGCCCGCAGATGCAAGCTTTGTAAAATAATCTTGTGTGTTTAGAATATGGATAGGCTGAAACGACTCTTGCCTGTGCCCGTAGCTATGCTCGCCCGATTTTACGCCGTAAGCCTCTACGCTAAGCGCAGAGGAGCCAAAAAGAGCGACTATCCATCTAATAGGACGGATAAAGCTCTCATCAAGACTCCCCCATCTCATTGATTTGCCAAAATGCAGAGATTTTAACCACTCGTTTACCATCTCATTTAGGCTCTCATCTATTGTTTTGCCGACTACCATTTTTTTGGCGTATAGACACTCTTTACCGTCTTTTTGGGCTGTTGACACCTCGTTTGCGCCGAGAGAGTTTTTGGACAAAAAGCTCTCATACGCTTTTGTCGGCACTCCGTCTTTTATAGCAACCGCTACGGGCGGCCCCCATAGCTCTAGCTCCTCGTCGCTTGCTTTGCGTTTAAAATCTTTTGAATACAACGTAATTCGTCTAGGGGTATAAAAAAGCTCAAACTTCGAGTCAAAGCCGTTTTTTTGCAGTATACTCTCCCATTTTGGCACCAAATTTTGCACCTCTTTCAAAAACGGAATAGCCGGAAGCTCCTCCATGCCTATTTCTATCAAAAACTCACTATTTATCATAACAATTCGCCTTTTGCGGGGACTTTTGACGCGATTTTATCCAACTCTTATTGAACATCCGACAATATGCTACCCCCGTTTGTCAAGACAACTTTTTCTTCCTCTTTTCGAGACCGTCCAAAATTATTTGCATAATCCTCTATAGCTGATTTACTATTCGGCTGGTTACCAAGTGGTAAACCTTTTTTTGTTTGTTTTCAAACGTCGGGGACAAATAAGGGCGGGCATATCTTAACCAGCCAATCGACTAATGCTTATAGTTGTGTCCTCCAGGCGTAATAACCATATATGTAACGGTTGTCATAACCGCCAAAATACCAATAGAGCCTATAATCTCATTTAGCGTCATTTAGTTCCCATGGTTCTTTGATTAATGCGTCTATTTTTTCTTTATACAGTTACAGACGCAGTCGCCAGAGCCATTAAGACAATAAAACCGTGTTTATTGTCATCTCTCAAAGTTATGATTTCTTCTTTTATCTGCTCTTTTCTCATTGCTTGATTTTATCGTGTATTGAATTAATATGATAGTTGGTTTACCGTTCGGTTGATTTTAAACGTCGGGGACTAAAGGGGGCTGACTCTATTGCATGCTCGCACTTGTACCATTTCAAAAACCTATGCCAGTTTAAAAACCATCCACTTTGTTTTTGAGTGCAACGGCTTAAAATCCATTTCGTCGTAAGTTTTTACAAGGTTGTCGTCAGCAGGCAAGAGCAGTAAAAACTTTATGGCGACTGTCTTTTTGATTTGAGTGCTTGATTGGATAGCATAGTTTATTAAGTATTGAGAGATTTTGATATTGTCTAATTCCAAAAAAGTTTGTTTTCGATACGGCGCCGACACAAACAGATAATCCACTTGAACGCAAGGCAAATCATCGATTCTGAATGCAGAGAGGGCGATAAGTCCGGCGATTTCATTGTTTTTGATGAGCATGACAATATTTGTCTTATCTTTTTTGGATAAACTCACTAATTTTTTGAGATAACTTCTCTCGCTCTTGCGTCCAACTTTGAGCCTACGCCAAAAATCGCCGGAATACAAAAATTCTTTTGTCGGTTTGATTAGCTCAAAATCCAAATGTTTTGCCATCTTTTAACGCAAATTTCATAGCCATAGCTTTTTTGATTTTTTCATGCGAGACGGGAGCTTCTTCAAGTTTTTTATGAACTTTTGCGCTTACTTTTGGGGTTTTGATGTTGACTACATGATTATGAACCATCGCTAGCGCCATATCAAACTCCTTTTAAAATTTTATTGGCGGAAATCTCTTTTATTTTATCTATTTTGCCCATATGATTATTATATCGGAGATTGTAATAAAAAGCTTAAAAGTTGAAATTGTGCAGACAATATATTTTTGACTTTAAGGGATTTTTGGATTGTCCAATTTTTACTTAAAAGAGTGCCTGACACCCTTTTCCCATTTCTTTTTCTTTTATCTCGTCTATTTTTGCCATATACCATTTATATCAAATAAAATAAAAAATGAATTTGGAGACTTGAGAGAATGCGCATTATGCATAAAAGAGTGCCTGACACCCATTTTTTTATCTTTATATATCGCGCAAAGATTTTTGGTGAAGTTCGTCGTTTTTTACTAAAGGGGGCTGACTCTCGTACCATAATTTTTAGCCTCCTCGTCAATACCTCCCACGCCGCAGGGTAGAACGCTATTTAGCATGGGTTACCGTTTCATAAACTGAATATGCTATCGAGCCAAACACTATAGTCACAGCTAAGATAAAAATCAATTCCATCATAGTTCTCCTAATTCGTCAATATTGCTAAGCGCTTTTTTATTGGTAAACACAATGCCTATAGAAATCAAAATAATAGCGAACAGACATAGATAAATCTTTACCGTGGCGATGTCGCTTTTATCGTAACTATTTGCCAGCCAACCGACTAAAGAGATGTCAATAGCAACCAATACGCCAAAAATAACTTTCAGCCAACCGATTTGTTCTTTTATTTTATCTATTTTTGCCATGCGATGATTATATCGGAGGTTGTAATAAATTTTGGTCGAAAATATCTCTATGGAGAGTTGGAAAAGTTTGCTAAAGGGGTCTGGCACTCGCTATTAGGCGCTCTTCTTATGGTTTACACTAGAAATTGACTTCAAGGTAAAAATTACAATAGCCGATAAAACCAATCCAAGAGCGATAACGCCTATTTCAGTCATTCCAAATCCTCCAAATCGTCTATCAAAATATCCATTTTGTCTTTTGTTTTTTTCATATAGATAGCTATAAACACCAAAACGACAAAACCGCTCAAAGCCAAAAAACCAAATACAGGCGGAATATTTTTTAATAGCGTCTGATATGCCACTGTTGCGGAGCCCGTTATAATCGTAACAAATAGAATAAACGCGCTTTTAAACTCTTCTCTAAGTGTGGCTATTTTTTCTTTTAAACTATCTTTTTTGCTCATATTGCGATTATATCAAATATCCAAGCAATAAAACATAAGAAAGCACCGTTTCTTGAAATGGCGCTTTTCTTAAAAATATCGGTTGGAATCAAAAAGGTACCGGGTACCTGAATGCCGTACCCAGCCAAAGCGCTAATGCATTAATGCTACCAAAAACGGACTCGCCGCCCGCTTTTGGGTTGAAAACATCTCAATGAGTTTGCCAATGTGGTTCGAGCTGCGCATCCGCTATTACCCCAATGTAGTAAACCCTCTATTTTCAATCATTTCCTCATAAGTCTTGCAATCTATTGGCGTATACTCCACCCCAGCGGTTAAATCATTGTTTATTGCTACAAGCTTTCTAAGCTCTGGTTCTATCGAGTGATAAATATAGCACCATGCCAAATGAGAGGCTCCATTTTCATCAACACATACAATCAAATTTCGTAAATAAACGCGTGTTCTAGGACGTTTATTTGACGTATCGTCTTTATAATGAAAATTAAACTCCAGCTCGTCTAATTTTAGTTGTAAATCAAGAGCTTTTTCTGGATTTGGATAAAATAAAACCCCTTGAATCAGCTGTTTGCCGACTAAACGTAAAGCCGCCGTTATCTGTTCGGTAGAGTTTTCGTCCTTAAACTTATTGTAAAATAGTCTACCCCTAGTAGCAGCTACGATCGGTTTTTGTTCGCCCCTAAACTCTTCTATTCCACTGTGATACAAACCGCCATCCATCAATGTAGCGTAGAAAAAATACGGAAACTGAACCGGTTGGATTTTCATTGTTATCTCCTTTGCTTACACATCATTATTCGTAACCCCCACAACATTCAAAACCAAAATCTGCGCATTAGAAGTCGCGTTTTCGTATACGTTGTAGGTGTTTCCTCCGTATGTTGCCGTTGTGGTGTTTGTGAAGGTTCCGGTTCCTTCGTTGATTGTTAGCGTGTCGGTTGCTCCTCCCTCTATTATGATTTGGTGTTTTGAGACGCTTGCGGCCAGACCTGTGTAGCCGTTGCCTGAATTGAATAGGTTCATTCCGCTTATGTCTATTACGTCTTTTATTGTTAGGGTTACTGCGTTTGCCGCTGTGTCTGTGGCTAGGTCAATACACTCTATGCTTTCTATTCGGCTGTTTTCTTCTACTCCGGCGGCTCCTTGGTTGGCTACTACCGTCAAATCAAGGTTTGCTCCGTTTGATAGTCTTAGGGTGTCTATGTCTCCTCCTCCGTCTACTGCGGCTTTTGGGAAGCCTGCTCCGTTATCGGATAGGTTTGTTATGTCGGTGGGTGTTAGGATTATTGTGTCGGCTCCGTCTCCTGAGTAGAATCTATCTATGCCGCCATTTCCGGTTAGGGTGTCTGGGGAGGAGGAGCCTATTAGGGCTTCGCTTGCGGCTGTGCCGTTTACCGTACCGGAGCCGGTTATGCTTTCTGTTAGCCATTGGGAGCCGCCGAAGATGACGTAGCTTCTTCCGGCGTCTGTGGCTGTTGTGTTGTTTAGATAAGCCCCAACAATCAAATCAGCTAGACCGTCTCCGTTTATGTCTCCGGCAGAGGAGACGGAGGTGCCGCTTTCGTCATCCGCCGCTTCTCCATTGATTGCAAATCCGCCTGTTCCTGTGGCTATGGTGGATAGACTTACTACGCCGCCGTCGCTTTTGCCGAATACTACGTAGCTTCTTCCGGCGTTTGAGGCTGTTGTGTCGTTATATCTAGCCCCAACAATCAAATCAGCTAGACCGTCTCCGTTTACGTCTCCGGCGGAGGAGACGGATCCGCCGCTTCCGTCGTTAGCCGCTTCTCCATTGATTGCAAATCCGCCTGTTCCTGTGGCTATGGTGGATAGGCTTACTACACCGCCGTCGCTTTTGCCGAAAACTACGTAGCTTCTTCCTGCGTCTGTGGCTGTTGTGTCATTCCGATAAGCTCCAACTATCAAATCCGCTAGACCGTCTCCGTTTACGTCTCCGGCTGAGGAGACGGGGACGCCGCTATAGTCCCATGCCGCTTCTCCGTTGATTGCAAATCCGCCTGTTCCTGCGGCTATGGTAGCTAGGCTTACCATAGTTGTGTCGCTTTTGCCGAATACTACGTAGCTTCTTCCGGCGTCTGAGGCTGTTGCGTCATTACCTAGAGCCCCAACAATCAAATCGGCTAAACCGTCTCCGTTTACGTCTCCGGCGGAGGAGACGGAGGCGCCGCTATTGTCGAACGCCGCTTCTCCATTGATTGCAAATCCGCCTGTTCCTGCGGCTATAGTAGTTAGGCTTACATTCGGATTGATAGCCGTAGTAAAACTAAGAGCCGTATTTGAGCTTATCCCCGCATAGACATTATTCGCCGAGTCCTTAAAAGCCCCGTTATCCACCAACACATAATACCCCGTATTTGACCCTAGCGTTATCGCTTGGTTTATCGTCACCACACTCCCCGCTACGCTCACCTGAGCGTCCGCCGCGTCTATCGTCGCTACCGTCGAGTTATCGCTTGTTTTTTTGATAGTGATGTTTTTACCCGTTACCGCTGTGACGTTTTCACTCATCGTCAGTACTATATTTGCGCTTTGGGCTACTCCCGTCGCGTCGCCTATCGGTGTAGAGCTTGATAGTGTCGGGGCGGTCGTGTCTGCTGGCGGAGCTGGAGCTGGAGCCGGCGATGGGTCTGGGTAGTATGTGACGGGGGTAGAGAAGCCAAACGCTCCGCTAGAGCTAATCCCCTCATACATCGAGCCGCTAGAGCTTACAAAAGCTCCTTTGTCTATTAGGATGTAGTAGCCTGAGTCTGTTGGTAGATTGTTGGTTGGGTTTATCGTGACTGTGTCGCCGTTTATTGTTATTTGTGGGTCTGTGGTTTCTATTGTGGTTATTGTGCTGTTGTCATTTGTTTTTTTGATTGTGATGTATTTGGCGCTCCCCGCTGTGACGCTTTCGCTAAATGTCAGTGTGAAGTTTGTATCTGAGGCTACTGATGATTGGTTGTTTGATGGGGTTGTTGTTTTTAGGGTTAGGGGATTTATTACTTGGTTTTGGTCAAATACTCTTATGCTTGCGTCTTCTGTTTGCGAGGAGGTGGAGCCTCCTAGTTTCATTATGGAGTCTTGCAGGGTGGCGTAGGCGTAGCCGTTTGAGAATATCAGCTTTGTGCCGTCATTGTCTCCTTGCAGTGTGATGGAGAGTATTAGGGTGTTTACTTCATAAAGCTTTAGGGTATTTCCGGTTTGTTTGTATGTGTAGTCAGTCGATGGTTTTTGCAACAGTATCTCTTCTATGTTTTGATCCAAGATGATGTTGGAGGCGCTCCCCGATATTACTATGCTTTGTTGTCCGTCTTGACCGTAGATGGTTGTATTGGGGTTGTTTGCTGTGAAGGTTTGGTCTGTTGGTTCTAAGTATGCTTTTGCCATTTGGCTATGCTCCTGTTTTTTGGGTTTTTGGGTTTGGTTTGTGATATGGGTGGCTTTTGGGTGATTATTGGCGATTATTGGCGATAGTTTGAGCGCTTATGATATTTATTATTTTTTTGTGATAATTTGTAATAGATGTTACCCCCCCCGCTGAAAAAGAGCTTAAAGTGGGGGGAGTTTTTTGGTGGTGGAGTCTGATTAGGGTCGTTTTGATCAAAAAGCCATTGGCGGTAGGGATACAAAGCTACACAAATTATATCAGGATGAAAAAGAGAATGGTTTTAAGGGCGGTCAATGATTCGCTTTAATAGATTTTATAATTTCCGAAATTTCAATTTTCTCTTTTATTGAGAGGTCATTTATCTCATTTTTTGTATTGTAGCATTTTGGTTTCCCATTTTTGTTTTGATGTTATGCGCTAATACGAGCAAAACCCGTATTAGTAAGGCTTTAGTTTATAATATTCATTATGGCTTTATCAAGTTCATTTTCGCTTATATTTTCTATATCGCTTTTATCGTAAATATAAATAAAAACCAATTCATTATTGCAAAGTTTTAGATATACGATAAGTCTATATCCGCTACTCTTGCCTCTATTTTTATCGCTGTTTGCTATGCGCACTTTATAGACATTGCTTTTTAGCTGGACGCCGAGCTCTTCTATATCGTTTAGGTGCTCACTCCAACCATCCAGGTCTTCTTCGATATTTCCAAAACGCTTCTTAAGCTCTCTTACACGCTTTTCAAAAAATGGAGTTTTTGTAATATCAAATTTTGGCATTTAGTACGACGGTTTTACCTGTTTTTATCGTATTTCCAGCCTCTGCTTCAGCCAAAGACTCTTTAAACTCGTCGGTTATTTTTTTGATTAGTTCGTCTTTTTGGGAATTTTTTATTTTTACTTTGTTTTTTGGCAAAATATCGAGCAATGCATTGAGCTTTGGCATAAAATCGTCGCTTACTCTTAATACAACGGTTTGCATTTAAATGCTCCTTATTTGTTTGGCGCAATTATAACAAAAGCCAAACAAAGAGTTTAATTTTTTTCTACTTCGCACTATCAAATTACTACCACCTACACAGCCTTAAACCTAGGAGTCTTAGCCGCCAATTAAACCCTCTGAATTAATTCTCATATTTTGGGCTTTGCCCAAAATGAGGTCTTCGGCAAAAGTTAAGAAATAGACGTTTTGATTGCTTGCTTCTAATCTGCATTTTCATATATCCTAATTATCTCCCCCGCAAGACTGTCATAGCTGTAGCTATTTTTGACAAACTCTTGCCCCTCTTTTGCTATGTTTTCCCTCTCTTCTTCGTTTGCAAGATAGTATGTCGCTTTTAGGACGCACTCGTCGAGGTCTTTGTAGACGGCTAGATGGGTATCCGGCGATATGAGGGCTTCTAGGTCTTTGGAGCTGTCTGTGAGCAAAAAGCTTCCGGTGGCGGGAACCTCAAGGACTCTCATATTCATACCGCTTCTTTTATTCCCCTCGCCAAAACCCCAGTTTGTTATGTTTAGGACTATTTTGCTTTGGTTGTATAGCAGATTTAGTGCCTCTCCGTCTATGTATGTGCCTTTTACGCACATTGCAAGTCGTGGGTTTAGGATGTTTTTTTTGAGCCACTTACCGCCGAATATGGAGATATTGCTTGTCACTTTTAGTAAAGCCTCTATGATAATCTGTCTTTTAGAAGACCAGTTGCCGACAAAGCAAATATCTATTTTTTTGACGACATTTGGCAGTTTGCAAAAACTATTTGTATCCACCGAGTGATGAAGCAAAGAGACGTCTTGCTTGCCCCTTTGGCGTGCCGCGTCTACGCACGAGGAGTTGATAAAAAAGTAGTGTCCGAAGTAGTCTATCTCTGAGAGCGCCTCTTCGACTCTCTCCTCTTTTTCGACCCACCAGCCAAAAACCCTTTTTTTGCCGGATATGTACGCAAGACTCTCTTTTGAAAAGTTGATACCTCTTACCAATATGACTAAATCCGGTTCAAACTCGTCAAAAGCGGCGATTAGATTGGCGCTTCTAAAGTTTTTGTGCGTTAGAGGGTGGCTTGAGAAAAGATTTTTGTTTTTTGGCAGAATCCTAAAGTTGTGCAACTGTTTGTTAATTGCGTGAAACACATATCTATCAAGCCAGTGGTTTTTGTCGGCAAAAAATATCTTTGACTCTATGCCTAGTTTTGCGAAAGAGGATGCTAAATAGTTTGCTATCGGCGGCTTTGAGGAGTAGACTATTAACGCTTTTTTTATCACAAATGCACCCTTTGGTATAATTTGAACCTTTGCTAATATGAGCGATAGTAAATTATACCCCAAAGCTTCTGTGCGGCGATAAAAAGTGAGAAAGTTGTGAAAATTATAGGCGCTGAATATTTGAATTTGGAAACTGCGATTGTATGGATTGTCGGAGCTTTGGTTTTTGTTTGGCCCATTCCTCACACAAACGCTATACGATATATGTTGATAGCCATTTTGAGCGTTTTTGTAGGCTATTTGTATCTAAAGCGCTTTGATATTAAAAAGATTTTTAGGGAACGCATAACGCTGTTTTTTTCATCAATACTCATACTACTTACGATTTGGCTATATATTGTGGCTATTTTTTTGTGTGATTACACCGCCCACTCGCTTGAAGAGATAAATTCTCAATGGCTTTTGTCTGTTTTTTGCTTTTTTCTAGGGTTGGCTCTTGCAAACAGCGCCGCTTCTAAGACAAACATACTGCTTGCCGTCTTTGCTGCTGTTTTACTCCATATTTTGTATATATTTTTTGAGGCGCTTTGGCTTTTTCATGAGAGCGGCGAGCTTCAAGATAAGCTAAAAGGGCTTACAAACGGCAGAGATAGGGCAAATGTTTTGACAAATATTGCCATCGCTATTTTGCTAAGCGAAATCTTTTTTAGAACTATCTATCACAAGAGGATTTTACCGCTAAACTGGACGTTTATTTTATTGGCGACGGCTCTTTCGTTTATCTCTCTGTTTTTTGAGGGGGCTAGGCTTGGTATCGTCGGAGTTTTTTTTATGTTTTTTACTTTGGCGGTACTTGCTCTATATGCGCTAAAACAAAACAAAAATAGATTTACGCTTTTGGCGATGACCCTTTTTGCCTCCATTGTCGCATTCTCTTTACTTGCGGCAAACATCAAACGAGACGAGCGTTGGAACAATCTATTTGAGACTATCGCTATTGCGGTTGACATAGACAAGCACAAAGCATGGATAGATACAAAACTTTATCTGCTTCCAAAGCTAAAAGACGGGAGTGCAGTTAACGATTCAAACTACGAAAGACCGGCTTGGATTGCGGCGGGAATATCTTTTATCGCAGAGTCCCCGCTTGGAAGCGGTTTTGCTAGAGACGCTTTTGGGCTTTATAGAACAAACAAATATAAAGAGGGTAGCCCTACGAGAGCCTCTCATAGCTCCCTAATAGATTTTGGAGTCGGCGGCGGAGTTATTATGATTGTCGGCTGGACGACGTTTTTGCTTGGACTCTCTTTTGTGGGGCTTAGAGGGTTTATGCAAAGGCAAGACTACTATTCGCTTTTGCTACTTTTTTTGACGGGCGGTTTTTTCTTCAGGATGTGTATAGACGGCGTAGCTAGAGATCATATGCTTGAAGAGTTTATGTTTTTGGCGGCTCTCTTTTTGGCTTTTTCATTGATGTTATGCGCTAATACAAGCAAAAGCTCGCATTAGCGGCAAGGACATAAATGTCCCTGCACCCCCTAAAGCTACCGGCTTTGCCGGAGAAATATTTTGGTGCGTAAGACTGGTCATTCCATCAATATCGATGCAAATCGGGAGCCTAAAACAGCTTTTGTGTAAAATCTAAAAAATATTTATTTCAAGGGTAAAAGTTGAAAATATCAGTTATTGGTACAGGCTATGTCGGTCTTGTCACTGGAACTTGTTTTGCCGAGATGGGCAATGAGGTTTGGTGCGTCGATGTAGATGAGAAAAAAATAGAACATTTAAAAAATGGAATCATCCCTATATATGAGCCGGGTTTGGAGCTTTTGGTAAAAGAAAACTACAAAAAAAACTCTCTTAAGTTTACAACAGATATTAAAGGCGCTTTGCAAGCTACGGATATATGCTTTATCGCCGTGGGAACGCCTATGGGCGAAGACGGAAGTGCTGATTTGCAATATGTTTTGGGTGTGGCAAAAAGTATTGGTGAACATCTTTCGCAAGAAACGATAGTGGTGGATAAGTCAACTGTTCCCGTCGGCACGGCGGACAAAGTAAGGGCGGCTATATCGGATGAGCTTGCAAAAAGAGGGGTTGATATAGCATTTTCCGTGGTTTCAAACCCTGAGTTTTTAAAAGAGGGTGCGGCGATAGAGGATTTTATGAAGCCAGACCGTGTTGTTATCGGGGCTGACGATGAAAATACGATGAAAAAAATGAGAGAGCTATACACTCCGTTTACTAGAAATAGAGATAGATTCATAGAGATGGATATTCGCTCAGCTGAGATGACCAAATATGCGGCAAATGCGATGCTCGCCACAAAAATTAGCTTTATCAACGAAATTGCGCAAATATGCGAAAGAGTAGGGGCGGATATAAACAAAGTAAGAGTCGGCATAGGCTCCGATAGCAGAATAGGGTACACCTTCATCTATCCGGGATGCGGATACGGCGGTAGTTGCTTTCCAAAAGATGTAAAAGCTCTTGAAAAAACAGCGATAGACGCAGGGTACGAGCCAAAAATCCTAAAAGCGGTGGAAGCGGTCAATAAAAACCAAAAACTAAGTCTGGCTCAAAAAGCGGTAAAAAGATTTGGCGAAGATATGCAAGGTCTTATATTTTGCGTTTGGGGTCTTAGCTTTAAACCCGAAACTGACGACATGAGAGACGCTCCTAGTATTACGCTCATCAAAGAGCTTGTAAAAAGAGGTGCCTCAATCAAAGCATACGACCCAAAAGCGGTAAACGAAGCCGCACACTATTTGGAGGAAGAGCTGCCCTCAATGGAGTTTACAGGCTCAAAATACGATGCTCTAAAAGGTGCGGACGCTATGTTTTTGGTGACGGAGTGGAAAGAGTTTAGAAGTCCTGATTTTGAAGAGGCGGCAAAACTGCTAAACAACAAGATAATTTTTGACGGAAGAAATCAATACAACGCTTCAAAGCTACAAGAGCTTGGTTTTGAGTACTACCAAATAGGAGTAAAAAGTGAATAATAATAGATTGGCAATCATAGGACTAGGTTACGTAGGGCTTCCGCTTGCGGTTGAGTTTGGCAAAAAATATGAGGTAGTCGGCTTTGACATAAACAAAAGCAGGATTGAGGAGCTAAAAAGCGGATTTGATAGAACATTAGAGGTTGACGAAGCAAATCTAAAATCGTCTACAAATCTTAGCTACTCTTGCGATAAAGAGGAACTAAAAAGTTGCAACGTCTTTATCGTCACCGTGCCAACCCCTGTTGACGCACACAAAAGACCGGATTTGACCCCTCTTGTCAAAGCCTCCGAGACGGTTGGATATGCTCTAAAAAAAGGCGATGTCGTCATATATGAAAGCACCGTATATCCTGGGTGTACGGAAGAAAAATGTGTGCCTGTGCTTGAAAAAGTAAGCGGACTCGTCTTTAACGAAGACTTTTTTTGCGGCTACAGCCCTGAGCGTATCAATCCGGGTGACAAAGAGCATACGGTTACAAAAATTCTCAAAGTCACAAGTGGTTCCACGCCTGAAATCGCCGATATGGTGGACGCTCTTTACGCCTCAATCATCACAGCCGGAACACACAAAGCCTCCTCTATCAAGGTTGCGGAAGCGGCAAAGGTAATCGAAAACTCACAACGCGACATCAATATAGCGTTTGTAAACGAACTATCTCTTATCTTTAACAAAATGGGCATAGACACAATAGATGTACTAGAGGCGGCGGGTACAAAATGGAACTTTCTACCGTTTCGTCCAGGGCTTGTCGGCGGACACTGCATAGGCGTTGACCCGTATTATCTTACTTTTAAAGCCGAAAGCCTTGGCTACTACCCTGAGGTGATTTTGTCCGGTAGAAGAATCAACGACAATATGGGCGCATATGTCGCCAAAGAGATTGTGAAGCTACTCATCAAAAAATCGTTTAAAGTGGACGGCGCAAAGGTGTTGGTGCTTGGCATAACCTTTAAAGAAAACTGCCCCGATATACGAAACTCTCGCGTGGTGGACGTGATTAGCGAACTTAAAGATTTTGGTTGCGTCACGGATATATACGACCCTTGGGCGGACTCGGCGGAGGTGGAGCATGAGTACGGAGTATCTTTGGTCAAAGAGCCGGCAAATGATTATGATGCGGTGGTTCTTGCCGTGGCGCATAAAGAGTTTAGAACTTTGGATATAAACTCTCTCAAAAAAGATGGCGCCGTAGTATACGACATTAAAGGGTTTTTGCCAAAAGGCGTAGCGGATAAGAGGCTTTAATCTTTGAAACCGCTCCTCTTTGTAAGGCTAAAATATACGCCTTTTGGGGGAGCTGAAAACTACCTCTCAAGGCTTTGCTCCTCTTTGGAATCAAAAAATATCGATTACCGCATAGCCTCTACAAATTGGCGCGCCAAAAATGCGCTTACAATTTTTGCGCCAAAATTTTTACCATCTTTTATTCGGGCGGCGCTATTTGCGTTTGGCGTTTGCGGACAAAAAAAGATGGGCGAACTACTTTTTTCGCTTGAGCGAATCCCTTGCGCGGATGTGTATAGAGCGGGGGACGGCGTACATCTGGCGTGGATAAACGCAAGAGTCGAAAACGGCGAAAAACGGCGAAAAATACTACTCAATCCGCTTCACTTTACCTATCTTTGGCTAGAAAAACGAACCTTTCAAAACGCAAAAAAAATAATTGCAAACTCAAAATTTGTAAAAAATGACATCATAAAATATTACAGTATTGATGCGTCAAAAATAGAGGTTGTCTACAACGGAGCTCCAAAAAACGACATTTCCGCCTTGGGTGCTAAAAAGCGTTTGGAGGCGGAGTTTGGTGCTTTTGGTGAGGTCAAGACTATTCTTTTTGTCGGTAGCGGTTTTGCTAGAAAAGGGGTGTCGGAGTTTTTGACTCTTTTATCAAAGTTGCAACCTCGTAGTTACAAAGCGTTTGTCGTAGGCAAAGAGCGAAATATGCAAAAATACAGAGACGAAGCGGCTTTTCTTGGGGTAGACGCTATTTTTACGGGAGCTAGGGCGGATGCGGAGCTGTTTTTTGCCGCCACCGATATTTTTTTGTTTCCAACTCGCTATGAGCCGTTTTCAAATGTGTGTTTGGAGGCTTTGGCGGCGGGCTGCGCCGTAATTACCACAGCTCAAAACGGCGCCTCTGAGATTTTGGATGATAAGTTTGTGATGAAAAGCCCAAGCGATATGGAGATTTTGACAGAGCTAAACACTCTTTTGTGTGATGAAGATTATTTGCAGAGCGTTAAGACGCAAAGTAGAGCTTTAGCCGAAAAGTTTAGCGTAGAGCGCAACACGCAAGAGACGCTAAGCATACTGGAGAAACTATGAGAATACTTATCCGTCTTCCAAACTGGCTAGGAGACGCTGTAATGGCTACGGCGGCTATAGAAAGCCTCAAAGCCTCATATAAAGACGCGCGTTTTACGCTTGTAGGCTCCTCGGCGGCGATTTCTTTATTTGTGCTTGACGATAGAGTGGAGCGGCTTGTGGTGGATAAGGGCAAAAACTCAAAAAGCCGTATTTTGTGGCTTTACAAAAAAGCTCGCGAACTTGGAAGTTTCGATGTTGCCATAACATTTCAAAACTCATTTTTATCGGCTCTTTTTCTACTCTTTACAGGCTCAAAAACGAGAGTTGGCTACGCTAGAGAGTTTCGCTCTATCTGCCTCACGCATGCGCTGCGAGAAAACAAAAAATCTCATCAGGTTGTGCGATATTTGGAGCTTGTAAGAGAGTTTTGTCCTGTTGTCAAAGAGGAGTTAAAACTAACCTCAAACGCCCCGTCGCAAAATCTCTGCATCATCAACCCCGGAGCCGCTTACGGCGAAGCAAAGAGATGGGAAGCCGCAAAATTTGGCGAAACAGCAAGCACTATCTCTGCACAATACGACATAGTAATCGTCGGTGCGCCAAACGAAGCGGCTATAGGAGTTGAAGTAGAAAACGTCCTCATAAAAAACGGTGTCGCAAACTACCGCAATCTAGTCGGCAAAACCAGTATGCGTGAACTCATAGACCTCATAGCCTCCGCCAAACTTTTTATCACAAACGACAGCGGCCCTATGCACATCGCCGCCGCCTTCAAGACCCCGACCGTCGCGATTTTCGGCTCCACGGACGACGCAGAGACCGGCGCATGGGGCAATCCGCACTATATAGCGGTCAAAAAAGATATGGAGTGCAGACCGTGCAAAAAAAGAGTTTGCCCGCTAAAACACCACGATTGCATGAGGTTAATAGAAGCGGACGAGGTTATTCGCACCGCTAAAAATTTGGTATAATGCGCTATATTAAAAATTAAGCTTACTTTTTCTTGCGCATTTATGCGCAAAGCTTTAGGGGGTGCAGGGACATTTATGTCCTTGCCATAAATACGGGCTTTGCCCGTATTTATGCGTAACATCTAATAATAAGGAGTAGAAAATGGCGGCGATAAAGCTAGAAGATCTGCCTCATTACACTTATGAAGATTATAAAGAGTGGGAAGGCAGATGGGAGATTATCGACGGTGTGGCGTATGCGATGAGTCCGGCGCCTGCGTCAAGACATCAACGAATTAGTCAGCGAATAGCGTTTGAGCTAGAGAAAAGACTTGAAAATTGCAAAAGATGCAAAGCGTATCTTCCGGTAGACTGGGTAATAGCCGAAGATACAATATTGCAACCCGACAATCTCGTAGTATGCGACGAAGAACCATGGAACACAAAGCTAAAAACCACACCCTCAATCATATTTGAAGTGATAAGCCGTTCAAGCGCCCACAAAGATAGAGCCGTCAAATACTCGCTTTACGAAGAAGCGGGAGTAAAATACTACATTCTCGTCTATCCAAGCTCTGAAACGGCGACGCTTTTTTATCTCCAAAACGGCAAATTCTTAGAAGTGGGCGAATTTAAAAACGAAACATATAGTTTTAGTGTCGTGGATTGCGAATTTGAGTTTGATTTTGGCGGGCTTTGGAAATAAGGTGTTCACGATGATGGTTTCCTTGTTTGCTAAGCCTCTTCACTGCTTATTATCTTTATCGCAAGAGTGCTAGAATCATTGCTATTTAGCCAAATTAAAAAGCTTTTTTCTACGACGTTTAATTTATTGTTTGTTTTGTCATAGTCGATTATTATAGGCATAACCCCTTTTTTGATCTGCAAAGAAGCGAGCGAATTTAGTGATTGTGTGATATTGCCAATATTGAGCATATCTTTTTTGGGGTGCTCATTTTTTATAATATCTCTTATGTCCTCAAAGGGAAGTCCTCTCTCCAGCCTACTAATTTTGCTTTTGACAACGGCATAAAGAATCCACTTGTACATTGCAAACTCGGTAGCTCCGTGTCCATCTGCAACTTTAGTTAAGAAAGATTCGTATCTTGCGCTTTGTTTATTAATCGCTTTTTTAATTAAAGCCGCAACATCTGTTTTGGCTCCCACCTGAATGCGTTTTGGTTGCCAACCGTCTATCGCGCAGTGTTCGCACAAGCTATTGCACGCCTCTTGAATTATATAAACGCTATCAAAGCAGTTTTTTACAAGCTCAATTTTAAAATCTTTATCAAAATCGATATTTAATAACTCTCCGCCTTTATCTATAACCCTCATAAGGTCGTCTTCGCTCCACTTGTCGGCGTTTATAGAGATGACTCTGCCTGTAAGATCGCTATTAAAAATGATTAACCTATTATCTTCCAGCCATACAGCCGTGAGAATAAATTTATATTTTGAGGTTTCATGAATAGTTTTTAGAGCTATAGAGAAGTCTTTTTGCGTATCTACGGGGAGGTAGTGAAAATCTTCAAGAACGATAAGTTTGTCAAAGTTGATGCTTCCTAAGGCGGTGACCACATCGTTTGGATCTTCGGGGTCTATACTGTTTGTTTGAATATTAAAACCGGCTTGCTTAAGTATCCCTGTAAATAAATCGCCAAGCTTCATCTTGTTGGAGCATTGCAACAAAATATATTGACTATCTAGTAGGCATTTTTTTCTTAACGACGTTTTTCCCTGCTTGGAGCCGCCGAAAATCACTATATGTGAATCTTTTGATAGTTCTCGTCTAAACTCGTCGTCTACATAGGCTCTCTCTACATAGTTTAGCGATAGCGTCCTTGAAAGACCAAACACTTCATTTCTTGAATATTGCTTTCCAAGAAGAGATTTTAAAAATAAAAAGAAATTTTTTATCACGATACGCCTCTAAAAATAAATGTTACACGTTAATACAGGCAAAGCCCATATTAACGGCAGGGATATAAATGTCCCTTGCATCCCCCCCCAAAGCTACCCGCTCGTGCGGGAGAGTAACTAATGTTGTGAGCTTATATGCATGTGCTATATAAACTTCCTGTCCACAACTTCCCCGCCGCGTCTAAACGCAACCTCAAAGCCCATCTTGCCTTGCGCATGAGTAGCGCAACTTAGGCATGGGTCAAACGCCCTGATAACCGCTTCTACGCGGTTTAAGGCGCCTTGCCCAAAATCCCCTTTTACAAACGCTTTTGCCGCTTGCGTAATACCTGCGTTCATCGCTAGGTTATTGTTTCCTGTGGCTATGATTAGATTTGCGTAGGTGATTAATCCGTTTTTGTCGGTTTTGTAGTGGTGAAGCAGAGTGCCTCTTGGCGCTTCGCTCATACCCACAGCTTCAAACTCGTTTAATTTTGCCACCGCCCTTACATGATCTGAGAGAATATCAGGTTCGTTTAGTAGTTCCTCTATCTTTTCAATACAATAAAGAACCTCGATAAGTCTAGCGTAGTGATAAAAAAAGCTTGCATTCTGTGTGGGCGCATAGCTTTTGAATACGCCTAGTTCTTTATCTGCCAGCGGCGTTCCGCATCTTTTTGCGATATTTAGTCTAGCCAAGGGTCCTACTCTATACACTCCTTTTTCTAGTCCGTATGGCAGATAGTATGGAGACTTCATAAAGCTAAAATCCTCTACTTTTTCGCCAATGTAGCTTTGATAGTCGGACGGTTCTAGGTTTTCGGCTATAGTGGCGCCTTTTGCGTCAATAAACTTTATCTTGCCGTCGTAGTGGTCAAGTTCGCCGTCTTTGCCAATCATCGACATAAACAGTGTGTCAAAGTTTGCTAAAGCGGCTATTTCGTTTGGAAACGACGATAGTTTTGATTTGAATAGTTCTATCGCTTTTAACGCGTCTTGTTTTTTTTCATCTATCTTGGAGAGTATCTCTTCTCTGTGAGCCGGGTCTAACGGAGCGTTTACGCCCCCGGGTACTATCCATGCCGGATGTATTCTCTTTTTACCTAAAAGCTCTATGATTCCTTGACCAAACGCTCTTAAGCCTATACCCATTTTGGCGATAGCGGGCTCTTTGCTCATTAAATAAAAGATGTTTCTATCTTTAGGGTCGGCGTCAAAACCTAGTAGTATATCGGGGCTTGATAGATGAAAAAAGTTTAGGCTGTGGGATTGCATGATTTGCGCCAAATTAATAATGCGCCTTAGGTTTGCGCCGGTCTTTGGTACTTTGACGCTAAGTAGCCCATCGCCCGCTTTTGCGCCTGATACTAAGTGGCTTACAGGACAGATACCGCATGTTCTAGCCATAAGAGATGGCATTTCGCCAAAGGGTCTACCCTGGCAAAACTTCTCAAATCCGCGAAATTGCGTTACATGTATTTTTGCGTCTACCGCATTACCCGCGTCGTCAATATCTATGGTTATTTTGGCGTGACCTTCTATTCTTGTTACCGGATCTATCGTTATTTTTTTCATTCTTTACTTCCCAAAACGTGTTAGGTGTGCGATATTTGGTTCTCTACCGTCAAGAAGCGCAAAAAGTAGCTCTTCGATAGCGGCGGCGGGAGGAGGGCAGCCGGGCAAAAAGTAGTCTATATGAACCACTTCGTTTAGCGGTACGACATTTTCTAGCTGTACCGGAAGTACAGCGGCGGGAAAGCTATCAGAGGTTATAGTTGCATTTTCAATATAGGCCGTATGAAACGCCTCTTCAAGTCCGCAAATGTTACGCATAGCCGTTACGTTGCCCGTTACGGCGCAGTCTCCGAAAGCTACTATCTTTTTGGCTCTCTCTCTTATCTTTTTGAGTTTGTGTATATCCTCTTCGCCGCTTACCGCACCCTCTACTAGCACAAGGTCTACCCCTTGCGGGAACTCTTTTGCATCCACATACGGCGAGCAGACCACTTCTACTCTATCATTTAGTTCAAACAGTTTTTCATCCATATCGAGAAAACTCATATGACATCCCGAACATCCATCAAGCCAAACTGTGGCAAACTTAAGCTTCATTGACGCCCTCCCGAACTCTTAGTAGATTTAATAGCAACGCTCTATTTTTGTGCTCTTCTCCGGCGGATCTGCCTTTGTGCGTGAGCGTTCCCGTCGGGCATACGGCTACGCATTTGCCGCACGTCGTACATGTGTCTGTCTCGCCCCATGGTTGGTTGAAGCCTGTGATGACTCTTGCGTTTATGCCTCTATTTTTCACATCCCAAACGTGTGCGCCCTCTATCTCGTCGCACACTCTGATACATCTAGCGCAGAGAATACATCTATTGTGATCAAGCATAAACTCCTCATGTGAAGCATCTACTTCTACTTTTGGATACAGATAGTTTACGCTTGAGTGTTCCATTTCAAGAGTTACCGCCATATCTTGAAGCTCGCAATCACCGTTTGTAACGCATACCGAACAAGTGTGATTTCTCTCCGAAAACATCATGCTAAGTATTGTTTTGCGGTAATCTTTTAATTTTTCAGTTTCAGTTGTTACTTCCATGCCCTCTTCAATAAAAGATGTACAAGCCGTAAGAAGCTTGTTTGAGCCTTTTACCTCCACAAGGCAGAGTCTACAAGCGCCGTATGCGCTTAAGCCCTCCAGGTAGCAAAGAGTCGGGATAAAGATATTGTTTTGTCTGGCTATCTCCAATATGGTTTCATTTCCAGCGCCGCTTACGTCTATGCCGTTTATTTTTAGTGTTTTAATATCACCCATTTTCTACCTCTCGCACGCTTCAAATTCCATATATTCCGACCTAAAAAACTTCATTGTGCTAAGTATCGGATTTGGTGCCGATTGACCAAGTCCGCAAAGGCTTGTGGCCTTTACCGTGTGGCATAGTTTTTCAAGATTTTCCATATCGCAACCATCCGCTTTGCCGTCTATGATTTTGCCCAGCAGGTTGTGCATTTGTACTGTTCCTACGCGACAAGGCACGCATTTGCCGCAAGACTCAGACATACAAAACTCCATAAAAAATCTAGCCACATCCACCATATTTGAACTCTCATCCATGACTATCATGCCCCCAGAGCCCATCATGGAGCCGATAGAGACCAAAGAGTCATAATCCACAGGCAAATCAAGATGCTCAGCCGGAATACAACCGCCCGATGGCCCACCCGTTTGAACCGCTTTAAACGCTTTGCCGCTTGCTATGCCGCCGCCTATATCAAATACGATTTCGCGTAGGCTCATACCCATTGGCACCTCTACGATTCCGGCGTTTACGATATTGCCGGTTAGCGCAAATACTTTCGTGCCTTTGCTTTTTTCTGTGCCTATAGAGTTTAGATAAGAGGCTCCGTGTCTGACGATAGGTGCGATATTTGCAAAACTCTCTACATTGTTTATCAGCGTCGGCTTGCCAAAGAGCCCTTTCATCGCCGGAAACGGAGGACGAGGACGAGGCATACCTCTTTTACCCTCTATTGAGGCAAGCAATGCAGTCTCTTCGCCGCACACAAAAGCCCCCGCACCAAGACGTACTTCGACGTGAAAACTAAAGTTTGTACCCGCTATATTTTTGCCTAGAAGTCCGCATTTTTGGGCGTCTTTTATCGCTTTTTTAAGCATTTTGACCGCCAAAGGATACTCCGCTCTCACATACAGATAACCTGTGTCGGCGCCTATCGCATATCCCGCTATCGCCATACCCTCTAGCACTCTATGCGGGTCGGCTTCCATAACGCTTCTATCCATAAATGCGCCCGGATCCCCCTCGTCGCCGTTGCATACCACATACTTTTGAGCTCCCGCTGATTTTGCGACCGTTTGCCATTTTAGTCCCGTCGGATAACCGCCGCCGCCGCGTCCTCTAAGTCCGCTATTTCTCACCTCGTCGATTACGCTGTTTTGGCTCATCTCTATAATGGCTTTAAGTAGCGCACTATAACCGCCTCTTGCGATATACTCCTCTATATTTTCAGGGTCTATTACGCCGGAGTTTTCAAGTACTATTTTTTTCTGCTTGTTAAAAAAGCTTGCGTTTATATCGCCAAGACGCGGCTCGTAGCTTTTTTTCTCAGATATGGCTTTTACAAAAGCTTCCGCTTCATCCGAAACAAGCCCCTCGTATAGTTCGCCTTTTTTATCAAGAGTGACAAGCGGACCTCTGGAGCATAGCCCTTTGCAACCCACGCCTTTTGCTTTGTAGTTGCTAAGCCCGCTTTTGGCGAGCTCACTTCTAATACTTTCTAGCAATTTATCGCTTCCAACCGCAATACATGCTGTTCCCGTACAAACCGATATTATCTCTTCAAGTCTCTCTTCTTCGGCTTTTACTTTTGCCGTTATCTCTTCTAGCTCTTCTATATGCGTTATCATGCGAGCATACCTTCAATTTTTTGTAGTGTTTTGTCGGCGTCCAAAGTTCCCAATACTTCGCCGTCAAATACGGCCGCTGGAGCGATACCGCAACAGCCGATACATCTAGCGGTCATTAGAGATAGCTTACCGTCTTTTGTCGTGTCTCCGGCTTTTATCTTATACTTTTTGCATACGCCGTCCACAATTTTGTTTGTGCCTTTGATATAGCAGGCGGTTCCTGTGCAGACTACGCATGTGTGTTCGCCGGATGGCTTTAGCGTAAAGTAGTGATAAAAAGTCGCTACGCCGTACACTTTTGAGAGTGGAAGACGCAAAGATGCCGCCACAAATTTCATAGGTTCGTCGTCCAAAAAGCCGAAAGCTTCTTGTGCGGCGTGCAGGGACTCTATTAGCGAGGATTTGGCATAGCCTAGCTTTTTCATTGCTCTGTCTAGGGCTTTGTAGCGCGGGTCGTTTGGTGCTTGAGGCTTCACTGACAACAGCATATCTAAAACCTTTTTTGGGAGTAGTTTTCTTTATTTTACACCTTGTAAGTATAACATAGCTTTGTAACCGTTTGTTGTCAATAATGATTAGTTTCGAAGATTGGTTCTATGTAGTTTTTTACCTCTATTACTTCTATGAGTTTGAGATTTTTTATATTTATTTTCATTATGTCGTCGATATTGGCTGCTTTGGCGATAGCCGCCTCTCTCAAAAAAAGCCCTCTATACTCTTTTGCGTTGTGGCTTACTATCTTGCCATTTTTTAAAAACTTTGGCTTTAGCGTTTTTACTTTTGGTTTATAAAACTTCTCATAGTATCCGGCGCGCAAATCCAAAATCTCGCACCCCTCAAACGTAGCGTCAAGGGAAGTCGAAAACTCTTTGCTGTAGTATTTTGCGGCGTCTATCCCGTCTATTTTTGCGCCTTGCTTTAGTTTGTAGTTTGGTATTTCATCTTGCGCCAGCACGGCTCCAAAGAGGTTTGAGAAGATAACGACTTGATTAAATAGATACTCTTTTGCATGATTGTCCAGCGAATAAAAATCAAGAGCTTTATATGCTACCCCCGTATATCTAAGAATCGCTTTTTGCGTTTGAAGCTCAAAGACACTGCCTCTAAGCTCGCTCGTCTCACAAAGCGACTTTAGCTCAAAAAACTCTAAAAGCTCTTTTTCGTTTAGTCTATTTTTGTAATTTTCAAATTTTTGTAGTAATTCAAGACGTTTTTCATAAAGAAGCGGAAAAATAAAAGATTTTGAGTTTAAGCAGGGGAGGGCACCGCCCTCGTCTTTGGCTTCGGAGGGCGAAAAGAGAGTGTAGAGCATTAAATATTCTCTACGAACTCTCTGAACAAATATTTACTTTCATGCGGTCCCGGCGAGCTTTCAGGGTGAAACTGCACGCTAAACACTTTTTTGTTTTTGTACCTAAGCCCCTCTATCGTGTTGTCAAATAGATTGATATGCGTCGGCTCCGCGACTTCTAGTATCTCATCGGGCACATTGTAGTTGTGATTTTGCGCCGTTATCTCTACGCCGCCTGTTTTTAGGTTTTTTACAGGGTGGTTGCCGCCGTGGTGACCAAATTTTAGCTTGTACGTCTCATACCCAAACGCTATCGATAGAAGCTGATGACCAAGACAGATACCAAATATCGGAATATCCGCCTCAATAAGCTTTTTAATCTCCGCAACCTCTTCGGTGAGCACAAGAGGATCCCCAGGGCCGTTTGACAAAAACACTCCTTTAATCTCGCCGCTTCTAAACTTTTCGATAACGCCGTCCGCTTTTGTGTGGTGCGGAACCACCTCTACGCAAGCCCCCGCTTCGGTTAGCTCGTTTAGAATGTTTAGTTTTGCGCCAAAATCGTAAGCGATGATTTTTTTAAGCTCATTTTGCGGCTCTTTGTAACAAAAACTCATCTCGTTCCACGCCGCTTGGGTGTGCGTGTAAGCCTCTTTTGAGCTTACTTCTTTGATGTAGTTGATGTCGCCGATTTTTGGGCTATTTGCAAGTTTTTTTGCAAGCTCCTCTTTGTCAAAACACTCCGTGGAGGCGATAGCCGGCATTGCGCCCTCTTCTCTCATAATCTTAGTCAAAAATCTAGTGTCTATGCTACAAATACCGATAATTCCGTGTTTTTTTAGATACTCAGATAGATTTTCAGTTCCTCTAAAGTTTGAGTAGTCGGCTTGATAGTTTCTTACTATCACCGCTTTTGCGTATACGCCTCTGCTTTCGTTGTCATCTTCATTTACGCCTACATTGCCGATTTCCGGCATTGTAAAGGTGATAAACTGTCCCGCATAGCTAGGGTCTGAAATAATCTCTTGATAGCCGGTAAGGGAGGTGTTAAACACAATCTCGCCTACGCTTGTTCCCTCAGCCCCAAAAGAGGAGCCTTCCAAATATACGCCGTTTTGCAGATAAAGAGCTACTCTCACAACATCCCTCTCTTTGTTAGTTCATCTTCATAAAGTTTTTGCACAACTATCTCATACTCTTCGCTTCCCTCTGTTAGGTTGCGTTTGTAGTTTCGTACTTTTTCTTTTACTGAGTCTTCGATTGCGTCCTGACTTTTTACAAAATCAAGCATAGCCTTTACTATAACAGTCTTTATTCTCGTTTCTGTTACATTGTAATCGGCTAAATCTTCATTCCAGATTTCGTCGAGTATTTTGTGAGCCATAGAGTTAAAACGCTCCTCTTGCTCTAGAATTAGCCCCATCTCTCCGGCTACTTTTCGTTTTACCATCCAAAAAAGTTGTCTTCTATCTGGGCTAAGAAACTCTATCTCATCTTCATTTTGTTCCAAAAGCTTTCTTACTTTCTCATCCACGGAAGCTTCAAGGTCGAGGTCGTCGTCTATTACTTTAAGGCAAACGGCTTTTATCGGCTCCATACCCTGCTTCATCTGTGCAAGACCGCTATTAAAGAGATCCAAACTGATTTTATTTGCTATGTAGGGAGCATGCGCGGATCTTATTCTCATGTCGTTTAACCCCCGTTTTTTCGTAATGTTAGCGAAAAAAAGCTAATTTTTGGGCAAGTCATAGCTTATTTTACACTCCCGTGCGCGCGGGTAACTTTTGGGGGGTTGCAAAGGAGAGTTGCTTAGGCGTTTAGCCCCCCCCATTCTTCAGGTATAATAGAGGGTTTTGCAAGAAGTCCAATGCCCCCAAATTTCCAAATAACTTTTTAAAATATCAGCTTTAAAAGCCTATACAATGCGCTCCCATAGACTCTTTTCTACTTAGTGCCGCCCTAGCAATATTTTGCGCTACTTTTAGCCTCAGTCTAGCCATTCTACCCGGTTTTGAGAATATCAGCTCCTCTAGTCGCTCATCGGCCGTCGTTAGGTCTTTTACGTTTCTTGCGATAGACGCATCATTCCACATTAGCTCTCTTATTTCGTCTTTAATGAGCGTATCGCCGCTTTTAAAGAGTAGCTCTTTTGTCGGCTCAAACTCTTTTTGTTTGTCTTCAAAACTCTCGGAAGCTATTCTTTCGGCGGCTATTTTGCCAAATACGAGCCCCTCTAATAAAGAGTTGCTTGCTAGTCGGTTTGCGCCGTGAACTCTGTTTGACGCAGCTTCGCCTACCACAAAAAGATTACCGATACCATGAGCTCTTGTGTCAAGAGAGCACTTGATGCCGCCGATAGAGTAGTGAAAAGCCGGATATATCGGCACATTGTCATGCGGTAGGTCAAAACCTAGGCTCTTCATGTTTGAGTAGATATTTGGAAATCTATGCACAAAAAACTCTTTATCGAAGACATCAAACGAGAGATACGCTTTTTTGGAGCTTTTTTTTATATAGTCAGCGACCGCTCTTGATAGTATGTCCCTAGGAGCAAGCTCGCCCCTCTCGTCATAATCAAACAAAAACCGCCTACCCTCATCATCCACCACATACGCACCCTCGCCTCTTAACGCCTCGGTCAAAAGCACTTTTCTAGCATAACGCGGGTCGTGGTAGACGGTAGGGTGAAACTGCATCATCTCCATATCTTGCAAAACTCCGCCTTTTTCGACTATTACGCCGTGTAGGTCTGCTGATATTGAGGTGTCGTTTGTGCTGTATTTGTACAAGGAGCCGACTCCGCCGCTTGCTATAATCACCTTTTTTGCGTAGATATTTTCTAATTTTTCATCTTTTGTAAGCACGGTCACACCATAGCATACGCCCTCATCAATAAGCAAATCCACAACCACGGTATGGTCTCTTATCTCACAAGGAGATTTTTCATACAAAAATTCAGACAAAGCCCTGCCTGTAGCGTCCCCATCGGCGTGCAGTATCCTAGGAGTGGAGTGCGCCGCCTCTTTTGTAAGCATCAGTTCGCCTCTGTCGTTTTCGTCAAAGCGCATACCCATATTTATCAGGTTTTTAATCTCTTTCATGCTGTTTTTGCATAAGATTTCTACCGCTTCTTTGTCGCAAAGTCCGGCGCCGGCTTTTATTGTGTCTTCTATATGCAAAGCGACGTCCGTCTCGCTTTTACTGACAGCCACGCCGCCTTGCGCTAAGTAGGTGTTTGAGGCGGATGGTTCGCTTTTTGACAAAACTAAAACTTTTAGGTTTTTTGGAAGATTAATAGCCGTATAGAGTCCGGCTACGCCGGCTCCAATAATAAGAACGTCAATCACATCCGGCTCGAACTATCAGAGCTTTGGGTTACGTTGTAGTCTATCGTTTTGTTATTTTCTTTGTAGACCGGGGCGCCTTTGTAGCCGCATCCCGCCAAAAACAGCGCAGCTACAATAGCAACATAAAACACGGAGCTAAACTTTTTAAACATATATCGTTTGCCTCAAATAAGAAGGTATATTTTTGTAAAATAAAAAAGAGAAGGATTATAAACTAAACTCTCTAACGGCGATATTAAGAGCGGCTTTTGGCGCTAACCATAATTGCCATCACGCCCTCTCTCATACGCAAAAATGCGCTTATCAAACCTAGATTATGTTTGTATTTGGGATATTTTTTTAGCGCAAATAGCAAAGAGACCGCGTAAGATTTTGCGCCAAAAACTCTGGCAAACATCGCGCCTTTGGCTATAAACATTTTTTCATCAAACACAGAGCCTGAACTCTCTTTTGGGTGGAGTGCTATAGTTTTTGGGTAGTAGCGCAGGGTAAGCCCTTTTTTAAGTGCATCAGCCAAAAATATATACTCCTCCCCTGTCGCATACAAAGAGCCAAGCCCAAATCTCTCATCAAAAAAAACACCGCTTTTGCCGATAGACTCCGCCTTAAAGCTAATCTCAATCGACGAGACTTTAGCGGCGCTCTTCATCGCATGAACAAACGATTCGTTTTTGTACGGCTTGAAAAACTCCCCCTCCGGCGTTTTTGCTTGAAACGTGATTACGTCCGCATCGGGATACGCCTCGTATGCTTCTTTTATCTGCTCATAAAGATGTTCGTCAAACTCCACATCATCGTCCGTGATAAGACATACTCCGCTTTTTACCGCAGATAGCGCGACGTTTCTGCTTTTTGACAATCCTCTTTCACGCTTTTGAACCACTTTTATATTCTCTCGTATCGCCTCAATTTCGTTTTTAGCACCCTCAAAGTCGTCTTGCTCTTTTGTTATCTGATGGCAAATCACAACGTCAATATGTGCAGGAAGCCTCAAAAGCTTCTCTTTTAAAGAGGCTAAGTTTTCGTTCATCGTGGCGACTAGGATTGTAAGTTTCATTTTTGAGGCTCCTCGCCTTGATAGTGAAGTTTTTTAAAATAGACGCTATAAAAACCCATTGTGATACCAAAAAAGAAAAACAGCATCTTCCCCTCGGCAATCGAAAACGACTTTAGATGCGACATAATAAGATAGAGGTCGATAATAAAAATCCCGCTAAAGTAGTTTTTGTTTCGCCAAAAGAGCCTTAACCCCATGATAAGCACAGAGCCGACAATCGTGGCTAATATCACAGTATTCAAAAGTCCCGTCTCCAAAAACGCCTCTATTAGCATATTGTGCGGAAAAGGTATCGGATACAAAAGCGCCTCTGAGCTATTGAGACCATATCCAAAGATTGGATTTTTGTCTATAAGTGCCAAGGATAGATTTAGCACGTTTTCACGCCCGTCCAGCGAAGCGTCATGCCCACTTGAGATGTTGCTCATACGAAAGATAGTATAGGCAAACAAATCTTGTATTTTTGAGCTTCCAAGCAAAATCAGAGTTATCGCAGAGCCGCCAACCACAACCGATGAGAGCTTTTTGGCGGCGGGAAGCAACATAAAAAAGATAAATAGAGATAGACCCAAAAAAAGAATCGAATAACGAGCGCCGGATATTAGTATCATAAACAAAAAAAGCAATATTATTCCGCTTTTAATATATTTGTTTGCTATAACATTGGTCGCATAAAGTATGATAGCCGCAAGCAAATCAAAGAGTGCCAACGTCAAATAATCAAGAAGCAGCCAAGAACTTGAATAGCGATAGTATGTGTGATATTTAAAGCCGTTTTCGCTTAATTTTAAAAACACATATACGTTTACGGCAAAAATAATTAACACAATAAATCTAAAAAAAAGCGTGTGCGAGTTTGTATAAATAAGCAGTTTACCATTGAAATAAAAGAGCGGGAGTATCGCAAATAGTATCATCTCCGTTTTAAAATCTTGGTTAACGGTGTATGCAAGCGAGGCGATAAAAAAAAGGTTAAAAAGTAGCACAAGTGCGTCTAGTTTGCTAAAAAGCATCTGCTTGAAGTTGGCAAATAGAAAAAAGGTAAGACCGGAAAAGTACACGCCATATAGCGCAACGTTTGCATGGAAATGTCCAAATAGACTCCCATACATTGGCGTTAAAACAGCTAACGCCAACAAAAAGACCGTCCATTTAGCGGGCAACAATCGCCCTTTTTAGTTGTCTAAGAGTGTTTAAGCCACACATTTGAAGCTTAAATCTCCATCTATGGATAAATGCAAAACTATCTTTTTTAAACCCCGACTTATCCAGATTTTTTGTCAGATGAAACGGTGATAAAGTTTTTACCGGATAATAAGAAAGCTTCTCATCCATCAAGTCGCTCTCCCCTTGAAACACCCTATTTACCGTCGTTTGAACTTTGATTTTTGTGACGCTTATAGGGTCATTCCAGCCAAGATACCCCTCGATAAGCTCGTCAATCACGCTAAACGGATATTTTGACAACCCAGCGTTTACAAATCTATAAGTGTGCTCCGTATGCCCAAAACGCTTATACGTCGCAAACATATCGTGCCAGCCGCCCACACTCTTTAGCCCCTCTTTGGTAAAAAAGTTAAACGGCGCACCGCCAAACATGCTGTGGATAATCGTATAGCCCCCAACCTCCGTCCTAGCGACTTCGTCTATTATCCGTTTTCTCTCAAATGAAGAGAAGTGGTGTATGCCGGATTTTTTGGAAACTTCGATATGCGCATCAAACACTTTTGGATTTAAAAGCTCAACGTCGTCTTCAATAAAAAAGTAGTAGTCAAAATCGCCAAAAGTAGATAGTACTCTGTTTTTTGACAATCCAACACCCTCGTTTTCATCAGAATACACAAGAGGAATGCCAAACTCTTTGCAATAACTAATAGTATCTTTATCGTCCCCGTCAAGCCCGACAACTAGAAAAAAATCGTCTCTGGACTTTACAAACTCCACATAACTCCAGATGATAGCCTTGACGGCGATTGCTCTTTTGCAAGTGTTAAGACATATTAGCGTCTGCATTTTTCCCTCTTTTTCTAATAAATTTTGCCGCATTTTGCTAGAGTGTGTTTGTGGTGGTTTTCGCATGTATACATACCGTATCTTCTGAGAATAATCGTCATCATAGTCGCCACAGCGGCATATCTTATCTTCAAAATTTTATACAAAGTGATATAAAACAGCACCGATTTTAAGATTTTTTTATCACAAGCTCCTTTTTATGGATTTAAATTTTAAATAACTAAGCACAAGAAGCAAGGCTTCCGTGGCGGTAACTGAGCAGACGACGCCGATTAGCCCAAAACTGTAAGCTAATATCGTCCCACTAATCACATTAAAAAACCCCGTAATAAGCAGTATTCTCATTCGCTCCTTATACTCTCTCATAACATTCAAAAATAGATAATTAAAAAGCATACTTGTTGCATTAAAAACCGATACGAGAGAAAATATTTGAAGAACCTCATAGTGGTCGCCAATGGTTTTGTTTTGGTAAATTAGCGTCAAAATAGGATGTGCAAAAGCGGCTATTAGGATAGTAACCAAGAGACCAAACACTCCGATATACGGGAAAAACCTAGATACAAATCCAACTATAGAAACCCTATCTTTTTTGGCAAGCCAAGGAAAAAGACCTTGATACAATGGAGCGTAAAAGTATTTTATGGCTGTCATCAACCTTTCTATCGCAGCGTATATACCAACAACGGCGTTACTCGCAAAAAGCCCCAAAATCAGCGTATTACTAGCGGTAAACAGCGAGATAGAGGCGTTGGAGACAAAAAGCGACGTGCTCTCTTTAAAAATTGATTTGACATACTCAAACGTCGGAATATGAAACTCTATCCTTCTAATCGCAATAAAAAGCGCAATAGCACCGCCGATAATAAGACCTAGCGAGTTTAGCATAGGCACCATGGCATAATCAGCCCGCTCATGCACAAAAACAAAAATTGCGACGGTAAAAAGAAGCTTTGAGAGGATATTGATATAAGTAATATACTTCATATCCTCAGTTCCCTGAAAATACCAAACCGGAAAAAGCAGATTTCCAATAAGTGCGCCAAACGCCATATAGTACACGATAGCCTCCGAGCCGATGCGATCAAAAGAGCTTATCAAAACAGACAAAATCACAAACGAAACACACAGTAAAAATATCTTGATGAGTATGACGGATATAAACACCGAAGAGACGTTTTTGGAGTCTTGCGAGTTGGTCGCGATGGCTCTAGTGGCTGAGAGATTAAAGCCGTAATCCACAAGGGTGTTTAGGTATGTGATTATAGCTTGGGCAAACGCCAAAATACCGAATTTTTCCACGCCAAGAGTTATGACAAGATAAGGTAGCGTGATAAGCGGCAAAATATAGTTTGCGCCCTGCAAGACCATTAGAGAGAGTATATTTGAGAGCAGTTTTTTTTGCGTTCTTATGCTTTTAATCATTTTATGTTATACGTTAATATGGGCGAAGCCCATATTAACGGCAGGGACATAAATGTCCCTTGCAACCCCCTAAAGTTTCCCGCATGAATGCGGGGGAGTGTGTGCGTAAAATTAGTTATCATCCAATGAGTCGCCTTTTTTGGTTATTAATACCGTTATTATAGCAAGCGTTACCGCAAAAGCTGATATGCTAGACTTCTTGCAAAACTCTCTATGAAATGAGCGCTTCAAAGAGCTATTTGCTAAAAAACACTTGATGAGCTACTTGCTTTATTACAATCACCAAAAGAAATTGAAAGCTTTGAAGTTTAAAAGTCCCTATGATACATTACCTAGAAAGTTTGACTCAAATCCTGAGCTTTTTAAAGATAACCCTTACCATAAGTTGAGGGGACTAAACACTTAGGTTGTAAAATCAAAGAATATTTAAACTTCAAAAAAAAGGTGCCATAGTATGAAAAAGACACTGTTTTTATCGTTTTTTGTCGTATCATCTTTCGCGAGCGTAGATATAAACAGTGCCTCAAAAGAGGAGTTGATGACGATAAAAAAAATAGGCTCAAAAAAAGCGGACTCTATAATCGAATATAGAAAGAAAAAGTGTTTTGAGAGTGTGGCTGAGTTAAAAGAGGTAAACGGATTTGGCGTTCAAACTATAGAGGCGTTGTCAAAAGAGTTGGAAGTAAAACCTTGCAAAAAATAGTTTCTTTATAAAGAATGAAAAACCTCAAAAGCTCCGCATTGTTTCAAAACGCCTCTATTTTGCTTTTTTTGCAACTTTTTAGCTATGTAGTCCCTTTTTTACTATTGCCGTACCTCTCAAGGACGCTTGGAGTTGACGGATTTGGCTCCCTTGCTACGCTTTGGGTTCTTGGCGCTTATATTCAGATTTTGATAGATTTTGGTTTTTATCTCTGGGCTACAAAAGAGTGTGCTATGCTCAAAAACGACAGCGCGGCACTCTCAAAGCTGTGGATGATTGTCTTTGTGATTAAAGGGGCTATTGGTTTCGCTTCTTTATTTATTATGATAGGTTTTTCGTTTGTGTTTTCTGCTCCTTTTTGGCTTTACGCTTTTATGTGGCTCTCTATACTTTCGCAAGCTCTTATGCCGACCTGGCTTTTTCAAGGCGTCCAGAGGGTTTTACCGCTTCTTGTGTTTAGCCTCTCAGCCCAGATTTTTGGCGCACTTCTTACTATCTATTTTGTAAAATCAGCGGATGATATTGTGTTTGTCTCTTTTGCATCCGCCCTCTCATGGACTTTTTTTTCACTTATCGCAAACCATTATGTGTACAAAAAATTCTCCCTCTCGCTTAACGCCCCACGCATAGACGAGCTAAGGCAAGCCATAAACGGAGCGTGGCATCTATTTACAGCAAATATAGCTGTCGCCTTTTACAATAACCTCCCAGCTTTTATGCTTACAATCTTAGCAACCAAAAGCGAAATCGCTGTTTTTGTCGGAGCGCAAAAAATTGTCTTGGCTTTATCGGGGCTGTTTGCCCCTGTATCCTCTGCTATTTTTCCAAAAATCGCAGAACTCACAAAAAACAGCGTAAAATACGCTGATATTTTCATAAAAAGAGCCGTTATAATTACTCTTTTGGTTATGGGTTCTCTTGCTTTAGGCGTGTTTGTGTTTGCGGACACTATAGTCTCGTTGGCGCTTGGAAGCGGCTTTGAGGAGTCTGCTGCGCTACTTATGATTATGGCGGCGGGACCTGTATTTGTGGCGATAAATACGTTGATGTATAGCGGCTATATTGTGATTAGAGATTTGGCTTCTAAGATGAAGATGTTTTTTTTGACTATCTCCGTAGGCGCCCTGTTTGTCTCTATTTTTGCGGTATTTTTTGCCAAAAGCCACGGAGCGGCTTTTTTGTATGTGTTGATAGAAGTCGCGGTGTTTAGCGGGCTTTTGTGGAAAATAAAAAAATTTAAGGGAACCGATGGAGCAAAATAAAATCTTGGATGAAAGAGCCTCTACGCCGGAGGATTGGGAGGGGTATTACTCGGCTAGAGGAGAGGTTTTGCATATCCCTATCAATTATAATGATTTTAGAAATATGCCGTATAAACTTGTGTTTGAAAAGATAAAAGAGTATTTTGGCGGCGGAAGCGTTTTGGAGGTTGGAGCCGGCGATTCAGACGCGCTGATAGAAGTTTGCAAAAAGCTAACTCCAACCTCTTGTTTTGGTCTTGACTATGTAGAGACGGCATGCGATAGATTGTCAAATAAAGCAAAAAGCGCCGGCGTCGATGTTGATGTAGTGTGCGCCGATATGTTTACTCCGCCTGAAAGTATGTTGACGCGATTCGATTTTGTAATGAGCCATGGGGTGGTGGAGCATTTTCACGATTTACCGAATATTTTAAGAGCCATAGGCGTTTTCGCAAAGCCGGAAGGCGTCATTTTTACTCTTATTCCAAATAATAAAAAAACGATTTATGGGTTTTTGATGCGAAAATGGAACAAGGATGTTTACGATGCGCATGTAATGTACGATTTGCGCGATTTGATGGAGGCGCACAAAAAAGCGGGCTTAGAGATTGTTTGGGGCGGCTATCTCTGTTCTTCTAATTTTGGGATGTTGTCATGGTGTTTTAAAGATAGAGAGAGCGGAATCGGCTATCAGATTTATAAGCAGCTTACGCGTTTTTCTAAGTTATTATGGTTTTTTGAGTCAAAACTTGGGCTTTTGCCGGCTACGAGCACTTTTGCTCCCTCTATCGTGGTAGTTTCTAGAGCTTGTGCATGAAACTTCTATTTGTCATTCACTCTCTAAAGATGGGCGGAGCGGAGAGGGTGTTGTCTATTATGGCAAATCATTTTGCAAACTCTGGCTATGAGGTGGATATTTGCGTTTTGGAGGGTGAAGATATATTTTATGAGATTGACAAAAAGATAAAAATACATGATTTAGAGCTTGGAGCCGTATCTAGCTCGCAGGTAGAAGCGGTTTTGAATAATTTTGGTAGAATTTTGAAGTTAAGAAATAAGATAAAAGAGATAAAACCCGATGTGGCGGTATCTTTTTTGACGCATACAAATATTGTTTCTATTTTGGCGGCAAAAACTCTTAGGCTTCCCGTGATAGCGTGCGAACATAGTAATTACGATTTTTTGAAGTCAAGAGTTTGGCGGGCTGTGAGAAAAGTCGTTTATCCGCTATCAAGCGTTGTGACTATTTTGACAAATGCGGACGCTGTAAACTACAAAAAGATAAAGCGCTTGGAAGTTTTGCCAAATCCGCTTACTCCATTTGAGCCAAGCGGTGCGGTGCGGCAAAAAATTGTTTTAGGCGTTGGTAGATTGACACATTCAAAAGGCTTTGAGAGACTTATCAAAGCTTTTAACGCAGCTGATACAAAAGATTGGCGGCTTATTATCGTCGGAGAAGGGGATGAAAAAGAGGCTCTTTTGAGGCTTGCGGCAAGTTCTCCTAAGAATAAGTTTATAGCTCTCGCCAGCGCGCAAAAAGATGTCGCCTCTTTTTATTTTATCTCCTCTTTGTTTGTTCTTTCATCAAGAGAGGAGGGGTTTCCGATGGTTCTTTGCGAAGCGATGAGTTGCGGATGCGCTTCAATCGCCTTTGACTGTAAGACTGGCCCATCTGAAATAATAACAGACGGCGAGGACGGCGTACTTATAAGAGAGGGCGACGTAAGAGCTCTTAGCGCGTCCCTCTCTTTGCTTATTGCAGATGATGAAAAAAGAGAGCGGATTGCAAATGAAGCGACAAAAATAAAAGATAAACTGGGCGTTTTAAAAATAGCCGCCAAATGGAAGGTAATCTTTGCAAAACTGGAAAAATAAAAAAATACGGTTACTTGTCGCCATAAGGTGTCTTGATGTAGGCGGAGCCGAAAAGCAGGTGTTGTCTTTTTTAAAAGCCTTAGATAAGGGGCGTTTTGAGGTGTGTCTAGTCACTATGTACGGCGGTGTCATGGAAGAAAACGCAAAACAGATACAGGGGCTTACATATATTAATCTCGAAAAAGGCGGACGCTTTGATGTAATCGGATTTCTCTCATCATACATATCGACTCTAAACGAGTTTTCGCCGGATGTTGTCTACTCTCACCTAGGTGAGATGAATATCTTTAGTCAAGTTGCAAGGGTGTTTGCGAAAAAAAGATACAACCTTGCATGGACGCTTCACTCCGCCTTTATCGACTATAGAAGTTATGGCTCTTTTGTCAAAATGGTATTTTGGCTTCAAAAAGTTTTGTCAAAGTATCCGGAGAAGATAATATGCGTCAGCCATTCGGCTTACGAGTATCACAAAGAAGCCGGATTTGATATGGATAAGGCGGTTGTTGTGTATAACGGTATAAACACCATATATTTTGAGCCGGACGAGACGTCTGGAGACGCTTTTAGGACTCTAAACCATATTTCAAAAAATATGCTTGTAATAGGTATTGTGGCTAGGGTTGATAGAATGAAAGGGTATCCGCTTTTAGCCGAAGCCGCAAAAAGGCTTTTGGCTAAGTATCCCCATCTGATGTTTGTAGCGGCTGGGGATGGCGATGAGACAATACAAGAGCAGTGTATAGAGATTTTGGATGAGTACTCTCATAGATTTTTATGGCTTGGGCTAATAAGCGAACTTAGAGGATTTTACAACGCCATCAATATCTTTTGTCTGCCAAGTCTTGGCGAGGCAATGCCTCTTAGCCTTTTGGAGGCTATGAGCTGTGATCGAACCGTAGTCGTTAGCAATGTCGGCGACATGGGGCTTATTGTAAACGATATAAGATATGTGTTTAAAAGCGGCGATGTTGACGATTTATGCGAAAAGCTTGAGTATGCCATCAAAAACCCGTCTTTATGGAGAAAAAGAGCTGTAGATGATTTTAGTATCACCCTAAACGTAAAAAATACGGTTTTAGAGTTGCTTGATACATGATTCATGACAAAAAAGAGTATTTGGAGTATTTGGAGGCTGATAAAAAAGTCCTAAGAGTTGGGGACGGTTTTCGCGATCGATATTTTCATGAGATTTGGAAGTTTCAGAAGCTTTTGCGACTTTTGGAGTATCGTCTCAACTGCAAAAACTCTTTTTTTTCAAAATTTTATACGCTGTGGATTAGATATAGATTTCAGCAAGCCTCCGTTAGGCTTGGATTTAGTATATCGCCAAACTCTTGCGGGGCGGGACTGGAGCTAGGGCACTATGGAGATATAGTGATAAACGGTAAAGTGCGTATAGGCAAGAATTGCACAATAGCCGGAGCGGGGGTGTTGATAGGCGAAGACCTCAAAAATCCTGACGCCCCGACGATAGGCGACAACTGCTATATCGGTCCAGGGGCAAAAATTATCGGCGCCGTGCATATAGCCGAGGGCGTGACGGTAGCCGCAAACGCCGTGGTGACAAAAAGCGTAGAAGAGCCTTATATTACGGTTGGCGGTATTGTTGCGGTTAAAATTTCAAATTCAAGTATAAAGAAAAGGGTGTGAGAAAAAAAGTAGTAATTTTTATATATTCGCTAGGAGGCGGAGGAGCCGAAAAAGTAGCCTTAGAATTAGCGCTTGGACTCAAGAGTCACTTTGATGTCTCTATAGTCACGGTAAGCCCGGTTCAAAATTATGAGAGTCTTGGCGTTGAGGTTGTTAGTTTGTACAAGCACGACGTAGAAAACTCTTTGATGCAAAAAGCACTCTCTATTTTCAAGCTGGTTTTTGTGTTTGCAAGCTATTGTAGAAAAAATCGCATAGACGTTGTTGTCTCTTGTCTTTCTAGACCGACCATTATTGCGGCTCTCTCAAGGCTGATTTATCCAAAATTAAAGCTTATCGCCGCTGAGCACACGACGCTCTCCGGTTATTACGCTGATAGTTTTGCTGAGAAGATTTTAAAAAAAGCTCTCTCCATGTCTTACCAAATAGCCGACGCCGTTGTTGCGGTGTCAAATGGAATTAAAACCGATTTGTTACAAAATTTTGGCGTAAAAAAAGATAAAATAACAGTCATTTATAATCCGGTGGACACGCAAAAAATCCGTATTTTGGCTCTTTTAAAACAGCCCAGACAGAGCGATTCATTTATTTTTGTCACCGCAGGGCGACTTGTGGAGTCAAAAAACTATCCATTTTTATTTAAAGCGTTTGCGGCGCTTGAACCGTTTTGCAGGTTGTGGGTGCTTGGGGCGGGCGAGCTGGAGAGGGAGCTAAAGTTTTTGGCGGTTGAGATGGGAATCCATGAGAGAGTCCATTTTTTTGGATTTTGCGAAAACCCATACTCTTACTTTGCCGCCGCAGATTGCTTTGTGATGAGCTCTCGCCTTGAGGGGCTTCCGACTGTGCTGATAGAGGCTTTGGCGTGTTCTTTGCCTGTTATTTCCACTGATTGTAAGAGCGGTCCGAGAGAGATTTTGGGCGGAATGGGCGATATGCTTGCAAGCGGGCTTGAGAGGGCGGAATATGGTATTTTGGTAGGACTTGACACGCATAAGTTTTTATCCGTCGCCATGCGCAAAATGATTGAAGATGATACGCTAAGGAGCGAATATCGCGCAAACGCTCCAAAAAGAGCGGAGTTTTTTTCAAAAGAAAAATCAATAGAAATATATAAAAATTTAATACTTGGGGTGTGCGCATGAAAATTCTCATAACAGGCGGAGCCGGATATATAGGAAGCCATATGGTAAAACAACTTGGCGAGGCGGGAGGCTTTGATATAACCGTCCTTGACAACTTAACTACCGGATTTGAAGACTCTATTCTTTTTGGGCGTCTTGTAAGGGCTGATTTATCTGATTTTGCCTTTGTTGAGAAATTTTTGCTTGATGAAAAGTTTGACGCTATTATTCATTTTGCGGCAAGTATCGTCGTGCCTGAGTCCGTTGAAAATCCGCTTAAGTACTATATGAACAATACGGTAAACACGACAAATCTTGTAAAATGCGCCGTAAACGCTGGTGTAAAATATTTTATCTTCTCTTCTACAGCCGCTGTTTATGGGGAGCCTGTGGAGGGTGTGGTTACCGAGGAGAGTCAACTCTCCCCGATTAATCCGTATGGATTTAGCAAGCTTATGAGCGAGCAGGTGCTAAAAGATACGGCTACGGCAAACAGCGCTTTTAAGTTCGTGATTTTGCGTTATTTTAACGTAGCCGGAGCCTCTATGGACGGACAAATCGGTCAAAGATTTCCAAACGCAACACACCTTATCAAAGTAGCCTCTGAAACCGCTTGCGGCAAGAGAAAAAAGATGTTTATATTCGGCTCTGATTACGACACGCAAGATTGTACTTGCGTAAGAGACTATATACACATAGACGATTTGGCGTCGGCGCACTTGTCGGCTCTTAGTTACCTGCAAGAGGGCGGCAAAAGTGATATATTCAATTGCGGATACGGAAGAGGCTATAGCGTTAAAGAGGTTATAGAGAGCGTCAAAAAAGTGAGCGGCGTAGACTTTGTGGCTGAATTTGTCGATAGACGAGCCGGAGACCCGTCTTTGCTTATATCCAACAACCAAAAAATACTAAACACTCTTAACTGGAAGCCAAAATACGACGACATTGAGTTAATTTGTAAAAGCGCTTATGAGTGGGAGAGGAGACTATAATGAATTCTCGCATTTTTAACAAAGCCCAAAATGAACTCTTCGGCGCAAGAGCTCTCGCTACTTGCCGCTTATGGTCTCTGTCTCTGTCTATCAAAAATATTTCTCAGTTCTTGGTTCATGTCTCTTAGGCGTTTTGAGAGACTCTTCATGATTCGCATAGCAATCTCAGGCTCCCATGCGATAACTCTCTCAAAATTCGCTTCGTTAATTACAAATAGAAGCGACGTTTGAGCTGCGGTTACGGTGGCACTTCTTGGCTCTTTGTCTATTAAGCTCATCTCACCAAAAAAATCGCCGCCTCCAAGTTCTCCTACTATCATGCTGCCAACCTCAATCGTCACTTTGCCTTGCAGAATAATATACATCTCTTCGCCAGAATCGCCCTCTCTAATAATCGTATCGCCCGGGTCGATTTTTTTTACAGTTCCGTATGCGGATAATTTTCTAGGGTCAAATTTTTTATCCTCAAGCATTTTTTAGATTTCCTTTGCGGGACTTTTTTGTTAATAGACTTCTTGTAAGAAGTATACCTCTTAGTAGGAGAATATACATTTTTTATTATTAAATTTCGCAAAAATGAGGCATTGCACTCATTTTGATGTAATTCTCAAATTTCTGGCAAAGCCAGAAATTAGCTCTTCAGCAGAGGGCTCTCGCGGCTTGCCGCTCTCTTGCGTATACGCAGGAGCTTTTTAGGGGGTGCAGGGACATTTATCCTTGCCGCTAACACGGGCTTTGATTACTTTCTTCTTAATCTTACATATACAGTTTTTGTTTGTGAATTTTTGTGGTCTCTTTCATCAAACTCAAACATTCCGGTGGCTTTTATCAAATCGCTTAGTTTTTTAAATCCATAGTTTCTAGGGTCAAAATCAGGAGAGTATTTGTTGATTTCGCTTCCCACGGCGCCTAGGTTCGCCCAGCCGTTTTCATCTCCCGAATCCTCTACGGCGACGGATAGGAGTGTGCGTAGTTTTTCGTCTTTTGGACTCTCTTTGGTTGGCTTTAGCGCAACCTCCGCGCCTCCCTCTTTCTCCTCTTTTAAGATTTCGGTGTAGATAAACTTATCGCACGCCGCCACAAAAGCTTTTGGCGTCTGACGCTTTCCAAAGCCGTATACGACAAGCCCCGACTCTCTTATCCTAGCGGCAAGCCTGGTAAAGTCGCTATCGGAGGAGACGATACAAAACCCGTCAAATTTTGCCGTATAAAGCAAATCCATAGCGTCTATGATAAGCGCACTATCGGTGGCGTTTTTGCCGGTTGTGTAGCTAAACTGCTGCATCGGCTGTATAGAGTGAGTCAGAAGTGTCTCTTTCCAACCGCCAAGCTGCGGTTTCGTCCAGTCTCCATATATCCTCTTCACGCTAGCCACGCCGTATTTGGCTATCTCCGAGAGAAGATAGGGAGCGAGAGAAGCTTGCGCGTTTTCCGCGTCTATAAGCACAGCCAGCCTATGCCCACCAATACCTTTTTGACTCATATTTTGCCTTGTCTAATTTGATGTTACGCATAAATAGCGGCAAAGCCCCTATTTATGGCAAGGACGCGAGCGTCCCTGCACCCCCTGAAGCTACCCGCATAAATGCGGGAGAGGTATCGCACTATTTTTTCTAAATATGGCTTACGCCGCGCCTTTTATTGCAACAAATATAAATTTTATCAAAAACGCCAATAAACTCCCAAATATCGAAAAAAACGAGTAAGCAAAGGCGATAATTTCATTATTTCAGGAATGATAAAGTAATATTTGGGGCTTTTAAAAACAAGGCGGGGGTAGTTATATGAATGAGTGCGAAATCAGCTACAAAACCACAGGCAGTCATCTTCAAATCTTCAAAAACAAAACAAAAATCCTACGAATCGGGCTAAACGAATACAACGGCGTTAAAAAAGTACTTTTGGACAATGAAACCATTGAAGTAACTTTTGGCGACTCAAAAAGAAGAGTCTACTCTCTTGTAAACGGCTCAATGATGTACGAAGCGGGTACAAACCTCTGCAAACTCTCAAAAACAGATAAAAAGCTAAGAAAACAACGCTATCTTAGCAAACTAGCAAACGAACAAAGAGCCTCTTAATCCGCACGCGGCAAAGCCCGCGCGCAAAGAGCTAAATTAGCGCAAATTTGCTAAAATAAGCTCATCTTTTTATACAAAAATAAATCAGATACGACTTAACTCTGCCGCCTCACGGCGGCTAGCTTTAGTAGCTAAGCGCTCAGCGTAGCAACGACGGACTTTGTTCGTCGTTGCGTAACATCAAATATGGACACACATGACTCATCATTACGACTTAATAGTAGTTGGAGCGGGACACGCCGGTATAGAAGCGGCTCTTGCGTCTTCAAAAATGGGGCTTAACACGCTTCTGCTTACGATTTTAATTGACAGAATAGGCGCGACTAGTTGCAACCCCGCGATAGGCGGCTTAGCCAAGGGACATCTTGTAAAAGAGGTTGACGCACTTGGCGGGTTTATGGGTGAAGCAACCGACAGATGCGGCATACAATATCGTATTCTAAACGATGCAAAAGGTCCCGCTGTACGCGGTTCAAGAGCGCAAATCGACATGGACGAATACAACAATTTTGCAAAAACCGTCTGCCTAAACAGTGAAAACTTGGAAACAAAGCAGGATTTAGTAGTTGATTTGAGCGTAGAAGACGGGGAAATAAGAGGCGTAATAACCGAGCTTGGCAATAGATACTACGCAAAAGCGGTCGTTCTTACGACTGGAACTTTTTTAAACGGTTTAATTCATATTGGCGAGTTTCAAAAAGAGGCTGGCAGGTTTGGAGAGTTTGCCGCAAAAGGGTTGTCGGATAGACTAAGAGAGCTTGGTTTTGAAGTGGGGCGACTAAAGACGGGGACATGCCCTAGAATAGACGCAAAAACTATAGATTTTTCAAAAATGGAAGCTCAGGGCGGAGATGAGACGCCAATACCTTTTAGTTTCAAAACTGACAAAAAAAACTTTAACCCAAATCAGCTTCCCTGCTATATAGCGCACACAAACCACAACACGCACGAAATCATTAGGCAAAACTTCGATAGAGCGCCACTCTTTTCGGGACAGATTCAAGGCGTGGGACCTAGATACTGCCCAAGCGTAGAGGATAAAATATATAGATTTGCAGATAAAGACAGGCATCATCTCTTTGTAGAGCCTCAAACAAAAGAGGCGGACGAATACTACATCAACGGTATGGCAACGAGCCTTCCGATAGACGTGCAGGTGGATATGATACGAAGCGTAGAGGGGCTTGAAAACGCGGTAATCACCAGATACGGCTATGCTATAGAGTATGACTTTGTGCAACCGACAGAGCTTTTGCATACCCTAGAAACAAAAAAAATAAAAGGGCTTTATCTGGCCGGACAAATCAACGGAACCACAGGATATGAAGAGGCGGCGGCGCAAGGCTTAATCGCAGGCGTAAATGCGGCTCTTAAGATAAAAAATAAAGCCCCGTTGGTAATCGGCAGGGAAGAGGGATATATCGGCGTTTTGATAGATGACCTTGTGACCAAAGGCACAAACGAACCGTATCGTATGTTTACGTCAAGGGCGGAGTATAGACTGCTTTTGAGAGAAGATAATGCGGATATTAGACTAAGCTCTTACGGATATGGGATTGGACTCGTATCTGAAGATATGTATGCAAAAATGTTGCATAAAAAAAATATATTGTCATTGTTTATGGCAAATTTGGAAGAGCGCTCTTTTACATCCTCTAGGGAGAATTTAAAGCTACTTGAAGAGATGGGCGAGGAGCCTATCAGCGACAAGACGCTCTATATAAATCTTATAGGCAGAAGTGGTTTTGACAAAGAAAAACTAATCAAACTACTGCCGGAAACAGCCGAGCTAGACGATGAGATAAAAGAGCTAATCCTAACAGAATGCAAATATTTTCACTACATCAAAAAGCAACAAAAACAGATAGAAAAGATGAAAACCTATATAAACGTAAAGATCCCAACAGATTTTGTATATGACGATCTGCCGGGATTAAGCTTTGAAATAGTCGAAAAACTAAAAAAAGCAAACCCCACAACACTCTTTGGAGCCAGTCAGATAAGCGGCGTAACGCCTGCGGCAGCAGATGTTATATTGATATATCTTAAGTTGCAAAAAAAATAATGTAGAATTTATTCAAAATTTATCATATATTTACAGTTTTGTAAATATAATTAGTAGGCTTGAAAATTTGACGCTAATTTTGTCAAATGGGCTATTTTTTATTTTATAAGGAGAATCTTATGGCTGTTGATGAGTCGAAGAGGGATTTTTTACTAACCGCCCTCGGCACTTTTGCCGGTATCGGCGGCGGTGCTGCGGCATATAGTATGGCAAAGACCTGGGATCCGCTTCCTAGCGTAGTCGCTGGAGGAGTAACCAAGGTAGATGTATCTACAATGAAAGCCGGTGAGTTAAGAACGGTAGAGTTTAGAGGCAAACCTGTATTTATCCTCAAAAAAACGCCGGATATGCCGGCGTCAAAAAATAACTCTACTGTCAAAGTAGGAAACGATGATTTTGTCGTTGTAATCGCAATATGTACACATCTTGGATGTATACCGGCGTATGCGCCTGAGACAAAGCAGTTTAAGTGCGCATGTCACGGCGGCGAGTTTGACATAAACGGTGTTAATACTTTCGGACCTCCTCCAAAACCGCTTGTTATTCCTCCTTTCAAGGTAGACGGAACAAAAATAATGCTTGGCGAAGAGGGCGAAGAGTATAAAAAACTAGCCCCTGAGCTGAAAGCATAAGAGAAGGGAAATAAATGGCAATTGATAAAAATAAAAGCTGGATTGACGCTAGATTAAACACTACGGCACTTACAAAGGTCATGATGACTGAGTATTGGATTCCAAAAAACATCAACTTTCTGTGGAGCTTTGGCGTTGTGCTTGCAACGCTGTTTACGCTTCTTATAGTTTCCGGAATGTTTCTACTAATGTACTACAAACCAGATACGGCGCTTGCTTTTGACAGCGTCAACCAAACTATTATGCGCGAAGTCGCATATGGTTGGCTTTTTAGACATGTGCATGCGGTTGCAGCTTCTGTTGTCTTTCTTGTAATCTATATCCATATGTTTGTCGCTATTTATTACGGCTCATATAAGGGTGGTAGAGAGATGATATGGATAAGCGGTATGCTTCTTTTTGTAACATTCTCCGCAGAAGGCTTTTCCGGCTATATGCTTCCATGGGGTCAAATGAGTTACTGGGCGGCACAAGTTATTACAAACCTATTTGGCGGTATTCCGTTTATAGGCGCTGATTTGGTTATTTGGATTAGAGGAAACTATGTTGTAGCCGACGCTACGCTTACTAGATTTTTTGCTCTTCACGTCGTTATTTTACCTCTAATTATTATGGGTATAGTAGCTCTTCACATGTACTCTCTTAGAATTCCTCACGTTAACAACCAAGAGGGTGAAGAGATAGATTTTGAAGCGGAAGCGGCAAAATTCAAAGCCGGAGACAAAAAAGGTTCAAAAGTTATGCCTTTTTGGCCTACCTTTCTTGCCGAGGACTTCTTTATTCTTTCTGGCTTCATGATATTCTTCTTCTATCTAGTATTCTTCCATTTTAACTTTGCTATGGATCCTATCAACTTTATTCCGGCAGACTCTATGAAAACGCCTCCGCACATCTATCCTGAGTGGTATTTTCTATGGTCTTATGAAGTTCTAAGAGGATTCTTCTTTAGTTCAAACCTTGGGCTTATGGCGTTTGGTATAGCCAACGTTATATTCTTTCTTCTTCCGTGGCTTGATAGAAGCCCTAGCGTAAAACCGGCGCACAAGAGACCGATGTTTGCGGTTTGGTTTTGGGCTCTATTGTTTGTTATGATAGGACTAACCGTGTACGGCAAACTTCCTCCAACCGGTATTAACGCATGGATTGGTTTTGTATTCTCCGTATCGTTTTTAGTACTCCTTTTGGTTGTGCTTCCATTAATAACTTATATCGAAAGAAAGAGAGGCTAGGAGATGAGAGAACTAAAAATACTAGCTGTTTTAATATTTTTTGTAGGGCTTACGTATTGGGGCGTTGAACCTTACGCACACCATGTTATGCATCCTGAAGTAACTCCGGCGGACTTTGCGTTTAAAGATTTGCCAAAACAGCCAACTTCCGGTAATGCGGCAAAAGGCAAAGAGATTGCCGCCACACAATGTATCTCTTGCCACTCAATCAATAAAGAGGGCGTAAAGCTAGCTATGAGCGATGCGGATGCGGCAAATACATACGGCGTAGTTCCGCCTGATTTATCTAATATTGCGGCTATATATGACCACAATTTTCTCTCCAACTTTATTCAAAATCCTGAAAATGCGGTAAAAGCAAAACCAGGTAAATATGCAATGCCAAGTCTCGGCATATCAGCAGAAGACGCAGGGCATCTTGTAGCATACTTTGATAGTATCGCAAACAAAAATTTGACGCCAAAACAGATAACAGAAGAGGCGTGTGCAAGATGTCACTCTATCAAATATGACGGCGTAAAAAGAGTTGTCGGCGACGCTAGAATTAAAGAGTATATGGGCTCAACGCCTCCGGACTTATCGCAGGTAATAAAATCCCAGGGCGAGCATTATCTTCACGGCTTTATTAATGATCCGCAAAAACTTCTTCACGGAACGACTATGCCAAGAGTGGGGCTCACAGAACAAGCGCAAGCTAAAGTGATTCAACACTTAGAGAAAGTTGGCGATCCGTCAAAAGAAGAAAGAAGTTCGTTAGCAATATGGATTTTAGGATATTTTGCAATTCTTACGGTAATAACATACCTATGGAAAGTCTCAAAATTTAAAGAAATTCACTAAAATATTGATATTATGCACCGATACAAGCTTTGCTTGTATCGGTGACAAATTCAATCTAGCTATCGCTCCTCAAACCTGCCCAAACTCATTAGTTTTTTGTATCTAGCAGCGTTTCTTGTCTCATTATCAAAAGAGCTAAGCTCTTGTATGGAGCTTAGAAAATAACCCTTTAGAGCCTCTGCGGCGCCCTCTTTGTCCCTATGCGCCCCTATAACCGGCTCATCTATGACATCATCTATTAAGCCCAAAAATTTTAAGTCGTCAGGCGTTATTTTTAGAGCGTTTGTCGCGGTCTCTACTTTTGAAGCATCACTCCACAAAATTGCGGCGCACCCCTCCGGCGATATAACACTAAAAACACTATATCTCATCATGGCAAGCCTATCGGCTACGCCTATAGCCAAAGCTCCGCCGCTACCGCCCTCGCCAATAACAATAGATATGGTTATGGCTTCTATCCGGGAGAGCTCAAGAAGATTTCTAGCTATCGCCTCAGACTGCCCTCTCTCCTCGGCTCCAAGCCCCGGGTACGCTCCGGGGGTGTCTATAAGCATTAAAATAGGAAGGTTAAACTTCTCGGCGAGCTTTGCCGCACGAAGAGCTTTTCTGTAGCCCTCAGGATGAGGCATACCAAAATTTCTTTGTATTTTGTTTTTAGTACCCCTCCCCTTTTCTTCGCCAATTACGACGCAATTCACATCGCCTATTTTGCCGATAAAGCATACAATAGAAGCGTCATCCCTAAAGTGTCTATCCCCATGAATCTCGTAAGCGTCGCTCATTATCAAATGGATATAATCAAGCGCATACGGTCTATCTTGGTGACGGGCAAGCTGAAGCTTTTGATACTCATTTAGATTTTTAAATGTCTTAACGACCTCTTTATCTAGCTCTTTTTGTAAAATTTCCACGGCGTGAAAATCTTTTTTGACGCTACTTAGCTCTATCTCTTCTTGCAGCTGCTGTATTTTTTTTTCAAAATCTAAATAAAAAGCCAACTACTTAGACTTTTTTGAAGATAACAACGCCGTTTGTTCCGCCGAAACCAAAAGAGTTGCTCATGACAATATCCATTTTTAACTCTCTAGCGTTGTTTGGTATATAATCCAAATCGCAATCCGCATCCGGCGTTGTATAGTTTATAGTCGCCGGCGCAATGGAGTCCCACATCGACATAAGAGCGATAGCGGCTTCTATAGTTCCAGCGGCTCCTAGGCAGTGCCCCGTGGCGCCTTTTGTAGAGCTGAGAGGCGGGCAGTTCTCTTTGCCGCCAAAGAGCTTTTTAAGAGCCATTGTCTCATACCAGTCATTATACTTTGTACTGGTGCCGTGAGCGTTTACATAATCTATTTTAAAATCACCGATTTTCGCTTTCGCAAACTCTACCGCCGCCCGCATAGCCCTATAAGCGCCCTCGCCCTCAGGCGCCGGAGTTGTGATATGATTTGCGTCGCCGCTTTCGCCAAATCCGATAATCTCGCCATATATATTAGCGCCTCTTTTTTTTGCCGCCTCATACTCTTCCAAAATAAGAGTCGCAGAGCCTTCGCCCATAACAAAACCATCTCTTCTAGTATCAAACGGTCTTGACGCACCTTGCGGGTCGTCATTTCTTGTTGAAAGAGCCTTCATAGATGCAAATCCGGCTATGCCTATAGGACAAATAGCCGCCTCGGCTCCAACCACAAGCATCGCATCCGCTTGCCCTAGCATGATGCACTTAACGCCCTCGTTTATAGCGTGAGTTCCAGCGGCGCACGCGGTTACGGCGCATAGATTTGGCCCTTTAAGCCCAAGCTCTATACTTGTGATTCCACCAAGAAGATTTGCAAGAGCTGAGGGAATAAAAAATGGGGAGACTCTCCTATGTCCTTGCTCGGAGAGTATTAAGGAGTTTTTTTCTATAGTCGGCAAGCCGCCTATTCCGCTTGCCGCAGACACGCCAAACCTCTCTGCGTTTATAGCGTCTTTTGAAAGCCCTGAGTCTTTAAAAGCGTCTATTGCACTTTTAAGTCCAAGCTGAATAAATCTATCTGATTTTTTGACCTCTTTTGCATCCATTACAGTTGTAGGGTCAAAACCTTTTACTTCGCCGGCGATTTGCACGGGAAAGTTTTCAGGATCAAACAAAGAAATCCTTTCGATGCCACACTTGCCGTTTAGTATAGCCTCAAAAGAACTTTTTGCGTCTTGACCTAAAGATGATACGATGCTTATACCTGTTACTACTACTCTTTTCACTGCTGTCATCTCCGAAGAATTTGAAGTGAGATAAAAAAACTCCGAGAGATTCGGAGTTTTATCTATTTATTTTTTAATGTTTTCGATAAACTCTACAGCGTTTTGCACTGTCTGAATTTTTTCCGCTTGATCGTCTGGAATTTCAACGTCAAACTTCTCCTCAAGCGCCATAACAAGCTCTACAACATCAAGGCTATCTGCGCCAAGGTCTTCTACAAATTTAGACTCGGGTTTTACCTCGTCGACACCAACATTTAGTTGTTCTACAACAACCGCTTTTACATCATCAAAAATAGCCATAAACCTCTCCCAAGGGAATTTTTAAACGAAACATTATATCAAAGCAAGTGTTAAAATTATACTCCAAACAAGCAAATACGCACCGCACGAGCAGGCTTTTTTGAGTAGTTTTTACGCTACATTAGCATTCCGCCGTTAACTTTTAGCGTCTCGCCCGTAATATAAGAAGCTTCGTCCGACAATAAAAACGCCACAGCACTCGCTATTTCAACAGGTTTTCCAAATCTTTTTAAAGGAATTTTGTCTATATAATGGTTTTTTATCTCTTCTTTTAATTCATTTGTCATGTCTGTCTCTATAAATCCAGGGGTAACGCTGTTAAATCTAATAAATCTAGCGGCTCCCTCTTGTGCAAAACTTTTTGTCATGGCTAACATACCGCCTTTACTGGCCGAATAGTTAGTTTGACCTGCATTACCCGTCTCGCCAACTATGGAGGCGATGTTGACGATGCTTCCAAATCTATTTTTGCTCATCGACTTAAGAGCCTCTCTGCACCCGATAAAAGCGGATGTAAGATTTGCTTTTATTACGCTCTCAAACTCCCCTACTTTCATTCTAATAGATAGCTTATCATTTGTTATTCCGGCGTTATTTACCAAATAATCAAGGCTTCCGTCTGCGTCCACAATAAGTTTTACGGCGTCCACAAAAGCCTCTTCGTCGCTTGCGTCAAAACCAATAACAGCGGCTTTAAGCCCTTGCGCCTCAATCTCCTCTTTTAGATTATCAGCTTCAGCAGCACTAGAGCGGTAGTTGATCCATACTTTTAATCCTTGCTTTGCAAGGTATCTAGCTATTTCTGAGCCAATTCCTCTGCTAGCTCCTGTAATTAGCACGTTTTTTCCGGTAAAAGTCATTACAATCCTTGTTATATATTCAATGTTAAACGTCAATACGAGCAAAGCTCGTATTGACGGCATGGACATAAATGTCCCTACAACCCCCTAAAGCTACCCGCTTAGCGGGAGAGTATATTTTAAATGCACAGCTTAGCTTATTTTTATCAGCGCCTCATCCATTTCTGAGGGTTTTTCTAGCCCCATTAGTGCAAGCACCGTTGAGGCTATATTGTTTAGTCCGCCCTCTTTTACGCTTTTGACTTCTTCGTCGATAACAAAGCAGTATACACTTCCAACGGTATGGTTTGTGAGCGTATGCCCCTCGGAGTCTCTCATCTCTTCGCAATTTCCGTGATCAGAGGTAAGAAGTATGGAGTACTCTTTTTCTTTAGCTTTTTCAATTATTCTGCCAAGGCAAGCGTCAACCGTTTCAACGGCTTTTATAGCCGCCTCAAAATTACCGGTATGCCCCACCATATCGCCGTTGGCAAAATTGACGACCACAAACCCGTACTCTTCATCCATTGCTTTGAGCACAGCGTCCGCCACCTCTTCGGCGCTCATCTGTGGTTTTTCGTCGTACGTTTTTACTTTCGGGCTTGGTATTAATACCCTAGTTTCATCAGGATATGGAGTCTCTACGCCGCCGTTGAGAAAAAAAGTAACATGCGCATATTTTTCTGTTTCAGCCGTATGCAGTTGAGAGACGCCGGCCGCCGCAATTATTTCGGCTAATGTATTTTTTGGTTCGTCTTTTTCAAACAAGATTGGATAGTCAAACTCTTTTGAGTATTCAGTCATCGTAACCATGTTTATTTTTTTGTAAACTCTTTCAAAGCCGTTAAAATCCTCTTTGCCAAGAGCCGTAACTATCTCTCTAGCGCGATCGCTTCTGAAATTTGCAAAGATAAAGCCGTCACCCTCTTTTATGCCCTCATATCCGTCAAAAGCCGCACTTGTCAAAAACTCGTCGGTTATATCTTTCGCATACTCCTCGTCTATATACGCAAGCGGTTCAAGCTCTGTTTTTGGCGTCGCCTCAGCAATAGCCATGTAGCCCTTTTCAACCCTATCCCAACGGTTGTCTCTATCCATAGAGTAAAATCTTCCGCTTATGCTCGCCAGCTTGACGTCTTCACCGCAAACTTTTAAAAGCTCTGCCACAAACTCTTTTGAAGAGGTTGGGCTTACGTCTCTACCGTCGGTTATCGCATGAAGCCACACTTTTTTCCCGTTTTTTTTCGCTATATTTGCAAGACCCGCTATGTGAGATATGTGCGAGTGAACGCCGCCATCCGAAACAAGCCCGGCTATATGTATATCGCCACAGGAGACGAAAAGCTCTTGGAGTTTTGGATGCGCCTCAAGAGAGCCGTCTTGCAACGCTAAAGATACTTTTACAAGATCTTGATAGAGAATTCTTCCGCTACCTATCGTCATATGCCCAACTTCGCTATTTCCCATCTGCCCCTCCGGCAAACCAACACTTAGCCCGTGCGTCTTGACAAGCGAATAAGGTGCGTTAGCAAACAAATAGTCGTATGTCGGTTTGTTTGCAGAGTAAAAAGCATTAAACTCTTTTTTTTCAGAGTGACCTATGCCGTCCGTTATTATCAAAACCGTCTTTTTTCTCATCTTAAAAACCTTTTTTATTCGCTTTAAGCGACTGGCATAGCCAAAACAAGCCCCACTAAAGTTCGGACATATTTAGGTAAAGTTTACTAAAATTTGGCTTTTATAACAAGAGGGATAAGCTCAATGTTTTATTGGCTCTATAGCTACTACGGCGTAAATATTTTTCACTATATTACAGTTCGGGCTTTGATAGGTTTTTTTGTGGCGTTTTTACTCACAATCGCCATGATGCCAAGCTTTATACGCTGGGCAAAATCAAAAAAAATGAAACAACCCATATACGCTTTAGCGCCCGAGACGCATCAGGGCAAAAAGAACACCCCCACTATGGGCGGCATAGTCTTTATGTCCGCAACTCTGCTAGCGGTGATCTTATCCGCCAAAATGGACGATATGTATGTGATTTCATCGGCACTGCTAATGCTCGGGTTTATGGCGATAGGTCTAACGGATGATTTGGGCAAAATAGCAAGTGCTAAAAACGACTTAGGATTGTCCGCTAGAGGCAAGCTATATGGTCAGTTTTCTGTAGCGTTTATCATCTCTGCGTTTATCTTTTTTTATTTGGATTTTCCAAGCTCTTTTTATGTTCCTTTTGTCAAAAACCAACTTTTTGATATGGGTATTTTTGCTATTCCTTTTTGGGCTCTCGTAATTGTAGCCGCCAGCAACGCCGTAAATATTACGGACGGTCTAGATGGTTTAGCCACCGTGCCTAGCGTGTTTGCTTTTATTTCCCTTGGCATACTCGTATACATCACCGGAAATGCTATTTTGAGCGGCTATTTGTTTATGCCAAAGATTATCGGCGTAGGGGAGCTTTCCGTAGTCGCATTCTCAATGACCGGCGCCCTGCTAGGATTTTTGTGGTACAACTCAAATCCGGCGGAAGTATTCATGGGCGATAGCGGAAGCTTACCAATAGGCGCCCTTCTCGGTCTTATCGCCATCGTCTCAAAAAGCGAAATACTTCTTATTGTCATCGGGTTTATCTTTGTGCTAGAGACAATGTCGGTCATCATCCAAATAGCCTCTTTCAAATCGCGCGGAAAAAGAGTATTTTTGATGGCGCCGCTACATCACCACTTTGAGATGAAAAAATGGGCGGAGAATAAGATAATCGTGCGTTTTTGGATAATCGCTTTACTTTCTAATATTATTGCTTTGCTTACTATAAAAATTAGATAAAAGAGCTTTTGTGAAAATAAAGCTAGAAAATATCGGTATGCTAGAGAACGCAGACGTAAAGCTGGATGGTCTTACGGTTATTGCAGGGGAGAATGATACGGGGAAAAGTACGGTTGGAAAAGCCCTATATTTTTTAAAATATAGGGCTAGCAAAGAAGAAGACGCCGATGGAAAACTATTTAAAAAAGTTTTTAGAACAACAAACGATAAATTTTTAACCTTTGGCAAAATAAACGGTAACATGTCACTATTTGACAACGATGACAATGCAATTATTTCCTATAGTATCAGCAATACAAAAAGACGAAAAGCCACAATAAATGAACGCTTATCTGATGTTATTTTTTATATTGAAGCACCTTTAACACTATCTTTGGGAAGGTATATTTTAGAGTCTGAATCTTTGCGAAGCTCTGAAGGCTACGAAACAATATTGCCATTTTACATATATGACTTAATTTTTAGACTATTTCGTGAGGATTTAGGCTCTGATGACGATGAATTAAACATCCCTATGAAAGACTTGGTAGACAAAATCGGTAATACCATAGATGGTAGTTTATTTTTTGACATAAAAAGCAATGATTTTGTATTTGTGAAGCATTCTAATCCTGATATCAAAATCCCGATGATATGCGCAGCTAGCGGAGTTAAAATGTTTGGGTTGTTGCAAATACTAATATCTAATGGTTCGTTCAAAGAGAATTCTGTTTTAATTTTGGATGAGCCTGAAGTACATTTACATCCAGCTTGGCAGTTAAAATATGCGGAACTTATTATTGCATTGGCAAAACACGGCATTTTTGTAATAGTCAATTCACATAGCCCTTATATGATTGAAGCCTTGAAGGTCTATAGTGACAAAGAAGGAATCAGCGATAAAACAAATTTTTATTTAGCCGAAAAAGCAGAATATGACTTAATGTCTACAATAAAAGATGTTACGCATGATTTGGAGCCGATATTTAAAAAACTAGCCGATCCATTTGATACGATAGAAAAAACGCAGATAGATAGTATTGAATGGTAGTAGCCTCCATTAATACAAATATTACTACTTTGCCAAATGTATTTGACAATTTAGATATAGTTAGCGATAGATGCTGTCCAGACAATGGTCGGCAGTATATAAATTTCGACAAAGTTAAAGATATTTTTTGCAGACAATTTGGCATAAGCACATTAAAATCAGCGGATATGTTGCTTATAAGCGCCAACTGCAATAAATGGATTTTTGTTGAGTTTAAAGACTTAACAAAAGTTAACGACCCTTTAGCGTGGTTCAATAAAAAAGAAAGACAATATAGTATATTTTTAAAAATGGCAGATTCTGTTCATTTGCTAAGTATCTTTTTAAATAAATTCGGTTTGAGTTGTGATGCTTATCGTTCAGGGCGGCAAATTTTTATACTTGTATATAAAGTTAGAAACTCGAGAGATAAGATACATCAACACATTTCTAATAATATGCAGAGGTATAAATTTATGTTTGAAAAAATACTTGTTCTTGAATGTAAAAATTTTTATGAAAGTAAGTTTCTATGACCCTACTCGGATACGGAAAAACAACAAAAGCGATAGCGGACAGATTTGGCGGTTGCAAAATATTTGACGACAACACAAAAGAGATAAAAGAGGATGAAAAAGGCAACACTATTTTCCCCTCTCATCTATTTGACCCAGACGCAAGTAAGCTGGAAGTAACAAGTCCCGGCATACCGCCGCATCACCCGCTTACAAAAGCGGCAAAACACCTGATAAGCGAATACGACCTATTTGCTGATACGATGCCTTTTAGCGTATGGATTAGCGGCACAAACGGCAAGACGACGACTACGCAAATGCTTTATCATCTACTCAAAAAGCGCGGCGCGGATGTCGGGGGCAACATAGGCTCTCCGCTCGCCCAAATGGACGAAAATGCAAATATGTGGATACTGGAAACCAGTTCGTTTACGATGCACTACACAACAAAAGCAAAGCCAAATATCTATCTACTTTTGCCGATAACACCCGATCATGTGAGCTGGCACAAAAGCATGGAGGAGTATGAAGCGGCAAAGTTAAAGCCTTTTGCGTCTATGAATGAGGGCGAGATGATAGTCGCGCCGTCAAAGTACAAAGAGACCCCGACAAACGGGTTTTTTGTGGGTTATGAGAGCGCTGAGGATTTGGCGGCGTATTTTGATATAGATTGCTCAAAGCTAAAGTTTAAAGGGGTATTTTTGCTTGACGCCTTAATGGCTCTATCGGTCACAAAAGTGCTATTTAACGAAGTTGATTATGAGCTTATTAACACTTTTAATATCGACGGTCACAGACAAGAGGAGTTTAGAGACGCTTTTGGCAGATTGTGGGTGGATGACAGCAAAGCTACAAACCTAGACGCTACGATAGAGGCGGTCAAAAACTACGAAGACAAAAGAGTGGCGCTGATTTTGGGTGGGGACGATAAAGGACAAGAGCTTACGCCTCTATTTGAATTTTTGTCAGGCAAAGGTATTGAGGTGTTTGCTATCGGTTCCAATCAAGACAGAGTTTTTGAGTTGTGTGCCAAATACGCTATAGCGTGCGAAAAGTGCGGCGTACTTCAAACGGCGGTCGCCAAAATGTCCGCCAAAATGGACATAAACAGCGTCGGAATGCTCTCACCAGCCGCCGCAAGCCTTGACCAATTCAGCGGCTACAAAGAGCGCGGAGAAAAATTTAAAGAATTTGTACTAGCTTTAAGTAAAGTTTAAGTGTTTGGCTATTATAATCCCGTTTCCTTTTTAGCGACGCTAGAAAGTTTGGCTCGATAGCTCAGTCGGTAGAGCAGTAGACTGAAAATCTGCGTGTCGGCAGTTCGATTCTGCCTCGAGCCACCACTAAGTATTTTACTTGTGCTGGTCTCTTCTTTATATTTAAACTATCAATCCCATTAAAACTTATACAAAAAAACCCTCCTATACGGGATAGTTTGTAAGGCGGACTCTTATCTTCCCTAGCCACTCTTTTAGCGTCTTTTCAAACCCAATATCTTTTAGCTTTACTATATCAAGCGGTTTTTGCGTATATTGTTGCTCCGCCCAGCCGCCAAAATCGTGCGGGTACTTGTAGCCCACCCCTCTTCCAAGAGTTTTTGCTCCGGCAAAATGTGCGTCTTTAAGATGTGGCGGCACCGGCTGTATTTCGCCGCTCTCCACCAAAGCCAAGGCATCGTCTATCGCTGTATAAGCGGAGTTTGATTTTGGGCAGCAAGCTAGATATATCGTCAGTTGCGAGAGGATAATTCTGGATTCCGGCATACCTATCTTTTCTACCAACGAAAAAGCGGCGTTCGCTAGTTGCAGGGCGTTTGGATTTGCGTTGCCTATGTCTTCGGCGGCAAGTATGGCTAGACGGCGTGCGACAAATCGAGGCTCCTCACCTCCAGCAAGAAGACGCGCCAGATAATACACGGCGGCGTTTTCATCGGAGCCTCTTACGCTTTTGATAAGAGCGCTTGCGAGATTGTAATGCGTCTCAGACTCCCCTGCTCCATCCGTCAAGGCTTGTGGTCTAAGTTTTTTGAGGATGTCTAGCGTAATCCTATCTTCGAGCTTTGCGGCAAACTCCAGCAAAGTTAGCATAGCTCTTGCGTCGCCCGATGAAGAGTGCACGAGATACTCCGCCGCATCCTCGTCCGCCTCTTTGCCAAGCGATTGCAACCCTTTTGCAAGAGCCTTCCTCAAATCATCATCCGTTAGCGAAAAAAACTCAAACAGCATAGAACGCGAGCGAATACCGCCTGTTAGCGAAAAAAACGGGTTTTCTGTAGAGGCGCCGATTATAAGCGCAAACTTATTCTCCATAATCGGAAGCAACACCTCTTGCTGTGTTTTTGAGAGCCTATGCACTTCGTCTATAAAAATCAGCGGTTTTGTAAAAGAGTTTTTGTTTGCGTCTACGGCTTTTCTTATGTCGTCTATCTTTACGCTTGTGGCGTTAAACTCAAAAAAATTAGCCTCCAACTTTGCGGCGATAATACGAGCGAGAGATGTTTTGCCGGTTCCGGGAGGACCGAAGAAAAAAGAGTGCGGAATAGAACCCGCCTCGACAAGCCGCAAAAAAGGAGCCTCGGCGCCAAGCAGATGTTTTTGCCCCAAAAAATCCTCCAAAGAGGAGGGGCGAAGTATTTGAGCCAAACTCAAAATACTAGCCTTTATCCAGTTCGCCTCGGTAGCTTACTATTCCTCTTTGTAAATTAGATACTTTTTTAAAGCCCAAATCTTTTAGAGTCTTTTGACAATAAGCGCTTCTTGAGCCAACATGGCAATAGACTATGATAGTTTCATTTTTAAACTCGTTTAACTCTTTTACGGAGTCATAAAAGCTTGTCGTCGGAACCAAGAAGTCCACGCCTCTTATTCTAAAGTTTTTGTACTCCATCCACTCTCTTACGTCCACAAGCTTAAAGCTTACCATTCCAAGCGTTCTTGCTTCGAGTAAAGCCTCCAGCTCTTCGCTGTCCATTTGAGCTTTTGCAAGTAGAAGCTCGCACTCCTCTTTTTTAAGCCCTCTTGAGTGTTGATGCACAGCCTCTTCCAAGCTCTCTTCCATCGCTTTTGTCGCAGCAAACTCAGGCGTACAAAATATCCCGCAATGACAAAGCCCCTCTGATGGAATTTCGTTTTCGATAGCGGGCTTACACGGACATACCCTATCCTCTTGTTTATCGCCTGTCACAAAAAAACAGGGGCAGTATCTTTTGTCATAAATCAACTTATTTCTAGTAAGACCAAACTGTATGCTTTGTGTAATCTCCATATCGGGGTTATATACAAAGCCGAACTGTTTTATTACTTTGTCGGTAAAATCTATAGTCTTTTTGAGCTCCGACTGGAACTCTTCGGTATGTGGGTCTATCATTTTTATTTGACTCATATTGTAATCCTGATGATAATGTGTATTTATGAGAGAGTATACCAAATGTTTGAAAAAATTGAAATAAAAAGAGATAAAAAAATAAAAAGGCTCAAAATAGAGGTAAAAGAGGGCGGAGCTTTGCTAATTAGCGCTCCGGCGTATCTATCTGAATCAAAATGTATAGACTTCGCCAATGCAAATGTGGTCAAACTAAGCAAAATGATAGAGAGACAACGCTCGTTTGACGCAAAAAAAGCGGAACTTGACGGACATTTTTTGTACTTAGGGAGCAAAACGCCAATCTCTTTTAACCCGTTACAGAGAAGAAAATACATATTTGAAGACGGGGTGCTAAGCCTTTCAAAAAAAGAGCATTTTAGAGAGTTTTTGAGAGACGAGGCAAAAAGAGTTATAACCCAAAAAACTGAAAATATAGCAAACTTTTATGGTATAACCTACGAAAAGCTCTTCTTTAGGGACACAAAAAGTAGATGGGGAAGTTGCTCAGCCAAAAAAACATTAAACTTTAGCATTAGGCTGGTAGGTGCGCCAAAAAGCGTCATAGAGTACGTCATAATCCATGAAATATGTCATCTAAAAGAGTTCAACCACTCAAGCCACTTCTGGGCGCGCGTCGCCGCACTATCGCCGACTTATAAGGAGAGCGAAAAGTGGTTAAAGGAAAATGGGCGACTACTTTTTATTTACTGAAATATTGATGTTACGCGCCTATACGGGCAAAGCCCGTATAGGCGGCAGGGACATAAATGTCCCTTGCAACCCCCTGAAGCTACCGGCTTCGCCGGAGAAATAGCGCATCTTCGCATTTTTTAGCGCATAAGGTCAAACCTTAAGCATAATAGTCTGTATTTTTACCGTTCAAAAACCAAATCTCAAAACTTCAAAATCTCTTTTGCCTGTGTCATATCCTTATCACCTCTACCGGAGATATTGACGATAATTAGCTTGCCTTTTATGTCCATTTTTTTGAGTTGCGCCACGGCGTGCGAGCTTTCAAATGCGGGAATAATTCCCTCTTTTTGGCTTAGCCATACAAAAGCCTCCAGTGCCTCTTCATCCGTCACAGACTCGTATTTTGCCGCTTTGCTCTCAAATAGATATGCGTGTTCCGGACCAATTCCCGGATAGTCAAGTCCGGCTGATATGGAGTACGCTTCTTCAATCTGTCCGTCTTCGTTCTGGAGTAGGTAGCTCATCTGTCCGTGAAGTACTCCCGCTCTCCCTTTTTGCAAGCTTGCTCCGTGTTCGCTTGTCTCTACGCCTTTTCCGCCTGCTTCTACGCCAAGGCAAGTCACGCCCTCTTCTTCCAAAAAGTGGCTAAAAAGCCCCATAGCGTTGCTTCCGCCGCCTATGCAAGCCACTACCATGTCGGGCAAGCGTCTTTCAAGGCGGAGTATTTGCGCTTTTGCTTCGTATCCGATGATGGCTTGAAAGTCGCGAACCATCATTGGGTATGGGTGCGGACCCGCTACTGTGCCTATCATGTAGTAGGTGTCTTTTGCATTTGTGACCCAGTGTCTTATTGCGTCATTCATTGCGTCTTTAAGCGTTTTGGAGCCGGATTCTACGGAGTGTACTTTTGCGCCTAGCAGCTTCATGCGAAAGACGTTTAGCTCTTGTCTTGCCACGTCTTTTGCTCCCATAAACACTTCACACTCCATACCAAAAAGAGCACACGCCGTAGCTGTAGCAACGCCGTGTTGACCGGCTCCAGTCTCTGCTATTACCTTGGTTTTGCCAAGTCTTTTTGCAACCAAAGCTTGCAAGATTACGTTGTTTATCTTGTGGCTTCCGGTGTGATTTAGATCTTCTCTTTTGAGGTATATTTTTGCGCCTAGCTCTTTTGAGATATTGGCGGCGTAGGTGAGTAAGGATGGGCGTCCGACATACTCTTTTAGATAATAATCCGCCTCCTTCCAAAACTCTTCGTCAAATCTTATTTTTTTATACGTCTCGTCAAGGTCTATAAGTAGCGGCATCAAAGTTTCAGGCACAAACCGCCCGCCAAACTCTCCAAAATATCCGCTCTTATCTGGATCAAATTTGCTTTTTCTTGGAATATACATTTTTTCTCTTTTTTTGCTTTTATTCTACCCAAAAGCCGTTTATATTGAGAGCCTATCTGATGTCACGCATAAACAAGAGCAAAGCCCAAAAGGCACTCGCTCAAGCTTTTTATTTATCTGCATCGAGTCTCGCCGAAGCGCTAATTAAACCCTCTGATTAAACTTGAAATTCTTAGAGCGGCTAGCCGCAAGAGCCCTCACGCTGAAGATCTCATTTTGGGGCAATGCTTCAAAATGATGAGTTCCCAAAATCAATAGATTTTGACCCTATAGCTCTTTGAAGCACTCATTTCATAGAGAGTTTTGCAAGAAGTCTATTTAACGAGACCATTAAAAACGCTACGACCAAAACTTATCCTTATGAGACGATAGATGAGCTACTTGCTTTATTACAATCACCAAAAGAAATTGAAAGCTTTGAAGTTTAAAAGTCCCTATGATACATTACCTAGAAAGTTTGACTCAAATCCTGAGCTTTTTAAAGATAACCCTTACCATAAGTTGAGGGTTCAATTAAACTATCTGATTAATTCTCACATTTTGAAGCATTGCCCCAAAATGAGGTCTTTGGCAGACAGCTCTCGCGGCTTACCGCTATATGAGAGCTACACAAGGATAAATCTATATGCAAAAAAAACGCCTTGACGCTTTGTTGTCAAATCTTGGATATTGCTTGCGAAGAAGCGCAAAATTTTTTATCAAAGACAATGAAGTGTGCGTAAATAAAATAAGAGTTTTTGACCTTTCCTTAAAGGTTTTTCATCATGAGGTCACGGTTGAGGGAGAGCCTCTTGATCCCGAAAGCCTGACTATTTTGCTAAACAAGCCCTCAGGCTTTATCTGCTCTCACGACGATGGCGGCAAGCTTATTTATTCGCTACTTCCCGATAGATGGCAGCGTAGAAATCCGAAGATTGCCACTGTGGGAAGATTGGATATCGACACCACAGGTGCTATTTTGTTAACCGACGACGGCGATTTAAATCACTCGCTTACAAGCCCAAAAAAGCATATTTCCAAGGTGTATCAAGCGACGCTCGCAGAGCCGTTAAAAGGCGATGAAGCGGATATTTTTGCTAGCGGAGAGCTTATGCTAAACGGAGAAAAAACACCTTGCATCAGCGCAAAGCTAAAAGTCATCGCTCCAAATATCGCCTTGCTAGAGATTTTCGAGGGGCGCTACCATCAAGTAAAAAGGATGTTTGCGGCTACTAAAAACAAAGTAATAGGACTTCATAGAGTGAGTTTTGGCGAGTTTTGCGTTGATGATTTGAATGTTGGCGAATATAAAGTTGTAGACTTAAATCATTAAGCGGCTTGCTAGTAAAATCAAATAAATCACAAAGGAGTTTTTATGAAAAAAATTATGGCTTTATTATCTCTCGCAGCGTTTGCGTTTGCGGCTGTAGATATTAACTCTGCTCCCGTAGAAGAGCTTACAAAAGTTAAAGGGCTTGGAAAGGCGAAAGCTACGGCAATCGTGGATTATAGAAAAACAAAATGTTTTGACAACGTAGACGAACTTGCAAAAGTAAAAGGTCTTGGCGCAAAAAGCGTAGAGGGTATGAAAAAAGACTTAGAAGCGAAGCCTTGTAAAAAATAACCTCGCTTTAGAGTGATTAGCCGCAAGAGCCGTCTGTATGAAAGCCTCATTTTGGAGCAATGCTTGAAAATGCGAGAATATCAGCCGGTGCGTCCCATAATGATATTTTGAGTAAAATAACCCCAACAAATTTAATCTGGAGCAACTATGGAAACGCTTATCCTTATATCGGCCGGACTACTTGTCGGTCTTATCGTGGCCGCTACTATCTTTCTGATGTTATCCAAAAAAAATGAGGATTTAAACTCAAGACTACTGTTTCTTGTCGGCAAAAATGCAACGCTAGAGTCGGAGGCAAAGTTTGCCAAAGAGTATGCCGATAAGATGAAAGAGGAGTTTAAAACGCTTGCAAACGAGGCGATGGTAAAAACAGAGGAGCAAAACAAAAACTCTGTCGAAACAACACTAAAACCTCTAAAAGAGCAGCTTGAAAGCTTCAGAAGAAAAGTAGACGACACCTACAACGCTGAATCTGCGGAGAGAAAACACCTCTCTATCGCGGTAAAAGAGCTAAAAGAGCAAAATCAAAAACTAACCGATGAAGCAAACTCTCTAGTAGATGCGCTCAAAAATCGTTCAAAAACAAGAGGTATGTGGGGCGAAATGGTGCTTGAGGGCATCCTAGCGGCTTCCGGTCTTAGAAGCGGCGAAGAGTATACAATCCAAAGCGGACACACGGGAGAAGAGGGCGAGCGTATCATACCCGACATCATCGTCAATATGCCGGAGGGCAAAAAAATCGTTATTGACTCAAAAGTAACGCTTGTTCCATACCTGGACTATTGCGACGCAGACTCCGAAGAGGCGAGAAACGCCGCCGCTAAAACGCTTCTAGCCGCCGTTAAAAAACATATAGACTCATTGTCTCAAAAAAGATACCAAGATATAGATAATGCGTTTGAATACGTCTTTATGTTTATTCCTTTGGAGGGCGCTTATATGACCGCTATCGCGGAGGATAGAGGATTGTTTGAGTATGCGCTAAAGAAAAATATCGCTCTTGTTACGGCAAGCTCGCTTATGACGACTCTCAAAACAGTTTACATGATATGGAGATCAGAGCGTCAAAACCAAAACGCTGCGCTAATAGCAAAAGAGGCGGGAGCAATATATGACAAGATAGTAAGCTTTATGAATGAATTTGACAAAATATCGCTAAATCTTGATAGATCCCAAAAAAGCTATGAAGACGCAAGAAGACTTCTATCAACAGGCAAAGGCTCAGCACTTGTAAGACTGGAGAAACTAAAAGAGATGGGCGCTAAAACACAGAAAAGTATAGAAGAGCATATAGATTTTGTAGACGCTGATTTTGATTCGCCTACAGAACAAGAAGAGAATTCTGAAGCTACATTGGATGACAAATAGAACTTACCACGCTCTCCCGCGTAAGCGGGTAGCTAGAGCCGTCCATCGCCTGTTGACGACGGGAATCTAGCTCTCCCTTAAGCGCATGCGTATGCGGCGACTCGCTCGTGTATGTCGTGCATTGGTTGATCATAAATCTTGTCTTCAATCTCCAGATGGTTTTCCAAAAGAAGTTCCTCTTCACAGTCTTGGCATACAAATACCGTAGTAGCTCCGTCAACCACATATCTACTTAGATTTTCTGAGCTTTGGCATAGATAACACTCCATCTGTAACTCCTTGTTTTATAATATCTGTGTCCTGATTGGACTTTCCTGTGCAAAAGCGTATTTTGCTTCGCCTTTAAGATAAGCTTCCCATATACCGCTCACGCTTGGCGGGCAGTATTTTGTCTATCTCTACAATAATAAAACCGTCTACACAATCCCCGAAATCAGGATCCACGCCAAAATCGCTAAAATACACCCCTCCTTTTTCACATAGTTCGGAATACTGTTTAAATAGTACCGGCACTATACAGCCGTAGTTTTTGAGTAGATTTTTTAGTTTTCTAAAATCCTCTTCATAGTTTTCAAAGCCAAAATACCCCTCAAACTCCTCTTCTTCATGGCGAGATAATACAAACGGATTTTTGGAGGTTGCAAACTTTTTTGGAGCTGGAAAATATTTTGAATAAAAATATATAAGTAGCTTTTTTGCCTCGTCAGGATAAGAGTTTGAGAGGCTAACGGGACCAAACATATATTTTACAAACGAGTGTTTTTTGAGATAGGCGCCTATACCATACCAGAGATAATCAAGAGCTCTACTTCCCCAATATTTTGATTGCACAAAGCTTCGTCCAAGCTCTATCGAGTGAGGCAAAAGCTCGTTAAAATCAGATGAGAAGTTAAAAAGAGAGTTTGTATAAAACCCGCTCACCCCAAAGACATCGCAAATTTCACGCCCCTGCCCCACTCTGTACGAGCCGACAACCTCTAGCTCCTTATCATCCCAAAGTACTATATGGCGATAGTATTTGTCATAATCGTCGGTATCTCTTTGTCTGCCTGTACCCTCGCCCACTTTGCGAAAAGTCATCTCTCTAAGCCGCCCTACCTCTTTTAGGATAGTTGATTTTTTTGCGTAGTCATAGAGATATATGATTTTATCATCAGCCGTACGCCCAAGAAGCTCTGAGGATGAGAGCTCGTCTCTTAAGCTTTTTCGCTCCTCTGGATGAGCCACGTTTCTCTCTGTTTCAAAAACCCCTTTTTTACCTTTTCCGACAATATGGAGGTGCCTTCTGACAAGTTTTAATTTGTGTTCTTTTGATATTTTGAGTCCTGCGACATTTGCCGCGGGTATCGTCTCACCTACCACAAACTCAAGACTTTTGCCTCTCTGCCTCATCATCTCTGTCGGAAGCAGTAGCATTCCAAGAGGCTTATATACGGTTGAAGCGGCGTAAAATGTGAAAGAGTTCTTTGCTTTTATAAATACGGGAAGTATTGGGGCTTTTGACTTTTCCGCCATATACAAAAAGCCGCTTTCCCACGCAGTGTCGCGAATGCCGACAGGTCTAGCCCTGCTCACCTCGCCGGCCGGAAAGATAATAACCGCCTCTTCGTTTTTTAAAGCGGCTAAAATAGCTTTCATATCCGACCTGACGCTACTTTTTTTTGTAATATCAAACCCCAAAAGTAAACTTTTTAAATTTGGTATACTCATCAAAATATCGTTTGCAACCACTTTAACGTCGCTTCTCACCTCTCTGATAAATCGTATAAGACTCAAAGCGTCTAGTGCGCCTAGCGGGTGGTTTGCTATGATAATCAGCTTGCCCGATGAGGGAATATTGATTTTTGAACGGCTTGAAAATTTGTAGGTAAAATTTAGCCTCTCCAGTACGGCGTCTACGAAGTCTAGCCCCTCTGTCTCCTTGTTGTTTGACAAAAAATCATTTATTTCTCGCTCTTTTAGCAACTTAGCGAGTACCAATGTGGAAAAATCCGTAAAAAACTTCGGATATTTCTGAAAAAACATTGGATTTTTACTTGTTAGAATCTCTTTGACGCTTACCATCTTTTTGCTCTTTTTTGCCTGCGTAATAATATAGTTGAAACTATAAAACTTCTTTATTACGGCTCTGTTGCAAGGAGCTCTTTTTTGCAAGCAGTATCTAGGCTATCTAGCTGCATCACATTTCCAGTCATGCATTTAAATTTTTCTCACCTTATCCGCAAACACCCCTCGTCTAGCCACTCTAGCGTTTTGCTCGTTTATTGCCTCGGCGTTTTCCTGCTCCCAAAGTGCGGCTTTTTGTTTTACCAAAAACTCTTTTTCTGCTTTTTCAAGCTCTATTGCCCTGCTCCTAGGAATTATCGTTAGTTCAAGCATCTTTTGTTCTTTTGGTTTTATGTTCAAATCAATCTTGCCATTATTTTGAAGCATCTCGGCAATCACTTCCTTGTCCAGTTTAGGCACATTAAGATTTAAACATATTTAGTTTTTCATTTAGATTTTCCGTTAGTTTGTATAGATGTTCTGATGTTGCGGCTATCTCCTCTACGCTTTTTACGTTTTGACTTGTTAGAAGATTTATATTGCCGACAAGTTTTACTATTTTCTCAGCGTCGGTCGCTATCTTGACGGAGTTATCGGCGCTCTCTATTACTGAGTGCATAGAGCTTTGCATTGTCGTTCCGGTCTCTATAATGTCGTTTTCAACGCTATAAGATACTCCTACTAATTTTTGAATATTGTTGGCGTTAACACCCATTTGTTCTGCCGCCTCTATGATAGATTGGACTATGGTGTTTATGGTGGCGTTGATTTCTGTGAGGCTTTTTTGTGTTCTCTCTGCAAGTTTTCGCACTTCATCCGCCACCACCGCAAATCCTCTGCCGTGCTCTCCGGCTCTAGCCGCTTCTATGGCGGCGTTTAGAGCCAAAAGATTTGTTTGCTCGGCTATATCGGAGATAACCAAAAGTATCTGCTTAACCTGCGCCGCCTCGGCGCTCATGCTCTCAAGCCGTCTCGCAAGAGTCGCTTCTGCTTCGCTGGCTTTGTCCACTTCATTTTTTAGAGAAGTTATAGAGTTTTTTGCGCCGTTTAGCCTGTCTACCGCTACTTTTATCTCATCCTTCGTATGTAACGACATAGAGGCTGTACCCTCTATAAAATTTTTTATAGTTTTTATCTCTTCTATCGCTTCAAATACTATCTGCGCCCCCGATTCTGCGTTTTTACCTATTTGGGCACTTGTGGCGCTAAGCTCATGCGATACAAAAGCGTTTTCGTTTGAAGTCTTTTTTGCGTCTTTGATGGTTTCTTCCAGCGTTGCGAGTAGTGCGTTAAAGCTTTTTATGGCGTCGCCTATCTCGTCTTTTCCATCGTATACGACTCTAAAACCAAGCTCTTTATGAGAGTCAAACGCGCCTATTGAATTACGAAGCAGGCTTATTGAGCGCATAATCTGTCTTATAACAATATATGACATAATGGTAAAAAGAGTAAAAATAATTATATAGCCGATAGACATCATCGTATATAGATGCTTCTCTTCTTTTTCGAGGGAGACGAATAAGCTTTCTCTAGTATCTTCGGTATTTTTTTGTATTTTTGCGCCTATCGCCGCCCATCCTTTTACAAGTTGTGTTATGTTGTCATCGCTCTTTATGCCGCTTTTTTGCTCTTCGTCAACTATTTTCATATAGTCATTAAACTTCTCCTCATACTCCACTATAAGTTTTGAGTTTTCTTCCATCCTATTGAGATTTTCGGTTGTTTTTAGACGCATCTTTGCATCGGCTATCTGTTTTTTATTTTTATCTATGTTGTCCCGCGCTTTTTTAATATTTTCATCGTTATGTATTCTGAACAACTGATATAATTTTATGCGGGTATCCAAATAGTCGTTAATCAAGCGGTTCATCATTTCATTGGTAACGGTTATGTACTCCTTCTCTTTGTTTTTATTATGATATAAACTGAATATAATAATAAGCAACACTGCAAGTAAGCAGGGAAATAGTAGAAGTTTTGCTTTAATAGACATATTTTTAAGCATAACGTGCCTTTGTATGAATTTGTATTACTTTACAGAATTAATCTTTAAAAGCTTCATATATAGAAAAAAATTTACATTTTATAATCTAGACCTACTGCGTTGCGCTGACACAGTTTCAAAGGCAAAGTGTGAAAAAAATCGTTTTCGCTTTTGCATTAGCCGCTTCGCTAATGGCGGCTCCCCCGTCGTAAGAGGTAGTTGAAGCTATCAAAAAAAGAAGACATAGGCGCAATAAACACGCTGATAACCTCAAAAGAAGAGGCAAACGCCGCCTTGCCAAACGGCAAAAGTATATTGATGTTAGCCGTATGGAAGCGGCGGAGCTGACTGGAAATGGTGAGATAATAGACTATATTGCATCGCTTTTTAAGCCAAAAAACTAACTTGGAACTATTTTTGCTTAGACTAAAGTTAACGGGCGGTGTCGATTGATCGTCTTTGGCGGCCGATAAGACGAGATATATCGTGAAAATCACTGCATCGCCCTTTTATAAAGACACTACAAAAAAATTCCCCTAATACATCGAATACTGCACATATATCCTAATCTTTGTCTTTACGCTAGGTCTAGGGTAGTCTTTGTAGGCTATCTCTATCGTCTCTATTGAGTTTTTGTCAAGCGGACGGTATCCTGAGCCCTCAAGAAGTCGCAAATCGCCAATATCGCCGTTTGGATACAAGAAAAACTCGACTACGCTTGCTCCTTGTTGTCTTAATCTAGCGGATACGTCCGGATACCTGAGGTATTTTTCAGTTATTTTACCGATGGTGCCTAGGTTGTCCTTGATAAATTTTTGCTCCTCTTTGCCCATTCTTTCAAAATCTTTGCCGTAAAGTTTTTGGATTGGGGAGCCAGCTTCTTTTGGAGCGGATTTGAACTCGTTGTTTAGCTCTGATAGCAGGGAGTTGTCGGCGGGTTTTTTGGTGAATGTTTTGTTTTGCTCTTGTGATTTTGCGGTTTTTGGGGCGCTCTCTTCTTTGGCGGGCTCTTTTTGTGGTGTTTTTTTCGGTTTTTCACGTTGCGCTGTTTTGGAGCTTTGCTTTGGTTTTTCTTGTGGTTTGGACTCTTTTTGCGGAGTGCTTTTTTCTATTGGTTTTGTTTGAAACTTAGAGAGCTCAAGCGTCTTTTTCTCCTCTTTTGGCGGTAAATCTTTTTTGTTTATCGTCAAAAAATAAAACAAAGCCGCAATCAGCAGATGCGAAAGAATAGAGTACAAAAACCCTAATTGCGCGTTTTTGCTCTCACTTATGCTCATGCAACCTACCAAAAAACTCGTATAGCTCAGCTCGTTTGTCCGCCCTGTTGAATACAAGAGGGCTTGGGTGGTGTGTCTTGGCTATGTGCAGTGTTTTTCCATCATGCAACGCCTCTTTTATCTCATGCTTTGAGAGATTTTTGAAAGCTTCTCGTAGCGTTTGGTCGCCAAGTTTTAGCATAGCCTTTTCGGCACTTCCTCCTAGTATGACGATAACTCTAGGTTTTATGATTTTTATCTCCAAAAGTAGCATCGACGCACCAAGTAGGAGTTCGGCGCTGTTTGGCGTTCTGTTTTTTACTCCTTTTTGGGAGTGGTCAAACGTCCGAAAAGCAAAAGCATTTGTGATAACTATCTTTGCCCTATCAAGCTTCGCCGCCTCTATTAGCTTGTGCAGATTTTTTCCCGCCGCCCCACAAAAAGGTCTCCCCTCTTTTACTTCATTATCCCCCGGCGCTTCACCGATAAACATAATCGGAGAGTCGCAAAAGCCATACTCTCTATCATACACTAGACTTTTATCAACAAGCGTAGAATCTATCGTATCCAAAAAAAATTTCCTAGAAGAGTAAAACTCAAGAAGTTGGTGTTTCACTAGCGCTTATCCTTGCCGTAAATTAGCTCCTCAGCGGAGGGCTCTCGCGGCTTGCCGCTCTCTCCCGCCTCTGGCGGGTAGCTTCAGGGGGTGCAGGGACATTTATGTCCTTGCCGCCAAGACGGGCTTTGCTCGTATTGGCGTGTAACATCAATATCTCAATATCTCCTCGCCCATAGCGCACGCAGCGTTTAAGAGCTCTCTTGCGCCCTCCGCCAAAAACTCATTTGCAAGCTCTTCGCCAATATCTTCATAATCTTCAGCCAAAGCGGTAACGCTTTTTTTCATTATTGAAGAGCCGTCCGGCATACCCAAAACCGCCATTACCTCGACATTGTCGCCGTTGAGAGAAGCGTTTACGCCTATCGGAACTTGACATCCGCCCTCTAGTGCGTCTACAAAATCGCGCTCGATAGCCGTCTCTATCATTGCGTCTTCGTCGTTAAGCACAGAGAGTAGTTCGATTATCTCGTCATCATCCACACTCTCTATACCGATAGCCGCTTGCCCCATGGATGGAGTCATGACCTCTCTATCTATAGGGGTCGCATATTTCACGCTCTCTATTAGCCCAAGTCTCTTTATTCCGGCGGTCGCTAATATAATAGCGTCAAACTTCCCGTCTTCAAGTTTTTTTAACCTTGTATCGACGTTTCCTCTTAAGTCTTTGATGGCTAGATCGGGGCGATATGCTTTTAGCTGCATTCTTCGCCTAAGACTTGTAGTGCCAACAACGGCGCCCTGCGGAAGCTCTGATAACGAAGCGTATTTAAACGACAAAAAGCAATCCCTTGGGTCTTCTCTTTTTGTAACGGCGGCGAGCGTAAGCCCCTCGGGAAATCTTGTCGGAACATCTTTTAGGCTATGCACGGCTAGATGAGAGCCGCCGCTTAGCATATCCTCTTCAAGCTCTTTTGTAAAAAGCCCTTTACCGCCTATAAGCGCTAGCGGGGTGTCTAGGATTTTATCGCCGGTTGTTTTGATTGGTTTTAGCTCCACGACAAGCCCCGGATGAGCTTCTTCAAGCATGGCTTTTATGTGGTTTGACTGCCAAAGAGCCAGTTTTGACGCACGTGTTGCAATGATTAGTTTTTTCATTTTAAATCTTTAAGTAGTTGTTGTGTTTTTGCTTTTGTTTGGTCTATCTCGCCGTTTATATACACAGTTGGGGTGCCTCTGATTAGAAGTTTATATGCCGCTTGCATCTCTTTGGAGTACTCTGTAATCGTCTCTTTTTTTGCCATGTCGCTTTTTTGGATTTTTATCCCTAGTTCAGAGCTTAGTTTGGCGGCTATTTTCCCCTCGTCCGCCTCTTCTGCTTCAACTTCTGTGGCGTATAACTTAGTCATAAACTCCGCTCTATTTTTGACGCCTCCTCTGACGCTAAGCTCCGCTTTTACGATAGCTTCAGACGCGGGGTGCAGTGCCGTTAGCGGAAACGAGTAGTGGTATACCGCTAGTTTTGATGGATGTTTTACGGCGGCGGCTATTATGTCCGGCACGATGTCTCTGCAAAACGGACACAGCGGGTCACTAAATACGAGCAACTTATTTTTAGCGTCTTTGGAGCCCGCCACTAGATGTTCGGCGTCAAAAAAAGAAGCGTCCGCCTTTGATTTGGACGACTCTTTGGCACTTTTTAATTTTTTGAGATTTACAATTTCATCCGCCATAAGTTCGCCTCTAACAAACACCGTATCCGGCGTTTTGAGCGTTTGCTTTTTACCGTTTTTATCTATGACAAACTCAATAAGTATGGTAACCGCTTCCCACTCCGCAAAGCCCTCCGCAGGCTCTCTTGATACTACTTTAACCGACTTTACGGTCGCTTGTTTGGAGTTTTTGAAGATTGACATTTTGTACTCTTCTATCTCTTTATTTGTGGCGGCGATAAGTGACAATGAAGCGGCGAGGCTTAAAAGTAGAGCTTTTTTTAGCATAATTAATCTCCCAATATTAGTGTTTTTAGTTTTGCGGCGGCGATAGCGGCTTCGTAAGGCTCTTTTTGAAGCGTCTTTCTGTTTACAATCTCCACTGTGCCATCGGTGATATTTTTACCGACTATCAGCGCATAAGGAAAACCTATTAGCTCAAAATCCGCCATCTTATGCCCGTATCTTTCATCCCTGTCATCAAGTATGGTTTTTACACCGACCGCCTTTAGCTCTTCATATAGCCCATTTGCAGCTTCCCATTGTGCGCCGTCTTTGACGTTTGAGACGATTATATCCACCTGAAAAGGGGCTATGGAAGAGGGCAAAATACACCCTTTTTCATCAGAGTTTTGCTCTATAACCGCCGAAATTAGGCGGCTTACGCCTATGCCGTACGTCCCCATAATAAACGGTTGCGTTTTGCCGTTTTTGTCAAGAAACTTAGCCCCCAAAGGCTCAGAGTAGCGTGTTCCAAGCTGAAAAATATGCCCCGCCTCAATCCCCTTAGCGTATGACAAATCCGCGCCGCACTTTGGACAAGCATCGCCCTCTTTTACCAAAACCAAATCTTTTACTTTTCCAATCGGAGCCTTGACGCTAATGTTTTTGATGTGATAATCAGCTTTGTTTGCGCCCATAATCATACCGTTTCTATCCAGTAGCTCCATATCTACAAAATATTCGCACTCCACGCCAAGCCCCACATACCCAAGAGTAATATTTTTGTCCGGATACCTCTCTTTAAGCCCCGCTTCGTCTATATCAAGCAGTGCCAAAGCTTTGGCGGCATTTATGGCTTTTGTCTCTTCAAGCTCATCGTCTCCGGCTACAAAAAAAACTACAGGAGTGTTTTGCTTTGCGTCTTCATAAATAGCCTCTTTAACGATGGCTTTTACAAAAACACCTCTATCTGTCTCAAAAAACTCAGCCAACTCCTCTATCGTTTTTGTATATGGAGTATACGCCTCTTCGGGTTCGCACACTTCGACCCTTGGGCGTTTTTTTGGTTTTCTTCTCGCCGCTTCGACGTTTGCGCCGTATTCGCACGCTTTACATACGGCTAGCGTATCCTCTCCGGCGTTTGCTAACACCATAAACTCTTTTGAGCCGCTACCGCCAATCGCACCGCTATCGGCTTCCACGACTTTAAAGTCTAGTTCCATTCTTGTAAATATCTTTTTATAAGTCTCTTCCATTAGATGAAACTCTCTGAGCATATCCTCGTGTGAGTCGTGAAAAGAGTATCCGTCTTTCATTACAAATTCACGACCTCTTAGCAGTCCAAATCGGGGGCGCACCTCGTCGCGAAACTTTAGTTTTATCTGATAGATATTCTTTGGAAGTTGGCGATAACTTGTGATTTTGGATTTGGCAAGCTCCACCATCATCTCTTCGCACGTCGGCGAGAGGAGAAATTTTTGCCCTTTTCTATCGTCTAATCTCAAAAGCTCTTTGCCGTACTTTTCAGCTCTGCCTGATTTTTGCCAAAGCTCTTCGGGGCACACAAACGCAAGGTCTACCTCTATACATCCCGCATTTGTCAACTCTTCGTTGATGATAGCTTTGATATTGTCAAGCATCATCTTGCCAAGCGGCAAAAAGTCATATATACCGCTTGCGATTTGAAGCACAAAACCGCCTCTAGTTAGATACTCTTGACTTCTAAGTCCGCCCTCGTCGCCCTCTGTTTTATAATCTTTTATCGTATTTATAAGCGTTCTTGAAAATTTCATAACTACCCTCTCTCCTCGTCCATATATTGTTCAGGTTTATAACTCTCTTTTGCGTCGCTAGATAGGTTGTGTAGGTATTTGAGCGCCTCCACCGTGTCGTCTAGCTTGGCGCTGCTCGCAATAGCCTTTAGGTTGACGGTAGGCTCGTGCAAAAACTTTTTAAACGCACTATGGAGTAGCTTGCCAATCTCCTCTTCCTGTGCTTGCTGGATAAACCCTTTTTTGACGGCGTTTTTTATCTCTTTTTCGGCAATGGCTTGCGCTTTTTCTCTTAGTTCTTTGATGATTGGATCCACGCTAAGGACGCTTATCCATTTGAAAAACTCTATCGTATACGAGCCGACTAAACTATACGCAATGCGAGCCTCTTCCGCTCGTAGCGACTGGTTTTGCTCTACTATATCTTGCAAATCGTCAACCGTAACCACCTCAACGCCGTGACAATCGCTTATCTCTATATCTCTCGGCACTGATATATCAAACCAAACCCTGCGAAACTCGCACTTTTCAACGCCGTTATCGTCAATTATTGGATGTTGTGCGCCAGTCGCCGAAAAGAGAAGTCTGTGCGTATTAAGAAGCGCGCTAAGCTGTGAATAATCAGCTCCGCGAGCGTTTGTCCCAAGTTCTGCCGCCATATCAACCGCTTTTTGCAAACTTCTACTGACTAGTATCACATCAGCTCCGGCGGTTAACAGGTGTTTGCAGGCGAGAGAACCCATCTCTCCCGTGCCTATCACCACGGCGCATTCGCCGCTGAGAGAGCCTAACATCTTTTTTGCTTTATCCACGGCAGCACTTGCGACGGAGACTGGATTTTTGGCTATTTGGGTCTGATTTCTTACCTCGGCGGCGCAACGAAAAGCGTATTGCATCACCCGTGAGATTTTATTTGCGCAAAACCCTCTCTCTTGCGCAAACCTAAGAGCGTCCTTTATCTGTCCGGCTATCTGCGTCTCGCCGATTACTATGCTATCAAGAGAGCTTGCGACGGCAAAAAGATGGTGTACCGCCCCCTCGTTTTCAAACACGTCCGCTCTGCCCTCAAGCTCTTCGGAGCTAAGTCCGGAGTGGGCGCAAAGAGCTTCAAAGATAAAAGGCGCGGCAAGAGAGTTGTCTTTTGAGCTTACAAAAATTTCGACTCTATTGCAGGTGGAGAGTATTAGAGCCTCGGAGATAATTGGGTTTGAGGTGAGCGTTTTGAGAGTTTTCTCTTTTGTCTCTTCTGTAAACGCAAGCTTTTCCCTGACGGCGACGTCGCTGTTTTTGTGTGAAAAGCTCAACGTAAGATAGTGCATCAATAGCCCTTAAAATAGTCTTGAAAGCTGTTTTTTTGCCGTGTCGGTAAGAGCGATTTTTAGCGCCTCATCTACGCTTGACGCATGAAGGGCGGATAGTCCTTGTTGCGTCACATTTTTTGCTAAAGACAAAGAGTACTCTATCGAGCCGCGCTTGTGAAACTCTTGCATTAGCTTCTCTTTTTGTTCGTCGTTAACTCTTTTTTTGTATATACTCCTCAAAAATCCTTTTGTCTCTTCATCGCCGTTTTTGTAGAGATGGATGTATGGAGCGGTGCTTTTGCCCTCCGTAAAGTCGCTAAAAGGTCTCTTGCCAAGGCTCTCTTCGTCCGCCATAATATCAAGCACGTCGTCTATCAGCTGAAATGCGACGCCAAGACTTTTTGCGTACGTCTCAATACCATCGTGTGTCATACCCTCAAGCATTGCAGCCGATACCGCAGCGGCTTCTATAAGAGCACCTGTTTTGCCGTATAGCATCTTTATATATCTATCTTCGTCGATGTTTAGCTCTTTTGACATCTCCACGTCTTCCATTTCGCCAAGACTAAGCGTGGTAACTGCGTCTGAAATCTTTTTTGCTATACAGGGCTCAAAAGAGACTAGTTTTGAAAACGCCTTTGAATACAGCACATCGCCTAGCATTACCGCTACTCTATCGCCATCAGTGGCGTTTACGGTAGGTTTTTTGCGTCTTAGCAAAGAAGCGTCTATTACGTCGTCATGCAAGAGGCTTGCTATATGGATTAGCTCCACAATAGCCGCCAACTCATAAATCCGCTCGTTTTGGCTGATTTTTAGCATTAGCCTAGGGCGCAACATCTTGCCGCCGCTCACCTGTGCAAAAAGTTCGCTTATACGTTTGTTATTTATTTCGCCAATGATTTCGTCTATTTTGTCTGTTACTTTTTCAAGCAATTAATCTGTCCTTGGCAAAACTCTCTCCGCTTGAACGGATCTATAGTCGTCTTTTAATAAAATTGTAAACGTAGCCTTTTTTGTCTTATTGTCAAAATCTTTAAACACAATGACGGCGTACGGCTCTTCGTATGCGTTTGCGGCTCTATTTTTGAGTTTTAGCTTGAATCTATCTAGTTTATGGTTTTTATACATTACGTTTTGATATGGGAACTTATCAAGTTTGTAGAGCATAACAAGCCCTTTGTTGACATAGAGCGTCCAACGAAAATCAAGTATCAGTAGCTTGTCGTCAACAGATATTTGATAACGTGCGACTTGGTCTTTTCTTAGCTCGATCTCGTCGTTGTAGCTCCAGCTCACTACTCCGCCCTCCTCCGCCATTAGCGGCAAAAAAAGAAGTGAGAGCCATAAAAAAAACTTACTCATTTTGCGTAAGTATATCCGCCGTTATACCAAGCGCCAACGAGTTCACTTGGTTTTTTATGGCGTCTTGGTTTTCGTATCCAAAAGAGCGTATCTCTTTTTCATCTACGCCTTTTTGCTCCAATAGCGTCTCCATAACGGCGACCCTAGATAAAAACTTCTCCAACTCCGCCTCTACTATGCTTTTGTTGGCGTTGCCTATTATGTCGATTAGCTTTGTAAGCGGTGTGCCGCCAAATAACATATCGTCGATGTCAAAGTTTTGCATAAAAAACGCCTATTGTTAGTTTGAATGGGATTATAGCACTAAGGTTTTAAAAAAAGAGGGCTAATATACGATACTCGTTCTTTACTTCTTACCAGTGTCGGTTTTTGCGATTAGTTCTACAAAAACTAATTTATACTCAAAATTCAATCAAAATTTTCAACAAATAACTCATCAGGTGTTTTTTAAGCTCTTCTATAGTTTCATAGTAAGAGGAGTTCAAAAAGATTTACGCCGAATACTACCCATATGAAAAGCCAAACTCCGTCGCTTTTGAAGGTTTTTTTGGCGGCAAAAGTGGTTGTGGCGGCTCTTAAAAGCGGTGATTGTAGATAAAATCAACAGAAGATGCGACTTTGAACTACACAAACACAGATTACACGGGCATAAAAGAGGTGTATCTTTTGAGATTTAACAAAGAGGGCGTGCAACTTGTCAAATAAAAAATTAGAGGCTCTAATCCACTACCTGCTCAATCTATCCGTAGGTGCGAAAGCGAAGATTTTGCTCTCCGCTACCATCATCGGCATGCTGCTAATCGGCGTAATATCAGGGCTTATGCTATTTGGAATAAAAAACAGCTTTGACGACACGTTTTATATGCGGACAATATCAATATCAAAGCTTCAAGCAATCAAAGACGTTCACACGCTAAACATCCTAAACGCCTATCGCAACGTGCTAGATAGCGACACACAGATAGAGGACTCATATGAAGCTTTGGACGTTTTGCAAAAGAATATGGAGCATAGCTGGCTTGAATATGTCACCTCCAAAACTGGGCGGCAAAAAAACAACTTTTTTGACTATATAAACACGCTTATCCTCTCCATAACCTCGGCGCAAACGCCAAACTCTATAGTTATGGACGAAAAAGAGATACAAGACAAAGCCTCTTTGAATATAGAAAAACTAATAGTAGAGCTTGGGCGTACAACCGCTCTTTATAAAAAAGGAGATAGAGCAAAAGCCGAGGAGCTAATAAAAAACTCTCTTTTTTCAATTATCGACTCCACAAATATATATTTGGAGCAGCTAATCGGCTACCATCTGCAAAAAGCTCTGCTTGAAAAAGAGAAAGCGGACGCACTGTTTGGGCTTGCCGTATGGATTGTCTTTGGGCTTGCGCTGTTCGTGCTTCTTGTTTTGGCCGCTCTGGCGTATCTGATTTTAAAAAATGTAGAGCTAAATAAATCGCTAGAAATCCGCATATGCGAGGAGATAAAAAAGAGCAGACTAAAAGACGAGCTACTACATCGTCAAACAAAACTAGCCTCAATGGGGGAGATGATAGCAAATATCGCTCACCAGTGGAGACAACCGCTAAACGCACTAACCATGCTCATTCAAAACTTTGAGATAAAGAGTATGGCTGGCAAACTTACGCCGGAGTTTATATCCAAGCAGACGATTGAGGGGTTGGCTCTATCCAAAAATATGTCTGACACAATAGAAGAGTTTAGAAACTACTTTAAGCCCGATAAAGAGTTTGTTAGTTTTAGTCTCAAAAAAGCGGTAGACGACGCTATTTTTTTGATTGAGGGGGCTATGAATAGAGCCGAGATAAAAATTTGCGTAGTATGCGATGAGAATTTGTGTGTTATCGGCTCCAAAAACAGTTTTGTGCAGGTTTTGATAAATCTTTTGAACAACTCCATAGACGCTCTGGGCACAAGCGACGCGGCGGATAGAAGAATCTATCTAAAACTCTCCCAAAAGGAGGTAAACGGCGAGCGTCGCGTGATACTAAGAGCGATAGACAACGGCGGCGGTATTAACCATGCGGCTCTAAAAAGGCTTTTTGAGCCGTACTTTACCACCAAACACCAAACAAGTGGAACGGGTATAGGGCTTTATATGAGTAAAAAAATCATACAAGAGCAGTTTGAGGGCTCTACATGCGCTAAAAATATTAGGCTAACATTTGATAATAATCGATATAATTGCGCAATGTTTAAAATAATTATTCCGTTACGAAAGGAGAGAGATGGCATTTCTTGATATAAAAAAACTTAGTGTTTTGATAGTGGAGGACGAACCGCAGATATTGGAGCAGATGAAGATAGCTTTAGAGGACTTTACAGATGTCCTATTTGCGGCAAAAAACGGCGAAGTGGCTCTAAAAATATTAGAAGAAGAGAAGATAGATATTTTGATTACGGATATACTGATGCCGCTAGTAGGGGGAGTAGAGCTTATCAGGGAGATACGAAAAAAACATACGCAACCAGGCACCATCATCATAACCACGGCATACTCTGAAACAGCGTATCTACTAGAGGCCATCAAGCTAAGAGTGGACGGATACCTGCTAAAGCCGATAGTCGTCAAAGACATGATAGAGTTGATACAAAAATCGATACTGGTAAAACAAAAAGACGAAGAGTTAAAACTAAGAGATAAGCTCCTAGGCGCCATCAACACATTTGTCGGAGGTAAAAAAATAGAGATAATAAAACACTTATACACAAAAGCCGACGAAGATGGCGTATATAGAGGCTCATACGAGGACATCATGGCGGTGCTAAACATCAGCAAGCCGACCGTTGTGTCTACTTTTAAGCAACTTATTGAGGTGGGGCTTGTAAGAAAGATTAAGAATACGGTTTATCAAATCAAGATGGGGTAAGCGTTTAGTCCCTCATTCTTCAGGTCTATTAATTCTCACATTTTGCGCAAAGCCCAAAATGAGATCTTCAGTAGACGGCTCTCGCGGCTTGCCGCTCTTAGAATTTCATCTTCAATTAGAGGGTTCAATCATCAGAAGAAACTAAAAATTGGGGGGACTAAGCAAGCAAAGGGAGTGATTGGTTGTGGCGGAGAGAGGGAGATTCGAACTCCCGAAGGGCTCATCACCCTCGACGGTTTTCAAGACCGTTGCATTCAACCGCTCTGCCATCTCTCCGTAGTATAAATAAAAAAAATGGAGGCGACACCCGGATTTGAACCGGGGATGGGAGCTTTGCAGGCTCCTGCCTTACCACTTGGCTATATCGCCGACATATTATAAAAAGTATAAGAAGCTGAAATTATCAAACGCTGTGGTGCGAATGGCCGGAATTGAACCGGCACGGACAAAAGTCCGAGAGATTTTAAGTCTCTTGTGTCTACCTATTCCACCACACTCGCATTACTACATTCGAAACGAGTGGAGCGGGAGACGGGGGTCGAACCCGCGGCCCCGACCTTGGCAAGGTCGTGCTCTACCACTGAGCTACTCCCGCATATTGCTCCATTTTTTTCGTGGCTCCGGATGCAGGATTCGAACCTGCGACCAAGTGATTAACAGTCACCTACTCTACCGCTGAGCTAATCCGGAATCTCTTTTGACGATGACGCCAAAACGGAAGTGAGATTATATACGACTTTTCAAACTTTGTCAAGGGTTTTTGCAAAAACTCTTAAAAAATTACCAAACCACCATCAATCCTCGTAATTCACCCGCTTTATAGCCGACGGCTTTGTCGTTTGGATATAGTTTTTTAATTTGCTCTTTAGTTTCTTTGGCTATTTCATCCTCCATGCCGTGGCATGCCGCACAAAGCTGGTTGGTATAAATAGGCTCATAATATTTTGTTGCGTCGCCATTTTTTACAACCAAATACTCCGGCGTTTTTTTATTTTGCTCCAATAGAGTCTTAAACTCATTTATAATTTTCTGATCGTCTGCATCTGGTATATTCTGAGGGTTTCTGTTTTTTTCAGAAACTCTTTTAATGATAACGCTATGTTTTTGCCCAATCTCTTTTGTAATCCTAGTGGCGTTTTTGGCGCAAAACAGAACGGCGGCGGAAGGATCTTTTTCTGTCCTTACAATCAGCTCCATCGCAAGACTCTTTTTTAACTCCAAAGCAACCATTTTTTGTTTTTGCACATCTATATCCGCTCCAAATACGGCGATAGAAACGCCAAACAATGCGAATGCAGAAAATATTCTCATAAGTTTCCCCTTTTATTATTTAAAGCTGATATTATAATACTCTTGACATAAATCATTTATTAAGTCGCCAATAAACTATACAATATACTCAAAAAAGGATTTTTATCGATGAACATAAGACATATAAGCGAAAAAGCGCCAAAAATCAAGTGTATTGATCCGTTATCTGAGTTTTTAGGTAGTTTTGAAGGTGGCGTTATAGAGTATGATTTTGAGTATATTGCAAAACTAACGGGTCACGCCTGCCCTACCGTCCTTACGGCATATTTGTCTTCACTTGCCGTCGCCAAAGCTCTTTACGGCGCATCAGAGCCTGTAAGAGGAGAGATTCAAGTCTCCCTAAGGGATAATAAAGAAGTAGGAACTACCGGAGTTTTTGCGCTTGTATTCGGAGCGATTTTTGGCGCTGGCGACGAGGGCGGCTTTGGCGGCATAGGCGGGTTGTTTGATAGATCAAATAGGCTTGAGTTTGGAGCAAAAATCACAGAATTTGCCTCTTTTTGCAGAAATGACACAAAAGAGTGCGTAACCTTGGATTTTAATTTTGCGCCGATACAAAAAATAGCTACGCCGGATATAGGAGTCGCACTGCAGGGTTTTAAAAAACAAGGGGATATATCAGCTTTCCAAGCCGGATGGATTGCAAAATTAGAATTTATAGTAAAAAACTTTGAAAACATGGGTATTGCAATCGTTAAAAACTCCAATAAAATCTAGTTCCGGCAACCTCTTGCTCTTTAATTTGCCCATCCCTTAGCATCTCTTTGAAGAGCTCTTTTGAGCCTTCATCATAAAGCGCCTCTATATCAAAGGAGCTAAATGGACGGTTTTTTAACATATAGAGTAGCTCTTTTTTAGAAAACGCCCTTGTTTTGGAGGTTTCATTTTTTCTACTCGCAACGCTTACCATCAAATTAGCGTCTAGCGTCGCAGCTATCCCCCTTAGCTCTTCATCGGTTATCTTTGCCACATTGTACGCCGGTGGACGGTCTATCGTGCTTAGGTCTATTCTGTCTGGTTTTATCTCTTTGTACGCCAAATTTAAAGCTTCTATATCCTCTTTGGAGTCGTTGACGCTTTTTACAAAAAGCGTCTCCAGTACAAGCGTTTTATCAAATTCATCCCTAAAGCTCTTCATGCACGCTATCAGCTCTTTTGGGCTAACGCCAAGAGGTCTGTCTATTTTTTTAAAACTAGCGTCCAGCGCTGAGTCCAAAGAGAGTTTAACAACATCAAAAAGCCCTAAAGCCTCTCTTGTTTGGGGGTCGCAAATTGTTGAGCCGTTTGAGAGGATAAGAAGTTTTTTGGAACCTTTTATTTGATTTATAAGCGTCGCCAACATAACAAGCTTTGGATATAGCGTAGGTTCGCCGTTTGCCGTTATGGTGATAAAGTCTATATCATGGTGACGCACCAAGGCGGCTTTTACTTCTTTTACAATCTCTTGCGGCTCTTTGGCACCCTCTATTGTGGATACTTTTACAGCTTTTGGAAGCTCGCAATAAAGACAATCATAGTTGCATTTTTTGACCCCCTCCCCCGCGAGGTCGACGCCAAGAGAGAGTCCAAATCTACGAGAGAGCACCGGACCAAAAATAGAAGAACTCATCATTAATACCCAAGCGCTATAAGCAAAGACGCTAAAAAGTAATCAGCCACAAGAATGGTTACAGAAGAGGCGACAACAGCTATGGTCGTAGCCTGTCCAACCCCTCTTGCGCCGCCTGAGGCGTGGTAGCCGCAATACGCCCCTATCGAGCTTATCAAAAATCCAAATACGCCCGCTTTTATAAGTCCGGTCATAAAATCCCCAAACTCGGCGTACTGCTTAATTGTTGTTAGATATGACGTTGGGTTTACGTCTAGCGCCGTTGTGGCTATAGCAAAAGAGGCTAAGTTGGCACATACGTTAAAGACGGCGGTAAGTATCGGCAGAGCGAGCGTGGCGGCTATAATTTTTGGAATAACAAGATATTTTTTGGAGTCAACCGCAAGAGTATCAATAGCGTCTATCTGCTCGGTTACTCTCATTGTGCCAAGCTCCGCCGCCATTGAGCTAACGGCGCGACTTGTCACCATCAAAGCGGCTACAACCGGCGCCAACTCTTTGCCAAGCGCATAAAATATCGTGTACCCCATCATATTTTCCATACCAAATCTATGAAAACCCTGATATATCTGTATCGCTTGCACAAGCCCCATAAACACAGCGGTCAAAATGATAATGGAGCCTGAATTGACCCCTATACGCTCTATCTCATAAAAAATCTCTTTTACGCGAAAAGGTCTTTGAAAAACCATCGGGATAAGTTTTATATTAAAAAGACAAAAAGAGCCCAATACGGCGACATTTTTATACGCCGATACAAACGGCGAACCTATCAGTGCCAAACCCTTCTCAGCTCCGTTAGCTAACGACAAATCTCACCTCCCCGTCTTTAAAGGTATGCGTGACAACACCTTTTAGCTTGACCGCCCCGTATGGGGAGTTGGCGTGCGGCGAATCAGTGGCGGCGTTTGGGTCAAACAAAAACATATCGGCGTCAAAACCCTCTTTTATTAAGCCTTTTGAGTTAAGCCCAAGCAGGCGAGAGGGATTAAAACTGGTAAGTTCGCTTATTTTTGACAGGGTAATATTTTTTTCTAGCGCCAATGCGTATAGTGCGGGCGCAAAAAACTCCAACGACTCAATCCCAAAAGACGCTTCTTCAAACGATACATCTTTGGCGACCCTTGAGGCGGGTCTGTGTCCGGAGCTTATCACATCGATAACACCGCTAGAAACCGCCGCAACCAAAGACTCTTTGTCGCGCTCCTCTCTTAACGGCGGAAAGTTTTTTGCGTAGCTATTGTAGCCTCTGCAACTCTCATCCGTCAAAACAAGATGGTGCAAGGAGACGTCAAAAAATATGTTTTTATATCGCTCTTTCGCCTCTCTTGCTATAGCCGCCGACTTTTCGCTAGAAAGCGACCGCACCACAAGCTTTGAGCCAATATAAGAGGCTATATCCACGACTTTTGCCATCTCGCTACTCTCTGAGACTACGCTAAAACCGCCAAGCCCCATCGAAAATGACACGGCGCCGTCGTGCATTAGTGCCCCCTTATCAAGACTTTTGTTTGAGCAACTCACAAAAAGCGGCTTATCGTACATCTTTGCATACTCCATAGAACGAACAAGCACATTTGAGCTGGCAAACGACGGCGCAAACGCACCAACTGCGCCGTTTTTGTAGATTATCGCCATATTGTTTAACTTTTCGCAATTGTTGTTTTCTGTGGCGGATGCGATAGCGGTTAGGGAGCAAAGAGAGAGCTCTTTTGATTTTGAAAAAAAATAGTCTAGTCCGATTTCGGTGTTAATAGGCGTATCCGGCTGAACGGCAACAGTTGTAACGCCGCCTTTGATGGCAAAATTAGATAGTTTCTTTAAAGCTTTATAAATATCTTGTACACCCTCGCCAATACTTGCGCCTATATCTATAATTCCCGGCATCAGATAAAGCCCCTCCGCCTCTATCGTTGGCTCATTTTCCGCTTTTTTTAGATATGCGGCTATCTCTTTTATCCGCCCATTTTCTATCCGAACATCCGCTTTTTCCTCTGTTTTTTTGTCATAAATTACGGCGTTTTTGATAAGCATGTAGTTGTTACTTCCTTGTCTGAGCGTCTTTTAGGATTTTTAAATCTTATTTTCATTTTTATCCAAAAAATAAAACGTAGGAGTTGCAAAAGCTCTAAATTTTTTATTCCAATTATTCACCTCTACCACCACAAACTTAGTGTTTATCTCGTTTATCAAAAGTTCGTCTTTTTTAAAAGCACCCTCTTTCATCTGCACGCCAAACGCGCAAATGGCAAACAGTAGCAAAAACATGCTCTTTTTTAGCATCTCACCCTCCGGTAAACAGCGCTGTTATTTTGCCGATACCACCTGTTGCGATAGCGACTCCCAAAATAACAAGAAAAAGACCAGCGACTATCTCTATAATCCTAAAGTATCTTTTTATTTTCGCAAGAAACTTCAACATAAAGCCCGTTAGTATCGCCGTAAGCAAAAACGGCACGGCAAGACCGGCGGCATATACGACGAGAAGCCAAATAGAAGTAGACGGCTCTTGTGCGGCTTTAAACACTATAGCCGCAAAAATTGGCCCTACGCATGGCGTCCAACCAAGAGCAAACGATAATCCAAGTACAAATGGACCAAAAAACGATTTGCTTTTTGTGTCGCCAAAGTTTGCTCTTTGTTCAAAATTTAGAAACTTGATAGTAATAAAGCCCGCCATATGCAGACCAAAAAGGACAATAATACCTCCGGCAACCCAGCCTATCCAAGCGTAATTAAAAATATCCTTGATAAGCTCCGCCATAGCGGCACCCAAAAGTATAAACACAATGCTAAAACCAAGCACAAACATCAAAGCGGCGTAAAAAATATGCAATCTCTCCGCACTACTTACTTCGCTTGCAGATGAGAGCCTCTTGACCGACATACCGGAAATATACGAAATATATGCCGGAATTAGCGGCAATACGCACGGGCTTATAAAAGTCAATATCCCAGCCGCAAAGCTTACCAAAAATGGAGCGGATGCAAAAAATCCGCTTAACGTCTCTTCCATCTCTTTATTCCTCAAAGTTTTTTGGTTACGATAGCCCAAAACCGCTTTATTTGGCTTTAGCCTCCGCCGCAAAAACAACAGACGGCTTTTTGATAACAAGCCCATCTCTTCCGACATATACAGGAATATGACAACAAGAGTTTAGGCTATCGACAATACTCTCCAAAAATATAGAGTTTATATGTTGCCCTATTACGATAGAGGCGTTAAAATCGCTTGGAATAGCCGACAAAATCTTCTGAAGATGTCCCGAACCCCCCCCCGTAGAAGAGCCTATGGCAATAAGCTTATCAGCCCTCAAAACCAAGAGCCTTTAGCCTATCTTGCAAGCTAGGATGCGTAGAAAACAGAGACGCAAAAGATTTTGGCTCATAAATATACGCCGCTCTTCTATACTCAGCACCCTCGTCCTGCGCTTTTGGCTCTGCTGCGTAGTTGTTGTGAATTTTGATTAGTGCATTTGCCATCGCTTCTTTATCCCCCGTAATCTGCGCCGACCCCGCATCCGCCATATACTCTCTACTTCTGCTAAGAAACATAGACAACACCCCCGAAACAAGAGGTAAAACAAACTGAAGCGCAAAAAGTATCATCTTTGCCGCCCTAGCGCCGCCGGAATCCCTTGAACCTCCAAAAAACATTACACCCATATTTACAACAAAAAGCATCACGTTTGCAAGTACCGAGATAAGAAGGGTAAGCTTAATGTCGCCGTGCTTTATATGACTAATTTCATGCGCCATAACAGCTTTTATCTCATCTTCGTTTAGTCTCTCGATAAGCGCCGTCGTAATCGCGACCATCGCCGATTTTTGGCTAAAGCCGCTTGCAAAAGCGTTCATATAATCAGCCTCTATAATATACACTCTTGGCATATAAGAAAGACCGGCTTTTGCGGCTAGCGAGTCCACCATGTCGTACAGTCGCTTCTCAAAACCTCTCGCCCCTTCTGGGTGAATCTCTTTATACTCATGCCCAAAAAGCATTATTTTGTCATACATCGAATATGTAACCAATACAGATATAACACCAAAAGCCGCCATACCAACAGTCGCCATCGGAAACACTTTAAAAGTAAGCAACATATAAAACCCATACCCCAAAGAGGGCATATTGTAGATAATATTATCAACCAACAGCCCTATAACGCAATAAAGAACAAAAAAAGCCGCAAGAGCCGCTTTACTTTTTAGCTCATTTATCGCCAAAGCAGTCCTAGAATTGTCCATACAAAGAACTCCTACGCTAAAATCTTACACCATTATACCAGTACTGCCATACTAGGTGTCAGGCACTCTTTTGAAACTTCTCTTAATCGAATATTAATATACTTTTCCCTCACTGCATTTTCTTTTTCTATGTTATAATAATTCCATGGCAAAAATAGATTACAATCCCCCAAATTGTCAAGACAACATTCTAAAAAATCTTATTCCCTTTAACA
>DZAX01000067.1 GCA_022729705.1 Helicobacter cetorum | reverse complement strand
GTCTATTGCTTGTATTTATGAAACTAGGCAACTATAACGTGGTGAAACTGGACAACAGGCTATCACGGAGAACAAAAATACAAAGTCAGAGAGCATACGCTTGATATTGTTTTGGCGGTCGCAAAGTTTGTTCCAAAGCTGGCACCGATAGGATGTAATTCCAACTTGTCTACATTGGAAATTTTTGCGGGCTACTTAATGTTAGATTGTTGGATAGGAAATCAGGATAGGCATCATGAAAATTGGGGTTTTGTATTTTCTCCAGACGCAAAAATACATTTAGCGCCAACCTTTGACCATGCGTCCGGATTGGGATGTAGGGTTTCGGATTATGAAAGAGCAAAAAGATTAAAGACAAAAGACTCTAGCTTCTCGGTGGAACATTTTGTCTCAAAGGCGAAGACGCCTTTTTATAAAACAAAAGACTCAACAAAACCAATGACGTCAATAGATGTCTTCAAAGAAACATACAAATATTCTGCATATTGGCTAGAAAGATTGGAAAAAATAGATATAAACGATGTCGTTAAAATATTTAGTAAAGTACCAAAACGTCTAATAAGCAAAGAGGCAATTGACTTCGCATTAAAAATGCTAGAAATCAACAGATTAAATATGCTAAAAATTAAAGAGGAATTAAACAAATGAAATTAATTCTTGCATTACAAAAGCCAGACACTAGAAGATGGATTAATGTTGGCGCACTTTCGGAAGAGAATGGTAAATATGTTTTTCAGTACACAGAACAAGCACGACAAGAAAATATAACGCCATTTGGGCAAATGGTTGACTTGGGCGCAACATATGAATCAGAAAAGATCTTCCCGCTTTTTGCGAATAGACTTTTGGCTAAATCCAGACCAGAATATAAAAATTATATGGAATGGCTTGGGTTTGACGACGAAACTTCCATAAACCCAATGAAAGAACTATCAAGGAGTGGAGGAATAAGAGCAACAGATTCATTGCAAGTTTTTCCGATGCCAGAAAAAGACAATGATGGAAAGTACAAAGCGTTCTTTTTTAGCCATGGAATAAGATATTTACCGGAAAATTATATAGAAAGAGTTGGACAGCTAGAAGTCGGGGAAAAATTATTTTTAATGCAAGATTTGCAAAATAAATGTGACAAATACGCAATTGCTATCAGAACAGATGATAAACCTGAGCTTCTTGGCTACTGCCCGGCTTTTTTTGCGAAAGATTTTGGCAAGCTTTTGCAAATGTGTCAGCCGACTAATATAGATGTTAAAGTAGTAAAAGTAAACATGGATGCGCCGATACAGTATAGATTATTGTGCCAACTAGAAGCGCCATGGCCAGAGTCATTTGAGCCATTTCAAGACTAATGAAACTAAAATATGTTTCCATCGGAACTTGAGAGCCGACTCTGAATTTATTTAGGGTCTGGTTCTGAGAGCAAACTCTGCGCCCTCTCCTTTGCCCACGCAACGCACTCGTTCATCGTGGCTCCCGCATACGCACTTGAGCAGAGCGTTAGTCTTTCGATGGAGGTTGGCATTTTTTCCTGACTTCGTTGCCTCCTCGCCCATAAAAAACCACACCCCTTGATTTTGCGCTACTAAAAATAGAAGCGATAAACTACCTACCGCCCGAAGAGGGCAAAAAAAGACCGCTTTTTGACAACTATAATACTCCAAATTGTGGTTTTGGATTGGTTAAGTGGTGGGGTTTTTAGAGGTGTCCATAAATTTTAACACACAAGAGCGACACGTTGTGTCGTCTTTTGGATGCTATGTGCTCATTTTGGCTTTTGTAGGTAAAATTAGAGTATGAAATACGCCGTATTAAAAGCGCTTGTCGCCAAACTATCCAAAGAGACAAAAATAAATCGCATTTCACGCGTCGCGGACTCCTGTCTGAAGATAGAGTTTTCAAGAGAAGAGACATATTTTTTTGACCTTACGCGAGGACACAACTCTATAAGTAAAAGTGAAAAAACAGCGCAAAAAGAGTACAAAGCGCCGTTTGACACATCGCTCTCAAAGTGTTTTTCAAAATGCGCGGTAGAGAAAATAGAGCTTTTGGAATCTGATAAAATCATACGCATATACACGGTGGTGAGGCTTGGCTATAAAGAGCAAAAGACGTCTCTTTGCCTAGAACTTACAGGTAAAAGCGCAAACGCCGTTGTCTTGGATGAGGGCGGCTTTATTCTCTCAGCCCTTAGATACGAGACCAGCGGCGTAAGAGATTTGCGCATATGTCAAAAATACACGCCACCGCCCCCTCCTCCGTTTGCTTTTTCTCATATAGAGATAGACGATGTGGACGCTTATCTTGAGAGATTAATCGGTGAAAAACAAAAAAATCGCTTAGAAAATCTAAAAAACCAAAAAATAGCCCAAATAGATAAAAAAATAGAGAGGCTAGATGAGTTATTAGGCTCGTTTGAGGAGCCTGAAGAGCTAGGACAAAAAGCGGACGAAGCTCTAAAAATCGGGGATCTTT
>DZAX01000045.1 GCA_022729705.1 Helicobacter cetorum | reverse complement strand
AAGCTTTCATAGAGATTATGGACAAAATATCTAAAATTGAGACGATAGTCAATAGAAATAAGGATTTTACGAATATCATTGCCACGCTACGGAGTGCGACACAAGAATTGCTTGGGTTTAGGTGCGAAAGATGAGCGCATAACTTAACCTCTGTTTCTTTTTTACTCAAATTTCCTCTTTCAAAGTATCGCTTTTCGTACTCTGCCGGACTCATATTGCCAAGCACCGTTATGAGTTTTTGTTGTTTTGCTGTTTGGAATATGGTAGCCATTTCAATTTGTGATGGTGGGTGGGGTTTATCGGGGGTTACAGTCAAGCCAAGTTGCCTCTCTTGCTTAGCGTATCAATAATGTATAAAAGGGTAAAATCTCCTTCCTGGAAAAAGTCATGGGTGAGGTGTAATGGAACTAACAAGCGGTAAAAAAATAATTTATAATCCTAATTCCGTCGAGTCGGTCGGACAGAGAAGAACCATTAGCGGCAATCCGACGGGGCTTATTGAGCTTACAAAGGTTAAGTATCAGTGGGCTATTAGACTTTGGGATTTGATGCTAGCAAACACCTGGTTTCCAAAAGAGGTCGATATGACCCAAGACGCCAAAGACTACAAAAACCTATCAGAGCACGAAAAAAGAATGTACGACCTTGTGCTTAGCCAGCTTATCTTTATGGACTCTTTGCAGACCAACAATTTGGCGGACAATATCAACCCTTTTATCACAGCTCCCGAAATAAACGTGCTACTTGTAAGGCAGGCGTTTGAGGAGGCTTTGCACTCCAGCTCTTACGCCGTAATGGTCGAGTCTATCTCTGAAAATACGGATGAAATATATGACAAATGGAGAAGCGACGCACAGCTTGCCCATAAAAACTCGTATATTTATGAGGTGTACCAAAAGCTAGAAGGAAATCCGACGGATCACCAAAAAGTGCTTGCGATGTTTGCAAATCAGATACTGGAGGGGCTATATTTTTATAGCGGATTCGCCTGCATGTACATACTCGCTAGAAGCGGCAAGATGATGGGTTCGGCGCAGATGATTAGGTTTATCCAAAGAGATGAGATAAGCCATCTTTTGGTGTTTCAAAACCTTATTAATACCACAAGAAACGAGCGCCCCGACCTTTTTACAAGGGAGCTTGAGGCTGAAGTAAGAGAGATGTTTGACAGTGCCGTAAAGCTAGAAGCCGGATGGGGCAAATACGTCACAAACGGGCAGATTTTGGGCTTTAACAACGAGATAATAGACCAATATATCAAATATCTAGCGGACACGAGACTAAGGGCCGTCAAGATGAAACAGCTCTACAACGTAGATCACCCGATAAAATGGGTTGATAAGTTTTCAAGCTTTAACGACCAAAAAGCCAATTTTTTTGAAGCGACTGTGAGTAACTACTCAAAAGGCACGCTCTCGTTTGATGATTTTTAGATGCCGCATCTAGTTGCATTACGCCAAAAAAAGCTCTTAGAGGAGCTACTCAAGCGCGAAAATCTGGATGAGCAGTTACTAAAGGCTTTTTATGAGATAGACCGTAGCGCCTTTGTGCCAAGAGGCTTTAAAAACCTAGCAAACTCGCTAAATGCGCTTCCGCTCCAATCAGAGCAGTGGATAAGCTCGCCCCTTACGGTAGCCAAAATGACAAAAGCACTTGAACCAAAAGGCGCTGATAGCGTACTAGAAATAGGGTGCGGTAGCGGCTATCAGGCGGCGATATTGTCAAAGCTTTTTCGTAGAGTCTTTACAATAGAGCGTATTGAGGGGTTGCTTAACGACGCTAGGCAGACGTTTAGGAGTCTTGGACTTGTCAATATCAATACAAAGCTTGATGACGGTATACACGGTTGGCTTGAGTTTGCCAAGTTTGACAGGATACTCTTTTCCGCCTCTTTGGGCGAGATTCCGCAAGCTATTTTTGAGCAGCTAAGCGAAAACGACGGTATTTTGGTGGCTCCTGTGGCAAGCAAAAACAAGCAGATTATCACGAGGTATCGCAAAAATCGCTATGTGATTGTAAAAGAAGAGGTTGAAGAGTGTCTTTTTGTTTCCGTTCAGAGAGGTGTTAGCAAACTCTCATAGTTAAAACGGCTACCACACCCCCAACAAACGGATTACACCCTATCCAAAAAACAGATAAATATGCGGGAGTTTCCATCATGAACCTAGTGTTTAGCCCCCCCCTCAACTTCTGGTAAGGGTTATCTTTAAAAAACTTTTGAAGCTCTATCAATACCTACAAACAAATATAGCTTTTGCTTGTTTGCAACAATGAGAGGTATTTTATCTTTTAAGGCGATAAAACAATCATCAAGAGGCAACTTTGTAACTCTTCTAAACTCACAAACAATGATATTCTAGCTAGTTTCTTTTTATATGATGGGCGCTAATTGTTTTGTTTAAACATAGTGTTATATAATAAAGGGTTGAACTAATAAAATATAATATTTTGGAAAAATAACAATGTTGCTTACGAAGGCCAGCGAATACGCTCTTTTATCTGTTTTGTGTATAAGTGACCAAAAAGAGCCGATAGATGTTGAAAGTTTATCCGCTAGACTGATGATTTCTAGAAGTTTTTTGGCTAAAATACTTCAAAAGCTCACCAAGGCTGGTATTTTGAAGTCTTTTAAGGGGATTAAAGGCGGCTTTGCGCTCCAAAAGCAGATAAATGAAATAAGCGTTTTGAATATTATTCAAGCCGTAGAGGATAGACCAGCGACTGTATTTGAGTGCACAGGCAATAGTGGCGTATGCCCTAGCGCCAAGATGGGTTCTTGCGGTATTTGGCCGACTTTAAATAAGTTGCAAGTCAAAATAGACGGCTTTTTGTCTCAAATAACGTTACAAGACATCTTGATTAAATAAAATAGGTTACTAACTTGGCTGAAGCAAACAATAAAAACCTTATGCAAAAGGTGATTCCGATTTTAAAAATGCTTGCTGGAGCAAAGCAGTTTGTGGTTGTTGTACTGGTTATCGCCATTATGGCGATTATCATTGTGCCGTTGCCGACGGTTATTTTGGACTTTTTCTTGACGATTTCTATCGCCATTGCCGTTCTTATGATTCTAATTGCTTTTTACGCTCCAAAACCTACAGACCTTACGACGTTTCCATCGCTTCTTCTTATTGTTACGCTGTTTAGATTGTCGCTTAACGTGGCGACTACGAGAATGATACTCTCAGAGGGTCACAACGGTCCGGAGGCTGTGAGTCATATAGTAGCGGCGTTTGGGCAGTTTGTTGTTGGCGGCAACTTCGTTATAGGTATAATAATCTTTGTTATTTTGGTGTTAATCAACTTTATGGTTATCACAAAAGGTTCCGGCAGAGTCGCGGAGGTTGCGGCGAGGTTTACGCTTGATGCGATGCCTGGTAAACAAATGGCGATAGACGCCGACCTAAATGCGGGGCTCATAGACGAGCCGGAGGCTAGAAAAAGAAGACAAGAGATTGTCGGTGAAGCAAACTTTTATGGAGCCATGGACGGAGCTAGTAAGTTTATTAGCGGCGACGCCATTGCTGGTATTATTATTACGGTGGTAAATATCATCGGCGGTTTTCTTATCGGCATATTTCAACACGACTTAACTGCGTCTCAAAGCGCCACGACATATACGATACTTACAATCGGTGACGGTCTTGTCGCACAACTTCCGGCGCTTATGATCTCCACCGCAGTCGGTATTATTATTACAAGAGCCACCAAAAACGATGCAGAGAGTAACGTATTTACGGAAAGCGTGATAGATCAGCTAATACAAGACTACAAAGTTCTTATTATAGTCGGCATAATTATGATACTGTTTGCGCTTGTTCCGGGCTTGCCGGGCTTTTCGCTTGGCTTTGTAGGACTCGTATTTTTGGGGCTTGGGTATATGATGCTTCGTCAAAAACATCCGGAAGTGTTAGAAAGATTTTGGCAAAAAACCAAAAAATCAAAATCAACTGTTGAGCCTGAAAAAGAGATTGATTTGGTCGCTGCGGCAGAGTCGCATAAAGCTCCCGCATCGAGTTCCGCAAGACCTCAAAAAAGCAACGAAGAGATACGAAAAGAGGAAGAGGAGGCTATCGAGGACATCCTCAAAGTAGAGCTTTTAGAGCTAAATGTCGGATACGGGCTTATTCGTCTAGCCGATACAAACAACGGCGGGGATTTGCTGGAGCGTATACGCGGTATGAGAAGAAAAATTGCGCTTGATTACGGTTTTGTTATGCCGCAAGTGCGAATTAGAGACAATCTGCAACTCTCCTCAAACAACTATGAGGTTATGTTAAAAGGTGTGCCGATAGGTTCAGGCGAGATATATCCTGAGAAGTTTTTGGCGATGAATAGCGGGCTTGTCACAGAAGAGGTAACCGGAATCTCCACAAAAGAGCCTGCCTTTGGTCTTGACGCTACTTGGATTGACCCTGAGGAGAAAGAGGACGCTTTGATGAAAGGGTATACGGTTGTAGACCCGTCTACGATTGTGGCGACGCATATGTCGGAGCTTGTAAAAAAACACGCCGAAGAGTTGCTAACTCGCCAAGACGTGCTAGGGCTTATCGAAAAACTTAAAAAAGATTATCCGGCGGTAGTTGACGACTGCCTAAAAGTCGCCTCAATCGGTACGATACAGCGTATACTAAAACAGCTACTCCACGAGAAAATTCCTATTAAAGATATGTTGACAATTATGGAGAGCATATCTGATACGGCGGAGTATACAAAGAGTATCGAAGTGCTTGTGGAACAGGTCAGAGCTAGACTCTCAAGGGTCATAACAAGTCTTTATAAGGCGGACGACAATACGCTGAAACTGCTTACGTTTAATAATGAAACAGAGCAAAGACTCCTTGATAAATCAAAAGAGCAGGGTGGAGTCAGAAGCTTTTTATTAAATGTGGGCGAGATAAATGCACTGGTAAGAGATGTTAGCGATGCGGCAAAAGTCGTGCTTGAAAGAGGCGTAGCGCCCGTTGTTATCGTGGTCGAACCGGCTCTTAGAAAATCTTTGGCAGATATATTCGAGAGATTTGGACTTGATATAGTGGTGCTCAGCCACGCCGAGATAGAGCCTACGGCTAAGTTTGAAGTGCTTGGAAGCGTTAGCGTGAATTTTTAACCGATGTTATGCGCAAACACGAGCAAAGCTCCTGTTTGCGGCAGAGTGAAAACAACTTTAATCATCTCTCACCTGTTTTTTTAATGCGATAAAAAGTGCGAAGTTGCACCATCTATAGAGTGTTTCTATGTGATAAAATCCCGCTTTTTTGCATAGCGTTTTATTTTCGTCTTCGCTGTATGGCACTAGCACATTTTCAAGGGCTTCTCTTTTTCTCATAATCTCTAGCTTTGAGTAACCTTGCTCCTCTTTGTGGTCGTGGTATGAGTCTATTAAAAACTTATTTAGTTTTTTATCTTCGCTAATAAGCTTTTCCGCAAACAAAAACACCCCACCGTCCTCTAAAGAGTCAAAAATCTTTAAAACAAGCTCCTCTCTAATAATCGGACGAACAAACTGTAAAGTAAAGTTTGCAACAAACGCTTTTGATTTTGGTAAAGCGGATTCTACGGCGTCAAGCTGTAAAAACTCTATGCTAGCTTCATAAGCTCCCGCTTTTTTCGCAGCGTGGCTTAGCATATGCATTGAGTCGTCTATGCCTATTAGTTTTATGTTTTTATCTTTTATATCCGAGGCTAAAGAGATAAGAAGATTGGCGGTGGAGCAGCCTATATCGGTGATTGTTCCCTCTTTGACATACTCAAAAAGCGCTTTTTTGGTGAGGGCGAGGATATTTTCATACCCCGGAATAGAGCGAGAAATCATGTCGTCAAACACGCCCGCCACCTCTTCGTTAAACTCAAACTGTTTTTCTATTGGTTTTGTAAAAATATCGTCTTGCAAATTTATTCCTTGTCAAACGCAGTGCTGGTATAATGGTGTAAGATTTTAGCGTAGGAGTTCTTTGTATGGAAGATTCTAGGACTGCTTTGGCGATAAACGAGTTAAAAAGTAAAGCGGCTCTTGCGGCTTTTTTTATTCGTAACCATTCAGCACCCCTGTAAAAAAATGAAAATTAGCATGGAAAAGTGGCTATTTCAATAAGAAAAAAGAAAAAATATCGACTCTTTTGAGGATTTCATCTCAAAAATTGAGCTTTCAGAAGGGGGTGCTGAATGGTTACGTTAAATGAAAAAATATAAAGTGATTGATTTATTTTGTGGTTGTGGTGGACTTTCACAAGGTTTTATTGAAGCTGGTTATGATGTAGTTTTAGGAATTGATTATTGGAAAGATGCTGTAGAAACTTTTACATATAATCATACAAGTTCAAAAGGATTAATTGCTGATTTATTTGTTGAAACACCAGAAGAAATATATAAAAAAGTAAGAGTAGATGATGTTGATTTGATAATTGGCGGTCCTCCTTGTCAAGGCTTTTCAATAGCAGGAAAACGAATTATAGATGATGAAAGAAATAAACTTTATAAGGCATTTGTAAATTTTGTTAAATTTCATAATCCAAGTATTTTCTTAATGGAAAATGTGCCTAATGTTATTTCTATGAATAAAGGAATAGTAAAAGATACAATTATAAATGACTTTGAAAACTTAGGTTATACTGTAGTTTACAAAGTTTTATTGGCTTCTGAATTTGGAGTTCCCCAAAATAGAAAGAGAGCTTTTTTTGTTGGAACAAAAAATGGCAAAGAATTTATATTTCCAAAATCGACATATCAAAATTTAATTTCTTCGGAAGAAGCAATTTCAGATTTACCAGCAAATTCAATTATTGATGGAACAAAATATCCAATGGATTCTAAGTCTGACTATCAAAGAATAATTAGAAAAGATTCAAAGTTCGTATTTAATCATGAAACTACAAATCATAGCGACAAAACCGTTGAAATTATAGCAATGGTACCTGATGGCGGCAACTATAAAAATCTTCCGATAGAATTACAAAAAACAAGAAATGTGAATATAGCATGGACAAGATTAAATAGTAAAAAGCCAAGTTTTACAATTGATACAGGACATAGACATCATTTTCATTATAAGTTTAATAGAGTCCCTACTGTTAGAGAAAGTGCAAGAATTCAGTCATTTTTAGATAATTTTATTTTTTTAGGAACTAAAACAAGTCAGTATAAACAGGTCGGAAATGCTGTTCCACCATTGCTAGCAAAAAAATTAGCAGAATCAATAAAGAGCTACATATGACAATACAAGCAAAATATAAAATACCAGATGAATATTTTTTTCGTCTACATCATGTCAGACCTCGCTTCAAAAATGATGTTGAAGAAGTTTTACTTTATGTGGCAACATCAATTTCAGAAATGAAAGTATTAGAAGAAAAGAAGTTTAATTTAGCATTAAATAAAGTGCTTTTTGGTTTCAAGAAAAATGCTTCATCGACTCAAAAAACTATTGATAATTGGAGAACTGAAATTTCAGCCCTTTTTGCTTTTATACAAGAAAAAGATGGTTTTCTGCAACCAAGCAAAACAGCCATTAGGTTAGCAAATAATCAATATTTAGATGAGTTTTTTAATTATTTCATTTACTCATTTCAATATCCTGGCGGACATATTAAATCTCGCAATGTTATCAAGCAAATTGAAGCAGGTGTAAAATTTAAACCTTGTAATTTTATTTTGCAGTTATTAATTGAAGGCGAGAAACTCACAGGAAAGCCATTTAGCATTACAGCGGAAGAATTGACGCAATGTGCTTACTTTGATTTGAGAGTCACAAGAGATGGAAGACATCCAAAAGATGTTGCAAAACTGATTTTGAAAAACAGAATTGAAAAAATAGAATATGATTATAAATACGAACAGCTCAAAAACAATACAACAGACACTTATCCTTCAAATGGTGATGTGTGCAGATATGCAGGTGATATTTTGGATTATATGGTTTTAGCAAACCTACTGCAACATAAAGGAACCGGTTATTATTATTATCTAAATGCCGACAACAAAGAAGCTATTGACTATCATTTGAAAAATGAAGTTTGGTTTAATCAATATGACAAATTTTATACTCAACAAAAAATTTCAAATCCTGATGTTTCAGCAGTAGAAGAGACTTGGGTTTCTTTTGTTAATCAATTTGATAGTATCGAAGCATTTGCTCCTCGTTTGGATAAAGTACAAGCAGAAAATATTTCAAGTTTAATACAAGAGTATTATTCTCAAATGACTGGTGATAGAAAAGTTCCGACAAAAATAATTGGTGATTATGGCGAAAGTTTAATTTTAGCTCACGAATATTTAAGAACTAAAGGAAAATCAAATCGACAACATTTAATTAATAAAATCCCAACCACTCTTGGTGTTGGCTATGATATTCAAAGCATTGAAATAGAGAAAAAGAAAAGATACATTGAAGTAAAAACAACTAAGTCTAAAAAAGCAATTAGTAATAATTGTTTTAAACTTACTCCAAACGAATGGGATACAGCTGAAACAATGGGTGAGAATTATTTTATTTATTATTTAGTGGTTAATGATATTGAGAAAAAGATTTTTGTTATTAAAAATCCACTTGAACAATTTACAAAAGGATATATTAATGTTGATAAAAATCTAGTAGTTAATTTTAAAGATACTGCTGGCTACTGGAAAAGGTTATTAGAAGTATGAAACTAAAAGCAGTATCCCTATTTTGTGGTTGCGGAGGTATGGATTTAGGTTTACTTGGAGGATTTGATTTTTTAGAAAATTTTTATAATAATTTACCATTTCAAGTTGTTTATGCAACTGATAATGATATTTATGCTACTGCTCTTTATAATGATAATTTTGAACATAAATGTGTAAGTAAAGATGTAAAAGAAATTACTTCTAATGAAATACCTAATCATGATATATTACTAGGTGGGTTTCCTTGCCAATCTTTTTCTATTAGTGCTCAAAATCCACCAAGATTAGGTTATAAAGATGAAAGAGGGAAATTATTTTTTGAAATTGTACGTATTCTTAAAGATAAGAAACCTAGATTTTTTGTTGCTGAAAATGTAAAAGGCTTATTATCTGCAAACAAAGGTCAAGCTTTTCCAATTATACTTGAAGAATTTAAAAATGCTGGTTACCATGTTAAATATAAACTTTTAAATGCTTCCCATTACGGTGTTCCGCAAAAAAGAGAAAGAGTATTTATGATTGGCTTTAAGAATATATTAGATTATGATAAATTTGAATTTCCAAATCCGGTAACTTTAGATGAGTCAGTAGTTAAATTGGAATTAGTTATTAGCAAAGAAGCTAATTTTGATGAAAAATGGTATTTTAGCGAAAGAGCCATTGCTGGAATGCTTAAGGTAAGGCACAAAATGAATAAAGGAAGAGAACAAAATTTGCAAGAACCATGTAATACTATTAGTTCTCATCTTGCAAAAGTAAGTTTAAATAGTACAGACCCTGTATTAAAAATAAATGAACGATATAGACGGTTTACACCACTTGAAGCAGCAAGAATTCAATCTTTCCCTAATATATTTAAATTTGATTCTGTTTCCGAAACTAGGCGATATCGTGCTATTGGGAATGCTGTACCACCTGTTTTAATGTGGCACATAGCAAAACAACTTGCAACATTAGTAAATCATAAATGAACTACATCAGCTCAAAATTTAAACTAGCACCATTTTTAAAAGAAGAGATTACAAATGTTGTAGAGGATGACTTATCGCAAAAAGTATTTTGTGATATTTTTGCAGGAACAGCAATTGTTGGAAGAACTTTTAAAAAAGATGTCAAAAAAGTGATAAGTAATGATTTGGAAGATTATAGTTTTGTACTAGGTAAAAACTATATTGAAAATCACGAAGAGATAGAAAACAAAGAAGATTTTTATAACCAATAGGGGTCAGGTGTCAAATTTAGATCCCGTCCACTCCTTTGTGTAAATTCCTCCAACTGACGATTTAGAGCTTTGGACAAAAGAGTGCCTGACACCTATTTTACCTATTTTTATTCTTCACCCACTTTGACAATACTATAAAAAAATGCCGTCATAAATAAAATAAGGGCAAGGGCAAGGGCAACTGATAAACTCATCATAAATCCTTTATTTCTTTTGTCCGTTTGGATAAAAGTTTTGCTACAAAAACAAGAGAGATTGATAATAAAACAATAGAAACAACACCGCACCAAGACCAAAAATCATATCTACCCGTATCAATGCGAGAAATTACGCTACCCGTTATAATGGTAGCAAGACCAACAATGATCGTAAGCACTACTCGTAAAGTATTGAGAATTTCTTTTATTTCATCTATAATCCCCCAAGAAAAACAAACAATTTCCTAGAAAGTTTTATTCCTTGTG
>DZAX01000021.1 GCA_022729705.1 Helicobacter cetorum | reverse complement strand
GTCTATTGCTTGTATTTATGAAACTAGGCAACTATAACGTGGTGAAACTGGACAATTAATCAAATCAGCTCTCTTTGGGCGGATAAATAAGCCGTACTAACTTTCTTTGGATTGTCTTTTAATCAAATGGTGTGTAAACTTGCTTAAAGGAGAGTTTAAACTTCTTAAATCCACTTAAGGTTCAAAATGGAAAATCTACATCACGCTAGCATAGACCCAAAATATTCCAAAAAAGTAGCATATTTTTCTATGGAGTTTGCAATCCATCAAGCTCTAAAAATATATTCGGGAGGTCTTGGGTTTTTGGCCGGTTCGCACATGCGAAGCGCCCATGATTTGAGACAAAAGGTTGTGGGTATTGGTATCTTGTGGAGCTTTGGCTACTACGATCAGACTAGAAACGAAGATAACTCTATGAATGTTATTTATAGACGTAAATCATACTCATTTTTAGAGGAAACGGGCATTATAGTAAAGGTGAAAATAAGCGGCGCCGATGTTTTTGTAAAAGCCTATCTATTGAGAGAAGAGATATTCGGCACTGTTCCTGTTTATCTTCTTACGACTGATATACCAGAAAACGACTATCTAGCTAGAACAATTACGCATAAGCTCTACGAAGCGCAAGAAGAGACTAGAATCGCACAAGAGATTGTGCTTGGAATTGGCGGAGCCAAAGTTTTGGAAGAGGCGAATGTAACGCCGGAAATTTACCACATGAACGAGGGGCACGCTCTTCCTGTAGCGTTTCATCTATACTCCAAGTTTAACGACGTTGAAGAAGTAAAAAAGAGAATGGTATTTACAACGCACACTCCGGAGGCGGCTGGAAATGAAGATCATGATTGCCACTTACTCCACAGAATGGGGTTTTTTAACGGCGTAAGCATGGATGATGTTAAAAAAATAATAGGACACAACGGCGGCAGATTTTCGCTTACTATGGGCGCTCTAAAACTATCCAAAATAGCTAACGCCGTTTCAAAACTTCACGGCGACGTAGCAAATAAGATGTGGGAAAGTTGTGAGGGCAGATGTCCGATAATTTACATCACAAATGCGCAAAATAAGAAGTTTTGGGCGGACAAGCCTTTGCAAAATGCATACGATGAATACGATGAATACGGGCTTTTGGCTAGAAAAAAACACCTAAAAAGAAAATTATTTGACGAGGTTGCGGATCAAACAGGCAAGATGTTTGACCCTGAAATTTTGACTATTGTGTGGTCAAGAAGATTTGCGGAGTATAAGAGAGCCGGGTTAATCAAGAGAAACTGGGAGAAGTTTTATGAGCTTGTAACTAGAAAAGATAGACCGATACAGGTTATCTGGGCTGGTAAGCCGCATCCAGCCGACGGCAGCGCTATAAAACTCTTTAACGAGCTTGTGTATACGACCGACAAATTAAAAAGATGCGCCGTTTTGGTGAGATATGAGATTAGTCTTTCAAATATGCTAAAAAAAGGCGCCGATATTTGGCTAAACACACCAAGGGTTACAAGAGAAGCGTCTGGAACTAGCGGTATGAGCGCCGCCATGAATGGAGCTATTAACTTCTCTATAAACGACGGTTGGCACCTTGAATTTCAAAAGCATGGTGAAAACTGCTATACGATATTTCAAGATGGCGACAAAGATATTGTTAGCCAAGATGAAGAGGACGCTTTCAATCTTTTAAATATTCTTGAAACTGAGATAATACCAACTTATTATGACGAACACGATAAGTGGCTTACGATTGTTAAAAACTCTATGACTGATATTGCGCCGGTATTTGATACCGGTAGAATGGCGAATGAGTATTATGAGAAGTTATATAAATACAATTGCTAGTACGGGCGAAGCCCGCACTAGCAGCAGAGACATAAATGTCCCTACAAAATTTCAAATGTTACACGCTAACACGAGCAAAGCTCCCGTTAGCGGCAAAGGACATAAATGTCCCTTGCGACCCCCTAAAGCTACCCGCATGAATGCGGGAGAGTGATTTTACATTATGATATGATTTCTATTGTTTGAAAAGTTCAAAATATAAGGAAATAACTGATGAGAAAAACAAAAATAGTTGCGACGGTTGGTCCTGCGACAGATTCTGAGGAGATGATTGAAAAGCTGATTCTTGCTGGTGTAAATGTTTTTAGATTTAACTTTTCGCACTCTACGCATGAGTATCACGGTGCGAATTTACTAAAAGTTCGTAAAGTGGCCGATAAGCTTGGTGCGTGTGTAGCGGTGTTGCAAGACATATCGGGACCAAAAATTAGAGTTGGAGAGGTTGACGGTGTTATGGTGCTTGAGCCTGACGATACGCTTAGCTTTTATGAAAAACCGGGTTTTGACGATAAACACGGCGTTACAATTAACCACCCGCATATTCTCCCATCTCTAAAAAGCGGAGACCTTATATATCTAGCCGACGGCTGTATCAGATGCGAAGTTTTTGACAACTCAAACGGCGTTGTAAAAACAAAAATAGTAATCGGCGGTGATTTGACGAGCAAAAAAGGGGTCAACTTTCCAAACGCTAATCTTCCAATTTCGGCGATAACTGAAAAAGATATAAAAGATATGGAATTTGGCGTAAAAATAGGCGTTGATATGATGGCTGTATCGTTTATCAAATCGCGTGAAGACATAGAAGAGGCAAAAAAAATTGTAGCCGGATTTGGCGGTAACTGCCCGATATTTGCAAAAATAGAAAAATCGGAAGCTGTTAATAACCTAGCGACAATAGTTGAGGCGGCCGATGGACTTATGGTTGCAAGAGGGGATCTTGGCGTTGAACTTGGACTCTCAAAAGTGCCTACGGCGCAAAAAGAGATAATAAACGCCGCAAATCGCAAAGGTATCCCTGTGATAACCGCCACGCAAATGCTAACCTCGATGATAGCCTCGCCATACCCGACGCGAGCAGAGGTGAGCGATATAGCAAATGCCGTTTTGGATGGTACGGATGCGGTTATGCTCTCCGATGAGACTACTGTGGGCAAATACCCAATAGAGGCGATAAAAGCTCTAAACGAGACAATTTGTGAAATTGAAAAAATCTATCCTTTTTATAGAAACTTGGACAAAATCCACAATCCAGACGAAGCGATAGCGATAGCTGCAAATAGAATGGCTGAGGATTTGGAGCCTGATGCGCTTATAGCCTTTACAAGAAGCGGCGGAAGCGCAAGAAGTCTCTCAAAATACAGACCAAAGCCTGAAATTTTGGTTCCTGTTCATTCGATAGAGGTTTTTAGAAGACTCGCTATTGTGTGGGGTGTTAAGCCGCTATTTGTGTTAAGCGAGCACGAGAGTACCGATAGAATGCTGTGCGAATTTACAATGAGGGCGCTTGAACTTGGAGTGATGAGCGAGAGCGGCACATATATCGTAACAATAGGTTACCCAACAGGACAACAAGGCACCACAAATCTTATCAGGGTGATGAGAGCGTCCGATATACAGCACGCAAAAACGGTTTGTAATATATACTAAATGTTATGCGCCAAGACGGGCGAAGCCCGTCTTGGCGGCAGGGACATGAATGTCCCTACAACCCCCGCCGGGTCCCATCGCCGGCCAGGCTATGGGTGGCTCTAGCTACCCGCATAAATGCGGGAGAGTAAAGGTTTTATAAGCAAGCGCTTAAGATAGGCAATAAAAACGTATCTTGCGTAGCGTGAAAGCGACTAGTTGCGTGAGCTCTTGCGTTGAAGACCTCATTTTGGGCTTTGCCCAAAATGTGAGAATAAAATGGATATTAGTGTTCCTCAAAAGATTTAAATATGATACTATTAGGGCATAACTTGAAAAATAGGAGTGTAGTATGGCATTAAAAGTAGCAATCAATGGTTTTGGAAGAATAGGAATGATAGCGGCAAGAATAATAGCCGCAAGAAGCGACATAGAGCTTGTAGCGGTAAATGCGACAATGAAGCCTGATATGCTTGAATATTTATTAAAATATGACTCTGTGCACGGCGTATTTGATAGCGTAAAACTTATAGACGACAAAACTTTTCAGATAGGTAAAGACACAGTTAAAATATTTTCAGACAGGGATCCGAAAAACGTAGATTTTGGCTCTTGCGGCGCAGAACTTGTCATAGAGTGCACGGGAGCTATTCTCTCAATGGATTTGGCTCTTGCACACATAAAAGGCGGTGTAAAAAAAGTATTGATGTCGGCTCCCGCAAAAGACGACACCCCGACTTACGTATACGGCGTAAATCATCAAGAGTACAGAGGTGAGACCATCATCTCCAACGCTTCTTGTACAACCAATTGCCTAGGTTCAATCACAAAAATACTCCACGATGCAGTAGGTATCCAAAAAGGGATTATGACGACTGTGCATAGCTATACAAACGACCAAAATATCTTAGACGTCAAGCACCCAAAAGACAAAAGAAGGGCGAGAGCGGCGGCTATTAATATCATACCTACAAGTACCGGAGCCGCAAAAGCTATCGGCAAAGTAATCCCTGAGTTAAACGGCAAACTAAACGGTTACTCACTAAGGGTTCCAACTCCTGACGTATCTATTGTGGATATGAGCTGCCTCCTAAAAAGAAGCGTTACGAAAGATGAAATTAACGCAATTTTTAAAGAAGCGTCACAAAACGGCTACAAAGGTCTTGTAGAATATGACGAAGATATGAGAGTCTCATCTGATTTTATCGGTTCTACTTTTAGTGCGATTTTTGTGCCTGATTCTACACAGGTAGTTGACGGCGATATGGTAAAAGTGGTCGCTTGGTATGACAACGAATGGGGTTACACATCTAGACTCGTCGATATGGCAAAATATATAGGGGGATAAAATGATTTCTAGCAGGCTCTTATTTGAAGACGTTGAGATGAAAGTTTCAGACGAGGTTGTAGACAATCTTTTGGGCAAAATCAAAGAGGAGCAGGCTAAAATTGGCTTTTATGCTCTTCCGACCAGCTCCGGCGACACTATGGATAAAATATATAGATTTATCCTGACAAACAACGCCGTCTATAAAGGCAAGATAAAAAATCTTGTCGTATTGGGCATAGGCGGCTCCTCTCTTGGTACAAAAGCGATAGACACGGCGCTAAAACACACCAAAAATAGAAATGATACAAAGCTAATCTTTTTGGAAAATTGCGATCCAAATGAGATAAATTCGTCGCTTGAAGGCGTTAGCACTAAAGACACAATATTTATTATGATTTCAAAATCAGGCTCAACTGTAGAGACTACGAGTCTTGCAAAGCTTGTAATCCATAAGTTTTTTGACGGACAAGAAGATCCAAAACTCAAAAAAAGATTTTTGCTTGTAACGGATGAGGGGTCGCCGCTTGATAGTTTTGGCGCAGATCTTTCGTTGGAGCGATTTTATATAGCTCCAAACGTTGGAGGTAGATTTTCAGTTCTTAGCGCCGTGGGTCTCCTTCCTCTTGCGATTTTGGGTTATGATATTAGAAAGTTACTACTTGGCGCCGCAAAACTCAAAAAAAGTTTTTTTGACGGCAATGAAAAAGATATGATACGAAAAGCTGCATATTACGCAGATAACTATGAAGTTTTTCCTATAAACGTGCTTTTTTCATACTCAAGCTCTCTTGAAAAACTAACGGCTTGGTATATTCAGCTTTGGGCTGAGAGTCTTGGTAAAATAGATGCCGAGGGCAAAAGCGTTGGGCTTACTCCAATAGGCCTTATCGGTTCTGTTGACCAACACTCGTTTCTACAGCTTATCATAGAGGGGCCAAAAAATAAAACGGTTACTTTTGTAAGGGTAAAAAACTTCAAAAATAACTCAAAAATACCAAGCGTTAGCTTGAAAAATCTAGAAAAAACAGATTTTGTAAATGAGCTTCCTTTTTCCGAACTTTTAAATTCACAGTGTGACGCGACATTGGAGACGCTTGTTGAAAGAGGCGTAAAAGTAGACGTAATAGAGCTTGACTCCTTAAATGAAGAGAGTATTGGAGCGTTGATTTTTTACTTTGAACTTTTGACGGCGTTGGCTGGAGCTCGTTTTGGTATAAACACATACGACCAACCGGGCGTAGAGTTTGGCAAAGTAAAGCTTTATGAGAAATTGAATAATAAACAATAGGGGATATATATGTCAATAGCCATAATGTGTTCGGGCGGCGACGCCGCAGGTATGAATCCGGCCATAAAGCAGTTCGTTGAGTACGGCTTTGAACTTGGGCTTAAGTCGTATCTCATTTATGACGGACTTGAGGGGCTTATAGACGGAGACATCAAAGAGGCTACGCACGAGAGAGTGGGCGGCATTATCCATAGAGGTGGGACGGTGATTCGTTCGTCTCGCTCAAAACGTTTTTTTGAAATAGAGCATAGAAAGACGGCGTATGAAAATCTAAAAGCCAAAGATATTAACAAGCTTGTAGTACTTGGCGGCGACGGCTCATTTCGCGCTATGAGACAGTTTTATCACGATTTTGGGATAAATTTTGTCGGTATACCAACTACGATAGACAACGATATATTTGGCACCGACTACTGCCTTGGCGTGGATACGGCTCTAAATGTCATTAGAGAGTCAATAGATGACATTAGAGATACGGCGGCTAGCTTTAAAAGAGCGTTTGTGATTGAGACAATGGGAAGAGATTGCGGTTATTTGGCCCTTGTATCGGCTCTTACAAGCGGAGCGGAGATGGTTATTATCCCTGAGATGCAAACAAATTTAGAAACGCTAAAAACGAGATTTAAAAAAGAGATAAAAGAGGGTAGAAGCTATATTTTGGCTATAGTAGCAGAGGGAAGCGGTAGAACCGACGAAGTATGCGAATGGTTTAAAACAGAGATAGGTATGGACTCAAGAGCAAGTACGATTGGGCATATACAAAGAGGTGGAAGCCCAAGCGTTTTTGATAGATTGATGGCTTTTGAATTTGCGAGACTCGCCATAGATAAGCTGATGCTAAAACCAGATGATAAAAACGTCATAATATCCAGAGATTCAAAGTTTGATTTTGTGAGTATAGACTATATAAACTCTCAAAAATATCAGATAAAGCCGGATCTGCTCAAATTAGCCACAAAACTACTAGGCTAGACAATGTTGAAAAAAGTAATTATCGCTGGATCTGGATACGGCGGCATAAGGGCAGCTCAGACTCTTGCAAAAAATAAGGATTTAGAAGTTACCGTTGTAGACGCAAGACCTTATCACTATCTGCAAACGGACGTATATGACTATATAGCTAATAAAACCACAACAACAGACATCAGTGTTAGTCTTGTGACGCTATTTTTTGAAAGAGAGACAAATGTTACTTTTTTGCAACGCAAAATTGTAAGAGTCGAGCTCGGTGAAAATAAGCTTATAACAAATTTTGACGAAGAGCTTTATTATGACTATCTTGTGATAGCGATAGGCTCAAGGACGTATTTTCCTAGCTTTATAAAGGGGCTTGCCGAGCATTCGCACGGGGTCAAGAGCCTAAAAAGAGCTTTTGAGTTTAAGCAAAAATTTGAACAGGCTATATACAAACAAGTAGAGTCTGAGGGCGTATGCGAGCTAAACCCAAACTTTAATATAGTAATAGGCGGAGCCGGACTCTCTGGTGTGGAGGTTGCGGCGGCGATGGCGGAGTATTCGAGCAAGTTCTTTGCGGTCGGCGGTTATGCGTGCGGCGGAGTCGCCGTGCATCTGATTGAAGCCTCAGAGACTATTTTACCCGGAATTGACCGTTATCTTGTACGAAAGTCCAAAAAAAGACTGGAAGAGCTTGGCGTAAATATTATAACCGGCGATAAGATATTAGAAGTACAAGAGAACAAGGTTCATTTGGGAAGCGGTAAAACGATAAATATGAACTTTATGATTTGGACGGGCGGCGTAGAGGTTAGAAAAATAGAAGGCGAAGGTTTTGAGTTTAACCCAAGAGGGCAACTAAAAATTGACGAATTTTCTAGAGTAAAAGGTTTTTCTAATATCTTTGCAATCGGCGATTGCGCCGAGGTTGTCAACACAAAAGGTGAGACGCTGGCTCCAACCGCTATGGTGGCTGAGTTTGGCGCAGATGTGGCGGCTTATAATATAGTGGCTCTAAAACACGGTAAAGAGCTTAAAAAAATAGAGTTTGGTTTACCAGGAATGCTTGTGGCTTTGGGCGGTTACTTTACGGTTGGTGTAGTGTATGGCATCAGACTTAGCGGACTACTTGGATTTTTTGCAAAAAAAGCGGTTAGCCTGATGTATAAATGGCCTCTAACTCACAAATGCAAAAAAGCTCTTCTCAAATCTTGCAACAAATAAAGGAAGATATAATGACTGAATCGCAAATATACTCAATGCTTACAAGCTACGATATGCCTACCCCAAAGTTTGCCTCTTTTGGGTTAAACGAGACTCCAAGCGTAGATTTTTTTCCTGTCGTTATAAAGATAGAGTCTGAAAAAGTGGTTCATAAAAGCGAATTTGGAGCTGTTAAGCTAAATATCAGTTCCAACGAAGCTCTATTAAAAGCCAAAGACGAGATAATCGCAAATATAGCCGCAAAAGGCGTTACGCTTGATGATAGCGATAAATTTATCGTGGTTGAGATGTTAAGTGGGCTTGAGGTGTACGCAGGACTTGTGGACGATGATATTTTTGGCAAAACCATAGTATTTGGTAAAGGCGGCGTTTTTCTTGAGATGTACAAAGACGTTTGTTTTATCGATATTTACGCAGATGACGAAGAGATAAAAAGAGCTATTAGGCTTACCAAAATATCAAAAGTGTTTGACGGTTTTAGAGGCTTTGAATACGGTATAGATATGGCGGTAGATTTTGTCCGCTCTATCCAAAACTTTGCAAAAGCAAATCCTGATATTATAGAGCTTGACTTTAATCCGGCGCTTATCACAAACGATGGTTTAAAAATAGTAGACGCAAGAATAAAAAGAGGCGAGCCAAAAGAAGAAAAAAAACTTAGACAAAATAGACCAAACTTCTTTAAAAACGATAGAGTGGCTCTTATCGGCGCATCCTCAGACCCTACAAAAGTTGGTTACGCTATAGCCAAAAACTCCCTGAGTTATGGCGGTGATATGCTTTTTGTGAACTCAAAAGGCGGAGAACTGTTTGGTAAGCCGCTTTTTGCAAGTGTTGCGGAGATAGAGGGCGATATTGACACGGCTGTTATCACGATACCTTCAAAATTTGTTGTAGACATCACAAAAGAGCTAATCAAAAAAAATATCAAAAACCTTATTATTATCTCAGCCGGCTTTAAAGAGGTTGGTGATTACGATTCGGAAGAGATTATTGCGCAGCTTGCAAAAGAGCACAATTTTAGCGCGATAGGACCAAATTGTCTTGGTTACATGGAGGGTTCAAAAAACCTAAACCTAACATTTGGAATAGGCGGATTAAAAAGCGGGGAGTTGGCGTTGCTATCTCAATCGGGCGCCGTGCTGTCTGCATTGATGGACAAAGCATACGATGCGGGAGTCGGCTTTTCGCATCTTGTTTCTTGCGGAAATATGGTTGACCTTGATTTTGCCGAAATGGTCAATATGCTAAACGAAGAAGAGGCGTGCAAATACATCTCCATCTACGCCGAGGGTATTCAAAACGGTAAAGAGTTTTTAAAAGCGCTTAGAAATAGTAAGAAAAAAGTGTATATCTTTAAAACGGGAAAATCGGCTGAGAGTAAAAAAGCGGCTTTTTCGCACACAGGCAACCTAAGCGGCAACTACGATATGTTTAAGGGACTTATAGAGTCTGTCGGCGCAAAGATAGAGGATAATATAGAGGCTCTTTTATTAAACCCTCTAAACGAAGTAAACAATATTCTTGTCGTTACAAATGCGGGCGGTCCGGCTACAATACTAACTGATTACATCGTAGACCACGGCAGAAAACTATACGCCCTAAACGACGAAGAGCTAAAAGCGCTTGACGATATATTGCCATCAAACTGGTCAAGAAATAATCCTGTGGATATTATCGGCGACGCCATGGCCGATAGATATGAAAAAACGCTTGAGGTTGTGACAAAATTTGAGGGTGTAGACCTTATATACCTACTTATTACGCCGCAATATATGACCGACGCGCTTAATATCGCAAAACTATGCGAAAGAAACTGGGGTAAAAAGATATACCCAATTCTTCTGGGCGGTCACGAGATGGACGAGGCAAAATCATACCTTAGGGCTAGACAGAGACTGTTTTTTAAAACATTGCAATCGGCTACATCATTTCTTTAAGAGGACAACAGGTTGCCAACGTCAAAAAATGCGTTCAATATACTAGAAGAGGTTCGAGAGCTTAGAGATTTTACGGCGGATATAGAGCCTCAAAATGAAGGGTGTGTAAATCAAAAAAGCCTTACAAATATGCGTCAATATCTAAGATTGAGACAAAAAGACAACACCTCCTTGCAAGAAGAGCTCACTAAGATGGGGCTCTCTTCTTTGGGGCGCTCTCAGGCGCACATACTTAATTCTCTTGATTTGATAATAGAGATTTTATCAAAGTGTCAAAATGTTTCTTATGAAGCCGTTAGCGACGGTGCTCTTTTGATAGACGAAGCCGAGGAGATAGCGGCGATTCGCGCGGCGATATTTGGCGGCGAGCCAAAACTAAAAAAACGTTCTACTACAAAAATAATGTTGACTCTTCCATCTGAGGCGGCGCTTGATACATCAATGATAGAGGAGTTTGCAAACGCCGGAGTTGGAGTGTTTCGTATTAATACGGCTCATGACAGCGCCGTTGAATGGGAGATAATGGCAAACAAAATAGCCTCCCTCAACCAAAATCTCCACCCGCAAAACAAATTAAAAATATATGTCGATTTGGCGGGACCAAAAATAAGAACCGGACAAATTAAAAAAGTAAAAGCTGCACTAAAGCTTGAGCCGCAAAGCAAGGTTTACTTAGCGAGACAAACTGATGAAGAGAGTTTTGTTAAGGTTCCGATTGATGCGTATAGATTTGAGGTCGATGAAGAGTTTTACAAAAAAGCAAAAAAAGCAAAAGAGCTTTTGATTGCCACGGCTGATGATAAACACAGAACGCTTAACGTAATATCTATCGAAAAAGGGTTTATTGTCTGCGAACTTAGCAAAAAGACAAAGGTGGACGAAGATACGCTAATTTGCATAGATAGTAAAAAAAATATCATTTCAAGCAAAATACTAAATTTGCCGGACGTTACTCAAACCATCAGACTTCACGATGAGGATATGCTATTTTTGTCGCTTGAGGAGATGGAGGGGCATGAAAGAATAGCGGATGAAATGGGTGAGACGATAGAGCCGGCCGCAATATATTGCACGCAAAAAGAGTTTGTAAAAGACGCTAAAGTCGGCGACAAAGTCTATATAGACGACGGCAAAATTGCTCTCACGGTCACAGAGAAGAGAGAAAGCGGACTGCTTTGTCAAGTTATCAATGTAAAAGCCGGCGGAGAGACGCTAAAAGAGGAAAAAGGGGTTAATTTTCCAGATAGCCAAATATCGGTAAATGCGATTACCGAAGAGGATATAAAGAATTTAGACTCAGTGGTGCAGTTTGCAGATATTATAGGCGTCTCTTTTGCTCAAAACGCAAACGATATAGAGACCTTAAGGGAGCTTTTGAAAGCCAAAAATAAAGAACATTTGGCGATTGTGGCAAAGATTGAGACAAAAACGGCGGTTAAAAATCTACCCTTTATCTTAGAGGCGTTGATGTTTCACAAATTTAGTGCGATTATGTTGGCTCGCGGCGATCTTGCTATTGAAGTAGAGTTTGAAAATATGTCGTTTTTGCAAGAGGAGATACTAGATCTTTGCGAGGCGGCACATACGCCCGTCATATTTGCAACACAGGTGCTTGAAAATCAGATGAAAAACAATCTGCCAAGTCGCGCTGAAATAACGGATGCCGCTTTTGCCCAAAGAGCTGATTGTGTAATGTTAAATAAAGGTGCTTTTGCGCTTAATACTATAAAAAAATTAGAGTTTATTTTAGAGCGAATGCACACCATGTTTAAGAAAAATAGGCTACTTCTCGGGCGTTGTGATATTTGGAACGTATAATAATTATAAAAGTGTTGTGAAAGCTCTGTTTTTATTGTGTTTTTAATGTTGAATTCAGTTAAAAAGTGCCACTATAAAGTACAAATGAAACACAAAGGGGATTAATGAAAGCGGTAGTAATGGCGGGCGGATTTGGAACGAGGATACAACCACTTACACACTCTGTACCAAAGCCGATGCTCCCAATTTTAAATAGACCAATGATGCAACACATCATTGAAAAAGTGAGAGACGCTGGAATTAAAGATATTGTTATCTTATTATACTTTAAACCAGAAGTTATCAAAGATTACTTTAAAGACGGAAGTGAGTTTGGCGTAAATATAGAGTATATGCTTCCCGATAATGATTACGGCACAGCAGGAGCGGTTAAGTGCGCTGAAAAATTTTTGGACGAAGAGTTTATCGTCGTAAGCGGCGACCTTGTGACTGACTTTGATTTAAACGAGATTATAGCGTTCCATAAGAAAAAAGAGTCACTTCTTACCATCACTTTAACCCCTGTTGCCGATCCGTTGCAGTTTGGCGTAGTTATATCGTCGCCTGAGGGTAAAATACAGAGATTTTTGGAGAAGCCGAGCTGGGGTGAGGTGTTTTCTGACACGATAAACACGGGTATATATATTTTGCACCCGAGCATTTTAGAGCATATTCCGGAAAGCACCAACTATGACTTTGGAAAAGATTTGTTTCCATCTTTGATGAAAGCGGGAGTTACTCTTTGGGCGTGCTCTGTTAGGGGTTATTGGAGAGACGTCGGCAATCCTGAGAGCTATAGAGAAGTCCAAAAAGACCTGCTAAGCGGCAAAGTCGCTCTTAGTATTAGAGGTGAAAAAATAGAGCGAAATACCGGTACGCTTTATATTGAAGAGGGAGCCAAAGTATCTGAGTCGGCTTCGATAGAGGGGATAGTTGTAGTCGGTAAAAACAGCGTTATCGAGGATGGCGTAAAGCTAGACAATTGCGTTGTGGGCGATAAAACTATAGTCGGTAAAAACAGCGTTTTGGAAGATAGCGCTATATGGGATGAGATAGAAATTGGCGAGAAATGCGGAGTTCACAATAGCGTTATCTGCTCAAAAAACAAAATAGGTAAAAAAGTGAAAGTAACAAAAGGGCTTATACTTGCCGAGGGGTGCGAGATAGGCGATTCTGTATCGTTTGAAAACGACGTGACGGTATGGCCTGATAAAATAGTAGAATCCGCTAGTATTGTAAGCAACAACATAGTTTGGGGCAACAAATACAAAAACTCAATTTTCGAGGGCGGCGTAGTAAGCGGCAGAACAAACGTAGAACTCTCATGTGAAATGGCTATTAAGCTTGCGGAGTCGTTTGGCTCTTTACTTCCAGTTGGAAGTAAAGTGTATCTTTCAAGAGACTATCACAAATCTTCACAAATGCTAAAAAGGGCGTTTTTCTCAGGACTACTCTCTTCCGGCGTTAATGTTGTGGATATACATATTACCCCGTCAAACATAGCAAGATTTGGCATAAAAGAGGCAAAAGACGTAGTGGCGGGCGTACACTTTAGGCAATCTGTTGTAAATCAGCAAAATACTGAGATTTTGTTTTTTACGCACGAAGGTCTGCATATAGACACCGATACGGAAAAAAGTTGCGAAAGAGTGTTTTTTAGAGAGAGTTTTAGACGGGTAAACTTTGACGAAATAGGTCAGGTAAGTGAAAAAGCAAACCTAAAAGAAAAATATAAAAAAGCGGTGTTAAAAGCGCTTAACACGGACGCGATAAAAGTCAAAAAACCAAAAGTAGCACTTGACTTACTATTTGGTTCAACCTCTGATATATATCCTGAGATTTTGACCTCTCTAAATGTGGACAATATCATACTAAACGCATACGCAGACGATAAAAAATTAAATAGACTTCCGGCTCTAATAGAAAAAGCTAGAGAGGATTTGTCAAAAATAGTAAAACACCTTGGCATGAATATGGCGTATATCATATACCCTAACGGTCAGAAGCTGGAGATGATTACCGACGCGGGAGAGCTTCTTGACTCGCGAATGCAACTTTTGACGGTGCTGAAACTATTTGATATGAACTCAAAAAATCAAAAATCAAAAGTTTACCTTCCTGTAAGTGCTCCAGACTTTTTGGATAATGAATTTGAAAATCTAACTATCGAAAGAGGCAAGCTAAGTGGCGCAAAGGCGAATAAACTCAAAGAGTATGACCTTATAGCAAACCTAAGCGGTAATTTTGCGTTTGGTGAGTTTGCGTATAGCAACGACGCTATTTTTGCGAGTATCAAAATTCTTGAGATGCTCTCAGGCTCTAACAAATCGCTTCAAGAGATTAAAGATTCACTAACATCTTTTTATTTTCACTACGAAAAAGTGCCGTGCGCCTCAAATCTTAAAGGTAAAATGATGCGTAAGTTTATGGAAGCGTCTGTGGGTAAAGAGGCGTCTTTTGTGGATGGCGTCAAGATTATGATAAAGAAAAATGATTGGATTTTAATGCTTCCAGATCAACATTCAGATCATCTAAATATCTACGTTCAAGCCGCAGAGGCTAGCGATGGAGAAGCTATATTCAACGAGTTTGCAGGTAAGATTATAGAATGGTCGAAAGAGGCGTAACTATGAAAAAAATTCGCTTAGCATTTTTGTGGCATATGCACCAGCCTTATTACAAAGACGATATGCAAAATGAGTACAAAATGCCGTGGGTTTTTTTGCACGCCATTAAGGACTACTATGAGTTGCCTTACTATCTGTCCAAGTTTAAGAGCATAAAGGCGACCTTTAATCTTGTTCCCTCGCTAATAGAACAGCTTGAAGAGTATGAAAAAGGGTTTATAAACGATAGTTTTTTATCTAGCGTCAAAAAAGAGGTCTCTCTTTTGACGCCAAAAGAGAAGCTCTCTCTTTGTGAGACGCTTTTTTTTGCCAATCTAAAAACAATGATACATCCGCTTGCAAGATATAGACAGTTGCACGCCAAAAAGACGTCGTACAAAGATACGCAGAGCTTTGCGGACTCTATCGGCTCTGATGAAATTTTGGATTTAGAGGTTTTGTTTTTACTCTCTTGGTGTTCTAATGCGCTAAGGGAAAACTCTACAATCGTTCAAAATCTAATCAAAAAAGCCCAAAACTTTTCAGAGTTTGATAAAGCTGAGCTGTTTGCCGAGCTTTTTGCATTTCTCGGGAAGATAATACCGTTTTACAAAAAGCTTCAAGACGAGGGCAAAATAGAAGTCGCTACTACACCGTTTTATCACCCGATACTTCCGCTTTTACTAGACAAAAACGCCGCAAAAGAGGCGGATAGAAACGCCCAAACACCAAAGATATTTGCAAATTTTCGCTCCGACGCTCTTGTGCATGTGGAGATGTCTATTGCGAAATATGAGGAGACTTTTGGCAAAAAACCAAACACTTTTTGGCCCTCAGAGGGTTCTGTGAGCAAAGAGGTGTTGGAGCTACTATCAAAAGCCGGCGTTAAGTATGTTGGCGCCGATGAAGACGTGCTTTTTAAGAGCTTGGAGTCTAGATATAGATTTGATATTTATAAAAGATATACGGTTGGAAAAGAGAATACTATCGGCGTTTTATTTCGTGATAAGGCTATTAGTGACCTTGTGGGCTTCACATATTCAGGCAAAGACGCAAAAGAGTCCGTGGCTGATTTTATAGGCAGACTAAAAGAGCTTTATCACTCTATCGGTTTTGAAGCGGTTGTGCCTATTATTCTTGACGGTGAAAACGCTTGGGAGTATTATGAGCATAACGCAAAAGATTTTTTTGAGACGCTTTATATGGAGCTTGAAAAGCTAGATTGGTGCGAGACGCTTACATTTAGCGAAGTGTTTGCCGCAAAACATATCGAATCTTCACGGATTGAGACTATAAAACCGGGAAGCTGGATATACGGCACATTTTCGACATGGATGGGGCATGAGGAAAAAAACAGGGCGTGGGAGCTTTTGTCAGAAACAAAAATCGCTTTTGACGAGGTAAAAGGGGCGCTAGACGCCGCTTCGTTAAAAGTCGCGCAAAAAGAGCTTATGGTGGCTGAGGGTTCGGATTGGTTTTGGTGGTATGGAGACGATCACTATACCCCACAGGCAAACGAATTTGACGAATTGTTTCGAAAACATCTTCTAAATGTTTTTAGAATTATAGGCAAAGCGCCACCGGCTAGACTTTTTGAGTCTATCAACAAAACAAAAGCTCCAAAAGTAAAACAAAAGCCAAAAAATTACATAGCTCCTATAATTGACGGCAAAATGACGGATTTTTATGAGTGGCTTGGCGCTGGAAGCGTTGACCTTGACACTGAGTTTTCAGCTATGGACTCTAGTGGATTTCATTTTGAAAAGTTGTATTGGGGGTTTGATGAGGAGAACATATATTTTGCAATTAGCGGAAAATTTGCGGAGTTGATTGATAGCGGATATGATTTGTGCGTAGAACTTGTGAGCTCAAAGGCGATAAAAATAAAAGTTCCTTTTTCATCAAAAAAATATAAAATGGATTGCGTGGAAGCGGGTATTGGCGGATATACGCAGTCAAGCGTAGGCGAGGTGTTTGAGCTATCTTTGCCAAAATCATGTCTTGAATGCGGATGTGACAAGCTGCTTGAGGCTTCGTTTGAGATACAAAAAAGCGGTAAAGTGATAGAAAAAGCCCCGCTTTATGGTTCATTGCAACTGGAAGTAAATGAGAAGTTTTTGGAAGATTGGTATATATGACATTAACACGCTTTAAGCGAGCAAAGCTCGCTTAAAGCGGCAAGGACATAAATGTCCCTGCACCCTCCGCTGGGTCCCATCGCCGACAGGCGATGGGTGGCTCTAGCTACCCGCATGAATGCGGGAGAGTTTTGGGAGTAGCTCTTTTTTGTGAAATTAGTAAAAACTCTGCCGCCTTTGGCGGCTAGCTTTAGTGCCATAGCGGCTAGCGTAGCATCGACGGACTTTGTTCGTCGATGCGTAAAATATGATAAAAAAACAAGGCGAAAGTTATGAAAACAAAACTACTACTGGGTCTTCACTCTCATCAGCCGATAGACAATTTTGATAAAGTTGTCTATGAGGCGATAGAAAAGAGCTATAAGCCGTTTTTTGAGACGGTAAAAAATGATGATTGGTTTAAATTTTCGCTTCATATTAGCGGTTGGCTTTTTGAGTTTATAAAAAACAATGATAAAAAGCTTTTTTCACTGATAAAATCATGCTACGACAAGGGAATGATTGAGTTTTTTTCAGGTGGATTTTATGAGCCTATTTTGGCGGCTATACCCCCAAGAGATAGGGCGTTGCAAATCAAAAAAATGAACGACTTTTTGTTTGTCAACTTTGGCGCAAAACCTAGAGGATTATGGCTAACCGAGAGGGTTTGGAGCGAATCTATTGTGGCTAGCCTTTGCGAGCAGGGAATTGAGTATATTATCACCGATGATTACCACTTTATAGCCGCTGGATATGATGAAAACTCACTAAACGGATATTATTTTACAGAAGAGGGCGGAGAGAAGCTTGGGGTGTTTCCTATCTCAAAACAGCTTCGTTATCTAATGCCGTTTAAAAAAGCGTCTACGGCGATAGCCGAGCTTGAGTCTGAGGCGAGAATCGACAAAGCGGCTATTATCTTTGATGACGGTGAAAAATTTGGATTATGGCCAAACACATACGAGTGGGTGTATGAAAAAGGGTGGTTAAGAGAGTTTTTGGATGGCGTAAAGGATTCTGAAAAAATAGAGGCGTTGCATTTTAGCGAATATTTTGACGCGGTAAAACCTTTGGGACTCGCTTATTTACCTGGGGTTTCGTACTATGAGATGGGCGAGTGGTCTCTTAATCCGCATGACGCATCCTTGATAGAGTGCGTAAAACATCGCACAGCTGCGGCATTTGGCGGGGTAAACGCCGATAAGTTTGTAAAAGGCGGTATTTGGAAAAACTTTTTTAGTAAATACGAAGAGTCAAATAGAATCCACAAAAAAACAATCCGTCTCTCAAAGCTCGCAAAAGCGGCAAACAATGCGGAGTTTGACGAAGCTCTTTTAAAAACAGAGGCAAACGACGCTTTGTGGCACGGCGTATTTGGCGGCGTATATCTGCCAAATCTTAGAGACAACTGCTACAAACACATTATAGCGTGTGAAAAAAAGATTGGCGTCAAAAAAAGCGTTGAGATAAGCGATGAAAACTTTGACGGATACATGGAAGCAAGACTTAAAAACGACGCTTTTATGGTTGTTTTTGAAGAGAAAAACGGTGCGCAGATGAGTGATTTTAGCTCTTTTGATGCTCTTTTTAACTATCAAAACACCCTTACAAGACGTCAAGAGGCGTATCACACAAAGTTTTTTGCAAGCGAGAGCGGAGCCAAAAAAGAGGCGACGGATGAGGGAATAGACACTATTCACGATATTAGCCTAGAGGGTGCCGAGGTTATAAAAGAGAATCTATTTTACGACTGGTATCAAAAAAACTCGTTTATAGAGCATATCACAGATGACTATTTTTGCGCGTCAAGCTTTTTTGAGTGCTCTTTTAGGGAGTATGGGGACTTTGCAAATCAACCGTTTACACTGATGGGTTCTGATGAAGGGGGAGCTGATTTTGAGAGAGACGGCGGCATATATATTGGTGATTTTAAGATAGCGGCGACCGTATCAAAAGAGTTTACTATCACAAAAGACGCTTTGGAGTTTGAAATCTCTATTTGCGACCATGACGACTATGCCGGCAATATAAAGTTTATTTTTGCAGAAGAGTTTAACCTGCACTTTTGCGACTATGAAGCGCTGATGATAAATGGCACCCTCTTTGGAGCAAAAGCGTTGGAACTAAGCGATGTTAGCTCTCTATCCATCAAAGACTCCGTATATAAAAAAGAGATTTTATTTGAACTACAAGATAGCTACTCCGTCATAGTTGTCCCAACCAACACGGTAAGCCAAAATGAAAAAGGTGCCGAGGTGTGCGCGCAGGGCGTATCGATAGCGTTTTACAAAAACTTTACAAAAGAGTCTGTTTTTGCCGGCAAACTTTGCATAAAGGATATGTAAATTGTCTCACTATAGATACAACAAACTAAAAGACAATTGGGTGATTATCTCTCCAAACAGGGTGCGCAGACCATCTGATTTTGAGCTCTCCTCTGCTGAGGCATATGACGTGGAGTCGCCTTTTGTGTACGGCAATGAACACAAGACTCCATCGGAGATATATGCGATAAGAGGCTATGGCTCAAAAAAAGACTCTCCGGGGTGGAAAGTAAGAGTTGTGCCAAATAAATACAACGCTCTTGATATAGAGAAAAATCCAGTGTCTGACTTTGACGGCGCATACGAGCGTATGGATGGTTTTGGCGCTCACGAGATTATTATAGATACCCCAAAGTTTCCATCGAAGTTTCAAGAGCTTAGTGCCGAAGAGGTTGCTTTGGTGCTTAAAAGCGCTAGAGACAGAGTGTCTGATTTGCAAAAAGACACGCGAATTAAGTACGTCTCCGTTTTTAAAAATCAAGGAGCTCTTGCGGGGGCTAGCATATCTCACCCGCATACGCAGATTATCGGTATGCCGTTTATTCCAAAAAATATATTGACCGAGATAGAGCAGAGTAGAAAATATTTTGAGTCAACTTCACGCTCTTTGTTTAGAGATACAGTAAAAAGCGAGTTAAGAACAAAAACAAGAATAATAGAGGAGAGCGACCATTTTGTCTCATACTGCCCTTACGCTTCTTTTTGGCCTTTTGAGAGTATTGTGGCGTTAAAAGAGGGCGGCAGGGACTTTACAACGCTAAATGACGATTCACTTTTGGAGCTTTCGCGGATTTTGTTATCGACTGTAAAGCGTATTAGTATGGCGCTAAAAGACGTATCTTATAACATATTTTTGAAGACGACACCGCCAAAAAGGGATGCGCTAACGCCAAATTTTTATTACAAGTTAGATGAATTTTATGGGTGGCATATAGAGATAGCGCCTAGAATTCCGGTGATTGGCGGATTTGAACTTTTTAGCGGAGTCTATATAAATAGCGTGGCTCCAGAGGAGTGCGCTAAGTTTTTGAGGTTGTTGGATGTTGCACATGATGTTACACGCTAAAGACGGGCAAAGCCCGTCTTTAGCGGCAAGGACATAAATGTCCCTGCACCCCCTGAAGTTACCCGCATAAATGCGGGGGAGGGTTTTGGTTTGTATGTATGAATCGTTGCAAAAAAGTGTTTGGTTTAGGAGCTACGAATTATGAGCATAGCTTATATAGATTGGGGCGGTACAAATTTTAGGTGTGTTGTGGAAGGCGAGGAGATTGTAGCTTTTTCAAAACCGAGTAGTGATATAGATATTGTGGTCGAACTTGAAGAGCTTTTTAGGGTTTTTCCTCATATCTGTCGAGTGGGAATCTCCTTTGCGGGGCAAACGGTAGATAATCGTATTGTTTCGGCTCCAAATATAAAAGCAAAAGAGCTTGATTTGGGAGCTTATTTTGGCGACTCCAAAAAGATATTTGTCCAAAACGACCTCAAATGCGCCCTTTTGGCGGAATCGGCGTATCACAACGAGCAAAATATTAGTGTTTTGTATGTCGGTACAGGTATTGGAAGCGCCTACATGAACGATGGGCGGCTTGTGGGCGGCTACGCCAATATAGCGGGCGAGATAGGGCATATACCGTATTTTGCGACGGGTGAGCTATGCGGTTGTGGCAAGGATAACTGTCTTGAACTTAGCGCCTCAGGAAGCGGGCTTGCAAAAAAGGCTAAGATGGTCGGGCTTGATTGTCATACGCTAAATGAGTTGTTAGAAAGCGAAGCGGGCGCAAATATAGTAAAAGAGTTTGTAGATGGGGTGGGGTATGCGGCGGCTCTTATCATCACGATGCTAAATCCAAAACTACTGGTCATAGGCGGCGGGATAACGCTGGCAAATGAGTGGATGATAGATGATATAAAAGAGTATGTCCAAAAAAACGCGTTTAAAAAAAGCGCCGATATGTGCGAAATTAGACTTTCAAACCTAGAAAATGGTTCGCTAGACGGGGCTAAACTACTGGCTTTATGATTTCAAAGTTTATTTTTCTTTCTATTTTATCGCTTATTTTTGCGGTTTTGGTTTTTTCACTCTTGGCGTAAAGATAAAAAAGCTTTTTACGATAGTGCTTGTCGCATGGCAGTTTGGTTTTGTGGCACCCTCTTTTAGCTCTGAGTTTTGGAGCGTTAGACCATTTTGCCGCTGTTTTAGGTTTTATGACACCACCGCACAACCCCAACCCCTCTCTTTTCCCAGCTATTTAAAGATTTAAAAAACTTTTCTCAGCGGATTATGCGGATTATTTTGCTTCTTTTAGCCCCCCGCATAAGACTCGTTTGTCTTATTTTCAAGCCACTTTACATCATTTTATCCCAAGCTCCTCCGCCAAAAAGTAAGCCGTATGCCCTATGCCGTTTTTTGCCACCTCTTCGGGACTTCCCTGCGCCACGACCTGCCCGCCGCCGTTGCCGCCCTCTGGTCCCATGTCGATGACATAGTCTGCATTTTTGATTACATCCAGATTGTGTTCTATCACCACCACGGAGTTTTCTAGCTCCACAAGCCTATGAAGCACGCCCGTTAGTCTATCGATGTCGGCAAAGTGCAAGCCCGTTGTCGGTTCGTCCAAAATATATAGCGTTTTTCCCGTGTCTTTGCGGCTTAGCTCTTTTGAGACTTTGATACGTTGCGCTTCGCCCCCCGAGAGCGTTACGGCGTTTTGTCCTAGCGTGATGTAGCCTAGCCCCACGTCTTGAAGCGTTTTTAGTTTTTGATAAATTCTTGGCACCACTTTGAAAAACTCTATCGCCTCCTCTACGCTCATCGCAAGCACCTCAGAGATATTTTTACTTTTAAACTCTATTTCTAGCGTCTGCTCGTTGTATCTAGTACCCTTGCAAGCGTCGCATTTGACCATGATGTCGGGCAAAAAGTGCATCTCTATTTTGATTTCGCCCTCGCCTTGACACTTCTCGCACCTACCGCCTTTGACGTTAAAGCTGAAGCGTCCGGGACCATATCCTCTTATCTTCGCCTCTTTGGTCTCTGTAAAGATATTTCGGATGTCGTCCATCACCCCTGTATATGTGGCTGGATTTGACCTTGGGGTTCTGCCTATCGGGCTTTGGTCAAGATAGATTACCTTATCCAGACGCTCCAATCCCTTTATCTCCACGCCCGCTATTTTTTGCACTTTTCTTGCGTTGTTGAGTAGCTCTCTTGCCACCGGTAGAAGCGTTTGGATGATAAGCGAGCTTTTGCCGCTTCCCGATACGCCCGTGATGCAGACAAGGTTTTTTAGCGGTATTTTGACGCTTAGATTTTCGATATTGTTTAGGTTTACCCCATTTATCTCAATAAACAGCTCTTGCGGTCTTCTATGGTAATACTCTATCTTTTTTTCGCCGTTTAGATACTGTGAAGTCTGTGTGCCGGAGACCAAAAGCTCGCTAAGAGTCCCCGCAAACACCACCTCGCCGCCAAATTTTCCGGCTCCCGGACCAATATCTAGTATATAATCAGCCTGCTCGATAGTCTTTTTGTCATGCTCCACGACTATCACAGAGTTGCCCTTTTGTTGCAAGCTCCTAAGCGTCCTGATAAGCTTCATCGTGTCTCTCTCATGCAGTCCGATACTAGGCTCGTCGATGACGTACATCACACCCGTAAGCCCGCTGCCTATCTGCGAGGCGATACGGATTCGTTGTGCTTCTCCGCCACTGATAGTCTTTGCATTTCGCCCCAAAGAGAGATACCCAAGCCCCACATCGTAGAGAAAAAATAGTCTCTCTTTTATCTCTTTGAGTATCGGATAAGCCACCTTTTGACCCTGCTCGCTTAGATACAAAAACTTCGATTTTGGATTGTCAAAATCGCTACTCTCAAACACCTCATACAGCTTATCTATCGGCATATTAATCATATCGGCGATTCCAAGTCCGGCTACGCGAACGGCGAGAGAGTCCGCCCTTAGTCTATTGCCGCCGCACGTTTCGCACTTTTTTTCCGTCATATAGTTTTCAAAATCTTTGTCGTCTTTTAGAATATCATAAGCGTATTTGACGACCCCTTGCCACTTTCTATTTACGTCGTAGTTTTTGAATTTTACCGCCACTTCTGTGCCGCTACCGTTTAGTATCGCTTTTTTTTGATACTCTTCCAGCTCGCAAAAAGGTTTGTTTGTCGGTATCTTCTCGGCGTCGCAAAGAGCTTTTAGTAAGCTTGCGTAGTAGCCTTTGTTAAAACCGTACATTACCTTTACGGCGCCATCGTCAATACTAAGCTCCGTATCAATGATTTTTTCCATATCAATCGTATGCCTAATCCCAAGCCCGTCGCAATGCTGACACGCACCTTTGATGGAGTTGAAAGAGAAGCTTAACGGCTCAAGCGGCTCAAAAGAGATCTTACAATCAAAACACGCCGAATGCTCACTAAAAAGCAGGTGGTGATTTTCTAGCTCCAACTCTTTTGCGTTTGTAATCTCTATCTCCACGACTCCATAGCTCTCTTTTAGCGCTTTTTCCACTGCGTCGGCTATACGTGCTTTGTTCTCTTCATCGGCGCTCACTCTATCTATTACGAGTTTTATCGTATGTTTTTTGGTTTTGGCTAGGGTAATCTCCTCGTCAAGTCTTGCGAGTACTCCGTCTATCTGCACCCTTACAAACCCTTTTTGCCGCACCCTTTCAAGCTCGTCTACAAAGGTTCCTTTTTTTTCGTTGACTATTGGCGAGAGAATCATGATTTTCGCCTCTTTTGGAAGTTTGAGAACTTCGCCGATGATGTCTGATGCGCTCATGGAGCTGATGACTTGACTGCATAGATGGCAGTGCTGTACGCCGACTCTAGCATAAAGAAGCCTTAGGTAGTCGTATATCTCCGTTATCGTACCGACCGTTGAACGCGGGTTTTTGCTTGTGGTTTTCTGATCTATCGCTATCGCCGGAGTTAGCCCCTCTATCTTGTCTACATCAGGCTTGCCGACTCTATCCAAAAACTGTCTGGCATAGCTGCTTAAGCTCTCAATATATCGTCTCTGCCCCTCGGCGTAAAGCGTGTCAAAAGCTAGTGTGGACTTGCCGCTACCGCTCAATCCGGTGAAGACTACAAGCTTGTTTTTTGGTATCTCTATATTTATATTTTTTAGATTATTCTCTCTAGCCCCAAAAACTCTTATCTTATCCATCATCTCTCCCAAAAAAACTCAAAAATCAACGAAGCGGTAATAAGCAGATAGAGGGCAAGCATTAACCCTTTATGTTTTTTTGCGTCCGTCTTTTGCGCCATATAAATACCAAGATAGACGCCAAAAACTGCGGCGATAGCAACCTGAAGTCCTTTTGTCACGTCAAGCGCACCGGATATGTAAAAACTAATCGCCGCAAAAATACTCGTCGAAATAACATAAAAAAGCGTAATTCCAATAGCCTTTTTGAGCCCAAACCCCAAAAACCCGACAAGTACGGGAGCCAAAAGAAGAGCGCCGCCAATGCCGACAGAGGAGCCAAAGGCGCCGATAATAAGACCTATCGCAAAAAAAAGCGGCGGATTATTCGCCTCCTCAGAGGCTTCCCGTTTGGCGGGGGATAAAAAAAGCTTGATTATTGTAAAAATCATAAACGAAAGTAGTATAAGAGCAAGCGTCTTCTCATCAGCAACACCTGCAAAATAAGCGCCCATTACGCCGCCAAAAGCGCCGCCAAGCAAAAAAGGTATCGCCGCTTTAAAGTCAAAAACAGAATTTTTATAGTTGATATATGAGCCAAACAGAGAACTAAAGCTCATTTGCATAGCTGAAATAGCGATAGCCTCTTTGAGTCCAAGCCCCAAAAAAACAAGCATAGGAACCGTCACAGTACCTCCGCCCACGCCAAAAAATCCGCTAAGTAGTCCGGCAAAAAATCCGGTCGTCACCAAAAAAATATCCATTTATTCCTTTCTAAAAAAGGTGTTCATTATATCCATTTGGCGCAAAAACTAAACGCTAGATTTTAATCAGAGGGCTCTTGCGACTAGTCGCTCTTAGAATTTTATGTTTATCCGAAGGGTTCAATCCTCTGCCTCCATATTAAAAAATCACACAAACAATGCCGCCTTAGCGGCGGTGATTAAAGCCTATTTTTTATATAATACACCTAAAACTTTAGGAGATTTGGGTGCAAGACTCTACAACTGAAGGCAAAAATAGAAAAAGAGTTTTGGTCAAGTTTTCCGGCGAGGCGTTAGCTAGCCAAAGCGGATACGGAATAGATACTGATGTTTTAAAATATGTTGCCGGCGAAATAAAAAAATTAGTTGAAAGCGGCATAGAAGTCGGTATAGTAATAGGCGGCGGCAATATCGTAAGAGGTGTTAGCGCTAGTAAAGACGGGCTTATCAAGCGAAACGCCGCCGATCATATGGGGATGTTGGCTACCGTAATTAACGGTATAGCGATGCAGGGAGCCCTGGAGAGCCTTGGCGTCAGAGTAAGACTTCAAAGCGCCATCAAAATGGAGCAGGTTTGCGAGCCGTTTATTGTGCGTCGCGCTGTTAGACATCTTGAAAAGGGTAGGGTGGTCGTGTTTTCGGCGGGAACCGGAAATCCGTTTTTTACGACCGACACCGCAGCGACGCTAAGAGCCGTTGAGATAGGTGCCGATGTGATTATAAAAGCTACAAAAGTAGACGGCGTATACGACAAGGATCCAAAAAAGCATACAGATGCAATAAAGCTGTATACTCTAAGCTATGAAGACGCTATGCAGGATAATATAAAAGTAATGGACGATACGGCGATAGCCTTGGCAAAAGATAATAATCTACCGATAGCGGTATGTGATATGTTTTGCGAGGGTGTGCTTCTTAGAATAATTAACGGGAGCATGGAAGAGTGCTCAATAGTAAAAAGGATATGACAGTATGAGAATGGAAGAGATAAACGCAAAAGCATTGGAGTATTCGGACGGCGATAGATACCTACTTAGCGTTGCGGTAAATAAAAGAGTTGACGAGCTATTTAAGGGTGCAAAACCGCTTTTGGATTTGGATATAAAAAAAGTAAGACCGGTTGATATAGCGCTTAGAGAGATAAGCGAAGGTCTAATAAAAATTATAAAATATTAAAAAGAAATAGGATTTGCAAGAACTAATCTCTATTGTTAGCGGCATTAAAACTATTGAAGTTGCGACTCTGTTTTTATTGCAAAAGACCTCCGTTTATTCGGATAATATCAAAGAGACGATACACTTTTGCATAGAGGCACATAAGGGGCAGGTCAGAAAAAGCGGCGAAGATTACGCCGTTCATCCGATACTTGTAGCCTCTATCGTGTCGCATTTTGGCGGCTCTGAGGATATGATAAAAGCCGCTCTTTTGCACGATGTAGTAGAAGATACCGGTTTTGAAAAAACAGAAGTAGCCGCTAGGTTTGGTGCGAGCGTCGCGGAGCTTGTCGACGGGCTTACAAAGATTGATGAGATAAGAGAGCATGAGCTTCCACCCTCTTATATGGACGAAAAACTACTAAAAGCCGCTTTATCGTTTAGAAAAATGTTAAGTTCCGCTATAGATGACCCAAGAGTGCTTGTCATAAAACTTTCAGATAGACTCCATAATCTTTTGACTCTTGACGCTTTGGAGCCAAAAAAACAGAGGCGAATTGCCGAGGAAAGTCTTGTCGTATACGCCCCAATAGCCTATAAACTCGGTATTAGCAAACTAAAAAACTATATAGAAGATCTATCTTTTAAAATTCTCTTTGCGGATGATTATGTAAAAATAGATGAGTATATGCAAAAAAATAGCGCCGTTATAGAAGCAAAACTAACCGCAGCAACCACAAAAATTAGAGAGTTGCTTATCAAAAATGGAATGGATGAAAGCTCCTTTTTTGTTAAATCAAGAGTAAAACACTACTTCTCTATATATCAAAAAATGCAACGCAAAGGTGTGAGCCTAGACGAAGTTCTTGATTTGTTGGCTCTTCGTATCATAGTCTCAGATACTGAAGCGTGCTATAAAGCACTTGGACTACTGCATACAAATTTTAAGCCTCTCGTTGGAAGGTTTAAAGACTATGTAGCTATTCCCAAAGAGAATGGGTATCAGACGATACATACGACGCTTTTTTATGACAATACGATATTTGAGGCGCAAATACGCTCATACGAGATGGATGAGATAGCGGAATTTGGATTTGCGGCTCACTCAAACTATAAATCCGGCGTATCCCCGACTCTTAGCGGCACAAAATGGCTAAAAAACTTTGAGTTTCACGGCGACACAGCTATGGAGTTTTATGAGTTTGCAAAAAATGACCTAATAAGCGAAGATATTGTGGTCTACTCTCCAAAAGGCGAACTTTTTACGCTTCCGGTCGGCGCCACCGTGCTAGATTTTGCTTACGCCGTTCATACCGAGGTTGGGCATAAAGCAAAAGAGGCGTATGTAAACAACGTCAAAGTCCCGCTAATTCATACTCTAAACAGCGGCGATATATGCAATATTATCACCGATAGCAAACCTCAAGCAAGATGTACCTGGATTGATAACGTCAAAACCTCAAGGGCAAAACACTCGATACGCGGACTATGCGCTCTAAAGCTAAAAGAGCTTGACAGACGCGTCGCCAAAAATATTTTGGCGCATACGTTTGGATTTGATTATTATGAGCTTAGAAGTTGGCTAGATGATACAAAATATTCTCAAGTGATATACAAAATCCCAAGAGATAAAGCGTATTATCAAGAGTTTGTCAAAAAAATAAAAGAGGAGTCAAGCCTCAAATCTCGCTCTTTGTTTACGAGAATTATGGGGATAAAAATCAAAAAATACCACTTTGACCATTTTGATTTTTATTCAAACAAACCCATAACAGAGCTTAGTTTTGACGTTTGTTGTCATCCAAAAAAGTGGGATGACATCGTAGCTTTTTTCCACAAAGGCAGGGCTACAATACATCATAAGTTGTGCTCTCACGCCGATGAGTTGATAGCCGCGCATCAGCCAATGCTTTATGCGGAGTGGAGCAAGTCTGAGATTAGAACCTTTAGGGTTGTTGTGGCTCTCGAAAACCATAAGGGAGCTTTGGCGAGTTTTGTTTTGTTTTTGGCAAAACACGATATAAATATCGTCGCTTTGGAGATTGGAAAAACCAAAGCGTTCACCGAATACTGCACCGCAGAGATAGAGATAAAGCACGATTTTAAGAGCATAAAAGATAAAATCGGCAAAAATTTTAAACTTATAGACTTTGCTTTCAGCGACGACGCATACAAGGAAAATCAATGAATTTTGAAGAAGCGCTATCAGAGATACAAAGAGGCTCTTTTGAGATTATAGACGAACAAAAAATAGCCGCCCATCTAAAAAACTATATAGAAAACGGCAAGACATACACCGTAAAAGCTGGATTTGACCCAACTGCTCCCGATTTGCATCTTGGGCATACCGTGCTTTTAAACAAGCTCGCTACTTTTCAAAAGTTTGGTGCAGAGATACTCTTTCTTATCGGCGATTTTACGGCGATGATAGGCGACCCTACCGGTAAGAGTGAGACTAGAAAGAAGCTCACAAAAGAAGATGTTTTGGCAAACTCTGAGAGCTATAAAACTCAGGTATTCAAAGTCCTAGACCCCGCAAAAACGACGGTTGTTTTTAACTCCGAGTGGCTTGGAACTCTTAGCTCCTTTGAGATGGTGGAGCTCGCAAGTCGTCAGACTGTGGCTAGAATGCTTGAAAGAGACGATTTTGAAAAGCGTTTTAAAAGCGGTTCCCCTATCTCTATCTATGAGTTTTTATACCCGCTGTTTCAAGGGTTTGATAGTGTGCACCTTAAAAGCGATATTGAGATTGGCGGTTCTGACCAAAAATTTAACCTTTTGATGGGTAGACATCTGCAAGCGAGTTACGGCGCTTGTAAAGAGCAAGCCGTGCTTATGATGCCGATTTTGGAGGGCTTGGACGGCATACAAAAGATGAGTAAATCTCTAGGTAACTATGTTGGAATCAATGAAGAGCCAAAAGATATTTACGCCAAAATCCTTAGCGTCTCCGATGAACTGATGTGGAAATACTATTATTTGCTAAGCTCAAAATCGCTTGGGCAGATAAAAGAGCTTGAAGAGGGCGTAAAAGACGGCTCCAAACACCCAAAAAAGGTAAAAGAGGGGCTTGCGCTAGAGATTACGGCTAGATACCAAGGAAGCGAGGCGGCGCTAAAAGCGAAAGAGGAGTTTGACAACGTATTCTCAAAAAATGAACTACCAAGCGATATGGCTGAATTTGAGCTAAAAGAGGGTATTGGACTCTTAGACGCTATGAGGGAGTCCGCTGTAGCCGCGTCAAACTCTGAAGCAAGACGAGCTTTGGAAGCTGGAAGCGTCAAGATAAACAGTGAAAAGTGTATCGATATAAAAACTATTTTGAGCGTTGGCGAGTATATCATACAGGTCGGAAAAAGAAAATTTGCAAAACTTAAGGTGATAAAATGAGTCTTCTGCCGCTAAAAATAGGTAAGCACGAGATAAAAATTCCCATCGTTCAAGGCGGAATGGGTGTTGGTGTTAGCTGGGATAAGCTTGCGGGGTGCGTAAGCGCAGAGGGTGGACTTGGCGTTATTAGCTCTGTCGGCACGGGATACTATCAAAACAAAGAGTTTGCGCATAAGCTTAGCTTTAATAGACCCTTTGGAGCGGAGAGCTTTTACTCCAAAGAAGCTTTGGCAGAGATAGTAAAAAACGCTCGCAAAATATGCGGCGACGCTCCGGTCGGAGTGAATGTGTTATATGCTATCAACGACTATGGCAAGGTTGTTAGAGACTCATGCGAAGCTGGAGCCGACATCATCATAACTGGTGCAGGGTTGCCTACAAATATGCCTGAGTTTACAGAGGGGTATCCAGACATCGCTCTTGTGCCGATAGTCTCTAGCGCAAAAGCCCTCCGCATCCTAAACAAAAGATGGGAAGGTAGATATAAGCGAATACCGGACGCTGTTATAGTGGAAGGCCCGCTATCGGGCGGACATCAGGGGGTGCAGTTTGAAGATTGCTATAAAGATGAGTATCAGCTTGAAAATCTTGTGCCCGAGGTCATAGAAGAGGCAAAAAAATGGGGAAATATTCCCGTAATAGCCGCAGGCGGTATTTGGGACGCTAATGATATTGGAAAGTTTATAGATATGGGCGCCGCCGGCGTTCAGATGGGCACTAGGTTTATCGGAACATACGAGTGCGACGCCCCGCAAGTGTTTAAAGATATTTTGATTGGAGCCAAAGAAGAGGATATTATACTGATAAAATCTCCGGTAGGTTATCCGGCAAGAGGCGTGCGAACCGAGCTTTTGAGACTTGTTGAGGCAAAAGAGGCTCCTGAGGTCAAATGTATATCAAACTGCGTAGCCCCATGTCATCAAGGCGTAGAGGCAAAAGCGGTTGGATATTGTATCGCCGATAGACTCTCCGACGCCGCTATGGGAGATGCAAGACTCGGGCTTTATTTTTCAGGCTCAAACGGTTATCGTATTGACAAAATAGTGAGCGTAAAGGAGCTCATGGAAGAACTGACACAGGATGATAACTAGAGCTTTTCTTCTCCTTTTTATCTTCCTTGTGCCGCTTTTTGCCGCCTCTTTACCAGAGATTACAGATGTAGGCATAAAAGAGAGTGGCGTCACTCTTAAACTCTCTAAACCTCTTTTGAGTACCCCAAAACAATATAGCATACCCCATCAAGATAAGAGTAAACAACGCTTTTATGCGGATTTTGAGGCAAAACTGGCGGTACCGTTTGTAGGCTCCAAAAACTCCTCTTTTCCTGAAATAAAAGTAGCCCAATTTGATAAAGATACAGTGAGGGTGGTTATTGTAGCCGATAAGAAAGCGAATTTTTCTATTATTGAAGGCAATGGGTTTACGGGCGTAAAACTAATTGGCGAACCGACAAAAGAGAGCGTGGGCGAAAAGAGCACAAAAAAATCGGAGTCTGAAAAGAGCCCTTCAAGAGACGAGGGGCTAAAAAAAGAAGAGAATAAAACAACCATCAACCATCATGTAGGCTCTAAGAAAAAAAGAGTGGTTATAGACCCCGGACACGGCGGCAAAGACTCCGGCGCTATAGGCGATGGTGATGTTATGGAAAAAAGTATTGTGCTAAAAGTGTCCCAAATGCTTTTTGAAATGCTTGAAAAAAAGGGATATACCGTTTACCTCACAAGAGAAAATGATACTTTTATAGAACTTAGAGATCGCACCGACTTTGCAAATAAAAAAAATGCTGATCTTTTTATCTCGATTCACGCAAATGCAATAGATACAAAACGCTCTATTCAAGGCATAGAAACCTACTTTTTGTCTCCGGCGCGTAGCGAGAGGGCAAAAAAAGCGGCGGAAAAAGAGAATGGAGTGGCAATGATGGACGCTTTTAGCAAGCAGACATTTTTAAATTTTTTAAATCACGAAAAGATAATCGCTTCAAATAAACTTGCAATAGATATTCAAAGAGGACTACTTAGCTATACTAGGAGCAAGTATAAAGACACAGTTGACGGCGGCGTAAAAGAGGCTCCTTTTTGGGTGCTAGTCGGTGCGCAAATGCCGGCTGTTCTTGTGGAGCTTGGCTACTTGACCAACGGGTTGGAGCTTGAAAGGTTGCAAGAGGAGTACTATAAGGCGCTCTTAGTAAAAGGCATAATGGAAGGTATAGAGATATATTTTCAAAACAACTAGGAGGCTCTCTTTGGAACTCTACTCATATCATTTGGAGAAAGCGCCCACAATAGACGATATGCGACGCTTTTTGGGCGTCAACTTTGCAAGGGCTCTTGAAAAAGCATATTACGCAAAACTTGACGACAAATACATATTTTTGACCTCTTTTGGGTGTATATCTTTTTTAGGGTTTACAAAGCCGCAAATAGAACTCTTTATACAGCCGCTATCTGAAAAAATAAAACTCGGACACATCTATCAAGACTACAAAATAGAAGAGAATCTGGAGCTTACGCAAAGTTTTAAAATAACAAATGACAAACTAATACTAAACTCCAAAAGCGATCCACAACTCTTTGTCACAGCTCTCATAGTCTCCCAAAGCGTTGGGCTTGAAAAATACGAAGCGTCTTTAGATAGTAAGCTCGCCGCCAGTAAAAAGCTATTTACCCAAAAAGCAATCGGCTATTTCGGAAAACGCAAAACACTATTTACCTTGGCAAATTCACTTGCTCTTTTAAGACATGAGATAGTAGTGGATCTACACCTTCTTGATAAACCGAATATTCTATGGGATGATGAGAGCGCCGAAAGAATATACAATGAGTTATCTATATTTTTTGAGTTAAAAGAGCGTTTTGAGGTGGTAGAGTTTAAGCTAAGCCTGCTAAAAGACGACGTAGCATTTTTGACTGATATACTAAATCACAAAAAAAGCGAATTTTTGGAGTGGATAATTATCTGGCTAATCGCTTTTGAGATATTTATGGGGCTTTATAAGATGACGACATAAGCGAGAATTATAGTTGTCAAATGCCAAAAAGAGAGAGGGTTATAATTTCTTGCACACATCAAAGTGCATAGATTGCATATATAAATTGCTAATAATTTGTAACTCCTCGCCCTGCTTAACGCTTCTTTAGCTAAAATCAAAAAAAATAATTTGCAAGGTTTTATAAATTGTCAAAAATCGCTTGTTCGCATTGTCGCTTGGAGTTTGAAAAAAATGAGATGATAATCCAAAAAGATGGAGATAAAGAGCTCTTTTTTTGCTGCAAAGGGTGTCAGGGCGTGTATCATCTGCTTGATGGCGAGGGGCTAAATAGCTTTTATGACAAGCTTGGACGCTCTACGCTTGAACCTCCAAAACATCTGCTTGAGGATTCGTCAAGGTTTGATTACGAAGGGTTTCAAAAGAAGTATGTGACAATAAAAGAGGACGGAACAAAAGAGATTTCGCTTATCATAGAGGGGATTCACTGCGCCGCTTGCGTCTGGCTAAACGAAAAGATAATCACAAGAGCCGAGGGCGTAGCGGAGGCGTATATCAACTTCACAAACAACAAAGCCCGCATAGTCTGGGATGATGACAAAATCAAGCTCTCAAACATCATAGACCGCATAAGATCCATAGGCTATGACGCAACACCATATGATGCGAGAATGCAAGAAGAGGGAGCCAACAAGCTAAGACGCTCTAGCTACACCAAAATGGTGGTCGGAATATTTGCCACGATGAATATCATGTGGATAGCCGTGGCTCTTTACGCCGGATATTTTACGGGTATAGAGCAGGGGCACAAAGATATTTTGTATTTGGCTGAGTTTATTTTGGCTTCGATTACGCTTTTTTATTCGGGAAGCGTATTTTATAAAGGCGCTTTTGGGGCGGCTAGGCATGGCTTTGTGACGATGGATACGCTGGTTGCCACAGGGGCTACGCTCACATATGGATACTCTATCTACGCTTCACTCTCTCATATCGGAGAGGCGTATTTTGATTCGGTGACAATGATTGTGACGTTTGTGCTTGTCGGCAAGTTTTTGGAGACGTTATCCAAAAAGCAAGCGGTCGATACGCTGGATAAAATCTCGTCTATCATCCCAACGGAAGTGGCGGTGATAAAAGACGGCGTGATAGAGTTTGTGACAGTCGATAGCGTGGTTGTCGGCGACGTGATAGAGATGAGAGCCGGAGACGTCGCGGCGCTTGATGGAGAACTTATAAGCGGCGAGGCGAGCTTTGATGAATCCACGCTTAGCGGCGAGGCGGAGCCTGTATTAAAAAGGCTTGACGCCAAAATCACAAGCGGCTCAAAAAACCTTGACGGCATCATAAGATACAGGGTGACAAAAGACGCAAAACACTCTAGCTTTTCAGAAATCGTACGCCTACTCTCAGAGTCTTTGGAGAAAAAGCCAAAGATAGAGAGCGTCGCAAACAATCTATCCAGATATTTTTCGGTTACTATCCTTACGCTCTCTCTTTTTACGTTTTTGTATTGGTTTTATGCGGCGGGGGCGGGGTTTGAGGCGGCTCTTGTGACTTGTGTATCGGTCATCATCATCGCCTGCCCATGCGCATTGGCGCTGGCTACGCCGATAGCCTCCGTCATAGGGCTTTACGCAGCGGCAAAAAAGGGCGCGATATTCAAATCCTCATCGTTTCTTGAGACTATCGCTAAAGCGGATATGCTGGTCGTGGATAAGACAGGCACACTCACAGAGGGAAAACCAAAAGTCGTGTCAACACAAGAGTTTGCAAGCTATGATAAGGGAGTGTTGGCGGCGTTGGCGGCTTCGTCAAGGCATCCGGTCTCCGAGGCGATAGTAGCGTTTTTGGATACGCCGCCGCGAAAAATAGAGGGCGTAAAAGAGATACGCTCAAAAGGGCTTGAAGCGATGAGTGATGGCAAACAAATTGTAGGCGGAAACTTAGAGTACCTAGCCGAACACGGCGTAAAATGCGACTTTGAGAGCCAAAAAACAGTGTTTGGATACGCCGAAGAAGGTGAGCTAAAAGCTATTTTTGAGCTAGAAGATAAGATAAAAGCGGGTGCAAAAGAGACAATACAAAAAGTCAAAGCGCACGGGTTAAAAGTGGTAATGCTCACAGGCGACAACGAAAAAGCCGCCGCAACGGTAGCCACGCAGCTAGGCATAGAGGAGTACAAATCAAAAATGACTCCACAAGAAAAACTAGACTTCATAAGCTCAGCGCAAAAAAATAAAAACGTAGTGATAATGGCGGGGGACGGCATCAACGACTCATTAGCGCTTGCAAGAGCCGATATAGGCGTAGCAATGGCGTCGGGAGCGGAGATAAACCTACAAACAAGCGACATCATCCTACTCAAAAATTCACTTCCAGAGCTAGGAGACGCAATCTTTTTGGGACGAAAAACATACGGCACAATCAAGCAAAACATAGCCATCTCCATAGTCTACAACACGATAACTATACCGCTTGCAATGTCGGGCTTTGTTATCCCTCTTGTTGCGGCTATATCGATGTCGCTTAGCTCTCTTTTGGTCGTGGCAAATTCAACGAAGATAAAAAGCTACAAAACATAAAATTCTGCCGCTTCACGCGGCTAGCTTCAGCGGCTTAGCGCCTAGCGTAGCATGGACGGGCTTTGCTCGTCCATGCGTAATATGAAATAAAAAAGGGTTATAACAATGGATGACAATATACTTTCACTGATGCTATTTGGTTCGTTAATCTTGGGTGGCCTTGGCGTGCTTGGCTTTATTTGGGGGCTTAAGACTGGGCAGTTTGACGATGAGAAAAAGTTTTCACACGGGTTGCTTTTCGATGATGAAGAGGAGCTTAGGGACGCAGCTAGGCGGGATAAAAGAAAGGATGATAAGGCGGAGGAGAAAAAGGATTATGACAAAAAATAGTTTTTTAGAATATATTGAGCTAGTTGATTTTAAGTGTTTTAAAAATTTTAGAGTCGATAACCTCAAAAGAGTCAATCTTGTAGGGGGGAAGAATAATATAGGGAAGACGGCTTTTTTGGAGGGGTGTTTTGTTAATGCGATGAGCGTGGATGTCGATACTCTTGCATTCTCTATTACTATCATTAAATATATGAGAGAAAAGCTAAATACACTGGACGATACCATCAATGGCAGACCTCTAAAAGATAATTTTTTTGTAACCATTCACCACCCAACCCCAACAGGCATATAAGCCCTACCTCCTAAGGCGTCTCTCAATCCCGACAAGACAGGTATACTATTCTTTTTCAAAGTAGAGATAT
>DZAX01000066.1 GCA_022729705.1 Helicobacter cetorum | reverse complement strand
GGGGGATGTGAAAGGCGGGTATACTTTTATACCTACCACCTATAATCGTTATTATAGTTCTACGGGAACTCTTTATAATTCTTATTCCGGAGTCGGTAGTAGCTATTATAGCTCCAATACTAGATCTGTATATACGCCGACAACTACGAATAGTTCTATATATGCTAGTTCTTTTGGCTCAAGCTATTGGGGAAGGACATACCCAGGGGCGTCTAGAAGATGACAAAGCTAGACTTCTCTCAAGCTAACGTACAAAGCATTGGCACTGCTTATACCGCCATGAAGACAGAGGTAAACACAAAAACCAAACAACAGCTTGAAGCAGAGGATGGCATCGGACAGCAGTCCGATGCCTCAAAGCTCAATAGTACTTCTGCTTCAAAAGTAGCTAGCGCTACAGATATACGCTCTATAGAAGATTTAAGAGTATCAAAAGACAACAATGAAGCTACAGTGCTATTCGCAGACCCAACAAACGGCAATCTAGTAAAACTAAATCTTTCAAACGAAAACATAGACAAACTCAAAAAGCATTTTACTGGTGAAAACAACTTTTTCGAAAAAAAAGACGGTTCTGTAAGGCTAAACGGAGAAGCTGAAGCTTTTGTATCGGGATGGTTTGGCGACATAGCATATAAGAGAGAGTTTTTGAAAGCTGATGCTGATAGGGATGGGAGACTGAGTGAGGGCGAGTATGAGAACACTAGAAATGGATATGCTGGTATGGGCGAAGCAAAAGGCATCGGTAATAAAGTTTTAAGCGTAATTGAGACCGTAACAGAAACATATACAAGTCCACACTCAAAAAGACCAAAAGAATCTGAATCTATAGAATCCGAACTAAATTTTAGTTTAGAATCAGATATAGATATTGATGGCAAACTGACAGATAAAGAGGTGTTAACAGGTACTGGTATTGACTACAGGCAATTACTGATAGATAACGCCAAAAAACATCTAGGAAACATAGATGACAACCGCCCAAACCCATTCGAAGACAAAACAGACGCAGAGCTTGAGCTTCTCTTGCTCCAAACAAGAGCCCTACAAAAACTAAGAGCCTCAAATGGCAACGAAAACACCCTAACCGCCGAAGAGAAAAAAGCCTTAGGAGGCGAACTAGCCTCATTAAAAAAACAGTTCGACAAACAAGAAGACCTAAGCTCTATAAAACAAGAGCTAAAAGAAAAAATAGAGTCTACGCAGTTTATAGACGTCAGGGCGTGAGAGTTTGAAAAAGTTGGTAAAAATGGGTGTCAAAAAATGGGTGTCAGGCACTCTTTTACACTACACATTAAACGTACAGGAGCATTTATGCAAAAAGCATTCCTAAAACTGGCTTTCGTAAGCAGTGTTTTCGCTTCCATGAGTTTTGCAGGCGGGACAGATTTGTTGTCTCTAGCTACCGATGGAGCTGTTACTACGGCTAAGGCTGATACGGTTGGCGTTAAGGTTCTTTCGGGCGATGAGATGAAAGATGTTGTGGGCGGATATACTTTTATACCTACTACCTATAATCGTTATTATAGTTCTACGGGAACTCTTTATAATTCTTATTCTGGAGTCGGTAGTAGCTATTATAGCTCTAACACTAGATCTGCATATACGCCGACAACTACAAATAGCTCTATATATGCTAGGGCGTTTGGTACTTCTTATTGGGGTAGAACATGGCACTAACCAGCCTTGACTTCTCGCAAGCAAAAATACAAGCCATAGGTACAGCCTTTACCGCTATGAAGGTAGCCGTAAATACAAAAACCAAACAGCAACTTGAAGAAGAGGAGGGTATCGGACAATCGTCCGATACCCCTATATCAAAACCATATAAAACCCCCAGCGTTCAAGACAAAACAATCTCTATAAATCCAAATGAACAAACAGTACTGTTTGCAGACCCAACAAACGGCAATCTAGTAAAACTAAATCTCTCAAATGAAAACATAGACAAGCTCAAAAAGCACTTCACTGGTGGAAACGACTTCTTTGAAAAAAAAGATGGCTCCTTAAGACTAAACGGAGAAGCTGAAGCGTTTGTATCGGGATGGTTTGGAGATATAGCATATAAAAGAGAGTTTCTTGGGGCGGATATAAATAGCGACGGAAAGCTTAGTGAAGAAGAGTATAAGAACACTAGAAATGAGTTTAGGGGGCATGGCGAGGCTTATGGTATCGGCAAAAATGTAATATCTATTAAGGAAGTGATTGCAGAGCAATATGTACACGCAGATGACGACAAAGCAAGGATGATAAAATATAATCAACTGGATAAAAATTCAGAGAGTATATATGACGAGCTGAATAAGACGTTAAAAGTAGATTCCAATCTTAACGGAGAAATAAGTCTTCAAGAGGCGTATTCCTTGAATGGACAGAATTATACAAAAGTCGTTTTGTCTCATGCGATAAAAGCCCTAGGAAACATAGATGACAACCGCCCAAACCCATTCGAAGACAAAACAGACGCAGAGCTTGAGCTTCTCTTGCTCCAAACAAGAGCCCTACAAAAACTAAGAGCCTCAAATGGCAACGAAAACACCCTAACCGCCGAAGAGAAAAAAGCCTTAGGAGGCGAACTAGCCTC
>DZAX01000065.1 GCA_022729705.1 Helicobacter cetorum | reverse complement strand
TGCTGTACATATTGGCTAATTCAACATTTAGTAAATCAGACTTTTGTATAATTTCTCTTACATGCTGGTTTGTACTGGCATTAGAGTGATAGATTTGACACATCTTTTAAATCCTTTTTTGGTTTAAAGATTTTACTTGATTGTTGTTTGTCTATTGCTTGTATTTATGAAACTAGGCAACTATAACGTGGTGAAACTGGACATCTAGCTACAGAACAAATCAAATTTTCAATAGAAGAAGAGCTTACAAAGATTGAAAAATTGATGATTAATTTTTAAATGCAAACCCTAGAGTACAACAAAGAAACAGGTCAAATAACTAGCTGTGAATACGACGAGGGCTTCTTGGAGAGTTCGACTGATACAGCAGATGCCCGTAATGACTTTGGCTCTTGAAAAACTCTATGATGATTATGATTTAGAAATAGGTGATGAAGTAGTAATCACGAAGAAAAAGAGCTTAGAGAAAGTTACTAAATTTTAAGTGAAAAAGTAGCTTTTTTATTTTTCAAGCTTTTGTGCATTTGCTACATAGTATCGTAAATTTCTAAGAGCGGCTAGTCGCAAGAGCCGTCCGCTGAGAATCTCATTTTGGAGCAATGCTTCAAAATGTGAGAATTAATCAGAGGGTTCCATTTTGCCAAATCTTAGCTAAGCAACTGATGTTATGCGCTAAAACAAATACATTCGTTTTAGAGTAAAATACCTCTAAGCTCGTATTTGTGCGTAAGATGAGTTAAAAATTACAAAAAAGAGCATAAAGTGTGCAAAAAACTGATTTATACGACGTTATAGTCATCGGAGCGGGAGCCGCCGGACTTGTAGCCGCTATTAGTGCGGCGAGAGAGGGCAAAAAAACGCTTCTACTAGAAAAACTTCCAAACATCGGAGCAAAGCTAAAAGCCACAGGCGGCGGACGTTGCAACCTTACAAACACTCTCTCAAACGAAGAGTTTATGGTGCGTTTTGGGCGCAACGGGCGTTTTATGACCACAGCTTTAAAAGCTTTTGACCACTGCGCTTTAATCTCTTTTTTTGAAGAGATTGGCGTAAAGAGTCACGCACCGGACGGTTTTCGTGTTTTTCCTCTCTCGCATGACTCTATGAGCGTCGTGTCGGCGCTACAGAGCGAGATAAAACGACTTGGCGTTTTGCTGATATGCTCCGCCAAAGTCGAGAGGCTGGAGTTTGAAGACGCTCGTATATGCGGCGTTAGCGCAAATGGCGTTTGTTACAAAGTCTCAAATGTGATTGTCGCAGCGGGAGGACTAGGATATCCAAAACTAGGAGCTGAGGGCGACGGCTTTGCGCTCGCATCGTCCGCCGGACACAAGATAGAGCCGCCCTACCCCGCTATGCTTCCTCTGCATACAAAAGAGAGCTGGGTCGCCTCGTGTCGCGCGGATACCGTAGCAAAGGCTCAGATTCGCATAGATACGCCAAAAGCAAAAAATTTACGCGCCGTTGGGGATTTGATTTTTACGCAAAGAGGCGTTAGAGGACCTGTTGTGCTTGATTTTGCGAGGGAGATTACGCCTCTTTTGCAAAAATATGGAGAAGTCCCAATATTTATCAATATGACAAAAGGGATGAACGAAGAAGAGATACGCTTGCACCTAAAAGAAGAAGCGGACAAGAATCCTCATGCACCCATATCGGCGCACATTGAGACTATGCTTGCGGCATCTATCGCAAAAGAGCTTTGTATTTTAGCAGATGTAGACCCAAGCGAGAGTTTTAAAAAAATTGCGGGAACAAAAAGGGATAAGCTAATAAAACTACTTGCATGGACACCGCTAACCATCACGGGGCATGACGGATTTCAGGCGGCGATGATTACAAGGGGTGGCGTGTCGCTTAAAGAGATTTGCCCTGAAACGATGGAAAGCAGGCTAATTCGCGGACTCTACTTTTGCGGAGAGGTGATGGATTTGGACGGGCCTTGCGGCGGATACAATCTTCAATGGTCGTTTGCAAGCGGCTTTTTGGCGGGACGCCTTGGAGCGGAATCCGCTCCACTAGATTGACTCAAGCCGCTTTATTCCCTATCTAACAGGAGTTATGCTTTGTTTTCTTTTGTATATAGTCTTACCGTTTGTTTTCGCTTCGCCGCTGCGAACCATTTTCCATGTCTCCACTAGCGTCGTACCGTCTTCGCTAAGCGATATGGCTCCGATAATGTCATACTCGGCGCCGCTAGAGTCCGCTATAGCGCCTTGGCATGAATAGAGTCCGGTTTTTTCTTTTGTGCACTCTTGCTTCCATTTGCTTATAGAACTGCTTCCGTATACCGAAATTTTGTACTTTTTGTCTGCAATATAAAGCTCGTTTCCAGAGCCGTCGCTTGCGTACCACGACGCAAATATTTTTGATTGAGCCGGCGCCGCTTCGCTCGGCTCCGCCTTATCTTCTTTATCCGCGACCGCCGCTGCTGATAGGAGGCTTACGCTTGTCGCCAAAGCAAATATCGCTTTTGATACAAATTTTGTCATTATTTATCTCCTTGTTTTTATTAACCCCACATTAAACCGCAAACACCCCCTTTTTGTCAAGACGACTTTTTGCCTGCCTACAAACCCCACAAACTATAACCCCCCCCAAATTGTCAAGACAACATTCTAAAAAATCTTATTCCCTTTAACATATGTT
>DZAX01000006.1 GCA_022729705.1 Helicobacter cetorum | reverse complement strand
TTTTTCTAAGAAAAAAATAAGAAAATGCATAAAAGAGTGCCTGACACCTATTTTTCTTAATTTTTAATTATTTTGCTTAGTTTTTGCCAAATTTGACTTCAAAATGAGTGCTTTTTGACGCTTATCTAGGTCAAAATCAACTTTTTTGGCATGTAGGTGAGTGGTTACAAAAAAGAAAAGAATGAAATTAAGAAAAACATAAAAGAGTGCCTGACACCTATTTTTGTTAGCGGTTAGCGGTTAGCGGTTAGCGGTTAGCGGTTAGCGGTTAGCGGTTGGTGGTTGGCGGTTGGTGGTTGGTGGTTGGTGGTTGGTGGTTGGCTGTTGGCTGTTTTTTCAAGCAAGTAGAAAAAAAGAAAAGAATGAAATTAAGAAAAAAATAAGAAAATGCATAAAAGAGTGCCTGACACCTATTTTTAAAAGAGTGCCTGACACCTATTTTTTAAGAAAAAAATAAGAAAATGCATAAAAGAGTGCCTGACACCTATTTTTTTATTTTTCTAAGAAAAAAATAAGAAAATGCATAAAAGAGTGCCTGACACCTATTTTTGACACCTATTTTTTGAAAAAAAGAAAAGAATGAAATTAAGAAAAAAATAAGAAAATGCATAAAAGAGTGCCTGACACCTATTTTTTGACACCTATTTTTTAAAAAGCCCCACCAACTCCTAAGAGAAAGTGAGGCTTAAAGTTAGTAACTTTTTTGTGTTTCACCTCGTGGAGAGGTGGAAACGAGAGAAAGATTAAACGAGAGCAGCAATATCACCACCACTAATTGTTAATGAATCCGTACCAGCTGCGCCATCAATACCTACTAATTTAATTAATACATCAGTAGCGCCAATACCTAAAACACCATCTGAAATAAAGATGTAAGAATCAGCGCCAAAGTCGAATACTAAAGATTCTCCAGCACTGGCATCAGTAGTACCACCATCATTAGCTGTATCATCAAGCGCATCATTAACAGCGATAATACGCTTAGCAAGCGTGTCATCATCTGCATGGAATGAAACAACACCAGCAGCAACAGCAGCATGTCCAGCAACAGCAATACCAGTAGTAGCATGAGTATCACCACCTTGAGCAATAGCTGTACTACCAAAATCAATAATATCACTATTAGATGTATAATCAGTAATACTATCAAAGTTAGTTGCAGACGGAGTGCCTGTAGCAGTATTTGCAAACACAAACGTATCCGCACCAGAACCGCCAGTGATGTTATCCACACCGCCACCACCAGTAATTGAGTCAGCACCATTTCCACCAGTAATAGTATCCGCATGAGCACCGCCAGTAATAACATCCGCCACAGTACCACCAGTAACAGAGAATACCCCGTTAGTCTCAGCAGCACCATTCCATGTTAGCGCATTCGTAAGAGCAGAACCGTCAACAGTCAATGTCTGACCGAAAGCTACAAGCGCATCTACGGTAGTTACAGCTGTTGCAGCATTACCAAGAGTTACCGTCTCAATATTTGTTACATTGTCAAGGTCAGTCGCTACACTGCCAGCGTCTGTAAAGCTAATGCTATCAGTACCAGTTCCACCGTCAACAATATCGCCTGTTGCTAAGAGTGTAGAGAATACAAAGCTATCGTTACCAGCTCCACCATTTACAGAAGCATTAGCAGCAGTTGCTTGCGTGAAACTATCTGCCTGTGAAGAACCAGTGATAATTGTAGCATTAACATCATTGAACGTAAGCGTGCCTGTCATTGAAGACGCATTAACTGTACCAGTTGTTGTTGCATCAGCTACGATAAGGTTACCAGCGCCAGAAACATTGATAGTCGCAGTACCAGCAGCCGTATCCAATGTTGAAAGCGTTGAATTAGCTGCCACAGCAAGCGCTATCGCAGGAGTAGTAGTGCTCGTTGAGTTGGTAGTTACGCCTGCACCTGTAGAAGTGCCGTTAAGCGTTACATTTATACCCTGATGACTACCTACAGTCGCAGTCGTAACATTAGCAGTCAAACCAGCCGCATATCCGCTTGCAAGTTTGAATGGTTGAGTTTGCGCATTATCGAACATAGCAGCTCCACCAGAAACATTAATAGCAGTAGCGCCAGTAACACCAAGCAATGAAGTAGCGCCAGTTGCATTAGTTGTAAAGTTGATTGTCTCAATATTTGTGATAGTTGGAGCAGTAGTAAGACCAGCGCCATTTAGAGACGCTGTCAAAGTATCGCTATCGGTAGTTGATGCATCAGTAATGTTTGCACCACTTAGGTTTATACCAGCGGTGATAATATTATTAGTAGTAGTCAAATATGTTGCTGATGGAGTAATATTTGTATTCGTAAATGCAGTAAGTACAGCGTTTGCCGAAGTAATCGTCAATGTACTCTCAGCAAGATTAGCAGCAGTTTGAGCAGCAGTTACAGTAGCCGTATCACTTGTAATTGTAGCTAGCGCCGCAGCAGCGTTAGTCCATTGGATGTTGTTTGTAGCGCAATATACACCGAAGCTTGCTTCGTTTGTTAGTTTAGCGCCGTCAGTAGAACCGTTTGCATTAGCAGCGGCAACCAATGAGTTTAGTAGTCCAGCTTTTGTTACAGTTCCTGCGTCAAGAGCACCAACCCAAAAATCGCGGCCGTCATCGTCAACCTTTCTACCAAATACATTTGTGTATATAGAAGCTACATACTCCTCATTTGTAAGGAACGAAGGATATTTCGCCGCATATTCCGCCGAACTAGCGAAACCGTTTGCTATTGATGCCAAGGATGAACCGTTAAGGTAAGCGCTTACCCAAAAGTCAAGTCCTGCTGAGTCTGGAACTCTGTTGAAAGTTGCGATGTATACTTTCGCGATGTCTGATCTAGCTGTAGATATGTCTAGTGCCATTTAAGATTTCTCCCTTAATAAATTGAAATACAGTCTAATTTTAGCCAAAAGAATATTTATTTGTCAAGTGTAACCGTCTAAAGCTATCAGAAAACACTATTTTTGACATTAAATCGTCAAAAAATTTTATATTGTGCTATAAACGGGGGGGCTTGTGTCAGTTGTGGCGGTATTGGTGCAGAGTGAGCAAGGTGGCGTCGCCACCTGTATTTTATACTACATTATATCCCCTGTAATAATAGTTCCCGTGACGTTCCCATTAAAAATCCCGACAAGCTCCAAATCACCGGCTGTAGTTAGCATATTTGACGCATCGGCTACATAATGAAATAAAAACGAATTTGTTCCGTCGGTCATAAGGAGTAATAGGCTGTCTCCGGTGTCCATGTGGGCATTTGCAAAGTCGTTGCCGGATGTTAGCACTGTTAGTGCATTTGTTACTGCGTTAGTTATGGTGGTTGCGCTTGCTAATTTAGACCTAGTAATGCAAAAATAGTTCCTTTTACGCTTAAATCAGGTTTTGTTGTCAATCTCTAATTATGAGTAAACTCCTTTGGCGTTCGGGGCTTTTTGCATTTTGGCTCATCTTCTTCATTTGTTGTCGTGTATAATAAACATTTGTTAAATAATTTAAAATTTTCGGAGTCACACCACAAAATATACAAAAAGATATAACAACCAAAGAGGCTTTAAAGGCTATTGTGGAAGATATAGATCACACTGATGTTACGCACAAACACGAGCAAAGCCCGTATTTGCGGCAGGGGCTATTCGCCCCTTGCATCCCCCTAAAGCTACCGGCTTCGCCGGAGAAATAGAGGAACTTTGCGTTTTTGGCGCCAAGGTCGGTTTATAGACTGCAACAGATGTGGTTTATCAAATATTAAATAGAATACAAGAACTAACCAAAGAGGATGAAAACTCATACCGCAAATATTTTTTGATGTTGGATACGTTGTCCGGTAATAGAGATTTAAAAAACAGTATAAAGGAGGCGGAGAAAATGCTAAGAGAGGTAGACCTAGAAAAGCTCGCTAGTTATGATATAGGACTCGAAAAAGGTATAGAGAAAGGTATAGAGAAAGGACGATTAGAAGGTAGGTTTGAATCTGCTTTTATTATGCTGGATATGGGGATTGAACCTAGTGAAATCGCCAAGAGGCTAGAGCTTCCGATAGAAGAGATACGAAAGCGTATAAAATGACGACGGTAATATTATGCGGCGGGAGCGGTACTAGGCTTTGGCCTATTAGCAGGGCTCTTTTGCCAAAACAGTTTGTTGGGCTTTTTGAAGACGGCTCGCTGTTTCAAAAGGCGGTGCGACGCAATTTGAAATTGGGATCGGATATTTGTGTCATATCAAATGCCGAGCACTATTTCTTGGCTCTTGACCAGATAGGGGAGATTGGTGCCGTTGGGGCTTTTGTCTTGGAGCCAATCGGGCGAAATACGGCGGCGGCGATAGCTTTGGCGGCGTTTGCCCAAAAAGAGGATACGATAATGCTTGTCGCCGCCTCTGACCATTTGATAGAAAATGAAGCGGTATACGAAAAAGCCGTCAAAAAAGCAAAAGAGTTTGCGGTGGATGGCTACTTGGTTACATTTGGGATTAAGCCGACTGCGCCTGAGACGGGATATGGGTATATAAAAGCCAAAAATGATGACGTGGAGGCTTTTGTAGAGAAACCAAATATAGAAAAAGCCAAAGAGTATGTCGCTTGCGGCGAATATCTGTGGAATAGCGGGATGTTTTGCTTTTCGGCGGGAACGCTTTTGTCAGAGCTCAAAGAGCATGCGCCGACTATTTATGAGGCTGCAAAGGTTGCATATTATAATACAAAAAAAGAGGAGCCTCTGCGGGTTTGTCTTGATGATATGTTGCAAATTCCCGAAGACAGCATAGATTATTGTCTGATGGAAAAGAGCCGCAAAGTCAAAGTCGTGACTTGCGACGATATGGGCTGGAGCGACCTTGGGAGTTTTGAGAGCCTATATGAGGCGATGCCAAAAGATAAAAACGGCAACACTGTCACAAATGCGATAACGATAGAGTCAAAAAACAACGCCGTTATCACAAGCGATAGGCTTGTGGCGCTTGTAGGTGTAGAAGATTTGATGATAGTGGATACGCCGGATGCTCTTCTTGTCGCAAAAAAAGGGTATGGACAGAGAGTAAAAGATATAGTAGGGCAGCTAAAGGCCAAAAAAAGTGAACTACACAATATACATTTGACGGCGCATAGACCATGGGGCGAATATACCGTGCTAGAAGAGGGCACTAGATATAAAGTCAAAAAAATAGTAGTAAAGCCCGGCAAAAGGCTCTCCTTGCAAAAACATTTTCACAGAAACGAACACTGGATAGTGATAGAGGGTACGGCTAGAATAGTAAACGGCGAAAGTGAAATACTTGTGCGCACTAACGAGTCCACATACATACCGATGGGACAGGCGCACCGCCTCGAAAATCCCGGCAAAATAGACCTTGTGCTTTTGGAGGCGCAAGTTGGCGATTATTTGGGTGAGGATGATATAGTGCGGCTGGATGATGATTTTAATAGAGTTTAAGAGTTTATGAGAATTTCGCAAAGTAGTGTACAAATAATCAAACAAGCCCTGAGGGAGTCTTTTGGAGAGAGAGCCGACGTCTTTTTGTTTGGTTCTCGCATTGATGATTTGAAAAAAGGCGGAGATATAGATTTGTTTGTCACGCCAAATAGCAATGATGATAAAAAAGCTCTGTTTGATAAAAGAATACGCTTTTTGTCAAAACTTCAAGCAAAGCTAGAAGACCAAAGTATAGACGTGGTTGTATCAGAGGATAGGGCACTAAGTATAGAAGAGGAAGCTTTGCGAAATGGAATTAAATTGTGAAAAGTTATCTTGTTGATAAACTAAAAAAGATTTTGGATGAGTGTGATAAACATCTTTTGCGGATGAATGGCGCGCATAGTCGCATATCGGCTCTTTTGCCGCTAAACGCGGAGCACTATGCAAGCCTATCGGATGATGAGGTGACGCATATCGACCAGTATCTATTTAGATTTTCAAAACTTCAAGACGCTATGGGCGAAAAACTATTTAAAACGTTGCTACTGTTTTTGGATGAAGAGGTTGATGGTAAAGCTTTTATGGATTTGTTAAATAAGCTTGAAAAGTTATCTTTGCTCGAGAGCGCCGAGTGCTGGAGAGAGCTTAGAAATATACGAAACTCTCTTTCGCATCAGTACGACAATGACCCTGTCAATATGTGCATTGCATTAAATAGTGTTTTTGAGGCAAAAGAGAGTATTGAATCAATATATTTACATTTGAAGCGCTATTTCAACGCCAAAATAGCGCCGTTGCAATGAAATTAATAGTAAACCTAACGCCGCTTGGCGCACCGCTTACCGGTATCGGACACTATACAAACGAGATATTAAAAAAGTTAGTCAAAGATTTGCGGATAAGCGATATTCAAGGGTTTTTGGCGAGTCGATGGCTTGATAAGACTCAGATAGAAGAGCTTTTGTGTGCGGATAAATCCGGCGCCTCTAATGGCTCTTTGTCTTTTTTGAGAAAAGCGGCAAATTTTTTGCCGTATAAGCGCGAGGTTTTTTACTCATATGTAAGGCTTAGGTATAAAAAAAAGTTTACCGAATTAAAAGATTATCTGTATTGGGAGCCAAATTATGCGCCTCTTTTTGCGGATAGTCGAACCGTCGTGAGCGTGTATGACCTTTCGCATATTAGATACCCTGAGTTTCATGGTAAAGATCGCATTAGGGTTTTGCAAAAAGGCGTAAAGGCGGCGATAGAGGGCGGCGCGCGGATAGTTACCATATCTGAGTTTTCAAGAAGCGAGATAGTCGATGTGTATGGACTAGATGAGTCGAAAATCAAAATAGCTCCACCTGGAGTCTCCGAGCTTTTTTGTAAGCGTGAAAGTAGCGAGATAGAGCGCGTAAAATCAAAACACAGCATAAGGGGTGAGTATATTCTAAGCGTCTGCACGATAGAGCCTAGAAAAAATCTGATAAAGACGTGCGAGGCTTACAACTCTCTTTCGGACGAGATTAAGGAGCGTTATAAACTAGTTCTTGTCGGTAAGAGCGGGTGGTTAAACGATGATTTGGAAAAACTATTAAGACCGCTTGAAGATAAGGGATTGGCTATCAGATGCGGATATGTCGCCGACGAGGAGTTGCCCGCTCTTTATAGCGGCGCTACCGCTTTTGTCTATATGTCTTTTTATGAGGGGTATGGAATGCCTATTGCGGAGGCTATTAAGTGCAAAGTAAAGACGCTTGCTTCAAATAAAGAGCCAATGATTAGCGTAGGCGGCGGTGCGGCTATATACGCAAACCCAAACGACGCATCTGATATTGCGGACAAAATGAGGGCTATAATAAACGGAGAGTTTGCGCCGATAGATGATAAAATACCGCAAATATTTGATTGGCAAGAGTGCGCCGATATGCTTATTGGAGCTTTTTTGGATATGGATAAAAAAGAGGGTAGTTGTTGAAAAAAGCTTTGATACATGACTGGCTCAGAGTGTATGGCGGTGCGGAGAGATGCGTAAGTAGCTTTACAAATATATGGGATGATTTTGATATATTCTCCTTGATTGATTTTTTGAGCGAAGCTGATAGAGCGCAGATACTTAAAGGTAAAAAAGTTAATACATCTTTTATCCAAAAGCTTCCGTTTGCAAAAAACGGTTATAGAAGCTATATGCCGCTCTTTCCGCTTGCCGTCGAGCAGTTTGACCTAAGAGATTACGAACTTGTGCTCTCTTCATCGCACGCAGTCGCTAAGGGAGTTCTTACTACGCATGAGCAACTGCATATTTGCTATCTCTATTCGCCTATGAGATACGCTTGGGATTTGTACTTTTCGCATTTGGAAGACGGGGGGCTTACGGGTGGGGTCAAGGGTGTTGCGGCAAGATATTTTTTGCACAAGATGCGCAACTGGGATGTCGCTAGTGCTAATAGAGTGGATGTTTATGTTGCGATTTCAAAATATATTGCAAAAAGAGCGGAAAAGATATACGGCAAAAAATCAGACGTAATATATCCGCCGGTAGATACGGATAGTTTTCGTTTGTCTAATACGAGAGATAACTACTATGTGACCTCTTCGCGCTTGGTGCCTTACAAAAAAGTAGATTTGATAGTCGAGGCGTTTTCCAAAAGTGCGCATAAGCTGCTTGTCATAGGCGATGGTCCCGAGATGTCCAAAATCAAAAGTAAAGCGTCAAAAAATATAGAGATACTTGGATTTCAGTCTGAGAGCGAGATGATAAAAATAGTCCAAAACGCCAAAGCATATATCTTTGCGGCGGACGAAGATTTTGGCATAGCTCCTATAGAGGCGCAGGCGGCGGGTGTGCCCGTGATAGCTTATGGCAAGGGGGCGACTTTGGAGACTATCAAAGGCTCTTTTGCTACGAATGGGATTGTAAGACATGAGGATACGGGTATATTTTTTGAAAAACAGAGCGTAGAGTCTTTGCTTGACGCAGTTGAGCTTTTTGAGAAAAATAGTGATATTTTTGATAAGGGCGTCATAAGAGAAAATGCCCTTAGATTTAGCAAAGATAGATTTGAGCGCGAGATAAAAGAGTATGTGCAAATAAAATATGAGGAGTTTAAAGCACGATGAAAAAAGCGATAGTAACGGGCGTAACAGGACAAGACGGGGCATATTTAACCGAACTTCTTTTGGCAAAAGGGTATGAGGTATATGCGACATATAGACGAACTGCGTCTGTGAATTTTTGGCGGATAGAAGAGCTTGGATGTGATAAACATCCAAATTTGCACCTGATAGAGTACGACTTGACCGACGCTACAAACAGTATAAGAATGATAAGCGACATAAGACCGTGCGAAGTGTACAACCTTGCGGCGCAAAGCTTTGTCGGCGTGTCGTTTGATCAGCCTCTTGCGACGGCGCACATAACGGGGCTTGGAGCCGCACACTTGCTGGAGGCTATCAGAATAGTCGATTCGTCAATCAGATATTATCAAGCTTCCACATCTGAGATGTTTGGCAAAGTGCAAGAGATTCCGCAATGCGAAAGCACGCCGTTTTATCCTAGAAGCCCATATGGAGTCGCAAAGCTTTATGCGCACTGGATGACTATCAACTATAGAGAGTCTTACGATATATTCGGCTGTAGCGGCATACTCTTTAACCACGAGTCGCCATTAAGAGGAAGAGAGTTTGTAACGCGCAAAATCACCGATACGGTCGCAAAAATCAAGCTTGGCAAAATGGATACGCTAGAGCTTGGAAATATGGACGCAAAAAGAGATTGGGGATACGCAAAAGAGTATGTAGAGGGAATGTATCTGATGATGCAAGCAAAAGAGCCTGATACGTTTGTACTTGCCACAAACCGTACGGAGACGGTTAGGGATTTTGTAACAATGGCTTTTAAGGCGGCGGATATAAATATCGAGTGGAGCGGCGAAGCTGAAAATGAGATTGGCATAGACTCGGCGAGCGGTGAAAAAGTAGTGGCGGTAAATCCTAAGTTTTATAGACCCGCAGAGGTTGAACTGCTCATTGGAGATCCGCAAAAAGTAAAAGATATTTTAGGTTGGGAGCCAAAAACTTCTCTTGAAGAGCTATGCCGCATGATGGTTGAAGCCGACAAAAGGCGCAACGAAAGCGGATTTTCGTTTTGAAACGGGTTGCGATCACTGGGCTTGGCGGCTTTACAGGTGTATATGTAAAAGAAGCTTTGAGGCAAAGAGGCTATGAAGTTGTCTCTGTCGACGCAAACCTGCTTGACGCAGACGCTCTTACTAAAGAGTTGGCCGTTTTGGAGGCGAACGCAATTATCCACCTAGCCGCCATCAGTTTTCCAGCTCATGATGATTATCGCGAGATATATGACGTAAATCTACATGGTAGCGTAAACCTCTTTCGCGCTATCAAACAATCAAAAACAATCAAAAAAACCATTCTTGCAAGCTCCTCAAACGTCTACGGCGCCGTAGGCGGACTAATAGACGAGGGTGTATGCCCAAAGCCCGTAAACCATTATGGAATGAGTAAGCTTGCCATGGAGTATGCGAGTGCGATTGAGGGTATTGAATGTATAATAGCTAGATGTTTTAACTATTCCGGTGTCGGTCAGTTGGAGCATTTTTTGCTTCCGAAGATAGTGTCGCACTTTAAAGCGAAAAAAGAGAGTATAGAGCTTGGCAATATAGACGTATATAGAGACTTTTCAGACGTTAGGTGGGTCGCCGACGTATACGCCTCTTTTGTAGAGTCCGAGACTCTTTGCGGGGTTTTTAATATATGCTCGGGCAGAGCCGTATCCTTGCGTTATGCGATAGAGACACTAGAAAAGATAAGCTTGCACAAAATAGAGATAAAAATCAATCAAAAATTTGTGAGGGCGGGCGAGATAGAGAGCATGGTCGGAAATCACGGCAAATTAGACGGCTTAATAAAAGCTAACATAGAGCCTATTTGTTTTGAAGATACGCTAAAATGGATGTATAAAGAGTAGTTGACGATTTAAAAAATTATGGAGGGAACTTAATATGGGCAAAACTTTGGAAGAGGCGAGACTTGAGGTGGCTAGGTTGTATGTTGCCTCTTTTGCTAGAGTGGCTGATAGCGGAGGGCTTAACTACTGGGTGAGCGCTTATCTAAACGGACTTAGCCTAAAAGATATGGCTAACGATTTTATGCAAAGCCTTGAGGGAAAGACGAAATACCCATCTTTTATGACAAATTCCGAGTTTTTGGATGCTATTTACCAAAACGTCTTTGGAAGAGCCTCAGATGGTGCCGGCAAGGCTTTTTGGGAGGCAGCTCTTGTTGCGGGGACGCCTAGAGCGACCTTTATAGCTACTATCATTAGTGCCGCTTTGGCTAACGGCAGTACGGATGGAGCCATGCTTAACAATAAGGCCTCCTATGGTGTTTATTGCGCCGTTAATCAAATAGACTCTACCGTTGCCGCTGCTACGCTTCTGACTATAACATCCGATTCCTCGACTCTGACTAACGCTTCAAAAGCTAATTTAAGTTTTGTCTTAACAACTGGTACGGACGGATTAAGCGGAGGGGCGGGTAACGACTCTTTTAGCGGTTCTTCTACCACCTCGCAAACTACGGACGCTATAAAAGGGGAGGGTGGAACGGATACCCTAACGCTAACTGGTACTGTGACTGTGCCGTCTTTGGATAGTGTAGAGGCTATTGTTTTGAAAAATACATCCGGAAAACTTGATATCTCTTCCGTTAGCGCTCTAACCAGCGTCACGGTAGATTCGCCAAACGGTAATGGCGATTTTTTGTTATCGTCTCAAACTTTTTCCATCAAATCTGCCTCTACGCCTAGAATATACAATTTAAAGTATGCTGCCAGCGCTAAAACTTTTGACCTAACCGTTGAGGGCGTAGGTAGTTCCACGACTTCTAAAAGTACCGTAAATCTAGCCGCAGGTACGGCTCTTGCAACTGTAAATGTCACCGCCTCAAATGGTGCGAGTTATATACTTTTGGAAAATAGCGGCTATTCTCCTATTACAAAATTAACCATTGCCGGAGAGTCGCCTATTTTTATGGATATTTCGGATACGTCCGCCACAAAGCTAAAGACGATAGACGCTTCGACAAATAGCGGCGGCGTTACCTTGGGTCTTGCAAATATGGCTGATTTTGCTTATTCGGTAGTCGGTGGTCTTGGTGCCGACACTTTTAATTTTGGCAATAGACTTGGCGCAGATGATAAGGTGGAGGGCGGCTCTTTGGCGGATACTATTCAGGTGATAGGAACAGCCACTTCGACTACAGACGGTAATCTAAAAAGCGTAGAGTATATCACGCTAAGCGGAGAGACTCTGCTTACTCTTACATCGCAAACCGAAAATTTTGTCATTACCGGAAGCTCTTATAATGACACGGTCGTTAGCGGTCTTGGAGCCGATACGATAAGAGCGGGAAGCGGCGATGATATGATATATGTGGCAAGCGGAGGCTCTATCTACAAGATAATCGACGGGGGAGACGGTACGGATACTATTGTTGTATCGGGAACGTTTGACAAGGTCGGCGACTCTAGGGTTTCAAATGTTGAAAAAATTATGCTACAAAAGACTTCAACGACGACGACTACAACCACAACATCTACGACTGGGATTACGGTAGACATCTCCGATCAAACGGAAGAGCTTATTGTAATTTCTGGCTCTGGAAACGATACCGTTACGCTGGGCGGCGGAGCTGATACCTTCAAATTTGCGTCTACTGTTGCGCTAAACGGCGAAGATACGATTAAAGGCTTTGATATTTCAGCGGATAGTTTTGATATAACGGCATTTTTGAGTGAAAATTCGGTTGGATCCAACACCGTTACGACCGCTGTTAAATGGGGAACTAACGGGCTTGATTTGAGAAGCGGAAAAAATGCCGGCGTAATTTATAATAAAACTACAGCATTTGACCCTACCGCCGATATTGCCCTCGTCGCTACGGGTACGACGGTAGGCACTAGTCAAATTGCGCTTGACGATAACGGCAAAGCTTTGGTATTGGTAACATCAGATACCGATGGTATAGGCGATAGCGTTGTTAGCTCCTATGTGCTTTATTTTGTGGAGGATACAAATATTGCCGTCGGAACTACGTTTGCCATTACAAAAGTCGGAACCCTTACCTCCTCTACAGAGTATAACGCCGCCAATTTGGCAAACGCAAACTTTATTTAAGGATTTTGCTTGATTTTCGGTTCTGATGATAGGGAGATTTTGGGGTATAGCCAAACAGCTCCGTCTGCAGCCGCCGTTTCTGTGCAGATAACAAGCTATTACAAAAACGGTAGGGTGTTGTGCGGAAGCGGAACTGTTATCGGAGCAAATGACGTTTTAACCGCCGCCCATTTGGTCTATAGCGCCGAAAATGGCGGTTACCCCGAATATATAGAGGTAACCCCTTATAGATTTGTGGACACAAAGCCGTTTGGCGTAGTCTATTCGACAAGTTATAACGTCCCTACCGCTTGGATTGCAAATTCAGACTATATATACGACTACGCCCTTTTAAAGCTTGATAGAGCCATCGGATACTACACCGGATACGCCGCCCCTTACGTTTTGGACGACTACTCTTTAGACGTCGTTAGCTACGGATACCCCGGGGATTTAAAAGACGGCGAGAGTATTGTAGAAACTAAAGGCGGTAACGGTTTTTTAGCCGGAGGAGTCGTCAAATATTCAAACTTAGACGCCCTAAGCGGACAGAGCGGAAGCGGTGTTTTTTTGGATGATGGCGGCGCAAAAGTAATCGGCGTAATCTCTCACGAAACACTTAGCCCAGGTTACAACGCAATCTCTCCAATAACCAAAACAGCTTACTCTCAAATAACAAATTGGGCTAGAGAGAACGACTCAAATTTGGCGCTTAGACCAACGACGGACGCTTCTTTGATAGACGAAGTGTACGCTTTATCTCTGTTTTATTACGGCTATTTGGGCAGAGCGCCAGATAAGGCGGGGCTTGACTATTGGCTCAGCGCTCTTGTTGCGGGAAGCTCTCTTTTGGAGATTTCAAAATCTTTTTTTAATTCGCAAGAGTACGTAATATACGATGGGATTACGCCGCAAAGCCTTGAAGCGTTTGTGGGTTCTTTGTATCAAAAAACGCTTGGCAGAAGCGCCGATGAAGCGGGGCTTAATTTTTGGGTGACAGCTATGATAAACGGAGCTAGTAAAGCCGAAGTGGCTATGAACTTTGTTTTAAGCGGCGAGTACGAGAAAAAAAACGCTCTAAATCTCTATCAAATATGGCATAGAGAGTATCAAGATTTTGCGCTTGAGGCACACGGAAGCGCTATGGCGGAGACCCTCATAGCCTCTAGCCTTGGCGATAGCATGCTGTATGGAGCGGACGCAAACGATACTTTGATAGGCGGAGCCTACAACGACTATCTTTGGGGCGGTACTGAAAACGATACGTTAACCGGAGGCGCTGGAGCTGATTTTTTTGCTTGGGATATTGGTGAGGGGGTTGATAAGGTTTTGGATTTTGACTACACGCAAGATTTTGTGAGACTTAGAAACACTTTTGATTGGAACTTTGGCGTATCATCCGATGGATGGCTATCTATAAAACCAACAAATGGAAGCGGCGAGCTTGTGTTAAGCGGCATATCGCCCACTATTTCGGAGTTCGTCACGGTCGTTTAACAGCTTTTTGGTTAAAATCATCTTTTAAGATAATGTAAAAGATGTAAATGTTTAAACTATTTTTTTCTATTTTTAGAGCTCTTGCGGCATACCGCGGTTTTGTGCTGGGAAGCGTAAAAAGAGAGTTTCAGTCAAAATACCAAAACTCCCTTTTTGGTGCTTTATGGGTAGTCGCTAACCCTCTTGCTATGATAACAATCTACACCGTCATTTTCTCAGAAGTTTTAAAGGCAAAGTTGCCCGGCGTATCCGGCGAGTTTTCTTATGGTATCTATATCTGCGCTGGAGTTTTAGCGTGGGGATTTTTCTCCGAGGTTGTATTAAGATCCCAAAATATCTTTTTGGACAACGCCAACCTTATCAAAAAGCTTAGTTTTCCAAAAATATGCCTGCCTGCTATAGTCCTTTTGTCCGCCTCTCTTAACTTTGCTATTATATTTGGTATTTTTACCCTCTTCTTAATTTTTAGCGGCTCTTTTCCTGGGTTTGTTTTTTTCTATCTCTTGCCCGTACTGGCGTTGCAGATAGTTTTTTCTATAGGACTTGGTGTGACGCTTGGGGTGCTAAACGTTTTTTTTAGAGACGTTGGGCAGTTTTTTGGGATTTTTATACAGTTTTGGTTTTGGCTTACCCCTATTGTCTACCCGCGAGAGATTATCCCGCAAAGCGCAAGGTTTTTATTGGAGCTCAATCCAATGGCGCCGATAATCGGAGCGTATCAAGATATTTTGGTTTTGGCAAAAGCTCCTGAACCGCTCTCTTTGGTTTACTCCGCCGTTATAGCTTTTTTGTTTTTGGCGAGTGCGCTCTATCTTTTCCGTTCAAAATCGCATGAAATGGCGGACGAGATATAGATGGGCACAATAAACGTAACTTCTCTTGGCAAAGCATACAAGCAATACAAGGGCAAATGGGGCAGGCTAGTCGAGTGGACGCTTCCTTTTTTTGGCAAAAGACACACTCTAAAATGGGTTTTAAAAGATATTAGTTTTTGCGTTCAAAGAGGAGAAGCGGTCGGTATTGTGGGTATCAACGGCGCAGGTAAAAGCACCCTTTTGAAGCTAATCACACACACCTCATATCCGACATGCGGAAGCGTTGAGATTAGCGGTAGAGTGGCGGCTTTATTGGAGCTTGGTATGGGGTTTCATCCTGATTTTACGGGTAGACAAAACGTCTTTATGTCGGGGCAACTTTTGGGGTTTTCTATAGGGGAGATAGCCTCTTTGATGCCTCAAATCGAAGCTTTTGCGGAGATTGGCGAATATATTGATGAGCCTGTGAGGGTTTACTCTAGCGGAATGCAGGTAAGGCTTGCTTTTAGCGTGGCGACCGCCGTTCGTCCCGATGTTTTGATTATAGACGAGGCTTTGTCTGTTGGCGATGTGTATTTTCAGCACAAAAGCTTTAGCCGTATAAGAGAGTTTAGAGAGCTTGGCACGACGCTTCTTATTGTATCTCACGATAAGCAGGTGATACAGAGTATATGCGATAGAGCTATTTTGCTTGACGGCGGCGGCGTGGCAAAAGAGGGGGTGCCTGAAGAGGTGATGGATTTTTACAACGCCTTGATAGCCGAGCGTGAAAATAGCGCTATTTTGCAAGAAGCCGGAGATGATGGTAGAGTAAAAACCACCTCAGGCACAGGCGAGGCGAGGGTATCTTCTATAGAACTGCTTAATATTGACGGACAAAAAGTAGAGGTTATCGGTGTGGGCGACGCTGTAAGGTTGCGCATAAAAGTCAAGATATACGCTTCGATTCCCCGCCTTGTTCTTGGTTACATGATAAAAGATAGATTGGGTCAACCGGTGTACGGCACAAATACTTTTATCAAAAATCAACCTGTTTTTGACGCTAAAGTACCTGAAGAGTATGAATATAATTTTTCATTTGCGGCGAATATTGGAGTCGGTAGTTATTCTATCGCAACAGCTCTTGTCAGTAGCGACACCCATCTTGAAAATAACTACGAATGGAAGGATTTGGCCTTGGTATTTTCTGTGATAAACATAGATAAAGAGCATTTTGTAGGCTCCACATGGATTGACCCTGTTTGCGCGGTGGAGAGAGTATGAGCTTTGTGTCGTATTCGCAAAATTTTGAAGACGTAATGCTTTATAGGGCGTTAAAAAACGTCTCAAAAGGGTTTTATATAGATGTTGGCGCAAACGATCCGATAGTGGATTCTGTGACAAAAGCGTTTTATGATAGAGGCTGGAGGGGCGTTAATATAGATCCGTCTTTAAAAGCGTTTGCCTCACTATCGGCTATGCGTCCAAGGGATGTAAATCTTAATTTGGCTGTTGGCGATGCGGATAGGGAGCTACTCTTTTACGACGTATCGGTAAGCGGTTGGTCTACGCTTGACGCAAATGTCGCCAAAAAACATAAAGATGACGGCATTGCCGTAAGCGAGAGAGTTGTAAGCGTAAAAAAACTTTTGGATATTTGTGAAGAGTACGCAAAAGGCGAAATACACTTTTTGAAAGTGGACGTTGAGGGCGCCGAAGAGCTTGTGTTTAGCGGAATGGAGTTTTTAAAGTTTCGTCCTTGGATAGTGGTCGTAGAGGCTACCTTGCCAAACTCATCTACTCTGAATTACGCCTCATGGGAGCCAAAAATTTTGGACGGTGGTTATGAGTTTGTTTACTTTGATGGTCTTAATAGATTTTATACGGCAAAAGAGCGATATGAACTAAAAAAGAGCTTTTTGATACCGCCCAATGTGTTTGACGATTATGTGCTGTATGAGATATACGCCCTAAGAGAGCAGATAGAAGAAGAGAAGCAAAACGCAAAGCTGGCGGCACTTGAAGCGGAGGTAAAAATACATGAAGCGCGTACTAGCGAGCATCTAGCTCATGTAAGCGCGCATGAGGCTCATGCTAGCGCACATCTGGCGCATGTTAGTGCCAATGAAGCGCATGTGCAACTAAGAGGCGTATATGAGAGTAAATCTTGGAAACTTACGGCTCCGTTGAGATTTCTCGCCAAACTCAAAAGAATAAGAACAAAAGCGGAGCTAAAAGAGCTTATTGGAAAAGTTATTATTAAAATTATAAAAAATCAACGCTTTAGCTTTTTTGTCAAGTCTGTTTTAAATAGATTTCCATATTTGAATAGAAAAGCAAAAACTCTATATTTTCATATCAACAAGGACGCTGCGCCTTTTAATGAGGTTTATTGGCAAAATAAGAGCGAAAAGCTTCATCTATCTAGCAAAGAGAGAAAAATCAAATCAGAACTACAAAACCTGCTAAAACAAAAAGAGGAGAGTCAATGCGAATAGTTATAGATTTGCAAGGCTCGCAGTCTGAGAGCAGGTTTAGGGGGATAGGTAGATATTCGCTCTCTTTGGCTCTCGCTATGGCGAGAAATGCAGGCGAACATGAGATTTTGCTAGCTCTTAACGGAGCTTTTGTAGAAACCGTACAACCGATAAAAGAGGCATTTGGAGGTGTATTGCCGCAAGAAAATATCCATATATTCAATATTCCAACGCCTATTTTTGCGAGCGACCCATCAAATGAATGGCGCATAGAGGCGGCGTCAAAAATAAGAGAGGCGGCGCTAGGCTCTTTAAAGCCTGATATTGTGTACATCTCCAGTCTATTTGAGGGGTGGGGTGATGATGTCGCCGGCTCCATCGCATCTTTTGACGATACGCAATTTAGTGCTACAACGCTCTATGATTTGATACCACTTTTGAATAAAAAGGCGTATTTGCAAGATAAAAACGCCGCCGCATGGTATTTTAAAAAGCTGGAGTATCTAAAAAAATCAGATATTTTGCTGGCAATTTCAGAGTCAAGCAAAAAAGAGGCTATAGAGCATCTGGGTATTGACGCAAATAAAATACAAAACATCTCAGCGGGAAAAGATGATTTCTTCTATCCCATAGCGCTTGCCGTTGAAGAGAAAAAAGCTCTAAGAGCCAAGTTTGGGATTGCAAAAGATTTTATCTTGTATGTTCCGGGCGGTTTTGATAGTAGAAAAAACTTTGAAAATCTGCTAAGCGCTTTTGCTTTGTTGCCTGAGAGTTTAAGGGCTAAATATCAGCTTGTAATAGCTGGTAGAGGACCTGATGATAACAAAAACGCCGTTAAAAGCTTTGCGGCAAAGCTGGGCGTTCATAGTAGCCTTGTCTTAACCGGATATGTGAGCCATGAGGAACTAAGAGCCTTTTACTCTTCATGCGAGCTTTTCGTATTCGCCTCTACGCATGAGGGGTTTGGTTTACCTCTTTTGGAGGCGATGGGGTGCGGAGCTCCCGCTATAGGCTCTAATGTGACTAGTATCCCCGAGGTGATAGGCTTAAGTGAGGCGTTGTTTGACCCGCTTAGTCCTGACTCAATAGCAAGTAAAATGACGCAGGTCTTAAATGACGATGAGTTTAGAAGTTTTCTTATAAATCATTCGATAAAACAGTCGTCAAAGTTTACATGGGATGCGTCCGCGAAAAAAGCTATAGAGTTTTTTGAAAACTCCGCATATTTGGAGAAAAAAGCGAAACATAGCCTCCAAATGGAGCCAAAAAAGCCAAAAATGGCATACTTATCTCCCCTGCCGCCAATAGAGTCCGGTATCTCTACATATAGCATAAGAGTGTTGCCCTCACTAGCAAAATATTATGATATAGAGATTATATCTAGTCAAGAGAGCGTGGATAATGGGTGGATAAGCGATACTTTGCCGATAAGAACCGCCGAGTGGTTTGTGCAAAATAGAGACTCTTTTAATAGGGTTTTGTATCACATAGGCAACTCTCATTATCATGGCTATATGTTTTTACTTTTGGGCGAGTGTCCGGGCGTTGTGATGTTGCACGACTTTTTTATCAGCGGAGCTTTTGATTATCTTGAACGCGCTGGAGAAGATGGGATATTTTTGGAAAATCTCTACTGCTCTCACGGTTTTGGAGCTTTGGCGGAGTGCAAGCAAAACGGCGTGGAGTATGCAAAAACCATTTATCCTATGAATTTTGACGTTTTTTCAAACTCTATCGGCGTATTGTCGCACTCTGAGTATTCAAAAGCAAAAGCAAAAGAGTTTTACGGCGCCGATGATGATTTTGTAAGAAAAGTTCCGTTTGTAAATCTTTTATCCGGCGAAAACGACGGAGCTAAGGCGAGAGAGAGGCTTAAATTTTTACCTGATGATTTTGTGGTTTGTAGTTTTGGGATGATTCACCCGACAAAGCAAAATATCAAGCTGTTGGAGGCGTGGCTACTGACGGATGTCGCATACGAGCCAAACGCATACTTTGTTTTTGTGGGCAAACAGTTTTCTGGTGATTATGGTAGGGAGCTAAATAGGCGCATCTTGGAATCAGGGCTTAGCGCAAGGATTTTTATAACCGATTATGTAAGCGAAGAGACATATCACGATTACTTGTCGGCGGCGGATATTACCGTGCAGTTGCGTACAAAATCAAGAGGTGAGACGTCTGGAGCCGTATACGACTCTATAGCGGAGGGTAAGCCTCTTATCATAAACTCGCACGGCACAATGAGTGAAACGCCGGATAGTGTTTGCCTAAAAATTAGCGATGAGTTTGAGATAGACGAGTTAAAAGAGGCGATTAGTAAGCTTTCATGCGACAAAGAGCTTAGGGCGGAGCTATCAAAGAGTTGTAAAGAGTTTATTTTGGCTCATACGCCGGATGTTTGCGCTAAGGCGTATATGGAAGCGATTGAGAGCTTATACGCTCAACGCCGAGACAATAGAGCGCTTTTGGAGTCTATAGCCGCAGTAGAAACAAAAACAGAGCCAAGTGATAAAGATTTGTCACTATGCGCAAAATCTATTTTCTACAACTCCAAAAAGCTTACGCAAAAGCAACTCTTAGTCGATGTATCGGCGATTGTTTTAGGGGATTTGAAAACCGGCATCCAAAGAGTCGTAAGGGCGGAGCTTTTGCAACTACTCAAAAATCCGCCAAAAGGGTACAGGGTAGAGCCTGTTTACGATATTGGCGGACACTACAAATACGCTAGAGAGTATGCGCTCTCTCTGCTTGACTCTCCAAACAAAAGAGTTGTGGATGATATTGTCGCCGTCAATAGTGGAGATATTTTCTTTGGACTTGATTTTTTTTCGAGCGGAACCGTAAAAAATGAGAGATTGTTTATGGAGTGGCGCAATATGGGCGTTGAAACCCATTTTGTCGTGTATGATTTGTTGCCTATTTTTTATCCGCAATACTTTATGCCAAGGGCGGACGAGACGCATATTAGATGGCTAAACTCTATAGTAAAACACGCAAGCTCTTTTGTCTGTATCTCGGCGTCTGTAGCAAATGAGCTTGAGACGTGGCTAAAAAGTAGACCGGATATACAATCAAGCGCCAAAATAGGTTGGTTTCATCTTGGTGCCGACGTTGAAAACAGCGTCGCAAGCTTTGGTCTTCCTGATGATTTTGACGCAGTATCTCAAAAGATAAGCTCTAAAAACAGCTTTTTGACGGTGGGCACATTGGAGCCTCGAAAAGGGCAGGGGCAGATTTTGGCGGCTTTTGAAGCGCTTTGGGATAGCGGGGCTGATATTAATTTGATTATAGTTGGAAAACATGGGTGGATGGTTGACGAGTTGGCAAAAAAACTCAAAAACCACGCCGAGCTTGGAAATAGACTCTTTTGGCTTGAGAGCATTAGCGATGAGTATTTGGAGAAAATATACTCTATGTCAACGTGCTTAATAGCCGCAAGCGAGGGGGAGGGGTTTGGATTGCCGCTAATAGAGGCGGCGCAACGAAAGCTTCCGATTATAGCCAGAGATATTGATGTATTTAGAGAAGTCGCGCAAAACGGTGCCTACTACTTTCAAAATAGCGTTTCGCCTATAGTTTTGGCGGACTCGGTCGCGGCGTGGCTGGAGCTTTATAAAAGTGAGGCGCATCCAAAATCGCAGAGTATATCGTGGATCACATGGGAAGAGAGCGCCTCGCAAATAAAAAACTGGCTTTTTAATTGGCGCAGGTAAGGGCGGCACACTACGCCGTATTCGGCGGCAGCTTTGACCCGCCGCACATTTGTCATGAAGAGGCGGTTCGTCTCTGCCTTAGAGAGCTTTGTCTTGATAGGCTATTTGTGGTTCCGACTTTTCTTAGTCCGTTTAAATCATCGTTTACGGCGCCTCCAGAGCTTAGGTTTGAATGGCTTTGTAGAGTTTTTGGCAAATATGATAGAGTAAGCGTTCTTGATGTGGAGATTAAAAAGCAAAGAAGCGTTTATATGATTGAGACGTTAGATGAAATATCGCGCCTTGCCTTCCAGCAAGGGTGTGATAAAATCTATCTTATCATTGGCTCTGATAACTTAGCGGGTTTTAAAGGGTGGCATATGTACGAAGAGTTGATAAAGCTTGCAGAGCCTGTTGTTGTAAGCAGAGACGGCGTTGTGGCGGATGAGTTTAGGACGCTTTTTTTGGATTGTGCTTTTTCTTCTAGTTCTTTTAGAGAGTCGCTTGACCCTTTGATGATTGAGAGTGAAATTAGAGATGATGTTATGAGTTTTTATAAAGGAAAAAATTAAATGAATATAAAAGAGAGATGTCAAAAAATAGCCGCTATTTTGGACGATAAAAAAGCGGAACATATAGAAATTTTTGATTTATCGAGTAGCGGTTATTTTGTAGACGCTGTAGTAGTAGCTACGCAAGTCGCCGCAAAACACGCATTAATGCTTATAGACGAGATAAAAGCTCTCAAAAAAGACGGCGAGATAATCTTAAATGTAGACGATAGCGACGATTGGACTATTATCGATATGGGGGATGTGCTTGTGCATTTGATGAGTGTTGAGTCTAGAAAAAAATATAATTTAGAAGAGTTTTTAAGAGAGTTTGAGGCAAAAAGAGGTCAATAAAACCGACCTCTTAAGAGCGGCTAGTTGCGAGAGCCGTCTGCTGAAGACCTAATTTTACGGCTCTGCCGGAAAATTTGAGAATAAGTTAGACGGTTAAACCTCCCTTTGCATTCTCTCTTTTGCTGTTATTCCAAGTAGTTTCAGCCCCGTTCTTAAGCTAAGGGCTACTACTGCAAATATTTTTAGATAGACCTCTTCTCGCTCTGAACCTAGTATCTTATTTTCGGTATAAAATCTATGTAGTTTATTGGCAAGACTTTTTAGATACTCTGTGACTTTTTGTGCATCCCTTGTTACAAACGCATCTTCTAGCACGTCGCCGAGCAGCATAGCGGCAAATAGCAACTCTTTTTCATCGTCGTTTAGATGCTCTACTTTTACGCTTTTTGCATACTCAAAACTAACGCCTTTTTTCTCAAACAAAGAGCAGATTCTAGCATGCGCGTAGTTGATATAAAAGACTGGATTTGAGCTGTCTTCTTTGTTTAGGTCTGATACGTCAAACTCCAAGTGTGTATCTGATTTTTTGGACAAAAACACAAATCTAAGAGCGTCGGAGCCTATATCATCAACTACGTCTTTCATTAGTATAAAATTGCCCGCTCTTTTGCTCATCTTGTAAGGTTCGCCGTTTTTGAGCAGCGCAACCATTTGAGAGAGCAATACTTCAAGCTTTAAGGAGTCATAGCCCAAAAATTCGATGGAAGATTTGACTCTTGAGATATAGCCGTGATGGTCGGCACCCCAGATATTGATATATCGGTCAAAACCCCGCTCAAATTTGTTTTTATGATATGTTATATCACCCGCAAGATACGTCGGCTCGCCGTTTTCTCTTACTACAACTCTATCTTTTTCGTCTTTATGCTCGGTGGTTTTTAGCCATATTTTGCCCTCATGCTCATATAGGGCGTTATGTGAGTCAAGCGTCGCTTTTGCCTCTTCCCAGCCGCAAAACACCTCTTTTTCACTTACAAACGCATCAAACTCTATGCCGACCATAGCAAGGTTCTGACGAACCTCTATCATCATCTTGTCTTTTCCCCAAACGGATAGCGCACCAATGATAGATTCGTTGGCAAACGCCTCTTTGCCAAACTCTTTTAGGGCTTCTTCGGCAAGTTCATAGATATATTCGCCGCGATAAAACTCTTCGGGGTAGACAACCTCTTCTTTTAAGAGCTCTTCTTTTGTCCGTAAGTATATTGATACGCCAAGTAGATATACTTGTCTTCCCGCATCGTTTATATAGTATTCGCTCGCTATTTCATGCCCTAGATACTTGCCGATTTGAAGTAACGCATCACCGTAGATGGCACCTCTAGCGTGCCCGATATGAAGCGGGCCGGTTGGATTTGCGCTTACAAACTCCAAAAGAATTTTCTCTTTAAGGAGCTCTTTTGGTTTTGCAAAATCAAAGCCTTTCCCTAAGGCTTCGCTTGCAAATCTATCCAAAAAGGCGGTTGAGAGTTTAAAGTTGATAAAACCGCTAATGGCTTCTACGCTCTCAAAATGCTCAGGGTCATGCAGCATTTGGGCAATCTCTACCGCTATTTGATTTGGAGATTTTTTTAGCTCTTTTGCCAAAGAGAAAGCTATGGGCGAGGCAAAGTGCCCAAAGCCGCTCTCTTTTGGTTTTTGTAGTTCCGGAATCTTATGTTCTAGTAGTTTTGTGGATAAGTGATATTTTACGCTTCTTTTCATTCGGCTTCTATCACGCTTTGTGCGTTTCTGTATTTGCCGATTTTTGCTCCGTTGTATGCGCCGTCGTAGACGCTGAGGTCGCTGTTGCGGTTGCCGTCGGAGTCGCCGTTGCGTCTACCGGTTTTGCTTCCGCTGTTTTTGGAGCGTCTGTTTCGTCCTCTTTTACAGCATTTTTAAAGTTTTTAATACCGCTTCCCAGCCCTTTTGCAAGCTCTGGTATTCTCTTTGCTCCAAACAACAGCAACACGATAAGTAAAACTATAACCCAATGCCATATACTAAATGAACCCATTATTGATACCCTTTTCATTTTAATTGATTCTCAAATTTTGAGCAAAGCTCAAAATTAGGTCTTCAGCAGACAGCTCGCGCGACTAGTCGCTATTGATGAGACCTCTCCTAAAACCTATTCGTTTTTAGTGGCGTTTGCATCGTTGTGGTAGATGTTTACGCTAAAAATTTTTAGCGTGAGCATATATCGTAACGGGTGAATGTCAATGAAATTGACATAGGTTTTAGGAGAGGTCTATTCTAATTCTGATTATACAAAAACTTATTTTATACCTTCCAGCTTTTGATAAAAAGTTCGTTGTCGGTTAGGCTTTGTTTGTGTCTGGACGCTACCGCTATTGCCGTTAAATAGTTCAGTGACTCTTCGAAATTGTCGTTTACAAAGAAGTAGTCGTATGCGCTAATAGATCTCATTTCGCTAATGGCATTTATGATTCTTAGTTCAAGTATTTCGCTTGTTTCAGTATTTCTACCCGAGAGTCTCTCTTTTAGAACGCTTTTATTTTTTGTTGTTATAAATACAGATGTAACTAGTTTTGGGAACTTCTCTCTTATTGTCTTGTGCCCTTGTATGTCTATATCCAAAACAACTATTTTGCCGTCCTGTAGCGCTTCTTCTATAGGCTTAAAAGAGGTGCCGTAAAAGTTTCCGTGCACTTCCGCCCACTCCAAAAAGCCGCCTTCGTCTATCTCTGACAAAAAACTCTCTTTCTCTATAAAAAAATAGTCTACTCCGTCTTGTTCGTTTTCTCTGGGTTTTCTTGTGGTTGTTGATATAGAAAAATAAGCGTTAGGAACAATATCTAGTAGCTTTTTTGCAAGACTTGTCTTGCCGGAGCCGCTAGGCCCCGAGACTACAAGAATGGAACCGTTCATTGTTTTTTTGTCAGTGTGATATTTATAGTTATGTCGGCTATGTTTAAGAGCTCTTTTAGCGCTTCCAAAGAGAGCGTAACGCTTTGATTTGGAGTTAGCTGTATCGCATTGTTAGTCGGCCCGGCACTTACTTGTTGCTCACTAACCGCCACTTTTGGCGCATCGGGAAGTGGCTGAAGCGGAGCATCGTCCATTGCGTTTTCTATATAGTGCTGGTTTACCGCATTTGCGCCGCCGCCTTGCTCGTCTTTTACATTTACGCCAAGCGCCTCAGCCAAAGACTCTTCTGTTAGCGAACCTAACTCGTCATTAAAGATTTTTATGTTTTCTAGGTCAAAATCATCATTGTCCATTTCGCCGTCTTCTGTTTCGTCTAATAGATTTTTTAGTTTATTAACCTCGTCTTGTTCAAACATATGAGCGGAACCGACATCTGCAAACGGGTCTTCGTTTTCGTCAAAATCGTCCTCAAATCCTTTTGTCTCTTCTGGTTTTGTATCTTCAAACATCATATCTACATTTTCGTCGTTCTCAAACTCCGACATATCAAACTCCTCTTCTTTATCAAGCGTCTCTGTATGTCCTTGAAGGTCATCAAAGCTGTCTATCTCTTCGCCTGCAATAGGCGTTCCAACTTTGTCTTCCAAAAGAGAGTCATCGTCCAAACTAAAATCAAAGTCGCTTAATTCGTCATGGGCGTCGTTATTTGTATCTAGTTGAAAATCATCAATTATCTCTTCGTCGTCAATAGTAAAAAGAGTTTCGTTGTTTGTATCGTCGCTTTCCTCGTCATCGTCAAAAGAGAACCCCAGCTCGTCTTCTTCGTCTACGTCTTCTTTTGTATCTGTAGCTTTTTCAAACTCCATAGCGTCGGCGTCATCAAAACTTATCTCATCTCCTAGGTCATATTCGTCCAGCACTGTAAACTCGTCTTTTATATCACCTATCGAGCCTCCGAAAATATCGTGCTCATCAAGAGTTTTAAGCTCATCCTCGGTATGGTCGTCAAAATCCGCAAATGAGGCTATATTACCCTCAAAAAGTGCTTCCTCGGCGTTTATTGCTTGCGCGGGAGCCGGATTTGCCGCCATATTTTGATCAAGAAGGCAAAATGCATCCAAAAGCTCTGTCGGAAGAAACGGTTTTTCTATATAAACATCAAATCCATTTGGTCTAGCGGCTCCTTTTGAGACAATGAGTATAGTTTTTGCAACGTTAAATTTTTGCCTTAGTACCCCAAACTCCACTTCGTTATATAGTTCACTATCTATAATTACAAAGTCATAAGAGCCGTTTGCGACTTCTGAAATATCATTTGCCAGCGCTAATCCATAGCCCTGCTTGCCGGAGCTTAACTTTACCAATCTCTCAATTGTTGCGTTTTGGTTTATCAGGAGTACTTGCATATTGTAGAGCCTTTGCTTTTTTTTAAAAAATTTCTCTATTTTATATTTTTAAACATTCATTTTAGCTTTCATGCACTTCTTGCAAAAAACTCTACCCCGAAAGGAGTTAGCTTTAGTAGCATAGTGCAGCGTAGTTGCAAGGAGTTTTGCTTCTTGCGGCGTTCTTTTTCAAAATGGACCTATAAAAGCAGAGCCATCTGATTCATCATCTCAAAAAACCTAGCTTTAAAAATAAGAGAGACTGATGTGAGCGTCGCCATTATGACGGCGATACCCAAAATTATTTTTATTGGCATACCCACAACCAATAGATTGAATGACGGCATCGTCTTCATAATCATTCCAAAGATTATATCGGAAAGCAAAGAGAGAGCCATAAGAGGAAAAGCTATTGTAAAGCCTATAAGAAAAATATTTTTGACCGCAAGTATTGAATACTCTAAGTACGCCTGCGTTAACACAAAATGACCTAGCGGAACTCTTTTTATAGACTCCGCAATATACTGAATCATCAAATGGTGTCCATCGACTGCTAGCAGTATCATGAGCGAAAAAAAACTTAGCATTACGCTGATGACTTGCGAGCTTTGTTGTGTTTGAGGGTCGTATGCCGCCGCCATTGAAAAGCCCATGACCATACTCATCTGCTCGCCGGCAAAACCAACCGCAGCAAAAAGAGTTGACAAAAGAAATCCGGCTACAAATCCAAAAGCACCCTCCATTATGATGGCGCCTATAAGCTCGTTTGCGCCTATATGCGGGTCAACCGCTGGCGTAACGGTAAAAAAAAGAGCTGTAAAAAATACGACAAAAGCGCCTTTTACGGCCATCGGAACGTTGGTGTGTGAGAAAATAGGTAAAAATGCAAACAGCGATGTAAATCTGATAAATAGAAGCATAAAAGTAATAACAGACTCTTGCGCCACAAACGGCAGAATTTGATTCATTTTAGTTTTACCAATTTTTTTTGTTCTAATCTATAAACAGCGTCACAAGAATAAGCTAAATTTTCATCGTGCGTTACGCATAGTAGCGACGCGCTATTTTTGTCAATGTAATCAAAAATAGTATGCATAACCTCTGATGCGCTTATCTTATCGAGGTTTCCCGTGGGTTCGTCCGCAAAGATAACTTTTGGTTTTTTAGTGAGCACCCTCACTATCGAAATTCTTTGTTGTTGCCCGCCTGATAGCGTAGAGATTGGCTGCGAGAGCACATGCGACACGCCAAATTTTTGCGCCAACTCTTCATCTATCGGTTCGTTTGTTAAAAGCGAGGAGACTATTAGGTTTTCTCTTGCGCTAAAACCGCGAAATAGATAGTGCGATTGAAATATTATACCAAACTCATCTCTTCTTAAAGCCACAAGTTGCTCGCTTGATAATTTGTATATATTTTCTCCGTTATATAAAACGTCGCCGCTTTTTGGGGTCAAAAAAGATGATAGTGTGTGTAGGAGTGTAGATTTACCGCTTCCGCTTACGCCTAAAATGGAGGTTGATGTTTTTGGTTTTAGCTCTATATCAACGTTTTCAAAAAGTTCATAGTCAAATGAGTGTGAAATATTTTTGGCGCTTAGCAAATTAGTACCACCTACATAATGTTATACGCAACGGCGAATAAGTCCGCCGTTGCTACGCTGGAGCTAAGCGGGCTTAGCCCGATTGGCGTACTATTTAGCTAATTGTGCCGCAACTTCACTAGCAAAGTCACACGCTTTTTTCTCTAGACCCTCACCCACTTCAAATCTAACAAAAGCGGTTAGTTTAGCTGTTCCGCCAACGGTTTTAGCAGCGGCTTCAAGAGCTTCTCTAACGGTTTTTTTGTCGTCTTTCACAAATGGTTGATCTATAAGGCAGTTGTCTTTTTTGAATTTTACTATTTTACCAGGTAGGATTTTGTCCCACATAGCCTCAGGTTTGCCCTCTTTTTCTAGTTGAGCTTTTGCTACTTCCGCTTCTCTATCTAGGTCCTCTTGCGGAATTTCGCTATCATCAAGGTAGTTTGGATTCATAGCGGCGGCGTGCATTGCGATGTCTTTTAGCATAGTTTGCACAGCCTCGGCTGTTTTTGCATTATCGCACTCAGCGGCTACCAAAACGCCTATTTTGCCATTTGCGTGTTTGTATACGTTTACAGAGCCGTTTTCGCCTACAGATACTTCCGCAAATCTTCTAACAACGATGTTTTCGCCTATTTTGCCTATTGTAATACTAAGGTGATCGCTAAACGAACTCTCGTTGATTGTTGAAGCCAGTAGGTCGTCAACGTTTTTTACGCCGTTTGAATGAATATGCGATGTTGTGCTTGCGCAAAACTCGATAAAGTTTTCGTTTTGACCGACAAAGTCTGTTTCGCAGTTGATTTCAGAGATAGTCGCTTTTTTGTTATCAGCTGAAATCTCTATAGTAACAGTACCCTCTGTAGCTGTTCTACCGCTTTTTTTAGCCGCCGCAGACAACCCTTTTTTTCTTAGCCAATCTATCGCGTCGTCAAGATTTGCCTCAGTCTCCAAAAGCGCTTTTTTACAATCAAGTATTCCAGCACCCGTTCTCTCTCTAAGTTCTTTGATAAGTTCGCTTGTAACTGTCGCCATATTAGTTTGCCCCTTCTTCTGCTTTAGCTTCTTCTTTTATCTCTTCGATAACCTCTTTGACCTCTGCCTCAGTGACTTCTTCAGCAACCTCCTCATTTTTTTCGCTTGAGCTTCTACCTTCTATGATAGCGTCCGCCATCTCTTTACAAAATAGCTCTATCGCTCTGATAGCGTCGTCGTTGCCCGGAATTGGATAAGTGATTAGGTCGGGGTCGCAGTTTGTGTCAAGCGGCGCAACAACAGGGATTCTTAGTCTGTTTGCTTCTTGAACGGCTATTTTCTCTTTTTGAGCGTCAAGCACAAATATCATATCAGGCGCAGCCTTCATATGTCTGATACCGCCGATATAGTTTTCTAGTTTCTCTTTTTTTCTATTTAGGATAAGAGCTTCTTTTTTTGTAAGAAGGTTAATTTGACCGCTTTTGATCATATCTTCGATAATTTCTAGTTTTCTAATCGATTGTCTAACAGTTTTGAAGTTTGTTAGCATACCGCCTAGCCATCTGTAGTTTACATATGGGCAGTTTGCTCTTGTGGCGTGCTCTTTTATCATGTTGCTAGCTTGTTTTTTTGTTCCAACAAAAAGAACGGTTTTGCCCTCAGCCGCAGCGTCTCTAACAACGTTATAAGTGTATTTAAAATATCTAAGCGTTTTTTGAAGGTCGATAATATGGATGTTTTTTCTTACGCCAAATATGAATTTCTTCATTTTTGGATTCCATCTTCTTGTTTGGTGTCCGAAGTGAACGCCGCACTCTAGTAAATCTTTCATTGTAACCATGGTATGAATGCTCCTTGTGTAGTGTTATTTTGGTTTTTTCCTCCGCAAGCTCTTAGACAAACTAATGTTTGCAACCTTTTCAAGGACTCTTGCGTGTGGGATTGTGGGTAGCTTATCTCGTAAAACGAGGGGTAAATTTTACCACAAAGAAGTTAAAGAGTCTATATCGGTTATTTTCTATTGTTTTGCCCTATTTGGATAGATTTTTGCTTGATTAAATTAAACTATTTTTAAGGACGGGACTATAGAAGATGAAAGTTGGATTAGATTACGTTACGTTACAGACCCTAAACGACTCGCAGTTTTTAAACGATAAGACGCAAACAGCCCAATCGCAAGGCGTCTCAAAGACATCAATTACAAAAATCGTTCCAAACCCTGAGACTCAGCCTGTCGAAATATACAGGGATAGTTACGGTTTAAGCACGTTGGCAGAGATGAGCGACGGCGAATACAAGGCGTTTGAGAGAGCTACTGTAAATATGGCTCCAAACGAGAAGATACGGGCAGCCCAAGCGTTGCACCTTGTTTTTAAAAGCTATCAGGAAGCGCAAAAAAAACTTTACGAAGGAGATCAGGCGGAGCTTTTGTCCAAGGAGGGAAAAGATTATTTCAAAAATAACCCCGATATGTTAGATAAAGGCATAGAGGTTTTGGGTCGGATAGACAATGCGCAAGGGAGAACGTTAACAAACTTTCTCACTAGATATAGAAGCGCTCTTGTTACGCCAGAGCTTAATGTTTTGGTGTGACGCCAAAAGCGCCTTATGCGCAAACACGGGCAAAGCTCCTGTTTGCGGCAGGGACATGAATATCCCTTGCATCCCCCGCTGGGTTCCATCGCCGATAGGTGATGGGCGGCTCTAGCTACCCGCCGAAGGTGGGAGAGTTAATTTCTACCAATTCTACTACCATAACGCTTTTAATCATTATTTGCTTCATACAGTTTCATATATTTCCAAAAAACGCCGCTTGCGTTGTAGCAACTTACGATAAAGCCGCCATAGCCGTCTAAAAACCCTTTTTTGATGATGTAGCTTTTGAAAAATGCAAAAAACGAGCGAAATATGGCTTTTGCTACGGAGGAGTTTTTTTTGCCTGTGTACTCTTTGGCGTATAGGTCGCTATAGTTTTGTATCTTTCGCAAAAAATCGGCGGCGGAGTCAAAAGAGTAGTGTTTTGCGGGGTGTTTTAGCTCTTTTATTTTTAGCCCCGTAAGAGCGATATTCTCATGCACTTCTTTGTCGTCAAATCCGGTTACGGTTCGGTTATAAAGCCTGTATTTGTAGTCCGGAGACCAGCCGCAACCTTTTATGTGTTTGCCTCTGTAGTAGTTGTCAAAACTGATTTTGTACACTGTGTTTTTATCAAGCTTTTCGCTCATTATCTCCTCTGCAAGCTCTTTGCTTACTACCTCATCGGAGTCTATCGAGAGTATCCAGTCGTTGTGAGATAGCGCCTCCATCTTTTGGTGTGCCTTGCCAAATCCCTCAAATCTCTCTTGCGTATATATTTTTACATTTGCAAATTTGGCGGCTATCTCTAGTGTGCCGTCGGTTGAGCCGTCGTCAAGAACTATTATCTCGTCTACAAAATATAGCGAAGACAGGCTCTCTTCTATGTGTTTTTTGGCGTTTTTGGCTAAAATTGTCGCAGTAATCATTCGCAAAGTGTATTTAAAAGGGTATAAAGAGTTGATAAAAGTATTGGAGCTAGAATCCTCAAAAGGGTTTGGCGGGCAGGAAAAAAGAACAGTTAGGCTCTCAAACAATATGCCGCAAGACAAGGTTCGCACATACTTTGCCGCAAATCCTGATAGCGTTCTTGCAAAAGAGGCGCAAAAATTAAACATAGAGTGTTTTGGCATAAAGATGAGAGCCACTTATGACGTACCTGCGATTTTGGCTATCGCCGGACTTATTAGAGAGCTCAAAATTGATATTGTATCGACGCATTCGGGCAGGGACGCTTGGCTTGGCGGTATGGCGGCAAAGCTTGCGGGTGCTAGGTGCGTGAGGGTGAGGCATCTTCAAACGCCGTTTAAAAACGCCATAAGTTATAAATACCTGACGGACTCAATAACGGCGGTTAGCGAGGGCGTAAAGGAGTATATAATCTCAAAAGGGATAAGTCCTGAAAAAGTCCGCGTGGTATATACCGGCGTAGACACCGCCCATTTTTGCAAAACGGATAGTTTTTTTAGAGCTGAATGCACAATTTACGAAGATACTTTTTTGATAGGCATAGCCGCAGTGCTTAGAGGAGCCAAAAGACATAAAGACCTTATTGATGCGACGGCAAAACTTGCCAAAAAATATGACGTTAAGCTTGTTATTGTAGGCGACGGACCGCAATGGGGGAATCTACAAAAAAAAATAGAGACTGACGGCGTTTCTGATATGGTGATAATGACGGGACACAGAAATGACGCTGTAAATATTCTAAACGCTCTTGATTTGTTTGTTCTTCCCTCAAATATGGAAGCCTTAGGCACCGCTTTGCTTGAGGCACAGGCGTGCGGCGTTCCCGTGGTGGGCTCTCGCATAGGCGGCATACCGGAGGCTTTGGAGGATGGCAAAACAGGGCTTTTGTTTGAGTGTGAAAATGTTGACGACCTAGCGGATAAAATTGAGAGGTTTATCGTGGATAAAGAGTTTGGAGAGAGTGCTGGCGAGCGGGCAAGAGAGTTTATTTTGGAGAAATTTTCGGTGGAAAAAATGGTTGCGGACACGCTCGCGCAATATGAGGAGATTTTAGCATGAGTGCCGATGTAAAAGCCCTTAGTGTTCCCGTATTGATGTATCATCATGTAAGCTCTCACAAAGGCGCTCTTGTGACGATAAGCCCAGAAAACTTTGAGAGCCACATATCGTATTTGGCAAAAAACGGCTACAAGACGCTTACTCTTGATGAATTTCTCGCTTTCAAAAAAGGCGAATTTAGTTTGCCAAAAAAAAGCGTGCTACTTACTTTTGACGACGGCTGGATAGACAACTATCTAGTAGCGTTTCCAATAATAAAAAAATATGGCGTTAAAGCCGCTATTTTTGCCGTAACAGACTGGGTGGAGCGCGCAAGCGAGGGCAAAAGAGACTCAAACGATATATATATTCCAAATCACAATGAGAGCAAAAGACTTGTATGTGAAGAGCCCGCTTTGGCAGTTGTAAATTGGGATGATTTGAGGGAGATGAGCTCATTTTTTAGCGTCGCATCTCACTCAAACGCTCACGACAATGAAGAGCTTGGCATGGATGAGTGGAGAGATGATTTAGCGTTTTCAAAATCGCTTCTAAAAAACGGCTTAGGCATAGAGACAAAACACCTCTGCTGGCCGAGAGGCAAATACACAAACGAGCTTATAGATTTGGCGCAAAATCTAGGATTTGAAGCCTTGTACACAACAAAACGCGGCGTAAATCTAGCCGATAAAGACGCGAGCGAAATTAAGCGTATCTCCGTAAAAGACAAAGACGCAAAGTGGCTTGCACACGTATTGTGGCTCTATTCGTCGCCTACTCTTGGGGGGATGTATGCTAGATTTAAGAAATAGCTTATCGCAAGGAGCGCGCTTATGAGGATAGATAAGCTAACGGTTAAAAATTTTAGAGGTTTTGCAGAGCAGAGTTTTGAGTTTAATAAGCAATTTAATATTTTAATCGGTGATAACGCTACTGGGAAAACTTCTATTTTGGACGCACTTTCTATTGCTATGGGGTCGTTTTTGTTGGGCATTAAGGATGTTTCGGGAAGACATATTAGGGGCGAGGATATTAGGTATATTTTCAGTAAAGAGGGAGGGCGTACCCATAAGCGTTGGCTAACGCCCGTCGAGGTTAAAACTAGCGGTTTTGTATTGGGTAAAAATATAGAGTGGAGCAGGGAGCTGAAAAGCGTAAAGGGAAGAACCACCGCTATTGATGCGAAAGCTATTAAAAGCTTAGCCGAAAAAGCTCAAGAAAAAATTATTAATAGTGAAAATGAGATATTGCCCTTGCTAAGTTATTATGGAACTAGCAGATTATGGATACAAAAAAAGGATACGGAGCAAGACGCTAGGTTATCAAGGGAGGCCTTGGCTTATTTAAACGCATTGGAACACGAATCAGATCATAAAATGTTTTTTAAATGGTTTGTAAAAAATCAACGAATAGAGCGACAAAAAGGCTCAAATAAGCAGTTGTTGGCGGTAAAAAAAGCGATGCTTGGCATGATTGACGATTGCGAAGATATAATTTTTGACGAAGAACATGAAGAGCTTATCGTTAAATTTAAAAATGGCGAAATGTATTTATTCTCATCTTTAAGCGACGGACAAAGAAATTTACTTGGACTTGCGGCAGACGTTGCCTACCGCATGGCTCTTTTAAATCCAAGGCTAGAAGATAAAATTTGCGAAACAAACGGCATTGTTTTGATAGACGAACTTGATTTACATTTGCATCCGAAATGGCAAAGGGAGATTGTCGGCAAGCTTAAAGCCGCTTTTTCAAATATTCAATTTTTTGCTACTACTCATTCTCCGTTTATTGTCCAATCTGCCGATGAAAATGAGCTAATCGATTTAAATCATACTCCGCATTCCGGCGAATATATCGGCGGGAGCATTGAGGATGTAGCCGAAAACATTATGGGCGTCGAATTGCCGCAAATCAGCAAAAGAAAACAAGAGATGATAGATGTGGCTCAGCATTATTACGAAGCCCTTGAAAATCCAAATAATCAAGATATTGAAGAGTTAAAACTTAAGCTTGACGAGATGATGGAGCCTTTTGCGGATAACCCTGCATATATAGCTTTTTTAAAAATGCAAAGATTGACCAGGATTGGCGGATGAGACCTGTAAATAAAGGAGACGCTCCATTTATAGCCTTTAAATACTCCGAATATCAAAGCGATTTGTTTAACAGGATAGGCGGTTATTGCTCTTATTGCGAAATGCCGCTGCCGCATGATGTGGAGATAGAGCACAAACTACCAAAACGGCAATACCCTGTATATGGGCATAAGTGGAAAAATCTACTTCTTTCTTGCAAAAATTGCAATACCCATAAAGGGGAGTCAAGTAATTACAAAAATTGCTATTGGTCCGACATAAATAATCCGTTTTATTATTTTGATTTTTCAGATGGTATCGTAAAAATAAAAAACGGTTTAAATGGTAGGCAACAAGCTAAAATACAAAACACTATCGGCCTTGTTGGGCTAAATTTAAAGCCGCAAAACAATATAAAAGATCAACGCTGGAGGAGACGAAAAGAGGCTTTTGAAACTGCAAATTTAGCTTTGAAGTTGCTAAATACTTATGCCGACTCACAAGTTGTTGTCGACAATATTATTCATAATGCAAAACACACAGGCTTTTGGTCTATTTGGATGACAGTTTTTGCAAACCACATAAATATAAAGCAAAGGCTTATTAGCGAATTTGCCGGAACTTGCCAAACTTGTTTTGACTCAAATTTACAGCCCAGAGAAAGACCATAAATGACCTTTGACCTAACAAACAAAAAAATCCTACTTGTAAGAAATGACAACATAGGCGACGCAGTACTCTCTACCCCTGCGCTTCAGGCGATAAAAGAGCGGTATCCCACCTGCTTTATAGGCGTGTTTTGTGCTGGGTACTCTCAGGAGGCGTTTGGGACAAATCCGTATATTGACAGGCTGTTTGTGTACGAAAAGGCGAAGCATCATACGGGGATTTGGGCAAAGCTTGGTGCTTGGATAGGGCATGTGCGGGTTATGCTGAGGATAAGGGGTGAGGGGTTTGATTTTGCCGTTGGGCTTCGAAGCTCTTTTAGCCGTTCAAACGGCTCTCTTGTTAGGTGGAGCGGCGCAAAGACGAAGGTCGTAAGGTTGCCGCAAAAACCTAGTGATATGAGGGCTTTTGACGCTTTTATCGACGAGGATACGACGGATAAGCATGAGCGCGACAACGTATTTGATTGTCTTAAGCTCTTTGGCATAGAGGATACAGGGTATAAGCCGCTTATCAAAATACCCTCATGGGACGCTGAGAGGGCGCAAAAAAAGCTAAAAGAGGCGGGGTTTTGGGGGGATAAATATGTTGTCTTTCATATCTCCTCAAGGCTTGAGCAAAACAGATGGAAACTAAAAAATTTTGAAAAGCTAAGCCGCCTTATTGCGAGCGAACTAGGGCTAAAGGTAGCCGTAACCGCCGCCCCAAAAAGCGCTGAAGAGGAGGAGGCAAAAAAGATTTTTAGCAAAAAAAACGCTATGTATTTTGAGACGAAAACGCTTTTTGAGTTTGGCTCTATCGTGTCAAACTCCGTCTCTCTTGTGACGCTAGACGGCGGGGCTATGCACTTTGGAAGCGTCTTTGCCCCTTGCGTCATCGCAATTTTTGGCAAAACAAATCCCGCCGTTTGGAAGCCGGTAAACGAAATGGCTACACTCTTAACGGCTGAGAGCAAAAAAGCGGACGACGTGGACGTGAAAAGCGTCTTTTTGGCTTTAAAACAGTATGTCTCTTAAAAATTTAGCTTTAAAAGCGCTTCTAAAGCTTTGCGTTGCCTTGCGCGGCAAAAAAGAAGAGCACGAGATAAAAACCGTAGCCCTTATCTCAAACACCGCCATAGGCGACACGCTGATGGCTACTCCGGCGTTTAGAGCACTAAAGCTGGCAAAACCGCATATAAAAGTCGTAGCCGTCCTAAACCCCGCAAACGCCGCATTGTTTGCAAATAACCCTTATATCGACGAGACGCTTTTGTATAACGGCGGCTGGAGAGGGTTTTGGAAGACGGCGGCAAAACTTAGGGCGCTTGGCGTAGACGCAGCGCTTTTGCTTCACTCCAACGAACCGCAAGCGACGCCTCTAGCCGTTTTCGGCGGAGCTCAAAAAATCGTCAAAATCCCAAACGACAAAAACCCGTTCGCCGCTTTTCACGCAAATCCAAAAACCGCCTCTCCCTCTGATAGGCACGGCGTATTTGATAGACTTGAACAGCTTAAATTTTTAGGCGTTGAGTCTGAAAATCCAAAAATGGAGCTTTTTTTGAAAGAGGAGCAAAAGAGTGAGGCAAAAGAGTTTTTGCGTCAAAACGGCTTTGACGACTCCTTGCTTATAGGCTTTCAGATAGGGGCTTCCACAAGAAGCAGAATGTGGTTTGAAGATAAGTGGATTAGTCTAGCAAAACTACTACTAGCCGAAAATAAAAATATCAAAATCATACTAACAGGTTCGCCAAACGAGAGAGTCGCCGCACAAAAGATAAAAGAGTCTTTGCCGCACGGCAGGGTCGTCAACGCCGCCGGAGCTTTGCAGATAGGAGCCGCCGCCGCCTTAATCGGCGAGTTCTCCGTCTTTGTAGCGCCCGATACCGGACCCATGCACATAGCAATCAGTCTAGGCGTCCCAAGCGTCGCCCTTTTTGCCGTGGCAGATCCTGTAAAATCAGGCGCCGTGTACAACAAAGAGATACATATCGAAATCAAAAAACCCAAAACATGCGAACCTTGCATAAGTAAACTTTGCAAATATCAAAAGTGCATGCTTCAGATAGGGGCGGATGAGGTAAAAGAGGCTATAGGGAGATTGCAAACGGTAAAAAACCAAAGCTTTTAATAAACATACTAAAACTTCTATAGTATAATAACCCTTACATTACAACGCAAAAAACAAAAAGGCACCACACTTTTTTGTTTTTGCAATTTTAAGGCTTTAGATGAATATTGATATTTACTATAAAAATTTAACGGCGATACAGAAAACAAATCCGCGTCTGCACTATAGACTATCCAATGTAGAAGAAAACGTCAAATACGATGTTAGCGTCTCAAATATTGATGCGCTTGACGTTAATATTATTGAAAAAACCTCGAAAATAAAAATATATCAAAAGCCGCTAGAAGAGGTCGCAAGACAAATAACAGCTTTTGAACCTTTTTATCGATACCCGTTTTTGGCGTTTTACGGTTTTGGCAACGGTCTTTTTTTGAAAGCTACTTTACAAAGAGAGACACATCAAAAAATTATTATGATTGAGCCGGAGCTTGAGATAGTTTTTATTGCCATGCACTTTTTGGATTTCAGCGAAGATATAGAGAGCGGAAGACTAAAAATATTCTTAGATGAGGACGTTGATTATCCGACTATCAGAGAGTATGTTGGTCTAAACAAAATAGGGCAGTTTTTGAAAACATATATTTTACATATTTCCAACTCTTACTACGGCAAATATCAGCTAGGAATAATGAGAATAAATAAGATATTCACGGAAGCGATACTACACTTTATAAGATCGCACGGCAACGATGCTATCGACTCGCTAATAGGACTGGATCATTTTTGGACTAATGTGCCTAAAATGCTACGAAACCCGTGTTTTTACGAACTAACGACAAAGCAAAATACAAATGTCGCAATCATAGTATCAACGGGTCCCTCACTAACAAAGCAACTGCCCCTTCTAAAAGAGATACAAGATTATGTAACAATCATAAGCGTCGACGCAAGTGTGCCGATCTTAGAAAAATGGGGAATAAAGCCTGATATAGTAACCTCAATAGAGCGCGTCGAAGAGACTGCAAAGTTTTTTGAAAAAACTAGTGCTGAGTTTCAAAAAGATGTAGTGTTCGTATCCTCAGCCTTGCAACACAAGAAAATATATGAAAACATCAAAGACGGGCAACTTGTCGTTGCGATGAGACCTTTTGGCTATATGCAGATACTAAAGTTTGATGACTATGGATATGTAGGTATAGGGATGAGTTCTGCAAATATGGCTTATGAAATTGCATTTTTGATGAATTATGATCATGCCATTTTTATTGGGCAAGATTTGGCTTATGGGAATGACGGCAATAGTCACGCCACCCATCACGTCTACGGAGAGGATGAGGTAAAGCTAACTTACGATGATAGCTATGTTACAGCTTACGGCGGCAAAGGGCTTGTGAGAACAACGCTTGTTTGGAAGCTATTTATGGGATTTTTCGTATCCGCAATCTCCGAATCAAAAGATTTTACTATAGCTTACAACTGCACAGAAGGCGGAGCTAAAATAGAAGGAACAGTTGAGGTAAGCTTTGAAGAGGCGGTAAAGACCTTGGTAAGCAGAGAGCATAAAAAAGAGCGAATAGAGCTTTCTAAGCCTAGCGAAGCAGAGTATGCAAAGCTTCTGATGGAGGCAAAAGAGAAGTTAATCGAACTTTTGAAATACGCAAAAAAAACAAAAAAAATGATCGAAAAACTATTTTTGGATGTAGCTAGCGAGTGCGATAAACTAGAAAAACTGAATAAAGAAAATGAACTAAGCAAAGTAAGCTTCAAGAAAATAGCAAAGCTACTCGAACGTATAGATATTATTAAAGATATGTTTCCAGAGGAGACTTTTAGAGGATTATTTTGGGATATTGTCCAATCGTACATAATGTCTCAAGAACTAGACCTTGCTGCCATAGCGGTTAAACCCTCGAAAACAAAAGAGGAGCAAGAGGTTAAGATGGTGGAGTTTTTGTTTGGGCATAAACCTTGGCTATTTATGCTCGCCGGAGGAATAGATGCGGTAATCGAAATTTTGGAGAAAAACAAAAAACAAATCTTCAACGAAGCAAAAAAAATCGCAAAATATTTACCGAAAGAAGAGAAAGTAAAAGAAGAGTCAAAAGAAAAATAGAAATAGAACCGCCGCTACGCCAATAAATAGGCAAAAGCGGCGCCATAAAAAAATCTTCCTTTTTCATCCCTTGCACGACATCAAACAAAAAAAGGCTCCGCAACATAAGTTGCGGAGCCAGTATCGAGGTAAATTGTAAAAAAGACTACTGTAGAAGTCTCATTACGTTTTGTTGTACTTGGTTTGCTTGGCTCATAGCGTATGCACCTGATTGAGCAAGTAGATTTCTTTTTGAGAAGTTTGTAGACTCAGCCGCGAAGTCTACGTCTCTGATTTGAGACTCTGCCGCAGTTACGTTTACTTGAGTAATAGTGATGTTATTGATTGTAGACGTAAGTTGTTGTTGTACAGAACCTAGTCCAGCTCTGATTTTATCTAGTTGCTTCATGGCTGATTCAGCTATATCCATAACCATCAAAGCACCTGCTCTTGTAGTAACGCCAGCCCCATAAGCCGCAGCTCTAGTTGTAGCGGCAGTACCTGTCGTAACAGCTGCAGACGTACCACCACTCCCGAACACGCCCATCGCAACTGCGTTTTGATTTGTGAAAGCACCACCAACTTGTCTTAGGTTTGAAGTGCTAAATGAAGCCGCTGAAGAACCGCTATATTTGAGACCATTTGAACCTGCGACATTCATGGCGGCACCCGCAGAGTAAGTCATTTTATTATAAATACCAGAGTGAATTTGGTTAGCGGCAGTAGTACCCACACTACCAGATACTAGAATATCTCTTGCACCTAAAGAAGTAAGTGTGATTCTACCCATAAATACTTTACCTGTAGAAGAAGATATATAACCACCCTCTATTTTATTTCCTGCTCTATACATACCCAAGTTGGCAGAAGAAGATACTGTTTTAGCTATAATACCTCTTCCATCTTGAGACGTTAAAGTTAATTTACCGTTTCCATCTACAGTCGCAAGAACACCAGTTTGAGTAGTAACGGCATTAATGGCGTTTCTTAGGTTACCGTTAGAGTCGTTAAGTGACGTAGATATAGTTCCAATTGTGATACCGTTAATAGCAAGACCTCTTACGCTACCGGCAGCAACAGAGTTAGAACCTGTAAGCTCAACTTTCGCAGAAGCTCTTACTCCCGTGGTATCAGAAACTCTATTGATGGCTTCTGCAAGCGCACCAAGACCAGTACCAGCAGAGGCGGAGATATTTACTTTTGCTATAGTGGTTCTAGAACCATCTGCGTTGATAAATACCATACCACTAGCTACGGCGTTGGAGATAACGCCTGAAGTCTCACTTCTTACGGCCCCAATAGTAGCAGATGATGTATCGCCTATTGAAAGCTTGATAGTCTCTCTTGAGTAGGCTCCGATTTGAAACTCTTTGTTTGCAAAGTTACCAGAAAGAAGATTTAACCCGTTAAAAGAAGTTGTAGCGGCGATATTGTCAAGTTCAGTCATAAGTTTTACGATGTCTTCTTGGATAGCCGATCTTGATGCGCGACTTTGACCATCTGATGCAGCTTGAGTAGCTTTTGTTTTGATAGTGTCAAGAATTTTTATCTGCTCATCCATAGCTTTGTCAGCTATTTGAACTATACCGATAGCGTCATTTGCATTTTTGACAGCTTGACCTAAGCCGTTAGCTTGAGATTTTAGCGTATCGGCAATAACCATACCAGATGCATCATCAGCCGCTGAGTTGATTCTAAGACCAGTTGATATTCTACCTAGAGAAAGATCAAGTTCTCTATTATTCATAAGAGCAGATGAGTGAGAGTTCATCGCAGCGATGTTAGTATTGAGTCTGAAACCCATTGTAAATCCTTTTTTGCTTTTAGTTTCGGCATCCTTGCCGTACAATGACTATATCGAAACTTTCCTAATTTGTTTTAGAGAAATTTTTATATTTTGAGGATTTTATGTAGGATTTATTACAAGATTGTAATATTTTAAAGGGGTGAAGCTACTTATTGAAGTAGCTTCAAAACGTTTTGAGGTATCGAACTGGCTTGACTGAGCGCAAATGAACCAGATTGGGCGAGAAGGTTTCTTTTTGAAAAGTTAGCGGACTCCAAGGCGAAATCGGCGTCTCTTATTTGAGACTCTGCGGCTCTGATGTTTACCTCTGTTACTGTTATATTGTTTATTGTTACGGTTAGTTGATTTTGCACAGAACCTAGATTTGATCTTATTTTGTCTAGCATCTTCATAGCCGATTCAGCTATATCCATGACAAGCATAGCGCCTACTCTCGTGGTGACCCCGGGCCCCAAAAACGTTCCGCTCTGCCCCGCTGCAGCAGACTCTGCCGCATTGGCAAAAGCCCCAATGGACGCCCCTGTTTTATTGCTAAAAACCCCCAGTGTTCCTTTTAGGTTTACGGTGGAAAAGGCGGCTCCTTGTGAGGAAATCGTCATTTTATTCATAAAGGCGCTATTCACCAAACCACTGGCACCCGTTGCCCCGCTTATTAGTATATCTCTGGAACCTAGCGAAGTGAGCGTTATTCTGCCAAAGTGCATTTTTCCGGTAGTTGAGGACATAGCGGAGCCGTCCACACCCGCTGTTTTATTAAAACCTAGAACAGTCGAGGCGGAGGTTTTTACTATAACGCCCCTACCATCTGAAGCATTCAATGATAGCCTACCCATGCCATCCACCGTAGCAGTTACGCCTGTAAATGTGGTAGCGGCGTTTATCGTATTTCTAAGGTGCCCGTTTGAGTCGTTTGCGGAGGTGCTTATGGTGCCAAGAGTGATACCATTTATCACAAGACCCCTGATGCTTCCGGCGGCGACGCTATTTGAGCCAGTCATGCGCACTATAGCGTTTGCCCTAACTCCGGTTTGATCTGAAACCCTATTGATAGCTTCCGCCATAGCTCCAAGCCCCGTGCCGACAGATGTAGAAATTTTGACGGCGGCTACGGATGTTCTGGTGCCGTCGGTATTTATAAACACAAGTCCGCTACTTACAGCAGAGGAGATAAGTCCTGACGTTTCACTTCTTACGGCGCCTATTGTGGCGGAGGACGTATTTCCGATAGATATTTTGACAGCCTCTCTGGAGTATGCCCCTATCTGAAACTCTTTATTGATAAAAGAGCCGGAGAGTAGCTGCATACCGTTAAAAGCCGTAGTATTGGCGATAGTGTCAAGCTCCTCTAAGAGTCTGGCTATATCCTCTTGTATCGCCTGTCTTGATTGGGTACTTTGTCCATCCGCCGCCGCTTGCGTAGCCTTGACTTTTATCGTATCCAATATCTTTATCTGCTGATCCATGGCGTTATCCGCCGTCTGAATGACGCCTATCGCATCATTGGCGTTTCTAATAGCCTGTCCTAGCGAATTTGCCTGCGACCTTAAACTATCGGCGATAACCATTCCGGATGCGTCATCGGCTGAACTGTTGATTCTAAGCCCTGATGAGAGCTTTTGCAACGATAGATCAAGCTCTCTGTTGTTTTGAACGCCAGAGGCGTGAGAGCGCATAGAGGCTACGTTTGTATTTATTCTAAAACTCATGCCCATTTCCTTGAATTAGTGCTTTAGAGACAACAAAAGCAAAAAGAGCGCCGAAATATCAAAATCACAATTTAATTTTTTTTAAGTAGAATTTTCTACTTTGTACAAAAATAAGGCCATATATTTGAAAAATTTAATAATAGTAGAATCACCTGCAAAAGCTAAGACGCTAAAAGGCTTTTTGGGCGATGATTTTGCGGTAGTCGCCAGCAAAGGACATATCAGGGATTTGCCTAAAAGCTCTTTTGGCATCAAAATAAATAAAGAGTCTTTTGTTCCGGAATACACCGTCACAGACGACCATAAAGCGATAGCCGCAGAACTCAAAAAACTCGCAAAAGACGCAGATACAATCTATCTAGCGACGGACGAGGATAGAGAGGGAGAGGCGATAGCCTACCATATAGCAAAGGTGCTTGATAAAGACGAAACAGCTTTACCAAGAATAGTTTTTCATGAGATAACCAAAACCGCCATCTTAAAAGCCCTTGAAACGCCTAGAAGACTCAATATGGACATGGTAAACGCACAACAGGCAAGAAGGCTTCTCGATAGAATCGTGGGTTACAAACTATCTCCACTTATCTCCTCAAAAATCCAAAAAGGGCTTAGTGCGGGAAGAGTGCAATCGGCGTCTCTAAAAATTGTAGTCGATAGAGAAAGAGAGATAAGAGCTTTTATTCCGGTAGAGTACTACGACGTAAAAGCGCTGTTTGACAAAAAAATAGACGGAGTGCTGTTTGAGGCGTTTGGCGAAAAGATAGACAAATTAAGCGTAAAAACCAAAGAGGAAGCGGACAAAATAGTAGCGGCGGCTTCTCTTGAGAGTTTTACGGCGTCAAAAATAGAGAAAAAGAAAAAAATATCAGCCGCCCCCGCCCCTTTTATGACCTCCACACTGCAGCAAGCCGCCTCTTCACAGCTTGGGTTTTCTCCCAAAAAGACGATGATAGTGGCGCAAAAGCTATATGAGGGCGTAGAGACGCACAAAGGCGTGAGCGGCGTAATCACATACATGAGAACAGACAGTCTCAATATCGCTAGCGAGGCGCAGGAGCTGGCAAGAGAGCTGATAGGAAAACTACACGGCGAAAAATACCTGCCAAAAACTCCAAAAGTGTACAAAACCAAAACACAAGGTGCGCAAGAAGCTCACGAAGCTATACGTCCGACAATGATAGAGCTAACGCCTGACGACGCCAAAAGATACCTAAAAGCGGATGAACTTAGGCTATACACGCTTATTTACAACAGATTTATGGCGTCACAGATGAAAGATGCGGAGTTTGAAAGTCAAAATATCTTTATCAGTTCAAAAAGTCTTGTGTTTAAAGCTAGCGGTACTAAGCTCATTTTTGACGGTTTTTATAAGGTGTTAGGCTCTGAGGACAAAGACAAGTTACTGCCAAACGTAGACGCAAACGAGAGCCTAAAACTACACAAAATAACCGCTGATCAAAAGTTTACAGAGCCGCCAAGCAGATACTCAGAAGCCGGACTGGTAAAACAGCTTGAAAGCCTCGGCATAGGACGCCCAAGCACATATGCGCCAACCATATCTACGCTTGACGATAGAGGCTATATCAAGATAGAAAACAAGCAGATTGTACCCGAAGAGATAGCTTTCAAAGTCATAGATATGCTTGAAAAGCATTTTGAGGAGATAGTAGACAGTGGCTTTACGGCAAAGATGGAAGAGGAGCTTGACAAAGTAGAGGGAGAGCAAAAAGATTGGCAAAAACTGCTATTTGAGTTTTACGAGGGGTTTATCAAAAAAATAGACCTTGGTAAAAAAAATATTGAGAGTCAAAAAATAATGATTCCGATAGACGAAGACTGCCCTACTTGCGGCGCTCCGCTTGTAAGAAGAGCGGGAAGATTCGGCGAATTTATCTCATGCTCTACTTATCCAAAATGTAAATACACTAGAAATATCAAAAAAGAGGGCGAAGAGGAGAGAGCAAAACCGCAAGAAACCGACATAGATTGCGACAAGTGCGGCTCCAAAATGGTGATAAAATCCTCAAAAAGAGGAGATTTTCTAGCGTGCTCAGCGTATCCTGAATGCAAAAACACACGCTCGCTCAAAGAACCAAAAACGTTAAAAATACCTTGTCCGCTATGTGGCGGCAAAGTACTGGAGAGAATCTCAAAAAGAGGCGCTTTTTTTGGTTGCGAGAACTATCCAAAATGCAAATTTACCTCAAGACACGAACTTAGCGAAACAAAATGCGAAGCGTGCAACGGCGCAACAATCCACAAAAAACTAAAAACAAAAGAGTATTTCGAATGCCTAAACGCAGAATGCAAACACAAAACAGAGGTAAAGCCCAAGTGACTTACAAACACCCCACAGCCAATCTGCCGCGCAACGCGGCTAGCTTTAGTAGCTCAGCGCTCAGCGTAGCCGTGACGGGCTTAGCTCGTCACGGCGTACTCATAAGATGAAAATAGGTATTTTCTCAGACACGCACAGAAAAGCGGGAAGAGCAAAAAAAATCATCGAACTACTCTCCTCTTTGGGAAGCGAATATCTAATTCACGCCGGAGATATAGTAGAAGAGGAGACGCTACTAGAATTAAAGAAAAACGCCCTGCCATTCACGGCTGTGTTTGGCAACAACGATAGGCACTTAAGAAACCTTAAAGATGAATACGACTTAGTATATGAACCGTATTATTTCGAGCTTGGCGGGCTAAAATTCAAGCTTATGCACATTCCGATATATCTAAAACCTGATGCAGATGTGATAATCTTTGGGCATACGCACAAAAAATATATTAATTTCACAGGCAAAACGCTATTTCTAAACCCCGGCGAAGCGTGCGCAAGAAATAAAGACCTCTCGGAGTGCCTGCTACTAGAGACTAGCGATGAGAGCTATAAAATCTCATACTTTTATAGAAAAATAAAAACGAGCACATGGAATAGGCACGATACGGAGTTTCTAAGATGACAAAAAAAATACTACTTTGCGCAATTTCAAACGTTCAAAGCGGAGCTTGCGAAGAGGATTGCGCTTTTTGCGCCCAAAGCGCTAAGTACAAAACAGGGGTGGAAGTTTTTGGTTTTAAAGAGCCAAAAATAGTTTTGCAAGAGGCGAAAAACGCAAAAAAAGCCGGAGCCATAGGCTTTTGTCTGGTGACAAGCGGACTTGGGCTGGATAGCGAAAAAACGGAGTATTTATGCACTTTGGCGTCACGCATCAAAAAAGAGGTTAACGGGCTTTTTTTGATAGCTTCAGCCGGAATCGCCGATACAAAAAGCTTGACGGAACTCAAAAAAGCCGGAGTGGATAGCTATAATCACAACTTAGAGACTTCAAAAGAGTTTTATCCAACCATCTGCTCCACGCACTCATGGAATGAGCGATACGCTACTTGTGAAAATGTAAAAGAGGTTGGACTGTTTTTGTGTTCAGGCGGGATATTTGGGCTTGGAGAGAGTCGTGAGGATAGAGCGTCACTATTTGCGTCGCTAAAATCCCTAAATCCAATGAGTTCACCAATCAACTTCTACCATCCAAACCAAGCCCTACCTATCAAAAAAACGCACATCAATGCAGGTGAAGTGCTAGGTGTGCTAAGAATGGCAAAAAAAGAGCTTGAAAATAGCGTAATTATGGCGGCTGGCGGCAGAGAGTATATACTTGACGATAGACAACACGAAATATTTGAAGCCGGATGCGACGCCATCATAGTCGGCGACTATCTCACAACTGGCGGACAAGAAGCCTCAAAAGATTTCGAACTGCTAAAAAAAGCGGGAGTAGAACCCCTTACGGAGTGTCCGTTTTACTAGATGTTAGACGCCAATACGAGCAAAGCCCGTATTGGCGGCAAAGGACATAAATGTCCCTTGCATCCCCCTAAAGCTACCCGCATTCGCGGGAGAGTTAGATGTTAGACGCTAACACGAGCAAAGCCCGTATTAGCGGCAAAGTGCATATAACTATTCGGTTTTGATGCTGGCTAGGCTTTGCCCTAAGCAGTACTTTCTATCTTCGACATATTTCTCAAAAGCTTTGATGAACATTTCGTCGTCAGCGTCGTTTTTCAAGATGACAATACGCCCATTCTCCCATTTTGTTCTTGAGATATATTTATGAAAAGCGCCGCCGCTTCTAACGTAATATTTAAGAACTGGGGCTTTTGTCAGCATACCTTCAAAATAGGTGTTCAAAATATGACTAAACGCAATATCTTCACCGCCATATTTACCTCTAAACTCATTAGAAACGGGAAAGCCGCCTATCTGTAAAAAAATATGCTTCCTCATTATTAGCGTATTAGGATTTACAAACAAAGATTGATTTAATCTATCATCGTCAGGCTCAAAATCATCGTTTGTGAGCTCTCCGACATACTCTATTGAGCCGCGAACCAAAGAAGCTTTAGGGCGGTCGTTAAGAGCCTTTAAGGCGACCTTATAAAACCCGCTCAAATGCTCGTCGTCTGCGTCCAAAAATGTGATGTAGTGCGTATCGGCCAACATAACGCCAATATTTCTAGCAAAAGCTTGACCTCTGTTAGCCGGTAAAGCAAACACTTCAACCCTGCTCTCTTTTGCCTCAAGCTCCTTGGCTATTGCCAAAGTGTTGTCGCTACTTGCGTCATCCACGATAACAACTTTTTCGCACCCGTCTTGATTTAGCGCCGAATATACAGCTCTTGGCAGATTTGATGGGTCGTTGTAGACCGGAATAATACAGGTCACACCGCTCATTAGACGTTAAACCTAAAGTGCATCACGTCCCCATCGGCGACCACATACTCTTTGCCCTCTAATCTCATTTTGCCTTTTTCTTTTGCGCCCTGCTCTCCTCCGTTTGACACGAAATCATCGTATGCGATTACCTCCGCGCGGATAAACCCTTTTTCAAAATCGTTGTGGATAACGCTTGCGGCTTTTGGGGCTTTCCAGCCTTTTTCAATAGTCCACGCCCTTACCTCTTTGACTCCGGCGGTAAAATAACTGGCAAGACCTAGCTTTGAGAAACCTTTTCTTATTATCTGCTCAAGTCCCGACTCCTCTATGCCAAGCCCCTCTAGCATCTCCGCTCTCTCTTCATCGCTTAGTCCGGCTAGCTCTTCTTCGATTTTGGCGCATATTTTGATTACATCCGCGCCTTTTTCGTTTGCAAACTTCAAAAGATTTTCGTAGTGTGCATTTGTGCCTGTAAGAGCCTCTTCGTCTACATTTGCGGCGTACATTATCTCTTTTGAGGTGATAAGTTTTAGTTCGCGGTTAAGCTCCAAGCACGCCTCCTCATCCCTGCCCTCAAACTCTCTCGCCATACCGCCGTTGTTTAGGTATGCAAGCAGTTTTTTTGCAACTTCCAGCATTGCGGCGGCGTTTTTGTCGGTTTTTGCCTGTTTTTCTAATCTTTCTATTCTTTTTTCAAGACTCTGAATATCCGCCAAAAGTAGCTCAGTCTCAATAATCTCAATATCGCGCAAAGGGTCTACAGAGTTTTCAACGTGCGTAATATTGCCATCCTCAAAACATCTAACGACGTGAAGCACCACGCCAACATCTTTGATATGCCCCAAAAACTGGTTTCCAAGCCCCTCGCCCTTACTAGCGCCCTTGACAAGCCCCGCAATATCCACAAAATCTACCGTGGAGTGCTGGATTCTCTCAGGATTTACGATTTTTGCGAGCTCGTCTAGTCTCTTATCCGGTACCGGAACCACAGCCTTATTTGGCTCTATCGTACAAAATGGATAGTTTGCCGCCTCTGCGTTTTGCGCTTTTGTTAGCGCATTAAAAGTCGTTGATTTGCCCACGTTTGGCAAGCCTACAAGTCCTACTCCTAATCCCATTTTTAGCCTTTAATTACAGTTAGTTTTAGGCGGAATATAGCACAAAACAGCTAAATAGGGGCATGAGCGTTTTTGGTGTACAATAAAAAAACGCTACGTTGTTAGGGCTACATAGGGGGTGATTTTGTCAATATTGCCTCTTCTCAAAGCGGTAGAGTGGAGAAAATATTTGTCAAAAAAGGAGAGCGAGTCGCCAAAGACGCTCCGCTTTTTACGCTCAAATCAGAAGCCGAAACAGCCGCCGCAAATCAGGCAAAATCAGAACTGCAAAATATGAGTGCAACTCTTGAAAATATGCAAAAAGGCTCCAGAAAATCGGTATACCATTTAATTATCGCGTCTTGGTGTGGTAAACTTTTTGTGGCAAAGCTCTCCATTTGCGTCAAAGTAGAGATAATTTAGTATATCGGAGGCAACGGGCAATCCGGCGAGGTAACGAAGGGCGATATTTGCTTCAAACGCCGCGATAAAGGCTACTATCGGCGGAGCTATGCCCTCTGGTTTTCTATCGTTTATCACCATAGATTTTGCAAACTCGCCGTTTTCAAACAAGCACACTTGTCCGTGCCACGCCTCAACGGAGGCGTATAGCCAAGGAATATTATGAGCTTTTGCGTACTCCTCCAAAGACGCCCTACTTGGCAAATTGTCGGTTGCGTCTATCAGTAAGTCTATTTCTATATTTTTTTTGACAAACTCACAAAATGTGGCGGTATGCGTCGTTACTTCGGCGCCCTCATACCTACTTTTTAGTAGTTCGCCGACAACCTCGGCTTTATAACGCCCCTCGTCGCCAAGCCTAAAAGCTATCTGCCGATGAATATTGTGTACGCTGACAACGTCAAAATCCACCAAATGTATCTCGCCTATTCCGCTAGAGCCTAGCGTAATGGCAAGCGTGGAACCAAGCCCGCCGCAACCGATAATTGCGATTTTTTTTGTTTTTAATCCCTCTTGAGTCTCATTGCCCCAAAGGGCGTATTGCCTTGCAAAATACTCTTCTTGCAAACTATCTACTCCTTTATAACAAACCAAATAGCGGCTATCGCTTTTTGCCAAAAATTCAAAGAACCTATTGCAATACCATCTTTATGTAGCGCAATATGCAACGCCACGCCTTGAAGATGAATAAACGCTATCACAAGAAGAATATTTGCAAGTAGCTCAATAAAAAAAGTAACAATTTCACCTTAACATTTCTATAATCTCATCGGCGCTAGGAAGCTTGCCTTGCGTCTTTACAATTGTATCCACAACAAGGGCGGGCGTCGTCATAACTCCATAACTCAAGATAGCCAACGGATCTTCCACCTTTATTATCTGCGCATCTATTCCGGCTTTATTTACAGCGTTTTGAGTAATTTCGTATAACATTTTACACTTTGTACAACCGGTTCCGAGTATCTCTATTGTCATTTTGTCCCCTTATAAAATTGCATTAAATAAATATCCAACACCGATTATTCCAAAAGTTACGGTAGAGAAAAATACCGTAATTAACTTTAGACTTATAATTGAACCCTCTGATTAATTCTCACATTTTGGGTTTTTAAACGTCTCTCGCCACCTTATAAGTCGGATCGTCAAGCTCATGCACACAATACGGTCCGGCGTCTTTAAGAGCCTGCATGCAGTCGTTACTGAGGTGTCTTAGTTTTACGCTTTTGCCGCTTTCTGTATATTTTTTGCTCACCTTATCTATCGCCTCGACGCCGCTTGAGTCCATCACTCTTGAATTACTAAAGTCTATCACGATATTATCGGGGTCGCTCTCTGCTTTGAAAATCTCATTGGCAAATCTCGTTGCGGAACCAAAAAACAGAGGTCCGTCAAGCTCATACACTTTTGTGCCGTCCTCTTCTGTTTTTGCCGTATAAGTGATCTTCGCATGCTCCCATGCAAACACGAGAGCAGAGATAATAACGCCTGACGCAACAGCAATAGCAAGATCTGCAAATACAGTAATCACGGTCACGCTCACCAAAATCAGTGCATCCGCCCTTTTCATCCTCTTTAGCCTATTCACGCTCGCCCACTCAAAAGTCTCGACGGATACCATAAACATGATGCCTACAAGCGCAGCGATAGCGATTTGAGAGATAACATCGGAGATACTAACGACAAAGATAATAACGAGTATTGCGGCGGTTGTGGAAGATAGACGAGTAAGACCGCCTGATGTGAAGTTGATGATGGATTGACCTATCATCGCACATCCCGGCATTGCTCCAAAAATTCCGCATAGAGTATTACCAATCCCTTGTGCCACGCACTCTTTATTGCCGCTTCCTCTTTTTTCGCTCATCTCATCAAGCACAGCAAGAGTCAAAAGCGACTCGATGAGACCTACCATGGCGACAATAAACGCATATGGAGCGATGATAAATAGAGTGTTCAAATCAAGAGGTACACCTGGCAGATGAAAAGTTGGGAAAGAGCCGCCTATATTTGCTAGATCTCCTACTTGTTTTGTATGCAAATCGCCAAATATCACGATAAGCGTCACCGCAACAATAGCCACAAGTCCTGCAGGTACCGCTTTTGTGTATTTGGGCAAGAAAAACATAATTGCCATTGTGAACGCTACAAGAGCATACATAGTAGCCCCCTCACCATCAAACATCTTAAGCTGACTCATGGCGATGACTATTGCTAGACCGTTTACAAAACCGAATATCGCCGGTTGCGGGACTAGGCGGATAAGCTTACCGAGCTTCAACACTCCAAAAGTTATCTGAATAAGTCCCGCCATTACGGCAGTCGCTAGTACATACTCCAATCCGTAGTTTATCGCCAAAGAGGCGAGAACGACGACGACCGCCCCCGTAGCCCCGCTAATCATTCCGGGTTTGCCGCCCATAAGAGCGGTCACGAGACCAAGTATAAAAACCGTATATAGCCCGACAATCGGGCTAAGTCCGGCGACAAACGAAAAGGCGATAGCTTCGGGGATAAGAGCTATTGCGACAACCAAACCTGATAACAAGTCATTTTTGACATTGCTTGTGTCGTAATTTTTTAGTGTAAACATAATGAAACCTTAGTCTTTATTTTTTTAAAAGGTAGGGCAACGCCTATTTTATATCTTTGTCAAGTGCCGCCGCCAGTATAATCTTATAAGCTTGGAACCATTTATAAAATAGCGTTAAACAAATATCCAACGCCAATAATCCCCAGCGTCACAATACCGAAAAATATTCCGATAAGTTTTACGCTCATCACTCTCTTTAGTATCACCGCCTCCGGCAAGCTAAGAGCCGTTATGGCCATCATAAAGCTTAGAGCAGTGCCTATAAGCATTCCTTTTGCGGTCAACACTTCTATAAGTGGCATTACTCCTGCGGCGTTTGAGTACATCGGAACACCGAGAAGCGTGGCGATAGGCACGGCAAAAGGATTATTTGCTCCGGCGATAGACGCTATAAACTCAGTCGGCACATACCCGTGGATAAACGCACCTACGCCGACGCCAAGGAGTATATAAATCCAAATTTTGCGTAAAATATCTTTTGTATACTCCATAGCGTCTTTTACTCTTGTCTTAAACGCTATTTTCTGTATTTGAGCCGTTATCTCGCCATCTATCGGTTTTACCTCTATCAATATCTCTTTTTCCAGCCCCAGCCTACCGATGATGATACCGCCGATTATCGCAACCAAAAGCCCAAAACCTATATAAAGAGCCGTCACTTTCCAGCCAAACATCGTAAAGAGCATAGCAATCGCAATTTCATTGTTCAAAGGCGCAGAGATAAGATAGCTAAACGTCACGCCAAGCGGAATACGGGCTTGCAAAAAACCAAGAAACAAGGGGATAGCCGAGCATGAGCAAAAGGGCGTGATAATCCCAAAAAGAGCCGCGAAGACATTACCTACAAACTCATGTTTTTTTGAGAGATACGCTCTTACTTTCTCCGTAGAAAAATAGGAGCGCAAAAGCGTCACAAAAAAAATTATGATGGTTAAGAGAAAGATGATTTTGACGCTATCATAGACGAAAAAGTTTAGCGCATTAGAGAGCTTATCGTCTTTTGACATAGCGAGCCAATCATATACAAAAACATCTACCACCTCTTGCCACATAGATTAAGCACCCAGCCCTAAAGCGTCTTTGATTTTTACAAGCAACCCCTCTTTTATCTCAAAAAGCGTTTTTGTATACTCCTCTTTCGCTTTACCGCTAGGGTCTTCAAAACCGACGTGCAGAACTTTAACCATGCCCGGAAACATTGGGCACGTCTCTTTGGCGTGGTCGCACACGGTAACGACTAGTTCAAAATTTATACCATCCAAAGTAGCTAGCGTCTTTGAGTGTAGTCCCTCTACATTAATCCCCTCTTTTTGCAACGCTTCAATAGCGTCAGGGTTTACCTCTCCGCTTGGAGCCACTCCGCTAGAGTAGGCTTTTATATCAAGCTCGCCCAAATAGGCGTTTACGAGAGCTTCCGCCATAATAGAACGACATGAGTTTCCGGTGCAAAGTATCAATACGTTTTTCATTGTTGTCTCCTTAAAATTTTAATTTTACCTATATCGTCTGCGTCTATTTTTTGTGGGAGTTCTAGCTCTATAGCTTCCATATTAACTAGTAGATTTTTTTGTAGCGACGCTCGTGCGGATAGTTCATAGTAGCTCCTAGCACCGACTTTTGAAATTATCAAAAATCCTGCGTCTTTTAGTATTTTTAGATGCCTTGAGAGCGTTGATTGCGGCATTGAAAGAGAGGCTTCAAGCTCGCACACGCAACACTTTCCGTTTCGCGCCAAAAAAGCCGCTATTCTCACCCTGCTCTCATCATTTAACGCCGCAACGGCTCTTAGAAACTCTTCCATATTTTATAATTTTCCAATGTATCTATATATGCGGATATATTAGTATTTTTTTTCTTCTTATTTGCTTAAAGCTCCCTAATAAGCCAAACATAACCTATTGGTAAACTATTTATGCTAGAATAAACCAAACCCAAAAAAAGAGCGCTCAAATGCAAGAATATCTGATTGTTCTCTTCCTTTTTCCTTTTTTTGCCGCCATCGGCGCCGTAACGCTTAAACGATACGCCTCTTATGCGGTTCTTGGTGCCTCTATATTTTTGATAGCGGCTTCTACGCTTGTCTATACCTCGTACGAGGCGAGCTTTAAACTATCAGCCTCATATCTGAATTTTCCATTTCTTCTTTTGGACATAGCTCTTTTGGGCTACTTTACATATATAGGCTTCAAAAGTAAAGATAAAAGAATTTTGTTACTCAGTCTCACCCAAGTAGCTTTTTTGTTTGCGCTTGAGAGTTTCTCTTCAAAAGAAGGGTATGACATTGTAGTTGATAAGCTCTCCGTATTTATGTTTTTACTTATCAATATAGTAGGCTCGCTAATACTTATCTACGCCGTTCGATACATCAAAGATGAAACCGATGACACATCAAAACAAGCGGTGTTTTTGGCTATTTTGACCGCATTTTTGGGCGTTATGAATCTACTTGTATCAGCCGACAATATCAAATGGCTGTTTCTATTTTTTGAGATGACTACGCTAGCTAGCTTCTGGCTAATCGGCTTTAGAAACAACGAAGAGTCAAAACAAAACGCCCGCACGGCTCTTTGGATGAATCAAATAGGGGGCGTTGCGCTTTTGCTTGCCGCCCTTATCGCAAAGTCGCAATTTCATACTGTATACATATCTGAGATTTTATCGCACGGCGGAGAGTATTTGGCGCTTTTTGCCGCTCTTATATCGGTAGCCGCTCTTATCAAAGGAGCTCAGGCGCCTTTTTCACCGTGGCTTCTTGGGGCGATGGTGGCGCCCACTCCGGTTAGCGCGATACTTCACTCCTCCACAATGGTAAAAATAGCTCCGTATCTAATCCTAAAAATCTCTCCGGTAATTGCAGGAACAGCCGTAGGAGCGGGGGTGGCTCTTATCGGAGCTATATCGTTTTTAATCTCCGCCGCCTTAGCCCTAAGAGAAGATAGCTTCAAAAAGATACTCGCATATTCGACTATTTCGCTACTTGGTTTGATGGTTATGACGGCCTCGCTTGGAACGCCTCTTACTATACTTGCTTGTATGTTGCTTATTATTTTTCACGGCGTTTCAAAAGCGATGCTTTTTATGTGCGCCGGAATTTTGGAAAAACAGTATCATATTAAAAGTATAGAGTCCGTAGAGGGTCTCATTACCAGGGCACCGATACTTACCTCTCTCATAATCCTTGGATTTTTAAGCATAGCTCTTCCGCCTTTTGGCGTATTCTTTGCAAAATGGCTCGCATACGAAGGCGTCGTCGGATTTAATGGAGCACTTGTTATGTTGCTCATCTTTTTTATAGCAGTTGGGAGCGTAGCCCTTACGCTTTTATACTTCAAAACAGTCGGTAGATTTATTGCAAACGACGACGCCAAAAAAGGTTTGGAGGAGTACTCTTATCTTATAGCGCCGCTTGTGTTGGGTATCTTCCTATTGGGTTTTGCCGTCTTTATCTCTCCTGTAATCGGCGGCTTTTTCAAAGAAAACGCCGCCTTTGTAGCCTCTGCGGCAGTACCGATTAGCGGTGATTTTTGGGGTATTGTTTTGCCGTTTGGAACATTGGAGTTTTGGCACATTTTGGCGGCGTTTTTACTGCTTGGAGTCGCTCCAATTCTTGCGACAAGGATAAGATTCAAGGGCGTAGACAAGGCAACCCCTTATACTTGCGGAGAGCGAATAGAGGCAAACGCTTACTCTTTTTATTTTAACCCCGCAAAAAATATAGAAAAATCCGCCAATATGGTTTCGTTGGCGCTGTTTGCTCTAATCATCATAATAGGAGCGTTAAATATATGAGCTGGCTTCTTATACTCTTAGCTCCAATTTTTGGAGGGCTACTTTACGGTGTGGAGCGAAAGCTAAAGGCTAGAATGCAATCGCGAAAAGGTCCCCCTATTTTGCAACCCTTTTACGACCTTTTTAAGCTTGCAGATAAGCGTCCGATGATACTTCACTCATATCACGCTTTTATGGGCGTTATGCACTTTTTGGCGGCGTGGGTCGCTTTGTCTGTGCTATTTTTTGGCGGGGACTTGCTTGTCGCTATATTTTTTCACCTACTCTCAACGTCGCTTTTGATTGTCGCCGGATATTCGGCAAAATCGACGTATAGTCGCATTGGTTCCACAAGAGAACTTATCGCTATATCGGCTTTAGAGCCTATACTGATACTTACGGCGATAGCGTTTTATCTACACACGGGAAGCTTTGAAGTCTCAAAAATTCTTAACGCTCCCGCCTCGTTTCTTCCATCTATTTTAGGTTTTGCGGCGTTGCTTATAGCTCTTCCGGGGCTTCTCAAAAAATCCCCTTTTGACGCGGCTGAGGCGCATCAAGAGATAGTCGGTGGAGCGGAGATAGAGTTTTCGGGAATTTTTTATGAGGCGGTCTATACGGCAAAGTGGCTGGATATGCTTTTTGTCTTTACACTTGTGTTTTTGTTTGGCGGAAGTAGCTTTGCAATTGGCGCAGCACTCGCTGTCTTCGCTTTTTTTGTCGTTTTAATAATCGACAACTCAACCGCTAGGGTATGCTATTCGGATATGGTTCGCATGCTTTACAAATCAGCTTTTACCCTTGCGGGAGCAAATATTATTTTGGGTGTACTTTTATGATAAAAGAGTTTTTAAAAAAGTTTCGAGCAAAATCACCGTGGCTTCTACACTACAACGCAGGTAGCTGCAATGGTTGCGACATAGAAATATTAGCGTGTCTGGCTCCAAAGTACGACCTTGAGAGACTCGGCGTAAAAAACACGGGAAATCCAAAACAATCAGATATTTTTCTAGTTACGGGGCCCGTAACAAAAAGAAGCAGAGAGAGAATAGTAGAGCTGTATTCGCAAATGCCGGAACCAAAAGTAGTCGTAGCTTGCGGCTCTTGCGCGGCTACAGGCGGCGTCTTTCGAGGAATGTACGGCTCGGAAGACGGTATAGATAGATATGTTCCGGTAGACGTCTACGTCGGCGGTTGCGCTCCTCATCCGGAACAGATAATAGACGGAGTGGCAAAAGCGCTGGCGATACTAGAGCAAAAAACAAAAGAGATAGAAAAACCAAAAAAACTACTAGGTAAAATCTCAGAATTCGACGGACAGACAGATAAAACAAAGATGGCGGGAAAAATATGAAAATAGATAAAACAGCCGTAGAGATAGGCGAAATAAAAGCAAAAATAGTAGAGTTCTACAACCCAAATATATGGCATTTTGTTTCCATAAATGGTCTTTACGAAACTAATGAGTTAGAGATTCAATGGTGTTTTACAAAACTAAACGCAAAAGACGAATGGAAAGTTTTTGTCGCAAAAACTCCGGAAGACGCTATTTTGCCTAGTCTCGCCGATATTTTGCCGACTGCCAAAATGTATGAGGGAGAGCTTAGAGACTTGCTTGACGCAAAATTTGAAAACTCCGTTAAAGGAATGTTTATCGAAGTTGACGGGCTTGAAGCTCCGTTAAGGATCAAAAGATGAGTAAAACGATAAATATTCCGCTAGGCTCTCAGCATATAGCTCTATTGGAGCCTGTAAGGTTTAGCTTTGAATGCGAAAACGAGAAAATTATAGGCGTGGAAGCCGACGTCAGTTATGTGCATAGGGGGATAGAGCTTGCCTGCACAACAAAATTTAAGTTTAAACAAGTAGGCTACGTCGTAGCTAGAGTGTGCGGACTTTGCGCTATTGTACACTCCACCTGCTATACGCTGGCGGTTGAAGAGCTACTTAATATAGAAGTTCCAAAAAAAGCGTCATATCTTCGTATTATCGCAAATGAACTAGATCGCATCCATTCACATCTTCTATGCCTAGCGCATACCGCTGAAAATGCCGGTTTTGAAGCTCTTTTTATGAGAACGATGAAAGATAGAGAGCTTGTCATGGAAGTACAAGAGACGATGACTGGTAACCGCATACAATTTGATTATATCTCAATAGGTGGCGTCAACAAAGATATAACTTCCGAAATGGAGAGCTACATAAGAGAGAAACTAAGCGTTTTAAAACAAAAAGTAGGCGAAATAAAAGAGCTTTTTTTAAATAACTGGAGTTTATCTTTAAAATACAAAGGCGTAGGCGTTATTACAAAAGAGAGCGCACTTAATCGTTCTGTATTGGGACCGCTAACTAGAGCTAGCGGCGTAGATTTTGACGTACGAAAAGAGAGCGACTACCTTCCATATGGAGAACTTGGATTTAAAAGCGTAGTTATGGAGAGCGGCGATATACACGCTAGAAATATGGTTCGCTTAGAAGAGCTACTTGAGAGTATTAGGCTTATAGAAACAGCTTTTGACGCTATGCCGGAAGGCGCTATAGCGTCAAAAGTACGCGGTACGCCGGACGGAGAGAGCTACATGAGAGTAGAGGCTCCAAGAGGCGAGTGTTTTTACTACCTCAAAGCCTCCAAGGGGCAGTTTTTGGATAGAGTGCGTATCAAAACGCCTACATTTGGCTCAGTACCGGGTATGATAGAGGCGTTAAAAGGACAAAACTATGCCGATGCGCCCGCAATCATAGCCTCCTTTGATCCATGTCTATCTTGTACGGCGAGGTAACCAACAGATGATAAAAGCAAGCCTAAACGCATTCCAAAACCTTTTTGGCTCTCCCGCCACAATCAATTATCCTTTTGAGAAAAGTCCTAAAAATAAAGAGGCTAGAGGTCTTATTCTTTTTGAGGAGCCAAAGTGTATCTGGTGTCTTCAATGCGAGGATGTTTGCCCTCCAGGGGCGATACGTTTTACGCAAGATAGAGAGAGCTTTAAGTTTACATACCATTACAACCCATATCTTTGCATCTACTGCGCCGAGTGTGTGAGAGTTTGTCCAGACAAAGCCCAAGCATTGGCTCAATGCGACGAACTCTCCCCCCCGTGCCACGATGAAAATATGAATGACGACTGGTTTTTGATTGAAAAAGAGGCTTTATCTTCAAAAGAAGAGTGCAAAATTCTTAAAAAAGCAAAAAAAGAGAATCCTTAATTTGAACACAAATTAAAGTAGCTCTATCGTATCCTTTTGGTCAGTAAGCAAAAAGGATACGAAATTGTACATACAAAGCGTTTTGGACAACCTAACCAAAAACTACCCTCATCAGCCTGAATTTCTGCAAGCCGTATCGGAGGTTTTTGCTCCATCACTCCGCTATTATTAAAAGAGCCGTATTATGAACAACACAGAATCTTGGAGAGAATAAATTATCAAATACCAAGAGCTGGAGATGGAGATGGAATAAAAACGACACAAAAAGCGGATGGTAAAAATTACGCCGTCCGCTCGTCTATTTTTCTACACAGAAGCTTCTGAATACGATTGTTCTCAACTTCTAGCACCTCATACTCACATGAGCCGTCTTTTATCTTATCTCCAATAGTTGGCATTCTGCCTAAAAGATTAAAAATATGTCCGCCAAGAGTAACGGCTTGCTCGTCCTCTAACTCAATATTTAGAGCCTCAGCGACGCTCTCTATATCAATCATACCGTCAAACTCGAAGGTGTATTCGTCTATCTGTTTTATTTTTTCGCTTTTTGTATCGTGCTCATCCGAAGTGTCACCAATAATCTCTTCTACAATATCCTCCATAGTCAAAAGTCCGGCGGTACCACCGTATTCGTCAACTACTAAAGCCATATGAACTCGTTCACGATTCATTTTGATTAAAATATCAGAAATAGAGGCGTTTTCAGGGACAACAATAATTGGTCGTTCCAGTCCCGATAAGAGTTTTGGAGTTTCAGAGAGCATATTATTCAACAGATCCCTAATATGCAACATACCAGTTATATTGTCTTTATTGCCGTGACAATACGGATACCTTGTGTGTCTTGTGCTTGTGACGATTTTCATATTCTCTTCATACGATATATCGGCGTCTATACAGGTAATATCTTTTCGCGGCGTCATTATCTCTTTTGCGACTGTATCTGAAAAATTGACGGCGTTTTTGATAATCTCACCCTCCATAGAGTCGATAAAACCACCCTTAAGGCTCTCGCTAACAATCATCTTTAACTCCTCATCAGAGTGTGCATTATCATGCTCAGAGGATGGCTGAATACCCATTTTGCGAAGAAAAAACGATGCTAAAATATCAAAGAATCTAATAAGCGGATAAAACAAAAGCCAAAACCAATACAGCGGTCTAGCCACTATTAACGCCGCCTGTTCCGCTTTAGCAATTGCTATCGACTTTGGAATAAGCTCTCCAGCCACAACATGCAAAAGGGTTATTGTCGCAAAAGCTAAAACAAAACTAATAGAGTGCAAAAGAGTGGGATTGTCGCCAATGATGATTAAAAAAGGTTGTTCAAGTAGTCTAGCTAGAGCCGGTTCGCCTATCCAGCCAAGTGCTAGGGATGAAAGCGTTATTCCTAGCTGTGTCGCGCTTAGATATGTGTCGAGTGAATTTGATATCTTGAGAGCCAACTCTGCGTTTGGCTTGCCATTTTTCGCCAACTCCTCTAGTTTTGTTCTCCTTACCTTAACAATAGCAAACTCCGATAAAACAAAAAAGCCGTTTAGCAAAACTAAAAAAAATGCGAATAGCAACATAAAAATCGTCTGACTATCAGGATCCAATGTGTTTTCCTCTCTCTTTAAAATATCGATGTTTGCCGCCAATACGAGCAAAGCCCGTATTGGCGGCATGGACATGAATGTCCCTTATGATTAAATATCTGTGTTGGTTATTATACACAAAGTTTGATACAAAAAAGTGTGTATGATGATTGATGCAGGGTTTTGTGGTTAAAAAAAGCCTTCTCCTTATAGGTAAAACCTAAAAGGAGATTTGGCAAATAATATTAAGCGCCTATTCTAATAGCCATATCTACAAGTCTGTTTGAATAACCCCACTCGTTGTCATACCACGCCATTACTTTTAGTGTGTTGCCGATTACTTTTGTTGTGTCTGTCACAAAAATACAGCTTGATGGATCTGTTCTAAAGTCCATAGATACTCTTTTTTCATCGTCCACAGTGATTATATCTTTGAAAGCGTCTTTTGCCGCAGCTCTAAATAGCTCGTTAACCTCTTCCACCGTAGCGGGTCTTTTGAGCGTTGCGCTTAGGTCTGTCATAGATACATCTGGTGTCGGAACTCTCACGGATAAGCCGTCTAGCTTGCCTTTTAGGTGTGGAAGGACTAGACCGATAGCTTTTGCGGCGCCGGTAGTAGTAGGGATAATGTTAGCCGCACCCGCTCTTCCTCTTCGTCTCTCTTTTTTGTGAATAATATCAAGAATTGCTTGGTCGTTTGTATATGAGTGAATAGTCGTCATAAGTCCGTTTTCAATACCAAACGCATCGTCAAGCACTTTTACCATCGGAGCAAGGCAGTTTGTCGTGCAAGATGCGTTTGAGATGATTTTTTCGCCGTTGTATGCGCTGTCATTGACGCCTAGTACAAATGTTGGTGTGTTGTCTTTTGCTGGAGCAGAAAAAATTACTTTTTTGACGCCGTTATCTAAGTGGCACTGCACTTTGTCTTGTTCCAAGAAAAGCCCTGTACACTCAAGCATTATTTCGGCACCAGCGTCGGCAAATTTTAAAGCGTTCGGGTCTTTTTCGCTAAATACTTTTACCGTTTTACCGCCGATGACTAGATTGCCGTTTTCAACCGCCACATCTTGGTTGAATTTGCCATGAATAGTGTCGTATCTCATCAAATACGCAAGCTCTTCGATGTCCGCTAGGTCGTTTATAGCCACCAACTCTATGTCGCTTCTATTTGCGATTACTCTAGCCACACATCTACCGATTCTTCCAAAGCCGTTAATTGCAACTCTTAATGCCATTGTTTCCCCTTTTTTGACTGGTTTGTGTGATTGTAACAAAACTTTGATTGCGATAGTGTTACACAATGCTAATTAGTACGCCAAAACGAGCAAAGCCCGTCTTGGCTACGCTGGCGCTAAGCCACTAAAGCTAGCCGCCGTTTGGCGGCAGAATTTATTTGTATTTGATCTGGCTTTTGTTAGTGTGTAGCATCGATTATTTTTTTGGCTCTCATGGCGACATTTTCCGCTGTAAAACCAAATTTAGCAAACAAAGCGGAGTCTTTACCGCTTGCTCCGAAGCTCTCCATGCAGACGACATCGTCTGCAAATCTATACCACTCTTGAGCGCTTGCCGCTTCAACTGCAAGCGTTTTTGTATCTCCTAGCAAGCTAGTTTGATACTCTTTTCCGGCATTAACAAATAAATCTAAGCACGGTACACTCACGACGTTTGCCGCTATATTATCGTTTTCCAAAAGTTTCGCCGCCGCAATCGCTGTATGAACTTCGCTTCCGCTTGCCATAAGAGTTAGTATTGCGTTTTCTTTTTCAACGACTTTATATGCGCCTTTTGAAATATCTACGTTTTTACTGGCAGACAACACCTCAAGCCCTTGTCTTGAACACACAAATACGCTTGGCGCATTTAGGCTTAGCGCTGTTTGCCAAGAGGCGATATTTTCGTTTGCATCGCACGGTCTGAATACAAAAAGATTTGGTACGGCTCTAAGGGCGCTTAAATGCTCTATCGGCTGATGAGTAGGCCCGTCTTCGCCTACGCCGATGCTGTCATGCGTAAATACGAAATACTCTCTCGCACCCATCAAAGCGGCTACCCTAATCGCTGGTTTTAGATAATCGGAAAAGACAAAAAACGTTGAGCAAAACGGTCTAAACAAACCATACAATGAGATGGCGTTTGTCATGGCTCCCATCGCGTGTTCTCTTATGCCAAATCTTATATTTCTACCGTTTGGAAAATCGCCAAGTCCGTTTAGCTCTGTTTTGTTGGACGGAGAAAGGTCCGCACTGCCGCCGATAAAACCAGGGTATGCTTTTGCTATCGCATTCATAATCTTGCCATTTGAATCTCTTGTGGCTACTTTGGCGCCGATTTCAAATAGAGGATAAGCCACCGCACTAAAATCAGGATTTAACAGGGCGTTTAGATAGTCGTTTTTTTCTCTCTCAGGCAATTCAAGAAGTATTTTTTTCCAAATCTTCTCTTCAAGTTCGCCTTTTTCCTTTGCGCATCTAAATCTAATTAAAACCTCTTCAGGAATAGTAAACTTAGCCTCAGGGTCAAATCCAGCAGCCATTTTTGAGGCTTTTATCTCCTCTTCACCCAAAGGCGCACCGTGTGTATGATGAGAGCCCTCAAGCGTTGCGGAGCCTTTTGCGATTTTTGTCCTTGCTATAATCAACGTTGGTTTGGCGCTTTTTGCGCTAATCGCTTCGCTAAATGCGTTTTCAATCTGCGCATAGTCGTGACCGTCTATCGATAGCACGCTCCACCCCTGAGACTCAAATCTAGCTTTAACATCTTCCGAGAGAGCTACGCTGACATCGCCCTCTATTGTGATATTATTGCTATCATACACTATCACCAAATTCTCAAGAGCATGGTGACCCGCAAGACTTGCCGCCTCATAGCTAATCCCCTCTTCTATATCGCCGTCTCCGCAAAAGCAGTAGACTTTGTGGTCTATCACTTTGGCGGTCGGAGTATTCAGTAGATTGGCCGCATATTTTGCCGCAAAAGCAAAACCAACCGCATTTGCAAAACCTTGCCCAAGTGGTCCCGTAGTCACTTCAATACCCGGCGTATGCCCAAATTCTGGATGTCCCGGCGTCTTTGAGCCAAGTTGTCTAAAGCTCTTAATGTCATCCATAGAGACATCGTATCCCCATAGATGCAAAAGAGAGTAAATCATAGAGCTACCATGTCCGCCGGAGAAAACAACCCTGTCTCTATTAAGCCAATTTGGATTTAACGGGTTGTGTTTATAAAACGAATTAAACACGCTCATAATATCGCTAAGCCCCATAGGCATTCCGGGGTGTCCAGAATTTGCGGCTTGCACCATATCACAAGCCAAAAACTTTATAGTATCCGACATCTTTTTTAACATATTTGTTCCGGGCAATTTATTCTCCTTAAAATATTTACTTATTTTACACGCCAAAACGAGCAAAGCCCGTCTTGGCGGCAGGGACATGAATGTCCCTTACAACCCCCTAAAGTTACCCGCTTTTGCGGGAAAATAATAAGGTCAGATATATAAGCTTTTAAGCCGCCAAAGGCGGCGAGGTAGTCTGAGTCTAGTTTGTGACTTTTTTTGACTGAAGACGAGGCTATGAAATATCTGCGAAATATCTTTCGCAAACATCCCAAAGAGCCTTTGATAGTTTTGGTTCAAACATTTGAAGTTCGCTTATTAGCTCTGCTTTAAAAATATTAAACTCCTCTTTTGCGCCCTCAACGCCCAAAAGATTTACAAAACTATTTTTTACGCCGTCGTTTTGAACTTTTTTGCCCTCTTTTTCTTCGCTAGATAGAGCGTCCAATAAATCATCTCTAATTTGAAAGAAAAGCCCCAGTTTGGAGCCGAAATTATATAGCTTTTCCACCAAATCATTTTTTGCCCCCGCAACAACGGCTCCCATTGCGATAGAAGCGGCTATGAGTTTTGCGGTTTTGTGGGTGTGTAAAAATTTTAGCTCTTCGATGGATAGTTTTTTATGCTCAAAAAACAGATCAATCGCTTGACCAAGAACCATTCCCGACACTCCGCCGTCTCTTGATAGTATTTTTATAAGCTCTACCTTAACATCGCTTGACAGCTTTGCTTCAGAGATAATATAAAAAGCATGAGTGTTTAGCGCATCTCCAGCAAGCACAGCCATTGCTTCGCCGTACACAGTATGCAGAGTTGGGCATCCTCTTCTAAGCGGAGAATCGTCCATACAAGGTAAATCGTCATGTATAAGTGAGTACGTATGCAGACACTCAATAGCCAAAGCCGGAGCAAAAGCGTTTTGAAGAACTCTCTCGTCAATTGCATTTACGACAGATAAAAGAAGAAGCGGTCTAAATCTTTTGCCGCCAACGTTTAACATCTTATTGACGGCATCTTCAAAATTTGGGTGAAAAGAAGCCGCTTTTATTGAATTTTTTTTGAGATACTCTTCAAAACGCTCTAACATAACGGCGAATTAACCGTTTTTGGCAAACGGGTTTAATCCCCCAAGCATAGACATGGCTTCATTTTTTTGATTTTCCGTAGCGGATTTCATGGCGTCGTTTATAGCGCTCATTAGAAGTATTTGCAGTGACTCCTTATCTTCAAGCAAGGAGTCGTCTATACCAATATCAAGCACCTCAAACTTTCCATTTACGGTAGCACTCACAAGACCGCCTCCGCTTTTTGCGCTAAAAGTTAGCGTAGAGCTTCGCGTCTCCATCTCTTTCGCTTTTTTTTGAGCCTCTTCAAACACGGCTCCAAGCTTAGACATATCAAAACCTTCAAACATTAAAGACCGCTCCCAATTTCAACTATATCATTTTTGTCGTCCACGATAACGATTGCCGGAGCATAGCTCATAAGCTCTGATTCTTCAAAAGAAGCGTAAGCCACAACGATTATCTTGTCTCCAACATGCACTTTTCTAGCGGCGGCGCCGTTGAGACAAATATCTCTTTTGCCTCTCGCCCCCTCTATAGTATACGTCGAAAATCTCTCGCCGTTATTGATGTTTAATATCTCTACTTTTTGCCCTACTCGAAGTTTTGCCGCGTCCATTAGCTCCCTATCTATAGTGATGGAACCTACATAATTGAGGTTGGCATCCGTAACGGTCGCTCTATGAATTTTTGAGTAAAGCATTTCGATTTGCATAATTTTTAACTAACTCCAGCCATTTTTCTCATTTGTTCAGGACTTATAGCGTCCGCCCACATCTCTTTTGGTATCACAAACTCTTCTACAACGTTTCCGCCGATGATGTGCTCTTCTATAATTTTATCAATTTTTTCTTTAGTGAGTCCAACATACATAGTGTGACCCGGCTCAACTAGCATCACAGGACCCATATTGCATCTATTTTGACACCCCGTTTGAACGGGAACTACAGTACCCATAGTACCGCTTCTCATAAGAGCCTCGCTTAAATAACCAAACATATCCCTATTATACGGCTTAACACATGAACCCTTAGGGAAACCCTCCGGTCTTTCGACCTGACACATAAACAAATAAAACGCTGGTTGTGGTATGCCCGCCATAGCTACCTCCTAAAATAATTTTTATATATTTTACAAAAGAAAGTTTTTAAATGGGATAAAATAAGTCTTAATAATTAAAAATTTATCTATTTTGTTTCAAAATCTCTCTTGCGACCTCGCGGTCGTCAAAATGTACGATTTTATCTTTAAAAATCTGGGTTGTTTCGTCACCTTTGCCGAGTATTGCGACTATCTCTCCATCTTTTTGCTCTAATATCGCTTTTTCAATCGCTTTGTATCTATCTATAACAACGCTTACTTTTGTTTTATCGTCTATGCCGCTCAATATATCTTCTATAATCATTTCAGGCTCTTCGCTTCTAGGATTATCGCTTGTCACAATAATTTTTGAAGCCCTTAGCGCCGCTTCTTTGCCCATTTGAGCCCTTTTGCTCCTATCCCTATCGCCGCCGGCGCCAAATACAGCCGTAATTTTCGAGCCGCCTAGCGCTTCTAATACTTTCGTTATACCGTCCGGCGTATGGGCAAAATCTACAATCACCATCGGCGAGGTGCTCACAATCTCCATTCTACCGCCGACTCCGCCAAAATTTTCTACGTTGTCGCAAATTTTTTGAATACCCTCATTGGCAAGTATATTTACAGCCGCAACCGCCGCCGTTAAATTATAAATATTAAATACGCCCGCCATTGAAGCGCAAAATGAGTAGTTAGCTCCGCTATTTTCAAATACGGCAAATATACCTTCATTTAAAGAGTATGCGCCGACTTTGTAATCTGATGATTTTTCAAGTCCATATGTTTTTGCATTTTTTTGGTTATATGAGATATTTTTGTCGTCGGCGTTTATTAGCTTTGGAGTATCGTCTCTCAAAAACTCATTTTTTACGTCGCAATAGTTTTCAAATGTTTTATGAAAGTCTAAATGGTCTTGAGTGATATTCGTAATAATTTTAAGATTAAAATTGAGCCCCTCTATGCGTTTTTGTGCGATTGCATGCGAACTTACTTCCATTACAAAATACTCGCACCCCTCTTCAATAGCTTTTAAAATATTTGAAAAAATATTAAGCTGCATCGGCGTTGTGAGGGATTTTTCTTCAACTCTATTTTCGTTAATAAAAAAACCTCTCGTGCCCTGCATTGCAACTTTTTTACCCAAGTCCAACAAGAGAGAGTATATTGCGGCCGCAGTTGTTGTTTTGCCGTTTGTTCCGGTTATTCCGACTATTTTGATAGAAGATAGGTCAAATATATCTTTTAACTCATTTGCCGATACAAACCCAGTCGCCCCCCTCTCTCTAGCGTCGTCTATATACTTTACAGAGAGAGGAGTCATCAAAAATAGAGTGTCAACATCGCACTCGGCAGAGTTGTCGCTTATATACAGAGCTGATAAATTAGAGTTTTTTGGGAGTTTTAGTTTCAATTAAATCTTTCTGATGTATTTTGTCAAATAAGTCTCTAATCTTTTTACTTGAAGGGAAAATAGCCGTAGCACCCTCAAGATAGTTTAGCGCCATTTCATTAAAGCCGTTCATAACAAGATCATCTAAAAAACTTATAAAATCTCTTTTTTCAGATATAACGACTTTTGTAGAAAACATTATATCTTCAAATGCGCGTTTAAATTCGCCTCGTTTTTCCACTATGCTTTGAAAATCTTGGTATGAGATGGCGTTTTCATATTGAATTCTATCAAACAGAGTCGGCATTAGCACTTCAGCCGTTGCGTTAAGCACTCCATCTATTGAAAAAATGATCTTCTCAATCAACTCCACCGCATTTTCAGAGTTCTCTTTTTTTGCTATAATATAATAATCAAATAGCGAGTGAGCTTCACTCTCCATCTCGTAAGCCAAATCGCAAAGCAAAACGCCGACCCTTACGTCTTGACTGGTCGGTTGCCGCTCGCTCGCTAGCGAATAATAAAAGAGGGCTTTTTCGTAATTTCTTGACACAAATAGCTTCTCGGCAGTTTCAACATAATTTATAAAAAAACTCTTTTTCATTTTCTATTTTCCAAGCTCTTGATAAACTTATCAAGCTCCAACTCCGCACCGATTGGCACATTAACTACACATAGCTCTTGATGAATATCTTCTCTTATTTTTTTTTCAACACCATATTTAAGCGTATTAGAGCTACTTGGACAACCTATGCACGCTCCTTGTAGCTGGACGTATACAACGCCGTCTCTCACCGTTAATAGCTTAATGCTTCCGCCGTCTAGCGCCAGCATCGGTTCTATTTTTAATATAGAACGTTCCGCAGCTGGAAAAAGTTCTTCGTCTGTAAAAGGAATAGGCATTCTAAAACCTTCAAGTTTTTATTGTAATGTATTTGTTTAGCGCTTAAAAGTTGTTTAACACAAAAACGGCAATCTTATTTTATTGACCAAAGAGTCAAAGCGGGCGATGGGCGTCCTACTTCTGTTCTCTAGTAAACCTCCGCCACTTAGACATAAATCCGGCGGCTTCACTCTCTTTTTCTTCAGCAATCCCGTTATCCCCAAAGACGTATTTGTAGATTTTTGCCAGCTCTTCTCTTGCGTTTTTGTAGTCGCTTTCGCTTCTAAATATCACCTTTTGCATAGCTTTTGTCTCAAGATTTTGCAAAAATACAGAGTCGTCTCTTTCAAACACTATGTCGTCAAACACGGCTATAGTAGGCGCAGTGATTTCGTTCATTCGTAGTAGCTCTACGGTGATTGGAAGATTTTTTTGATACTCAAATTCTGCATTCAGCAGCTCGTCTTCGCCAAAAAATATAGGCAGCGTAGCTTTTATCTCTTTTAGCTCTCCGGAAAGATATGTGTGCGTATCGAGTCTTTCGACGTCTTTGTCGGTTTTTAGTATATGATTTTCATCGTTGTTTCTAAAGATTATCTGCTCGGTTAGATTTCCCTTTAGCTCTTTGTATCTATCCATACCCATTTTGTATATCATTTGGGACTCGTTTTGGATAGCTAAAATTAGCTCCACTTTTGCCTCTCTCAAAATATCCGTGGCAAGTTCTGTATTTTTGTCCACCACCCTGTTTGCTTCGTCTATGAAGATGGAGACCGGCTTTTTGTCGTGCTGTTTTGCTCTTTTGGATAGATTGAGGACTATTGATTGATTGAGGGCGTTTATCATCTGGTTTGTCAAAAGAGAGGTGTTTATCACAACTATTTTGCCGCTCTTTAGCTCCTCCACCACGTCGCACTCATGCTCGCTAAAAAAGCTGTAGTCATAAAAGTGCTTTAGAGAGGACTCAAGCGAAAAGATAACGCCATAGTTGCCCGAAAAGTCGTCGCTTATGGATACCGCCATGGATTTGTAGCTATCTAGCATAGCAAAGCTATTGTTTAGCTCCTCTACTCTCAAAAGAGCCTCTTCAAACCCCTTTTGCACCCTAATCCATTCACTCTCAACGCTCTCTTTGGAAAGCTCTTTTTTCATCCTTGAAGCAAATGCGGATATTAGCCTATCTTTCAAAAAAGCGCTCATTATCGGGTGTCCGTCGGTAAACATACAAAGCTTTTTGACGGTTCGCACACAGCTATACAAAGACGCAAAAGAGGCGGCGCTAGGATACTCAAACTGCTCAGAGTGGTAATCGCTCACGGGCAAAAGATAGTGCTCTATCTTGGATATTTTGTCGTTAAAATCTACAGAATACCTAAAAGAAAGCTTTGGAAACTCTACTCCAAGCTCAAGAAAAGACTCTTTTACCTTGCCAATTTTTCGGATAACGCGCACAATATTTGAGCCAAGCGTAGCCGCCGCAGAGTGCCAAAAAACACCCTCCGTATCTCTTTGGCTAATAAGCGCAAACAACAATCCGTATATCTCTTTTACCGTCATATACTCAAACGGATTTGTCTTTTTACCCCAGGGCGTGCCTATCTCTATCACATCCTCTAGCCTACCCGCCTCAAGAGAGAGTTTTTTGACCCCAAGATGGAGATTTCCTTTGAAGTCATAGATAAGTATTCCGTGATTTTTACCTATTCTATCTTTGATGTTTGGAAGTATAAAACCGGTTGTTTTGCCGGATCCTGTTTCGCCGATACAAAGAGCGTGCGTAAACTCGTCTTTGACTATCGGTGTTTCTTTTGTAAATTCATAAGCGGTATCCAGAAATCCTAAAGTGGAAGCCATACAAAAGCCTTATTTTTTAAGCGTATTTTGCCCAAAAAAGACTTTGGAAGCCGACATGAAATTGTCAAGACAACCAAAGAGGCGTATAATGCACGGTTTTTAGAAAAATATCATATTCTCTCTCGTCAAGTTTTACCACATTATACCATCCCATTTAAAAGAGGTAACCATTCACCACCCAACCCCAACACTTTTTCAAAGTAGAGAACCTCTTGCAAATCCCCAAATAAACCATTCAATTTAAGGTTTTTGGAAGTTTAAAAAAGAGTCGTTAAAGCTAAAGTTTCTGATGTTTTAGACATAATTCTCTTAACAAAACAAACACCCAAACAAAAGTGGCTCTCTATTTAAATTAAATTTTCCTCTTTTATCTTTTTCACGATTTTATAGCTCATATCAAGAGCTACCACAATAGAGCCGCCGTTTTTAAACGCTATATCTCCTGAGATAAACATTCCTTTGTGGCGCGTCTCAAACTCGCTTGATAGTACCGGCTCGCCATCAAGTAGCTCTACACCGCATTTTTTCAAAAAATCGACGGGAGTTGAGCCACCGATTGCAAATACTACTCTATCGAATATTTCAGGCTCTATTTGTGCAAAAGAGACTTTTAATTTGCCATTTTTCTCTTCTATCGACGTAATATCTGTGCTCATAAGCTTTCTTATTTTGCCGCGAGAGCTGAGTCTTTCGAGATATAGCAGGTTTACGGCGTTTAGTCTTGTGAAGTTGGCTCTTCTGTATGATAAAGCGGAGTCGTTTTTTTCCGCCAAATCCACGGCGTACTCCGCCGCTGAGTTGCCGCCGCCCACCACTAGCACGCTCTCGTTTTCGCTACAAGCGTCAAGATTGTAGTGAACTCTATTTTTTGCTCCTGCTGATATTTGACAAGTAGGCTTATTTGGCTTTCCCATTTTGCCGATTGCTAGTATTACGCTTTTTGCATGGTAGTTTGAGGCGGTTGTGGCTATGTCAAACATATCGCCGTTTTTCTCAACTTTTTCCGCTTCCTCGTTAAATACCGACTCTATTTTGTGAGACGATAGTAGTTCGTCGAAAAAATCAAGCGTAGACTCTTTGGAGCCGTCCAAAAAAGTGATAGTTCCGCTATTTTCTAGTTTTTGACCTTGCCACTCTTTGTCAACTCTTTTACCGTCTTTATAAAAGTTTCTTATCGTAGTCGAGTGGTTCCCCGCTTTTTCTATCAAAATAATCTTTGTAATTCCAAGCGCATACGCCTCTACAGCCGCCGCTATTCCGGCGGATCCGGCTCCGATGATGGCTATATCGTAAATCTTCACAGCTGTTCGTCCTCGTCAAATACAACTCCGTCTATTTCAGCCGTAGCCGCCCACTCTATCTCATCTTCTTCGTAGATAATAGCTAAAAGTTTTGTATCGTATAGATAAGAGTCTACTATTTTTTGCATTATCGCCGCATCTTCTTTGTTGGCTATCGCATATTTGACGCCTATGTTGCAAGCGTATATAAGCTCTTTAATGTCTGAGACTCCAAGCGCTATATCTTCGCCCTCATCGACTAGTTTTTTGTACTTTGCAAGCTCTTTTGCATCAAATTTGAAGTATCTTAAAGCCCCTTCTTTGTCAAAAGAGAGCTCGCAAGCGATGCAAACTTCTTTTGGTCCGCCTATAATTACCATCTATTTTACTCCCGCACACTCTTTTGAACAGTAAAATTTACCGTCTTTTGCTATTGAGTCGCCTGTTTCGACGAAAGTTCCGCATTTATCGCAACCCACCATTATAGAGTTGTCCACTTGTCTAAACTCATCTCTATCTTGCTTTATGGTTTGTTTTGGTTTTTTAAAAAACTTTATATATATGATATAGCCTACGATGACAATGACCGCCAAATTAAATAAAAATTTTAGCAATGCTCTTTCTCCTTATGTATTAGGACGTAGCGTCTTCTCTCTCTTGAATATACGCGGACGTTTTCACCTCGTATTTCTCTTTCCGATAGATCGCCTTTATAAAAAAGCCAATAGCCGTCCTCTTTTAAGAGTCTTGAGGACAAATCGACCAAAGTTTGAGAGTTTGCCACCGCCCTTGATGTGATTAGTTCAAACTCGTCTGTTTGCAACTCTTCGACTCTATTTTTTTTAACCGTTATGTTTGCTAGCCCTAACTCAATTTTTGCAAACTGCAAAAAAGCGTATTTTTTCACTAGCGGCTCGCAAAGCGTAAAATGCGCATTTTTTTTGACAATAGCTAACGCATAGGCTGGAAAACCAGCACCGCTTCCTATATCAAGGGTGCTTTTAAATTCGCCTAAAAATTTCAGAGGGTATACGCTATCAAGAATAGCCTCCGTATACTCTTCATCGGTTCTAAGTGAGGTTAGGCTATGTGTTTTATTCCAGCTTTTTAGCAGTTCGCAAAATCTAAACAGCTTTTTTGCCGCCTCTTTGTCAATCTCTATCTCTTGCGCGAGTAAAGCGTCTGCAATCATACTCAAAATAAGTGTCCGCCCTGTTCTTGTTTTGTTTTTAGATAGTTTTTGTTGTGCTCGTGAGGTTCGCTTATTATCGGCACCCTTTGGATAATCTCTACGCCTTTAATCGAGGATAGTTTTTTTGGATTATTTGTAAGTAGTCTTATTTTTTTGACCTTGTAGTATGAGAGCATATATTCGACTATGTCAAAGTTTCGCTCGTCTGAGCCAAAGCCTAGTTGATGGTTTGCTTCGTAAGTATTAAAACCCTCGTCTTGCAACTTATAGGCGTTTACTTTGTTTAAAAGTCCTATTCCGCGCCCTTCTTGACGCAAATAAAGCACAATGCCGCACCCCTCTTGACCTATCTGCTTAAGAGCCTTTACAAGCTGATCTCTGCAATCACACCTGAGACTCCCAAGCGCATCGCCTGTGAGACATTCGGAATGCACTCTGACAAGCGGAGTATCGCAATCTAAATCTTTTGTCATTATCGCCAAATGCTCTTTGTCGCCCTCTTTGAATGCTTGTATCAAAAAATCGCCAAATTGTGAGGGCAACTTTGCGACGTTGGAAACTTCGATAGGTAAAATCTTAAATCCTTAATGGTGTTCAATCTTTTTTATTTTATCTTAGTATCGGTGAGATTAGGCTTACCCTGCACAAATTATCCAAAATTACGGCAAAGCTGGTAACTAACCTTATGCGCTTTAAACTTTTCCACTAATTATTTCTGCTAAAATCGCCTCAATTCAAGTTATAAGGCGCATTTTGAGTTTTAAGAGATTTAGAAGGGTTCGTTTGAACCCACAAATAAGAGAAGCGCTTACGGAGACAAGACTAGCCGTGAGCGACTTTATCTATCCACTCTTTATCAGAGAAGGCAAGGGGATAAAAAACGAAGTGTCGTCAATGCCCGGCGTGTATCAAATGAGCGTAGATACGGCGATAGAGGAGATAAGAGAGTGCCAAAAACTTGGCGTAAACTCGTTTATACTGTTTGGAATTCCAAGCGTCAAAGACTCTATAGGTAGCGATGCGTTATGTGAGCATGGGATTATAGCCGAGGCTCTAAAAGCTATTAAAGACGCTCATCCTAGCGCTATGATAGCTACTGATTTGTGTTTTTGCGAATACACAGACCATGGGCATTGCGGTATTTTGAATACAAAACTTCAGACGGTTGACAACGACGCAACACTGGAGATTTTGGCGAGACAAGCCATTATTCACGCAAAACACGGGGCTGATTTGATAGCTCCTAGCGGAATGATGGACGGAACGATAGAGACGCTAAGAGCCGCTCTTGATAACGGCGGTTATTCGCATCTGCCGTTGATGGCTTACTCTACGAAGTTTGCTAGCGCTTATTATGGGCCTTTTCGAGACGTAGCTGAGTCTGCACCCAGCTTTGGAGATAGAAGAAGCTACCAGATGAATCCGGCAAACCGCTTAGAGGCGATAGAAGAAAGCCTTGAAGATGAGAGGCAAGGCGCTGATATACTTATGGTAAAGCCCGCTTTAGCCTATCTTGATATAATTAGAGATATTAAAGAAAGAACAAATACTCCAATAGCCGCCTACAATGTCTCGGGCGAATACGCAATGTTGAAAATGGCGGGGAAAATGGGTTTGATTGATTATAATAAGGCGATGATGGAGACTCTACTCTCTATTAAAAGGGCTGGAGCCGCTATAATTATAAGTTATCACGCCAAAGAAGCCGCAAAACTAATAAACAGTTAAGATATAAGGAAAATTGTAGTGAGACATTTTTTGAGTCTGAGGGATTTTACAAAAGAAGAGATATTGGAGATTGTAGACATTGGTCTGCGTATAAAGTGCGATGCAAAAAAGGGCGAGCATGTGCCGTATTTGGAGGGCAAGACGCTTGCTATGATATTTGAAAAAAGCTCGACTAGAACAAGGGTTAGCTTTGAGGTTGGCATATATCAGCTTGGTGGGGTGGGGCTTTTTCTATCCAGCAGAGATCTTCAACTAGGACGCGGCGAGCCTATTGCCGATACGGCGATAGTAATTAGCTCTATGTGCGATATGGTGATGATAAGGACGTATGAGCAAGAGAAGATTGAAGAGTTTGCCAAACACTCAAAAGTTCCTCTTATAAACGGACTTACGGATCTCTATCATCCGGTGCAGCTAATGGCTGATTATATGACGATGGTTGAGCTTGGCAAGGATAAAAATCCCGTGGTCGCATATATAGGAGACGGCAACAATATGGCAAACAGCTGGCTAAATCTAGCCGCAAAACTGGGCTTTGAGATACGAATTGCCTCACCAAAAGGGTATGAGCCGCAAGAGTTTATCGTAAAAGAGGCAAAAGAGTTTGCTAGGATAAGCGGAGCGACAATAGTAATCACAAACAACCCAAAAGAGGCGGCAAACGGCGCCGATGTGCTAACTACCGATGTGTGGACTAGCATGGGACAAGAGGACGAGTATCAAAAAAGATTAGCGGCGTTTGATGGATTTATCATAGACGAGGCTTTGATGGCTCTGGCCAAAGAGAACGCTATATTTTTGCACTGCTTGCCCGCTCACAGGGGCGAAGAGGTAAGTGCCGGCGTATTAGAGGGTTCGCAAAGCTACGTTTGGCAAGAGGCGGAAAATAGACTCCATGCCCAAAAAGGGATAATGGTTTGGCTGGATAAGCATAAAAAACAGTTACGTTGATAGTTTTACCGATCTGATTTTTAGATTATTAAACCCTCTGATTAATTCTCGCATGAGGGTTCAATAATAGATCGCTTGGTTATTATTATGCAAAAAAATTAAAGACCGCTCGCCGCAGATAAAAGATAAATCGCCTAAGCCGCTTTTATTGTTGTTTTTGTGTATAATTAGGCTTTATTTCCGATTTTAATCAAAAACCACACAAGGCGACAATTGAAAGATATACTTGGTTTTAAGCTAGAGGATCAGATAGTTGATACTCAGAGCGCGCAAAATATAGACACTCAAAATCTACAGGAAATCCCTTTCGACAACTCACAAGAAGCGTTAGAAATCATCAGACACAGTGCGGCGCACCTTATGGCGGAGGCTATAAAAGAGCTTTATGCTGACGCTAAGTTTTTTGTTGGACCAACCGTTGAAGAAGGGTTTTATTACGACTTCAAGACTAGCGCAAAAATCGGCGAAGACGAGCTAGGCGCTATAGAAAAGAAGATGAAAGAGCTCGCAGAGGCGGCAAAAGAGATAACCAAATACACCATAACAAAAGAAGAAGCTCTAAAAAAGTTTGAAAACGACGAGCTAAAACTTGAAGTATTAAAAAAGATTGATTCGGATGAGATAGGCATATATGCGCAGGGCTCTTTTGAAGACCTTTGTCGCGGACCGCACGCTCCAAATACAAAATATCTTAGAAACTTCAAGCTAATCAGGGTCGCCGGAGCCTATTTGGGCGGTGATGAGACAAAAGAGATGCTGACTCGTATATATGGTATAGCTTTTGCTGATAAAGAGACGCTCAAAAGCTACATCACAATGCTTGAAGAGGCAAAAAAAAGAGACCATAGAAAAGTCGGTCACGATATGAAGCTTTTCGCTTTTGACGAGGACATCGGCGGCGGTATGCCTATATGGCTTCCAGCGGGGGCTAGGCTCAGAGGAAGACTTGAAAAGCTGCTTTATCAAGCGCACTTAGCACGTGGGTATGAGCCTGTAAGAGGACCTGAGATGTTAAAATCAGACCTTTGGAAGCTAAGCGGACACTATCAAAACTATGGTCAAAATATGTACTTTACAAATATTGAAGAGGCTGAATACGGTATCAAACCGATGAACTGTCTAAGTCACATCAAAATATTTGACTCTGAGACTAGAGGGCATAGAGAGTTGCCGCTTAAGTTTTTTGAGTTTGGGATGGTGCATAGACACGAAAAAAGCGGCGTACTTCACGGACTGCTTCGCGTTAGAGAGTTTACGCAAGACGATGCGCACATATTTTGTACTGAGGCGCAAATCAAATCCGTGATTTATGAAGTAATGGATTTTGTGGACGGCGTACTAAAAGCGTTTGATTTTAACTACTCGATAGAGGTTGCGACAAAACCGCAAAAAGCTATAGGTTCAGACGAGTTTTGGGATAAAGCGACTCTCGCTATAAGAGAAGCTCTTGACGAGCGAGGTATGGCTTATCAGATGGACGAAGGCGGCGGTGCGTTTTATGGACCAAAAATAGATATAAAAATCACAGACTGCATAGGCAGAAAATGGCAGTGCGGCACGATTCAAGTGGATTTAAATCTACCTGAAAGATTTGATATTAGCTATACGGATGAGAATAACCAAAAAGTAAGACCGGTTATGATTCATAGAGCTATTATCGGGTCGTTTGAGAGATTTATAGCTATTTTGACCGAGCATTTTGGCGGAGAGTTTCCTTTCTTTATTGCCCCTACGCAGGTGATTTTGGTTCCGATAGGCGAATCCCATATAGAATTTGCAAAAAAGATTCAAAAAGAATTGATAAAAGTCGATGTCTCGGCAAAAGTTTTCGATAAAAACGAGAGTTTATCAAAAAAAATAAGAAACGCCGAAAAAGAGAGGGTTCCTCTAATAGCCGTAATAGGCGATCAAGAAGTGGCGGAAAACAAGGTGGCGCTTAGAGATAGGCGCGAGAAACGACAATATGAGATGGGCGCAAACGACTTTATCGCAGAGCTTGTCGCTAAAAATAATGAGGTATTTATTTGAGCAAAAAAGATGATGTATTACTAAACGAGAAGATAAGGTTTGACGAAATTAGATGTGTCGGCGAAGAGGGCGAACAACACGGCATTATAACTCCGATGGAGGCTATGAAGATAGCCAATGAAAAAGGTCTTGACCTCGTACTAATTTCGGCCGACGCAAAACCTCCCGTTTGCAAAGTGATGGATTATAGCAAGTTCAAATACCAGCAAGCCAAAAAAGCTAAAGAAGCTAGAAAAAAACAGATAATTATCGAAATAAAAGAGATAAAACTATCTCCAAAAATTGCGCAAAACGATATAAACTACAAAATCAAGCACGCAAGAGAGTTTTTGGAAGAGAAAAAACATGTTCGTTTTAGAGTGTTTCTAAGCGGTAGAGAGATGGCGAATCCTCAAGTCGGCGCAACGCTTCTTCACCAGATATATGAGATGGTAAAAGATATGGGCGACATGGAAAAAGAGCCTAGCCTAGAGGGAAGATATGTCAACATGACAGTGTTGCCGAAAAAAAGCGCAATCAAAACCGCCGCTACTGCGGAATAATTGAACTTTTTTGATTATAAGAGCGACTAGTCGCGAGAGCCCTCTGCTGAAGAGCTAATTTCTGGCTTTGCCGGAAATTTGAGGATTTATCAAAATATAAAAACTTTAAAACTTCATTAGATATAATTGCCTCCTTAAAATCTGCCCTTAGGGGCTGATTTAATATTTGCAAGGAGAAGCCGAATGCCGAAAATGAAGACGGTCAAAAGTGCGGCTAAGAGATTTAAAGTTAGAAAATCCTCAATCAAAAGAGGTGCGGCCTTTAGAAGCCACATTCTAACCAAAAAAAGCCCACAAAAAATGAGAAATCTAAAATCACCAAAAACTGTACACAGCGCAAACATTGACTCTGTCAACGCTATGCTTTGTATGTAATTGAAGCCGCTTTTTTAAAAGCGACTAGTTGCGTGAGTCCTCTGCTGAAGAGCTAATTTCTAGCTTTGCTGGAAATTTGAGGATTAATTAAAACCCAACCTCCCGAAATACTAACGTATCGGGGCAAGTCCGCTTAAAGTGCGGCGCCTAAGTTAGAAAACAATGGTAAAGGACCAAAACAAATGAGAGTAAAAACAGGGGTCGTCAGAAGAAGACGACACAAAAAAGTATTAAAACTTGCTAGAGGTTTCTTTAGCGGTAGACATAAACACTTTAGAAAAGCAAAAGAGCAACTAGAAAGAAGTCTCTATTACGGATTTAGAGATAGAAAACAGAAAAAAAGAGAGTTTAGAAAACTATGGATCGTTAGAATTAACGCCGCTTGTAGACTAAACGGAATTAGCTATTCAAGATTTATAAACGGACTACTAAAAGCTGACATTCAACTTGATAGAAAAATCCTTGCAAATATGGCTATGCACGAGCCTGAAACTTTCAAACAAATCGTAGAAAAAGCAAAAGCCGCTCTATCTGATTAATTCTCACATCTTGGGCAAAGCCCAAAATGAGGTCTTCAGCGTGAGGGCTCGCGCGACTAGTCGCTTTTTTTTCAGACCCTCCTTACTCTCCCGCATTTATGCGGGTAGCTTCAGGGGGTTGCAAGGGACATTTATGTCCCTGCCGTCAAGACGGGCTTTGCCCGTCTTGACGTATTACATCAAATCAAATCAAACCACAAAAGCTTATTAGTAGTATGCATCAACAGCGCCTCATACAGTTTTACAAAAGCCTCAGCCGTATCTTTTGATAGCTCGTTTTTATTTATCTTAAAAGAAAAAATCATTGTATTATTGTCTGCGATATTTATTATCTTTTGGCTATTTGTTTTTGTAAAAGCTCCGACTTCGCCAAATACCTGATCTTTCCCCAACTCTACTTGTGTTTCGCCCTCTAGCGGCATCGTAATACACCCTGACATCACATAGTGTATCATCTGCGTGTTTCCCCCGCCCATATCCATGGTGTCGCCGCTTTGGTATCTGTCTATTTTGACGTCTGAGACTATTTTTTGGATATACTCCATCTCTATACCGTCAAAAAGTCTCACATGCTTTGTAGCATAAAATAGTTTTTCTTCTTGGGATATATATGAGACCGAAGCCCCTTTCTTTTTTGAAGAACCCGCCGTTACAATTTCCTGCACCTCGTCTGGTGTATAGTTAGTAAACATCTTTCATCTACTCCAAAATATCCAAAATTTCTTTTAGATAGTTATGCCATCCCTTGTCAAAAGTTTTACTAATATCTATATTTCTTATGTAGTAATTTATAAAAGTTTTTGCCTCATATCCGCCTTTGATATCCGCCTCTTTAAAAAAGCGCCTTATCTCGGGACTTCTTTCCGCTCTATACCAAAGTAGCTTATCAAGATAGTATAGCTTTGTGTTTGTGCAACTTTTTAGCTCGCTTAGGTAGTACGCCTTATGCTCGTCAAACATTGTCAAAAACATACGAGAGAAAAACGACTCGACGTCTTTGAGCTTTTGATATACTTTTGGAATTTCGTCTCTTGCCGTGGCAAAGTAGTGTGTAGCTTCGGCGTATCTAACTTTTATGCTGTTGTACTCTTTTTTTTTTGCGTCGCTTCCATCCAGCTCAAGCTCCGCTTTTTTCAAAGAACCTTCAAAGTATCGCATCTTTACTTCATATGTGTTTTTCATAGATTTTAGCTCTTCGATTTTATGCTCTAGTTCTCTGTAGTATTTGATAGTTTTTAAAAAATCTCTTTCAAATATCAGCTTTGGCATCGCCGTTTTTGTCACGGACTCAAAATAGAAAGTATAAAGACTCATAGCGTCTTTATAAAGCTTGTAGACGACGCCGGTAAGTAATCGAATATCTATCGCTTTTAGGTTTCTTACGGCGGTCTCTATAAATCTTTTGAGTTTAAAGTAGTCTATTTGCGCACCGTCTAGCCCGTTTGACTCCACAAACTCCTGTTCAAACTCCACAACCTCTTTTATGTTTTTGAAGTGATTGTTTAAAAACTCTGTGACAATAGCCTCTGCTTCCGCCTCTGTGACGCTGAACTCACTCATTGTTGTGTTTCTTTTTTCATATAAATCTTTTGTATAAATAACATAGTTTGCTAGATTATATCAGATATTAAGATAAAGAAATATTTTAGTTTTGGCGCTAAACTTTGAACTCCCCAAGCTTTGCGTGTAAAGTCGTCGTAGTGTCGCCTATTTCTATAGCTATTATTGAAATCTCTTTCACGTTTGATATTTTTGAACCAGCAATATCATACAGCTCTTTTATCAAATCGACTACGGCGCTTATTCTCTCTCGCGAATTTGTCGCTATATTTGCAGAGTTTGCGGCGTAGCTTGAAAGATTTATAATTGTTTTTGATATGTCCGCTATTGTTATTTCAATAGTTTGCGAGGAGTTTATAAGGGTTTTTATTTTGTATGCGTTTGTTTTCATATCGCTACCTACGGCGGCTATAGCGTTTACAATAGTTGCGATTGTAGCGTCTATCTCCACGAGGCTTGTTTGCGTTTTTTCGGCTAGTTTTCGTACTTCGTCGGCGACTACCGCAAAACCTCTTCCGGCGTCTCCGGCTCTAGCCGCTTCTATCGCCGCATTTAGCGCCAAAAGATTTGTCTGATCGGCTATATCGGCTATGACCGTCAACACCTCTTTTACCTGCTCGGCGTTATTTGATAGTTCGTTTAATTTTAAAGAGAGTTCCGTTTCGGTTCTTACGCTATCTTCTATCTGAACGCTCATTGTAGATATTTGTTTTTGGGCGTTTTCCAACTGCTTCTGTGTTGATTTTGTTGCTTCGTTTGTTTTTTGAGCTTCTTTGACCGACTTCTCTGCGGACAATAGTGTGTTTTCGGTATTTTCAACCACCGAAGATAAAAGTTTTTCTTCTTTTAGCCCAATCTGTTCAAATGTTTGAGAGAGCAAAGAAAGCTTGGATGCGGCTTTATCTCCGGTTTTTGCCAAATCTGAAGCTGACACTATAAGCTCTTGAGTTTGTTTTCTAAAGGCGTCTGCGGCGTCCAACATCTTTTTGGCTTCCGCATTATAGGAGGTGTTGATTGGTTCTGACCTAGAAAGGTCTTTTTTGGCTAGTTTTTGAAAGTTTGCTATCGCCTGACGTATTGGATTTACACCCCACTTTTTTTCGTCAAAGTCATGTATCAATACAACTATAGCGACCACAATTTGCACAGTTTGTCCGATAATATTATCCGTAAAAAATAGCGCGCTCACAATTAAAAGCAACACGCCAATCCAATGCACTAGCCTCGTTCTAAAAAACAACGATCTGACCATTTAGTGGTTCCGCCTTTTTTTGAGTATTTTGTGCTTATTTTAGGGGTTTAAAGAGTTTATGTCAAGTGTTTTTTGGAAATCATCAGCAGTTCTAGCCGATATTTTTAATAAAAATACAATACACTTATCTGTTATCCAAAAAAGGCGCCATTTTGATGATAGAGTACGGGTTTATAGAGCGGGCGGTAAGATTTTTGCCTTTATGGCGACAACTGAAAAGTACTATGCGAAATTCATCAACGACAATCGAATAAAACGTGGTGAATTTCTAGAAAAATATGGCTTCGTGTCACAAGATGTCACAAATGTGTCACAAGACATAAATACTAAAATTTTGAAAAGGGAGGCGTAGGAGAGTGAGAGCCTTAAAATCAGGTGGTGCCGAAGGTCGGAATCGAACCGACACACCTTTCGGTACTCGATTTTGAGTCGAGCGCGTCTACCAGTTCCACCACTCCGGCTTGTGCAGGGTCTTATGGTAAATAAGAGGTGAAATCTTATCTGATGAAAGCTTAAAATATATTTACACATATATTATTACTATGATTTGTATTAAACCTGATTGGAACTTTATTTGCTTTAAAATAAAAAAAAAGTATTTGGAGGCTTTGGTATGAGAGTAGGCACATTTACAATGTATTACAACTTTAATAAGAATCAAGAAACAAGCATGAGGCAGCTAAATAACGTCAATAACCAGATGGCAAGCAATACTAAAATAGAGTATGGATATCAGGATACAAATATCTTTATCGACACGTTGAGACTAGATAAAGAAGCGTATACGTTGGCTCAAAACACAAAAGGCGCCGAAACGGCAAGGCAGTTTGCCGCTACTACGGACACCACTATGAATGATATGGTGACGGCGTTGACGGATTTTAAAACAAAGCTTGTTGGCGCGGCCAATGAGAGCAATAGCGTGACCAGTAGAAGAGCGATAGCACAAGAGCTTACGGCTATTAGACAGAATTTTATGAATCTTGCGAACACATCGATAGACGGTCAACATCTATTCTCCGGCTCCGCCTTTACCCAAAAACCGATAGATTCAAACGGCGACTACCACGGCAACGGCGAAGACGTAAAGGCACTTGTCAGCGCAGGCGTACAGTTGCCGTTTAATGTAGACGGAAAAGGTCTGTTTCTAGGCTCAGATAGCGATTACAATAGAGTAGTGAGCACAAACGTAGCGAAAAAAAATATGACCCTTTTGCACGAGACACCCTCAACCGATAGATATATCACAACAGAAGATACTATTCAGGATATGACAGGAAATAATGGCGATGGTAAAAAAAGCTATTTCTACGTCTCCGGCGCACTCTCCGATGGCACAAGCTTCAAGCAGAGACTAGACATAGACATAGGCTCGACAATCGGCGATTTGATGGATAAAATCAAAAATATCTACAAAGACAATGTGGATGTATCGCTGAATAAGCATGGTCAGATAGAGGTTAAAGATTTGAGGAGTGGTAGTAGTAAGTTGCAGTTTCATATGGTCGCTACGGATAATAGTACGGCTTTGACTAAGGCTACGGCTGGATTTACGGCTGGGTCTACGAGTTTGACTGTTAAAGATGCTACTGCTCCTGGTATTGAAGTTGGCGACTTGCTAAATATAGAGGGATTGGGGCAGGTTCTTGTCAGTGCTAGAAGCAATAGCGCACCAGGTACTATAACTTTTGCAACAACTCCGCTTCCAGCAGGCGCTGAATTTGGGGTAACAGAAGTAAATGTAAAAAAAGTTTTGTCTACAAATGTTACAGCAAATAGTGCAATAGCCGTTGGTGCAAATACGATAAATGTTAACTCTACAAACGGCTTAGTGGTTGGTCAATCAATAGCCATAGGAAATGCAGGCGCATTTACAGTTACTGGATTGACTGCCACCAGTATTACTTTTAATGCTACTTCTGCAAGTTCCGTTAGTATTGGTGATAACGTCAATTTTGTTGCAGATATTTCAGATTTATCATCGTCCGGCACAGCTATCACAGAGTTTGTTAAAAGCGGAATGGGACCTCTAAATACGCCGCCTGTTGCAGGAGCTGTTAGCGCTTGGAATGATAGAATGGATCACGCTCAGTTTAATTTTAATATTGAGCTAAAAAATAGAAGCACAGGCGCCGCTTCTCAATCTCAAGAGTTGCTTAGCACGGCTACTGGCGGCTTACTAGCGCCAGCCAGTATAAACTTAAATGGTACCAATTATGCTTTTGCATTAGGTGCGACTAGTACGGTTGGAGATTTTGTAAATTCAGTTCAAACGGCTTTAAACACAAAGTTTGGATCTGATAAGTTTGCGGCTAGCCTCATAGACGGTAAAGTAGTGGTAAAAGATTTGACCATTAACCCCACTTATAGCTCCACACAATCGTCCGCTTTGACCAAAATGACGCTAGACTTTCCGGCAAACACATTTGCTAGCGTAAACGGCATAGAGTCCGATAAAGCGTACTTTGAGAAAAGCGGTTCAAGACTAACGTCAAACGTATCTCAAATAGTTAAAACAACAAATGCGTATGTGGCGCCTGTAGACACGGTTCTTTCAGCTTCCGGCTTAACTACGATGGTTGGTGAACAGCTTACAATGCAGGTGCAGACGTTAACAGGCGCTAGCCAAACGGTCACGGTAGATTTTGCGGCTACTGGTTCTACTTTTAAGGTTGGAGCAAACACATACACTATATTTAATGCGGCGTCACCTCAAGCGATTACGCCTCCCGACCAAGTGACTTATAGACAGCTAATGGACGTGATGAGTATGGTTGTAAGCAATGTGCTTCCGGCTACGGTAGCAACGGCGACAGACTATAACAGTGCCGTAAAAGCAGCAAAAACACAAGCCGCCGTAACACTAGACAATAACGGCAGAATAGTAATAGAAGACAAAACAAGCACAGCCACAAAAGCGAGCTTGTCAATGTATGACACAAGCACAAACACAGCTTTCACCAATACGCTGACATACAACACGTCATCCGTTACGCTAAATTCAAACAATGCGATTACGATAGACGACCCTTATGTGTCTATCTTTGACCAGATGCAAATGGCGATAGATGCGGTAAGCGCCAATAAAACCAGAGCGACAAGCGACGGCACAGACCCTAGAAATGTCGGTATACAAAACGCGCTTTTTGCGATAGACCATCTACTAGACCACACTATCAGAAAGCACACAGAGATAGGCGCGGTAAGTAATGCGTTTCAGACAAGCGCCGATAGGACGACGACGCTAGGGCTAAACATCAAAACCGTTCGTTCGGAGGTGCTGGATACCGACATAGCAAGCGCTTATTTGGAGCTAACACAAAGAACACAAAACTATCAAGCTCTGCTATCGACTGTGAGCAAAATAAACGGTCTTAGCATTTTAAATTATCTATAAGTAAAAATTAGCCGCTTTTTGCGGCTAACGCAGTAGTGGAGAGTCACTCACTTTTTTAGACTAACGCCTTTAAGGGAAGCACCCAAAACTGAAACTCTTCGATTTTGTAAGGAAGCGCTTTGTCTCCGCCATACAAAACAATCCCTTTGAAATTTTTGTGATTCATTGTTTTGGCTAATGCTATAAGCCCTTTAAAATGTTCGCTTTTGAGATTTGAGCCTGATTTGATTTCCAAAGCCACGATGTCGCCGTTACTAGCTTCCAGCACAAAATCTACCTCTTTTTGTTGCAAATCTCTGTAGTGATAAATCTCCGCATCCGTATTTGCAAACGATTGGTGTTTAATCAGTTCGCTATATACAAAAGTCTCTACTATATTTCCTAAAAAATCATTTTTGCCAATCATTGAAGCCTCCACATCCACATTGAGCAAAAAGCTTGCAAGTCCCGAATCTATGAAATGTACTTTTGGACTTTTTATAACTCTTTTTAGCATATTATTTGAATAAGCGGGAACAAGTTTGATAATATACAACGCTTCTAGCAGTTGAACATATTTTGCTACCGTCTTGTCTGCAATGCCTATGCTATTTGCGATATTTGTGTAGTTCACAAGCGAGCCTACTTGCGCCGCTAAAACTTTTAAGAGCTTGGAGAGATGAGAAATCGTATCTAGCTGTACATTTTCGATTGTTGCTATATCTTTTGTAATTCTTGCCTTGATATAAAAATCAAACCAAGCTTTTTTGGCTTTTCTAGGAAGCGTATAAACCTCAGGATAACCCCCGTTAATGACGGCGCTGATAAGTTCTTCTTTAAAAATAGCCTCAAAATCGCCATTAAAGCTACTGAAATCATCACTAAAGAGTTTGTCTATGATATTAATATCTCTATTGTTAATCTCTGAGTATGAAAGCGGAAATAGATTGAAGCTTACCATTCTGCCCGCTAAAGATTCCTTGATTTTTCCGTTTTTAAACATATCTGATGAACCTGTGAGCAAAAACATCCCTTTTCTGTTTTGCTCATCGGCGCTCATTTTTATTGCGGGGATAATATCGGGCACAAGCTGCGCTTCATCTATGGCCACATTGTCTTTGGCTATGTGAGCGATAAAGCCTTTTGGGTCATTTGAGGCGGCGTTAAATATATCGACATCGTCAAATGTATAGTATTTCATATTTTTTTCTTTTGCAATTTTCTTTTGCAAAGTTGTCTTTCCAGATTGTCTAGGACCGTTAATAGCGACTATTCTAAATGTATTTAACATTTCAACTATTGTGGATTCTAGCTTTCTGTGTACCATTATATAACCTTGCTAAGTGATAATAGAATATATACTTTACGAATTTTACAAACATATATTACGATATTTATAGAGGTATATTACGGATTTTATTCTTAAAAGCATTTGAGGAGGTTTGACAAAATTTTAAGAAAACAGTCAAAATGCGGACTGCGTGGAGGCACCATTTTTATAAACACTAGATGTGTACTTTACTCATCTTTCGCACCTAATTTTAAGCGGTATACATTGTGAAGTCGCAGTTAAGTAGGGCATTATAGAAATATATTCAATACTACTTGACACTAGATACTAACTTTTTTAAAACCCCTATTTAAAGGCTTTAAAAAGAGAGAAAAACATCTGTCAATAGATATGGCAAATACGCATAAAATGCCTATACTGTCGGATATAACGCTATTTAATTAGGTGCGAAAGATGAGTTATAAAATAATGTTTTAGTTTGCTTGAAATAAAGGGTGTCAAATAAAGGGTGTCAGGCACTCTTTTTAGTAAAAAAACAGAATTTAATCCGGTTATATTAAATTCAAAGTTTTGTAAGCACTTAAAATTATGCGCATAAAGTCTTTTTATCATTTGACTTTCTCCTTAATATATTTAGCAATATTGGCTTCTGCAAAATAATATTTATACAAAAGTATATCAGCTTTTCTCAAAATGCACTCCGGCCACCTAGCAGACAGACTGTAAACCTGCCCCTGCTAATTCCATCACATTTTCCCCAAAAACCTCTGCAACTGATTAGAAAAAGCATGAATATCTTTTTTGCCAAACGGGGCGGGACCTTTTGTCATCTCCCCCATGCTTCTTATCTCTTCCATCAGGTTTCGCATCGCTAGGTATTGTTTGATATTTTCTGCGCTGTAGAGTTCGCCTCTGTGGTCTATGGCGTGTGCTTTTTTGGCTATTATCTTGTCGGCTAGCGGGATGTCGGCGGTTATGACTAGTTCGCCCTCGGCTACCATCTGGGCTATTAGGTTGTCGGCTACGTCAGCGCCTTGGGCTACTATGTGATAGGTGATGAGTTTTGAGTCGCCTATGTGGATTTTTTTGTTTGAGACGACTATTGTTTCTAGGGATTTTTTTTCTACGGCCCGCACTACTATTTGTTTTAGCAGATTTGGAAATGCGTCGCCGTCTATAAATACTCTCAAGCTCAAATTCCTTTCAAGCCGTTTGGGGATGGGCTACCTTGGCGTTCACCCGATTTTAGAGCTTATGATTTCATCCAAAGCGTCCTCGTCGATTGATTCTTTTTCGCCAAGGCGGACTATTAAATAAAAGTTTATAAGATTGACGACTCTGCTATTCGCACTGAGCGACTACTACTTTGCAAGCATTGTTGCCGCACTCTTCCATCGCCATATCAATAGCCGCTTGTTTAGTCTTTCCATAGCCGTAACCGCTATATTTTTTAGACCCGACGTATGCGCCGCAATTTTTAAACCAGCCCGCAATTTTACAGTTTTTATTTCCCTCTTTTTTGCACCCTTTTAACGCCTCTTTTTTTGCGGCCGCTTCAGAATCTTCGCCTGTTACATAGTAATAACCGACTTCGTCAGCCTTAAGACCCTCTTCGTCGTCAACGGCGATTGCGCCTATAGCAAATGAGAAACTAGGCGCGATAAGTAGCGCCAACATAGCTAGTCGTATTTTTTTGTTCATAAATAATCATTATTTTGTAGATAAAATCTAAATAAAATTGGTATATTAGTTTTCAATATACCAGCACCGCCAAAATAACCAAAAAAATAAAGGCGGATTCTATCTTAACCAACCTGTATGATAATAGTTTGGTTAAGATACTCAACTTTTACACATAACCCCAGCTCCAAATTCATTCAAACAATCTAGCTAAAAACATCTACGAAAGCCCCATAAATAAGCACTTTAAGGTATAATTACTTCATCACAAACAGTTATACAAGGAGCTACTTTTTTATGGGTCTTGACAATTATATTGAATTTGCTATGAAAAACATACTCAAAAATCCAATCATAGAAGTTTTACGATCTATCAACATCTCAAAAATACTCATTCAAAGCAACTTCATCAAACGAAGTGTTGGGCATTTACCCTTTCAAATCTTTCTTCACTTTATCTATATGCTAGTAACGAACAAACGCCAATCGGCGTTTGTTAGGCAAAGCGCTAATGCGTATTACAAAGATACCTGTCCAGTTTCACCACATTATAGTCACCTATTCTCCTAGATAGGTGCGAAAGATGAGTCAATAACTCATCTTTCGCACCTAATTAAATAGCGTTATATTCGACAGCATAGGCATTTTATGAGTATTTGCCATATCTATTGACAGATGTTTTTCTATCTTTTTAAAGCCTTTAAATAGGGGCTTTAAAAAAGTTGGTATCTAGTGTCAAGTAGTATTGAATATATTTCTATAATGCCTTACTTAACTGCGACTTCACAATGTATACCGCTTAAAATTAGATGCGAAAGATGTGTACTTTAGATATAATTACCGCAAATCAATGGAGATTATAAAATGCCAACAATCAGTCTGTTTTACGGGATAGTTATTAGCCTATATTATTTCGATAACGAAAAACATCATACTCCTCATATACACGCTAAATATCAAGGGTTTACGGGGGTGTTTGATATTGTAAGCGGAGAGATGATTGAGGGAGATTTGCCAAAAAATAAGGTCAAACTCACGGAAGCTTGGATAGAAATTCATAAAGAAGATTTGATTGCTGATTGGGAATTGGCTAGCACAGGTCAGCAAGTTTTTAAAATTGATCCGCTGAAATAATGATAAATATATCTGTAGAATCTGTTGAAATTTTGGAGTATCCGAAGCTTGTAGTTACTTTTAATACCCATGAAAAAAAGATATTTGACCTCTCCCCTTATTTGGAGAAAGGAATTTTTATGGAGCTAAAAGATATATCGTATTTCAATAGAGTAAAAGCTGCAAATGGAACAATAGAGTGGCCAAATGGTCAAGATTTTTGCCCTGACACTTTATATATCAAAGGAGTTTTACAGTAGTAATTGCGACAGCTTGGCGAAGATTTTAGCATAACACTCTTTTTGCTATAATTGCAACAAAAAAGAGTAAGGGAAACTTATCAATAAAGACATAGCTTTTTTGGCGGGAGTCGCCATTTTTACATTTTTGGCATTTGCTACTCTTATAGGTTCTGAGGCTTTGGTTGGCAGCTTTGGAGCCTCTTTTGCGGAGCGCAATATCGAGCTTTTTGGCGGAACAGCCTATGTCTACCCTTTTACTCTTATCTACGCCGCTTACAGGCTTTACAAAAACAGTACGATGGATTTTGAGAGAGTGTCGTTTATCGCCTCTTCTTCCTTGCTTTTTATCCTCTTTTTGATGCTCCAATCCGTATTGTTTGATGGCACGCTCTACGAGGGGGTTATCGGTTCGGGTCTTGTGGATGGTATTACGCCGTACATTGGCAGGGGCGGGTTTTGGATTGTGTGGATATGCTCTTTTATTCTCTCTTTGGCTTTGATGATGGAAGAGGGGATGGAGGGGTTATTTAAGAAGTTTACGCCTTTTCTTGAGCGTATCAAAATGCCTACTTTTAATTTCAAAAAAGAAACAAAAGCGCAAAAAATTGAGATAGCGGGTCACAAAGAAGCCGACTATATGAGACCTTATGAGAGACCAGAGCCGATAAGAGAGGCGTACAAACGGCAAGTCGCGACACCAACCCCGCCGCCGCCGACTTTGAGGGAAGAGCCGCCGCACATAGAAAAGGAACTAAAACCGCAAAAACCAAAAAAAGCGTCTCATAGCGAAGTAGAGATAGTCACAGAACTAGAAGAAAATAGAGCTCTCCTTGATGAAATAGAGCTTGGAAACGCCGATAAGCCAAAAGAGTGGAAGCTTCCATCAAGCGAGTTTTTTGCAAAATCACAAGCAAAAAAATGCGAAACAAACGAAGACGAGATGGACGAGAATATAAGAGAACTCATCGAAAAGCTAAAACGCTTTAAGATAGAGGGGGATGTGATAAGAACGTACACAGGTCCCGTCGTCACGACTTTTGAGTTTAAACCCGCCGCTCATATCAAAGTCTCTCGTATTCTCACGCTTCAAGACGACATAGCGATGGCTCTAAAAGCGCAAACTATCCGTATTCAAGCCCCAATCCCCGGAAAAGACGTTGTGGGTATAGAGATACCAAACAAAGAGATAGAGACTATCTATATGAGGGAGATTATAGAGAGTGAGATATTTGAAAAATCTCTTTCGCCTCTGACCCTTATACTTGGCAAAGACATAGTCGGAAATCCGTTTGTCACAGACCTCAAAAAACTTCCGCACCTGCTAATCGCTGGAACGACGGGAAGCGGTAAATCTGTGGGTATCAATGCGATGATACTCTCGCTTTTGTACAAAAATTCGCCGGACGAGCTTCGTCTTGTGATGATTGATCCAAAAATGCTTGAGTTTTCTATGTACAACGACATTCCGCATCTGCTCACGCCGGTCATCACAAAACCAAAACAGGCGATAAACACTTTGGCAAATATGGTGCTTGAAATGGAGCGCAGATATTTGCTTATGAGCAAGACGAGAGCCAAAAACATAGAAAACTTCAATGACAAAGCACTGAGCGTCGGCGAAAATAAGCTTCCATATATCGTCATCATCATCGACGAACTAGCCGACCTGATGATGACAAGCGGCAAAGAAGTAGAGCTATCCATCGCCCGTCTAGCGCAGATGGCGAGGGCTTCGGGTATACACCTGGTAGTGGCGACGCAACGCCCAAGCGTGGATGTGGTAACAGGGCTTATCAAAGCAAACTTGCCATCGCGTGTGAGCTTCAAAGTGGGGCAGAAGATAGACTCAAAGGTTATCTTAGATCAGATGGGCGCCGAGAGCCTGCTTGGACGCGGCGATATGCTCTTTACGCCGCCGGGAATGAGCGGCGTGGTAAGACTTCATGCGCCGTGGAGCTCTGAGGCGGAGATAGAAAACCTAGTAGAGTTTTTGAAATCACAAAGAAAACCGATGTATGACGAGAGCTTTCTTATGGAAGTCGGCGCAAAATCTGGCGGGGTTGAAGATGAGTTTCGGGCGGGAGAGCTTGACGAGATGTATGACGAGGCGAAAAATATAGTATTGAGCGAGCGAAAATCATCTATCAGCCATATCCAAAAAAGATTACAAATAGGCTACAATAGAGCGGCTAAAATAGTTGAGCAACTAGAAACAATGGGGGTCTTGTCGCAAGTGAACAGTAAAGGCAATAGAGACATTTTAGGTTAAAAAATAAGCTATACATAAACAACGGAGTAAAAAAATATGAGTCATTTTCCAGAATTTCCAGGCTATCTAAACGTCCTTAAGCAAAAAAGCTTGGTTCGTGTTGAAAAAAATAGAAAAAAAATAAAAAAACTAACAAAAGAACCAAATAAAAGTTTTGCTTCCTTTGCGCTTGCTTTAATAGAGCTTGACGAGAAACTTTCATTTTGCACACAGCCGATATTTCATCTAAACGGCGTCAAAAACTCAATAAAAACTCAAAAAGCGGTTAAAGAGCTTTTGCCTGTACTAAGCGATTATCACACAGAGCTTGCGCAAAATGAGAAGATATACGCAGCTTTAAAAGCTATTGAGGCAACCGAAAAAAGGACGCTCACAAAAGAGGAGCAGATGGCTTTGAAGCTTGAGATACAAGGTTTTGAGCTAGAGGGCGTGGCGCTTGGCAAAGAACAAAAAAAACGTATCGCCGTAATCAACGAAGAGTTAAGCGGGTATGAAAACGACTTTAGTCAAAACGTCTTGGACGACACAAACGCTTTTGAGATGATAGTGGATGAGGCGGCGGTGGCCGAGATGCCAACTTTTGAAAAAAACTCTGCAAAAGTGGAGGGCGGATATAAGTTTACGCTTCAAGGGCCTAGTTTTATATCGTTTATGACTTACGGCGCTGATAGGACAAAAAGAGAGGAGCTGTATAGGGCGTATGTGACTAGAGGCGAAAAAAATGCAGAGCTTATCACAAAGATTTTGACTTTAAGAGATGAAAAAGCAAAACTACTTGGTTTTGACTCTTTCGCCTCTTTGTCTTTAGCTACCAAAATGGCTGGTTCGTGCGGCGAGGTACTCAAATTTTTGCAAGATTTGGCGGTTAAGTCAAAAGCTTCCGGCGAAAAAGAGATAGAAGATTTGAGGGCTTTTGCGAGCAAATACGGCGTGAATGATTTGCAAAGCTATGACGTCGCTTACTTTTCTGAAAAGCTTAGAAAAGAGGCTTTTGATATAGATGAAGAGTACTTTAAAGAGTATTTTGAGCTAAACTCTGTGTTAAAAGGTATGTTTGAGTTTTTGGGCAAGATGTTTGGTATAAAATTTGAAGCGGTTGAGGCGGATTTGTGGCATAAATCGGCTAAGACTTACGATATATACGAAGATAGCGTTGTTATTGGACGGCTCTATATGGACTTGTCCGCTAGAAAAGACAAAAAAGGCGGCGCTTGGATGGACAACTGGGAAAATGCGCACATAGACGACAAAGGCAAAAAGAGTCTGCCGGTGGCGTTTGTAGTCTGCAACTTCCCAAAACAGACAAAAAAAGAGCCGTCGCTGCTAAGACACAACGACATTGAGACGCTATTTCATGAAATGGGTCACGCGCTTCATCACCTGCTCGCAAAAAATAGCGTAGCGTCGGTGTCGGGCGTAAACGGCGTTATGTGGGACGTTGTGGAGTTTCCGTCGCAGTTTTTGGAAAACTTTGCGTACTCAAAAGAGGTTTTAAAACTATTTTCGTTTCATTACAAAACAAAAGAGGCGTTAAAAGATGAAGACATAGACAAGTTGCAAACCGCAAGAAACTTTCAATCAGCGATGGCTATGCTTCGTCAGCTTGAGTTTGGGATTTTCGATATGAAAACACACTCGACCTTGACTGACGAGAGCGGAGCGGAGCGGATACTAAAAGAGGTGAGAGCCGAGACGTCTGTGATGACGCCGCCAAGCTACAACAAGCTTAAAAACTCATTTTCACATATTTTTGCCGGAGGCTACGCGGCTGGATATTACAGCTACAAATGGGCGGAGGTGTTGAGTGCCGACGCTTTTTATGCGTTTGAGAGAAAAGACGGAACTCTTGATTACTCTAAGGGCGCTAAAATTAGAGAGACCCTATTTGCCAAAGGCGGCGCTGAGGATATGCGGGAGATTTTTAGAGAGTTTATGGGCAGAGACGCTGATGCTACGGCTCTTCTTAGGCTTTGCGGTATTGTATAGAGCAAAATTGTCAGGTATTTAGATACAAATGAAAAAATCTGCCGCTTACGCGGCTAGCTTTAGCGCTATAGCGGCTAGCGTAGCGATGACGGGCTTCGCTTGTTATCGCATACCATTTGAATGTAAAGCAAAAAAATGCAAAAACAAGAAGAGATAAAGAAAAAATACGCAAAGTTAAAAGATTATATTGATGAGGCGGGACCTTTTTTTAGGCAAAAGGCTCACTACTCTGCGAATGAGCAGATTGCTTTTATTGTTGATTTTTATACAAACTTTATGGGCTTAATTCATTTGTTTGAAGAAAATGACGGTGAAAACGACGACAAGCCTATATCTATTGGCATAGGCAAAACATCGCTTACCAAAAAGCTTGCCGAACAAGAGTTTGAATCGGCTGTTAGCGTTGTGTATTTTAATCTATCAAAAGATGAGATATTGGCTCTTGAAGAGAGGGCAAAAAGTGGTGGCGGACTCAAAGAAGCTCTTATACTAAAGAGACTTTTTGAGAAGTATTTAATCTAGTTATGTGTCCAGCCTCATCACACTATAGTCGCCAACCACTCTAAAAGCAAGCGACAAACAAACCAACATCTAGTAAAATCGTAAGCACTCACCTACCTCTTAATTTTTAATTATTTTGCTTAGTTTTTGCCAAATTTGACTTCAAAATGAGTGCTTTTTGACGCTTATCTAGGTCAAAATCAACTTTTTTGGCATGTAGGTGAGTGGTTACAATATTTTAATAAAAAAGGAGAAATAGTGGAAGCAAGACAAATAAGTATAGAAGATTTTTTATCTTCAAATAAGACAAGATTTATTATTCCAGTGTATCAAAGAAATTATGATTGGAAAGAAAAAAATTGTTTGCAACTGTTTGAAGATATTAAAAATATAGGGCTTCAAAGTGAACGAAAAAGTCATTTTATGGGTTCTGTTGTTTATGTTGCAAACAGCGATACTGATTCGATTGATTTTAAAGAATATGTAATCATTGATGGTCAACAACGGCTTACAACTTCGACACTTTTTCTAAAAGCTTTGCATGATGTTATTGACGATGAAGACTTAAAAGATGAAATACTTGAAAGTTTTTTAATCAATAAAAGACTTGATGAAAAAAATAAATTAAAACTAAAGCCTATCAAAAAAGACGATGAAGTTTTCAAAAAACTACTAAAAAATGACTTTGACACAATAGATACAAATTCAAATATCTACAAAAACTATAATTTTTTTAAAAATAAAATTCAAAGTTTCGGAGATTATAAAACACTCTATCTTGGATTTAAAAAGTTATTTATAGTTCATATTGCCCTTAATCGTAGAGATGATAATCCACAGCTTATTTTTGAAAGTATCAATTCAACGGGGGTTAGTTTGTCTCAATCGGATTTGATAAGAAATTTTTTACTTATGGATAAAGAAGCTGATGAACAAATTGAACTGTTTGAAAAATATTGGTTTAAAATAGAAGAGAATTTGACAAGTGAAAATATATCAAATTTTGTAAGAGATTATTTGACGATGAAACAAAATAAAATACCAAACAAAGATGATACTTATGAAGCTTTTAAACTATTCGTTTCTTCTCAAAAGATCCAAACAAAAGAGCTACTGGGTGAACTTTTAGAATATTCAAAAATTTATAAAACTTTTCTATTCCCACATAATGAGATATATGCTCAAAATTTAAAAAATCTAAAACAACTTAAAATTGGGGTCGTTTATCCTTTTTTATTGTCTGTTGTAGAAAATTTCAATAAACAACTGATTAATGAAAAAGAGTTGTTTGCAACTTTGGAAATTATTGAAAGTTACATAATCAGAAGAATGGTTTGCAATAAGCCAACCAATGCCCTAAATAAAGTTTTTGCATCTTTGTTTAGTGATATTTTAGAGATTCAGAATTTTAGTTATGAATATTTTAGTAAATATTTTGCAACACTTTTATTTTCCAAAAGAGGTTCTGCAATTTTTCCAGATAATGAAGAGTTTAGGGCTGATTTTACTTCAAGGGATGCTTATAATCTAAAAAATATAAAATTTATTTTACTCAGGCTTGAAAATAAAGATAACAATGAAAAGGTGGACATTGCTACCCTTTCAATAGAACATTTTATGCCACAAACCTTGACAAACTCTTGGAAAGCAAAACTTGGAGATAAATATCAAATAATTCATGACAGATATTTGCATAATATCGGCAACTTGTCACTTTCAGGCGATAATACTCAACTCGGAAACAGATCTTTTGAAGAGAAAAAACAAATTTTAAATGAACAAAGCAGACTAAAACTCAATCAATATTTTATTAATGCTATAAGTTGGGATGATACAGAGATAAACAAAAGAGCAGGTGTTATCTTTGAGGATGCAAAAATATTATGGAAATACCCAAAAGAGCTAGACTTAAAACTTGATTTGCAAAACACAGATAAAGACTTTTATACTCTTGGCGATGATATTGATATTGCGGGTACAAAACCATCTTCTTTTGAGCTATTGAACGAAAAATATAGTGCTAAATCTTGGAATGATTTATTCGTAAATGTTGTAAAGATTTTAGTTGATTCTAACTGGGATATTGCAAAGTCGTTATTGAGCGATGATGATTTTAGTGGGAAAAAACAAAGAATTATTTCAAGTATTAAAAGTGATTGTAGAATAGCATATGAGATAAAAGAAAATTATTTTATAGAAACAAATTTAGGTGCTAATGCAAAAATGACTTATCTAAAATTAATATGTGAAAAGTTTGGATTAAGTGGTGATGATTTTGTTTATACGATTAAGGATTAAAATAAAAAAAGGTGTCAGGCACTCTTTTAAGGCACTCTTTTATGCGCAACACCAAAGACTAAATATGGGGGTCAGACCCTGATATTGATGCATTTTCTTATTTTTTTCTTGCTTCGTTCCCACTCAAGGGGGGGGGAACGTCTTCCCCTCTTTTTTTTCACATAATGCAGATTCTCTCTTAAAAATCTCAACTTTTTATTTTATTTTTTTGCTATAATTGAATTATGAAAAAAGAGACACTGAAGGAAGTCGGAAAGCTTCTCTATGATTTCGTAAAAATTATTGTAGCCATAGCATTGATTACTCCGCTGGTAAAAGGCGAGGGCTTGTCGCTTTACACTGTTGCAGTAGCAATATTGATAGTGCTAATGGGAACATATCTTATTAATAAGGGAGCTAAAGATGAGTAGCTTAGAAATAGGTGCTACAGCAATTTTCATATTGGGATTGGCTTTTGTGCTCTTGGTGAAATATCAAGAATATCAAGTAAAGAAGCAGTAAAAGCATGAAATGAGTGTCAGGCACTCTTTTATCAGCTTCTTCACGTTTCATGCTCAACAAAGAGCAATTTTAGTTCCGTTTTTGGTGGGTAGGTGAGTGGTTACCCAAACCCTTTCATATCGGCAGTGTATTTTTTATCCTTTGCGGTGCTTTCAGCCGCCCTCTTCCATTTCTTTAGCTCTTTTTGTTGCATTGCCTGATTTTTTAGCTCTACAGGCATATTAAAGGTTATTTTTTCGGTGTTAGAATTTGTCATAATAACTCCCGTGTATTGATGCCAACTGCAATAAAAAAGATTTCAAGTCTCCTAAAACTGGACTATCAAAATTCCAAATGTCTTTTTTTATAGCTACTTCGCCTTTGCATTTTTTGTCTGCTTGCTTTTTCTCTTCCTTGCTACAAGTATCGAATCTTAAATAATTACTAACCCAGAATTTATCAAAATCTTTTTTTGTAATTTCTTTCCCTTTTTGTTCTAGACACTCCTTCCAGGATTCTAAACAATCTGCATGTATGGACTCTTTATTTTTGATAGCCTTCAAAACCGTATCAAGCTCGCCGCTCCCATCAACATTCATAATGTAGCAACCAATTTCAACATCAAGTTCTGCCGATTTTACAAATTCATTTATTTGCGTCAATTTCACATCGGAACAAATGTCCGCCAAATGCCTATTTATAAATTCAATCCGTTTCTTAACTCCCTCATCATCGGCATCTAAAATAATTCCAATTTTTTCATACCTATCAACCCTAGTTTTTACTTCATTAAGTTTACGACCTAATTTTGTCAGACCATCAAGGCATTCAAAGTCATAAGGATTGCATGTTGGCTCATCTATAGATATATTGCCTAGTCCTAAAGTTTCGGACACCTTTTCGATAAAAAATTTATCGTTATGACTTTCCACTATAGCAAGACTACTCACCCCTTACGCTCCCACCATGCGTGAGCGCATAATTTAACTGCTCATTATCTCTTTCATTTACTGTAATTAATCCCGTTTTTTGATTTTTATAAAACTCAATATAAATACCTTTATTATCTGTATTTACTTCATTAAATGCTTCTATGCACTCTTTCGAATGGCTTGTCGCAAACACTTGACAATTTGCCATTTTTGAAGCTTCAAAAATAATCCGCCAAAGCTTTTTATAGTTTGTATAATGTATTCCATTTTCTATCTCATCAATAAATAAATAACCATCCTTACTAGCCCATATGGCACATAAAATTGCTATGTACCGATTAATGCCTTCGCCCAAAGATGAGAGCTTAACTAAAGTATTTCTACTTTTCAATTTCAATTTCAATTCACTAGTATAATTCCCTTGGATATTTACCGGAATAGCCTTTAGGGAAAGAATATCTGTGTCAAAGTTATTCAGATGAGCATTCAAATCATCTTCTTTATCTAAACTCAATAAATAACCATAATAAGTAGCTAAAGCCGATTCATCAGTTGTGCACGATGAAATAAATACTACATTGTTTTTAACATTTGCCTCATCTGCATTAAAAAAATTATTTTCTACATCTTGCATCGGAGAAGCAAATTTTTCATCTCCAAGAGTAAATTCCATAAATGGAATAGATGCGATTTTTGATGTATAAACATCTTGAATTTGTTGAGGATTTACAGCATGAATATTTGAAGCTTCAATTTTTTCATTGATAGGAATATATTTTATATTTGCACTCGCCACATTACTTGTAAATTTTATTATTTTATCCGAAGAGGCAAAAAAATCAAATTTTAATGCTTGATAAATTATTGGTTGAAATAGATTCATACTTTTCTTAGTCTGTCTTCGTCTTAAAATATCTACACACTTAATTCTCAAGCCAAGTGCCGATTTTGGATTAACTAATATTTCTAAACCTTCCAAGAAAGAAGTTTTACCAATATTGTTTTTACCGCCTACTAAGTTTACATTTTTCAGCCCTTTAACTTCTATCTTTTCAAAACATTTAAAATTAGCAAATTCAACATTTTTTAAAAAATGGCTTTTCATCTCTTACCCTATCTACAAATTATTTGATTATACTGATTTTTTGGTTTATCTTGTGGCGTATAAATCAACTATCCCCGCCATCCCTCTCCCAAAAAAACTCCACCCACTCATCAGTGAAATGGCTACCATATCCCCAACAAACGGATTACACCCTATCCAAAAACACAGATAGTCTATAATCCAAGAAATACACGGGAGTTTCCATCATGAGCCTAGTAAACAATAAACCGCAATACTCAAAAGAGTTCAAAAAAGAAGCCGTAGATTTAGCTCTAAACGGTTCTATATCCATAGTCCAAACAGCAAAAGATTTAGGCTTAAAAACAAATACGCTGTACAACTGGATAACAGAACACAGAAAAGCTCTCAATATTCAATCTCCGGCATCTCTGAATAGAACACCCCAACAGCAAGAACTCATAAATCTAAAAAAAGATAACGTCAGATTAAGGCAAGAGTGTGAGATTCTAAAAAAGGCTACGGCGTATTTTGCAAGAGAAGCTCAGTGAAATACGCCTTTATATTAGAGCATCGTAATTTATTTAGCGTTAGCACCATGTGTAAAATACTAGGCGTTAAAGCAAACAACTATTACTACTATAAGAAAAACGGCGTTATCTCTGAGTCTAAAAAACAACAAGAAGATACGGCTCTTTGCGATGTTATTAAAAAAGAGTTTATAAACGCTCGTTCACACTCAGGAGCAAGAAGACTAAAGGCGAAGCTTTTACAGGGCGGTCTTGTTGTATCTAGAAAACGCATAACAAAGCTAATGAAAAAGAGTGGGCTCAAGGTAAAGACTAAAAGAAAGTTTCGATTGCAAGCTCCTGATGCAAATCATACACGAACAGCTGCTGAGAACTTATTAAATAGAGAGTTTAAAGCTATAAAGCCAAACCAAAAGTTTGTTGGGGATATAACTTATATACCAACAACAATAGGCTTTTTATATTTAGCCGTCGTTATAGATCTATTCTCAAGAAAAGTAGTAGGCTGGTCTTTAAAATCAAATATGAAAACACTCTTAGTAAACGATGCGCTAATAGCGGCTATTAAATCAAGAGCTCCAAGACCAGGGTTATTATGGCATACAGATAGAGGCTCTCAGTACTCTTCAAAAGAGCATAGGGAACTGCTTGCAAGATATGGAGTGATACAAAGTATGAGTCGAAAAGGTAACTGCTGGGATAACGCTGTTTCGGAGAGCTTTTTTGCTACGCTAAAAACTGAGTATAGAACCAATCCATCCTAGAGAGCACCTGATGAGGTAAGAAAACAGATATTTGAATATATAGAGGTGTTTTATAATAGACAAAGGCTACACTCGGCGCTTGGCAATATGAGTCCGGCGGAGCATGAAAAGCGATACTTTGAAAAAGGGAACTTGAGTAAAAACGAAACAGAGGTTAAGCTATGCGCTTAAATGAAATCCGTTTGTTGGGAAAGGGGTTGACATTTCAGTTTACGCAAGGTATTCTAACCTCGCCCTCTCTTGCTATAGATATACAGCGAGACAACATCTTTGCATCCA